>CAWJKE010000008.1:0-539818 GCA_963843455.1 uncultured Actinomycetota bacterium
AGGCAAACCCGGGTGTGGGTGGGAAGAATACACCGACTCATTTCCAATCTGCAAGAGAGTTGCCATGACTGGATGAAACAGTCATAATGACCACATCAGATGGTCATGGAGGTCGCCATGTTCGATAGCGGTGCTGCGGTAAGAGAGGGTCTCTCCCTTCTGGGGGCTGCCCTTGAGTCGCGGGGAGCGGGGCCCTACGAGATCGTCGTGATCGGCGGAGCGGCGCTGAGTGTGATCGGCATCGGCGTCCGGCCCACCAAGGACGTCGACGTCCTCGCGCTGCGCCAAGCACCCACGGATCTTTCGGAGCCCATGTTGGTCAAGCACAAGCCGCTGCCTGAACCGTTGTTAGCAGCGGCGGCGACGGTCGCGGACGCACTGGGGCTGAGCGACGACTGGCTAAACCCGGGCCCGGCCGACCTGCTCGATCACGGGCTGCCGGAAGGCTTGGAGTCGCGGCTGACCGCGGAATCCTTCGGCCCGCGGCTGACTATCTGGGTTCCCTCCCGAGAAGATCTCATCTACTTCAAGACCTACGCGGCGGCCGACACCGGGGTCGGCCGCCACACCGAAGACCTGCAGGCCCTGGAGCCATCCTGTGATGAGCTGCTGGCCGGCGCGATCTGGGCCCGGTCTCAGGATCCTTCCGAGGCCTTTCGCGGGATGCTCGTGGGCCTACTTCGTTACTTCCACTGCGAGGCGGCAGCCGAGGAGATCACCCATGGATAGGATTGCTCCACTGCGAGAGAACCTGAGCCAAGCGACGCTAGAGTTAGCTTGGCGACAATGGAGTGCCGCAGGCCTTGCAGGAACGCAAGACAGCTCCCGGTCTCTCCTCGACCCGGAGGCGCTGCTGGTCGCGTCGATGACTCTCGGGCGCCATGATGCGCGCTTGTTCGATGAGGTTCTGGATTGGCTGGTCAAGAATGCGTCTCTCCTGGATCTGGCCCGCTTGAGGCGGATCGCCCGTCGCGGCACTCCTAGCGAGCGAAGTCTTCTTGCGGTCGCCGCTCGGATTGCTGCGGAGCGCGGGGGTGGGGCGAACTTCGGCCGTCTGCTGCCGAGCGATCTTGAAGAGATCGAGGGGGAGCCCAGCGGAGTTAAGGAGGATCTTTTCTTCTCCCAGAAAGGACAGGAAGCGAGGTGGACGGAACGCGACCCCACGTTCGCGGCGGCCGGTTTCCTGCGGTCGCCCGTAGACCTCCGTGGGCTGTCCAGCCGGCCTAAGGCGACGAATCCGGCGTGCTTACGCTTCCAGGCGCGGGCGCTTGTCGGTCAGGGTTCGCGGGCCGAGGTGCTCACCTATCTGATAACGCACGATTGGACACACGGCAGACTTGTCGCAGAAAGGACTGCGTACGGGCAGGCTTCTGTCGCATCATACCTCGCCTCGCTTCAAGAGGCAGGGCTGGCGGATCGGCGAGAGGAGGGCAAGAAAGCGCTCTATCGGTTGAACGACGAGCTCCGGGACGCTTTTCCAACGCGCCCACTGTTTGTCGACTGGATCCGGGTGTGGCCGGCCCTTGCCGAACTGCTCGAGGCGCTGCGGCCTGCGCAGCTGTCTGGGGAGGCGATGTGGCTCCGTCTGGCTGAATCACTCAGGACGCAGGAGCCCGCACTACGGGCGGAAGGATTCGAAGTCGAGATCGGCGACCTACGCGGATGGGCCCGGCAGGGCCCGAATGTCCTCGTCGACGCCGTCGAGCGGGTGACCGCGAAGGCGGCGGAGTTGGCCGGCTCATGACCCGCCTGAGAATCTATCTGGCCGGCCCCATCCGCGGCTGCAACGAGGAGCAGCGCATCTGGTGGCGAGGCGAGGTGAAGCAGCTCCTCAAGAAGGACTTCGACTTCGAGGATCCCACCGAGTGGGCGGATGACTTCGTCGTCTCCCGAGAGATCGCCAAGCTGGAGGCCTGCGACATCCTGTTGGCCAACATGTGGAAAGAGTCCATCGGCACCACGCTCGGCGTCGTGCGGGCCCGCCACCAGGGCAAGCCGGTGGTGCTCATCGATCCCAACCGCATCCACAACGCCATCCTCAGCGGGCTGGTGGCTCCGGAGACGCACGTCCACAGCATCGAGGAAGCCTGCAAGCGCCTGCGCGAGCTGGCCGCCGAGTTCAACCACCCGTTCATGGTGCGCAAGAGGGATGGCTCCGAGCAGGCCTTTTCCACCAAGAAGGTGGTCCAGTCGGTATCGCTCGCCGCCGCGGCCGCCGGGGTGACCGACGCCGCCCTCGAGGAGCAGATCTCCGGCCCGGTGATAGTCCGCCTGCGCCGGGAAGGTGGCCGGCACGGATTGCTCCAGACGAGCGAGGTCCGCCAGGCCCTTTTCGAGCGGCTGGGTTGGATGAGCGCCGACCCCGGACAGCCGATAGAGATCCGCACCCGGACTCAGGCCATCCTGGACGCTTGGGAGAAGCGGGAGGCGCGGAAGGAGGCGGAGCGGCTGGCGATAGACCTGGAGAAGGCCGTCGCCGAGTTGACCGCCGAGCGGGACGCGCTACTGAAGGAACTGGATGCCCGTGACGCCCGTATCCGAGAGCTGGAACGTAACCCTCCGGCTGAGGTGGAGTCTCCTCCCAGCCGATCTGCCCGCGGCGCTCCGACGAGCCGAGAGGGAGTTCGCCGGCAGCCTCGTCGTCCACACCCGCGCCCTGGAGAGCGCCCAGAAGTCCCCCTACAAAGACGTGGACCGCGCCTGGCAGGCCCTTCATCTTCTCGGTCGCTGCGCCGCGGAGCGCCGGGCGGCGATAATGGCCGGCGACCGGGTGACGAGCCCGAGCCAGTGGTTCAAGGACCACAAGGACGAGGCCCCCTGGCTGGAGTATGCGGCCAAGGAGAGCCAGATAACCGGCACCATGTACAAGGAAGAGCGCACCGTCACCCACGAGGGCGCCCCGCTGTTTGCCGAGCAGCATCTCTGCGTCGGCGACTCGTTCGACCCGCAGTATTGCCTGCGGATCCACTTCGCGCCGCATGAGGATGCGTTTGTGGTGGCGCATTGTGGGAGGCATCTTAGGAATACCAAGAGCGGGTAGGGGGCGAGAAACTCGCGGCGTCGCTAGGACCGGCGCGGATCTCGGGCCGGGGGTGGCGGCGGTTCTCGAGACGCCGCGTGGGCAACGGGCTGAGTCGAGGGTCCGGATCTAAAGGTCTTCCCTGATGACGCACTAGCCTACAGAATCGAAGCGGTTAAACGCGTTCGCAGATCCTGATCTTTCGCCGCCAAAGCCAACGTTGTAGGATGGCCCGTGGTCGCCGTAACTGGCAGGGCTGCAACGGAGGGAGTGGCCGCGGCATGAAGGCTTCCAACACGGAGTTCAATCCCGATCTTCGGTTGGGCGAGGCACTCACTAATGAGGAGCTTAGTCGGCGTTTTCAGTGCAGTACTTATGGCGGCATGCGGCGATCCCACCGCACGAATACTCTCGTGCTGATTTCCAAAGGCTCTGGTGGAACCTATTTTGACCGGTGGGAGGGAGAGACCTTCCACTACACCGGCATGGGGCTGACGGGCGACCAGAGGCTAAACGCCTCCCAAAACAAGACTCTTGCTGAGTCTGATACAAACGGTGTGGCGGTCTTTCTTTTTGAGAACCCTGAACCCAACCGTTACCTCTATCTTGGGCGGGTCGGCCTGGCAATGGCTCCCTACCCCGAGCGCCAACCTGATCGGGACGGAAACAAGAGACAGGTGTGGGTCTTTCCTCTTGTAGCGAGGGCTTCGGCCCCCGGGGAGCCCCTATCGGGCCCCTTTGAAGGGCAGCCGGCGAGAGAACGCCCCTTCCCGGGTGAACGGAAGCCGCGGGGTGGACCAGTCGCTGGGCGGGCCATCGGGCTGACCAAGATGAGCGACAAGTTCGAAGATGATTTCGGGGAACTTCAACCTGCTCCCGGGGAAGCGCTCATAGGTCAGAAGGCGAGGCTTGAGCACGTTGAGTCGGGCCAGCAAGCCACTTTCGAGATCGTGCGCGACGCCCCAGATCCAGCAGCAAGGAAGATCACGCTGGAATCGCCTATCGCCAAGGAGTTGCTGAAGGCAGGCGGGCTGGCGGCTTCCGAGGGGGCGCTCATCACGATACAGGGAAGGCCTCTGTATCGATTGCTGGGATTCGTGCATGAGTGCGCACAGCCTCTCCTGGATCGCCCGTCCGACCCCGAGGTGGCGGGAGTCAAAAGGTACGTCGAAGCGATACCGAGTGAGGTGGTCGACTCGTCGTGCGGCTGGTTTGGCACGATTCCCGAGTTTCTCGCGCTCAGTCAGAGCGACCTCCTTGGGGCTCTCCGAGCCCGTCACCTCAAGATCATGGGAATGCAGCCTGACGGCGGACAAATGGAGGCCTGGCGAGGAGAGTTCGAGATTCTTCAGTCCGCACTCTCAAGCATTCTGGCGTCCGCCCCTCGGGCCGTTCGCTGGGTACTCGTCTTCGAATACGAGCTACCTCGGGAGCGCGGTCGCCGTCCGGACGTCGTCATTCTGACCGGCTCGCAGGTGCTCGTACTCGAATTCAAAGAGACCGAGAAGCTTTTGCGCGCCTACGTTGACCAGGTGGATGCCTACGCGCGAGATCTTCGCCACTACCACGCAGCCACGCACGACAAACTGGTTGATTCAGTTCTCGTGTTGACGCGAGGCACCGATGAGCATCGGAAGGTTGGGGAAATCACCCTGACAAACGCCGCCGGCGTACAGGGTGTGATCGCGGAGCTTGAGCGGCGGGCTCCCGATGAACCGGTTGATGGCCAAGCGTGGATAGACGCCGACTACTCGCCTCTTCCCTCGCTCGTCACTGCTGCTCGCCGGATCTTCGAGCATGAGCCGCTCCCGCAAATCAGGAAAGCCCAAAGCGCGGGCATTCCTGACACGATCGCTAAGCTTGTCAGCGCCGCCAATGAGGCCCGCGACGCCCAGGAATTGCACCTAGCCCTCATTACCGGCGTACCAGGATCCGGAAAGACTCTGGTTGGGCTCCAGTTCGTCTACGAGAACTACTTCGGCGACACCGGAAGCAAGCGCTCTGCGGTCTTTCTTTCCGGCAACGGTCCTCTGGTGGATGTTCTTCAGTACGCACTGAGGAGCAAGGTGTTCGTTCAGGATGTCCACGGATTTCTCAAACAGTATGGCGGAGAGACCGGGCGCATTCCGGAAGAGCATGTGTGGGTGTACGACGAGGCCCAACGGGCCTGGGATGCTGAGCGGGTGAGGGAGAAGCGCGGACATGATCACTCCGAACCTGAGGACTTCTTGCTCATCGGCTCTCGCAAACGCTCGTGGGGATTGATGGTCGGGTTGATCGGCGAGGGGCAGGAGATCTACCTAGGCGAGGAAGCGGGTCTCGGGCAGTGGAACGACGCCGTGCGCGTCAATCCCGAACGCTGGACGGTGCACTGCCCGGCCAAGATCGCGGGCGTCTTCTCGGCGGCAGCCCGGCTGGACGTGGCCGAGTCGCTGAACCTTGACGTGTCCCTGCGTTCTCATATTGCGGAGGATGTCCAGAGTTGGGTGCAGAACGTGCTGGACGGAAATTTGGAGGAGGCCGCCCCACTTTGCCGACGAATGGAGAGACAGGGATACAGGCTCTACGTAACGCGAGAACTTACTCGCGCAACGCGGTACGTTCGCGAGCGATACCGCACCGAGGAAGACAAGCGGTATGGATTCCTTGGATCGTCCAAGGGGCGGCTAAGTGACTTCGGTATCCCTACTGACTTCTACAGCACGCAGCGAATGAAGGTTGGCCCCTGGTACTACGATCCACCGGAATCGACCGGGTCATGCTGCCAACTTAACTCGGCGGCGACCGAGTTCCAGTGCCAAGGGCTTGAACTGGACCTTCCTGTCGTGGGCTGGGGCGTCGACCTTCACTGGAACGGTGGGGCCTGGCAGAGTCCTCTGCAGAAGCGGTCCCACGCGAGAGACCCCCACATGTTGAGGCTGAATAGCTACCGAGTGCTGCTGACGCGAGGGCGGGATGGATCAGTGCTCTATGTGCCAGATGGCGGCTCCGCGTTCGATGCGGACTACGAAGCACTGGTTCGGGCGGGCGCGACGAACCTCTGATCTGGAAGGCCACGGGCCCCCGCGACTAATTTCCCCCCTTCCCGGGCACAGCCTCCACTGAAGACCTTAAGAAGAGCGACGCCCCATCTGCGGCCCATCCCGCACGGCGCCAATCCCCCCGGGTCATGACAAAGAAGGAGGCCCCCCAATGACCACCATCCTGGAACACGAAGCCAAACAAGTGAACGCCGCCAACGCCTCCGGACGCCCCCCGGTGGTGTTCATCCACGGCCTGTGGCTGCTGCCCTCCAGTTGGGACCGGTGGGCCGAGGTCTTCGAGGAGGCGGGCTACGCCGCGCTCACTCCCGGCTGGCCGGACGAGCCGGAGACGGTGGACGAAGCGAACGCCGAGCCGGAAGTGTACGCCCATGTGACCATCGAGCAGGTGGCCGACCACTTCGCGGACATCATCGCCAACCTGGACCAGAAGCCGGCGGTCATCGGCCACTCGATGGGAGGGCTGATCACCCAGATAATCGCTGGACGGGGACTTGCCGCTGTGTCGGTGGCCATCGATCCCGCGCCGTTCCGCGGGGTGCTGCCACTGCCCATCTCGGCGCTCAAGTCGGCGTCGCCCGTGCTCGGTCATCCGGGGAATCGTAACCGGGCGGTGCCGCTCACCTACGAGCAGTTCCGCTACGCCTTCGGCAACGCCGTGAGCGAGGGCGAGGCGCAGGTGCTCTACGAGGAGTTCGCCGTGCCGGCGGCAGGCCGTCCCCTCTTCCAGGCGGCGACTGCGAACTTGAATCCCTGGACCGAGGCCAAGGTCGATACCGACGACCCCCATCGCGGGCCGCTGCTGCTGATCTCGGGGGAAAAGGATCACACCGTCCCCCCGGTGCTCGTCGACGCCTCGTTCAAGAAACAGAAGGACAACAAAGCCGTCACGGAGATAGTCCACATGGCCGGTCGGGGTCACGCGCTGACCATCGACAGCGGATGGCGGGAAGTGGCCGATACGGCGCTGGGATTTGTCGGGCGGTTCCTCACGCCGCGGGAGTAAACGGGAGCGAGGCTCGCCAATCCCCATCCTTCGTCCGATTCGCGCGCCATCTTTTGCCGGCGACACTAGTCGAATGCCGCCCGGTTGACGGAGACGGTGCTTGACTATAAAATCATATGACTAATAGGTGGGAGCGAGGATGGCTCTACTCCGGCTTGAGTGCGGCGGAGCCAGGGTGGTCAGCTGTCCAGGCCGGAAGGAGTGACATTCTGAACACATCCGAGATCTGCATTGATGCCGGCCGCCTTGGCTCGCAGCCCGACCGTGTGCTCGTGGCGAGGTTCTGCGCTCTCGACTCCATCCTCTGGATCCAGTTCGGGGACGGACTTGAAAGGGCCGTCCGGTGGACCGATCTGCCTTTCGCGCGGCAACTCGGGTTGGTCCCGGTCGCCGCGTCGGCAGGGTTTGGCGGGGACTCCATTGTGCTGGCCGATGCGGCTGGTACCGAGATTACCGTGAGCGCAAGCAGCCTCCGGGCGTCCCTTGACGAGCAGTATCGCTCCAAGCTGGAATCTGAAGACGATAGCGAACGCAAGATCGTGGGGGCCAGGATACGCGCAGCACGGGAGAGCGCGAGTCTCAGTCAACAGGAATTGTCGCGCCGGAGCGGCATAGCCCAAGAATCGTTGAGCAGGATAGAGACGGGTCGCCGCGATCCGCGGCTAGGCACGCTTCGGAGGCTGGCCAAGGGCTTGGGCCTGTCGCTCGATCAACTCATGGAGCGCCTGTCGGCGACTATTTGATCGGCCCCTCGCGCGAGCGCGCTGGCTGCAGCGGCCGAGCGGGTAGGAATGGACGGAGTGACAGGGGCACTCGCCACCGTAGCCGGCCTCCTGCTCCAGTGAACTTTCCGCCCGTCACCGGTGTACCGTGTCCAAAGAAACCCCCACAGGAGCCGCCGTGGACGAGGTCCTCATACGCCGGGCCCAGGCCGGAGACGAAGAAGCCTTCGGGCTGTTGTTCGAGGAGTACAAGAACCTCGTCTACCGGACCACGTACCTGACCTTGGGTACGGCAGCGGACGCCGAGGACATTCTTCAAGAAGTCTTTCTCCAGGTGCATCGCTCGCTCGACAGCTACGATCCGGCTCGCGGCGCCTTCAGCACGTGGCTCTACCGGGTCACCGTCAACCGCTGTCTCAACTGGCGCAGGGGCCGCAGGCAGACGGAGAGTCTGGACGACGTCGCTGCCGGCGAGGTCGTGAACATCCGCTCCCACGCCGACTGCTACGAGGAAGACGACTCGGTGCGCCGCGCCCTCGACAGACTCAGCAGAAAGCTCCGGGTCGTAGTGATACTGCGCCACTACTGGGATCTCTCATACGCCGAGATAGCCGAGATCATGGATCTTCCTCTGGGGACCGTCAAATCCCGCCTGAACCTGGCCATGAACCAGATGCGTGACGATCTGGAGTCCGATTCCCCCTGCACAGCCCGCACCGTAACGGAGGCGTGAGATGAAATGCCGCGAAGTGAGAAAAGCGCTCGTCGCCTACCTGGACGGCGAGATCATGCCGTCGGAACGTACGTTGATCGAGGCGCATCTGGCCGGATGCGGGTCCTGTGAGAAGGAACTATCGGCCCTGGGCTCCAGCCGGGGACAGGTGACGGGGTCTCTCAAGACCATGGCCGCGCAGGCCGCTCCTTCTCCGCAGGCGTGGAGCCACCTGCAGGCGCGAATCGCCGAAGACGCGGGCGGCGCCAAGAAACACACCCACTCCCTACGAAAAGGAGATCGCCCGATGAAACGCAGATGGAGGATCGCGCTCGGAACCGCCGGCGCCGTAGTGCTCGCCGCGGCTGTGATCGCCGCCGTGCCCACGTCGCGAGCAGCTGCCGGAGACTTCTTCGCCGAGGTCTTCCACATCCAGTCGGGTCCTATCGCGGAGCTTGGCTATCTGCCCGCGGGCTTCGAGTCGGGACCGGTCATGGTGGCCGGCTCGGCATCCATGGTTGCGGCGCCGGCCGAGGGCGCGCAACAGCCGCAGCAGCAGGAGCAGACCCTATACCAAAACGGCGACCGGTTCCTGCTTGTGAAGACGGCTACCGACAACGGCGGGCCTCTGCCGAAAGGCGAGGCGGCCGCGGTGAACGGTGTGGCGGCGGTACTGGCGACAGGACTGTCTGGTTCTTGGGATGGGCTACCGGCGCCCGATGACGGACAAGCGGTTTCGGTATCCGGC
Organism: uncultured Actinomycetota bacterium; assembly: GCA_963843455.1. Lineage (GTDB taxonomy): Bacteria > Actinomycetota > Thermoleophilia > RBG-16-64-13 > RBG-16-64-13 > CAIQPS01. The sequence goes on from CAWJKE010000008.1 coordinate 9,249, forward strand.
AGCGCGCAGATCGCACCCGGCGCAGGCGGGGTGAACATCACGCCGGCGTCCGGCGAGCAGCCCGCCACCATCGTGGTGGGAAGCGATGGCTCGGTCGTCAGCGAGAGCGGCATCTCAGTATCCGGCGGAGCGTCAGCCGGCCCCTCCACGGTGACCGGTGGTACCCCGCGCGACCTGCCTTCCATCACGTACAAAGACGCCAATTCGCTGACCTGGGTCGCGAACGGCACACGGGTGGAGGTACTCTCCAACCTTCCGGTCGCCGAATTGCAGAAGATCGCCGAGGGGCTGGTCCTGAGCGACTAGGGGGCCCTGCGGCGCCTCGCGCCGACGCGGGCGCTACAATAGCCCGCATGCAACGCATGGTCTTAGGTAGAACCGGTCTCGAGGTCTACCGCCTGGGCTTCGGCGGCATCCCCATCCAGCGGGTGAGCGAAGCCGACGCGGTGGAGACCGTCCGCCACGCCGTGGAGCGGGGCCTGGACTTCATCGATACCTCCCGGGCCTACAGCACCAGCGAGCGGCGCATCGGTCTGGCTCTCAAGCAGGCGGGCGTCGACGCCGGGCGTTCGGGCGCCGCCGGCCGGCGGGGGCGCCGGCCGGCGGGTGGTCCTCGCCTCCAAGTCGCACGCCAAGACGGCGGACGCCATGCGGGCCCACCTGGAGACCAGCCTCAAGGAGCTCCAGACCGACTACATCGACATCTACAAGGCCCATTTCGTGGCCAACCACGCCGAGTATCAGACGGTCATCTCCCCGGGAGGCGCGCTGGAGGCTTTGCTCAGGGCCAGGGACGAGGGTCTCATCGGCCACATCGGGCTCACCAGTCACAATCTGGAGGTGCTGGACCGCTGCCTCGACGACGGTCTCTTCGACGTGATCATGGTCTGCTTCAGCTTTCTCGAACCCCAGGCCCGGGAAAAGATCATTCCCAAAGCGCTTGAGAAGAATGTCGGTGTGCTCGCCATGAAGCCCTTCTCCGGCGGGGTGATCGAAAACGCCGGGCCTGCGCTCAAGTACGCTCTGGCCGAGCCCGGGGTGCTGGTCTTGGCCGGTGTGGAGACAACGGGCCTGTTCGACGAGAACTGGAGGGTGTTCCAGGATGGTGCCCCCCTGACCCAGGCGGAGCAGGAACGGATCGCCGCGCTCCAGCAAACCTACGACAAGGTCTTCTGCCGCCGCTGCGACTACTGCCAGCCCTGCACGGAAGGCATCTCCATCCAGACGGTGCTGGGCGTCCGGGCCTTGATCAAGCGCCTGGGGAAGGAGACTCTCCAGAAGGGCCCGCTCTGGCCGGCCGTCGAGCGGGGCAGGACCTGCACCGAGTGTGGCGACTGCATGACCCGCTGCCCGTACGAGCTGCCCATCCCGGATCTGATTCGGGAGAATCTCGCCTGGCTGGACGGGGTGGAGGACTGAGGGAGAGCGATGGCATACGACGCGGAACTCGACGCCCGCGTGGAAGAGGTGCTCGGAGCGTGGGGCCTCAGCCGAAAGAAGATGTTCGGAGGCACCTGCTACCTGCTGAACGGCAAGATGACGGCTGGAGTATCCGGCGACAGCGTGTTCCTCCACCTCAGTCCGGAAGATGGGACAGCTGCCCTTCGGCAACCCAACGTGCGACCGTTCGAGATCAGCAAGAACCCGCTGTCCGGCTGGGTGATGGTCGGCCCCGACGGCCTTGACCCCGCCAGTCTGGAGGATTGGCTGGAGCAGGCGCGCGATTTCGTCGCTACGCTGCCGGAGAAGTAGTAGCGCCCCCGACGCCGCTATTCTTCCGGCGTCCCCATCGGACGGATCGGCGCGGGCTTGACCCAGTCCAGTTCGGGCAGGGCGCTACCGAACCCCACACCCACAGGCTTGGACGGATCCTTCTTCGCCTCCTCCATGGCACGCTCGCCGATGGCCTTGAAGGCTTCCACGCGCCTTCTCGCCCCTTCGGGGTCGGCTTCCATCGGGAGCACCGAGTCGACGATCTTCTTGAAGTGCCTCTCGAGGGCCTCACGCTCTTCGGGATAGGGGATGACGTAGAGCTGCTCGTCTTCGATGCCTTTCTTGAGCCACGTGGCAAGATCGATCGGGTCCATGCCTCTCTCGTAGATGTACCTGAGAGTGTCGATGGCCTTCTCGTCCATGAGATACCCCGTGTTCGCCAGATGGGCGGGACGCGTATCCCCGGCGTTGTGGATATTGCTGTTGATGGAGGCCGGGCACAGCACCGACACGCCTATGCCGTACTTCGCGAGCGAGATGTGATAGCTCTCCATGAGGTTGATGACCGCGGCCTTGGCGGCGGAATAGGGACCCGTCATGGGACTGCCCCAGAAACCTCCCATGGACGCGGTCGCAGCGATGTAGCCGCCCTTGCCGGCCTTGATCATGCGGGGTACGAAGGTGACCATGCCGTTGATGACTCCTCCGAGGCATACTCCCATGACCCAGTCATAGTCCTCGTATGTGGACGCCTCCGGAGGGCCGAACGTGTTGACGCCCGCGGTGTTGAGGAGCAATCTGCGGCGGACCTCCGAACACGCTCTCGACTTCGTCCGCGGCGGCCGCGTACGCCGCGCGGTCGGTGATATCGAGCTTGATGGCGTGCGCGGGAGCGCCCTTCTTGCTGAAATACTCCATCGCCTGGTCGAGGGCTTCCTGCCGGACATCCGCGATAACGACTTTGCAGCCGGCCTCGGAGAACACCTTCGCCTGTCCGAAGCCCGCACCGGAGGCTCCACCGGTGACGAACAGGATCTTGTCTTTGAAGTCCTTCATGTGTCCCCCCGAGGCGTTTGTGAACAGCATTCAGTAGAGTAGATAGTGGCAAGGATAGTGCGGAGTGAGGGAGATTGCCAGCAGCATGCTGAAAAGGTTACGCTTCACTATGGCGGCGATGCTTGACCAGAAGATAGGAGGAACCAGGGTGCCCCTTCATCCCCTTGCCCAGGCTTTTCTCGACCAAGCCGCTGCTGCCGGGGCCCAGCCCATGTGTTCGCTGTCGGTCGAAGAGGCCCGGCGGGTGTCGGCAGAGATGTTCGCTGCTGTGCCTCCCGGTGATCCGGTAGCGAAGGTAGAAGACACTTCCATCCCCGGCCCTGCCTGCGATATCCCCGTTCGCGTCTACACGCCCGAGGGGGGAGGTCCGTTTCCCGTCGTGGTGTACTTGCACGGAGGCGGCTGGGTCGTTGGCGACCTGGAGACTCAGGATGCCGACTGCCGGACGATAGCCAATGGCGCGGAGTGCGTCGTGGTGTCGGTTGACTACCGGCTGGCCCCCGAGCACAAGTTTCCCGCGGCAGCCGTGGACGCCTACCAGGTCACCCGTTGGGTCGCGGAGAACGGCGCCCGCCTGGCCGGTAACGGCGTGATAGCCGTGGGCGGCTCCAGCGCTGGAGGAAATCTTGCCGCGGTGGTCGCGCTGATGGCTCACGACCAGGGCGGACCGTCCCTAGCCTGTCAGGTGCTGACAGTGCCGGTGACCGACTGCGACTTCGACACCGAGTCGTATTGCCGGAATGGCGATGACTACGTGCTCACCAGGGCCGAGATGCAGTGGTTCTGGGAGCACTACGCGGGTTCTCCCGGCGCCGGTGCCGATCCCTACGCCTCGCCTCTGCGCGCCCCGGACCTTTCGCGACTACCTCCCGCATTAGTCCAGACTGCGGAGTACGACCCGCTGCGTGACGAGGGCCGGGCCTACGCCGACAGGCTACGGGCCGCCGGCGTGCCGGTGACGTACCGCTGCTACGAAGGCGCCATCCACATGGTGCTGGGGCCGGAGGCCATGGCCGACGTCGTGTCGTTCCTTAGGGAGCACTTTGCGCAGGGGGGTGCGCCTGATCTCTAGAGGGGCCGGTAGACGTCGGCCCGGTGTTCGATGCGGACGACCAGAACCAGCGAGTTCGCGTCATCGATCGCGTAGACGACGCGGTAGGCTCCGCGGCGGGCGGACCAGTAACCGGCGAGTTGGCGCACCAGCGGCTTTCCGACCCGCCTCGGCTCTTCTAGAAGGAGCCCGGTAAGGAATTCGACGACCGCGGCGGCCACCGATTGGGGGAGGCGTTCAAGCGATCGGGCGGCGCCCGGAGCCACTCGAAGCTCGAAGCTGGGCATGAGGAGCCGCCCTCTCGCTCGCCGGGGCCTAGCGGCGCCCGAATCGTGTCCGCAGATCGGCTCCTGTCAGGAACTTCCCGGCGTCGATCTCCTCCCGTGCCTTGGCAATCTCCTCGAGCGCTCCCGGCCGCGACAGAAGGTCGAGCGTCTCCTCGAGCGCTTCGAGATCGTCGGGGCTGAGGATGACGGCAGCCGGCCGGCCATTCCGCGTGAGTATCACCCGGTCGTGGCCCGACTCCACCTGATCGACTATCTCGGACAGGTGGGCCTTAACGTTCGCCAAGGGCAAAGTCTTATCCATGACCATAATTATAGTCACATTCTCCTAAGATTGCTGGTGGCTCGCCAGCGGCGGGCCATCCATCGTGAGTATCCCTCGCCAGGGGGCGCTGGTTACTGCTACTTTGGACCCAGACTGTCGACGACCCCGGTCCGGCGCTGCAGCGCCATGCGGGTGGCTAACTGGCCACCTGGCCGGTCCAGAAACACGCCAAACGGCGGTTTGACTACCGCCGGCGCGCCCTCATACTGAGCCTAGATGCTCGCCGAGAATGTCGATCACAAAGGAGTGCGCTCCGATGACCGCCACCATGACAACCGCTGAGTTCCTAAGCCACAAGAAGCTCGCGCTGGTCCGTCTCTCCGCCCAGACCCAGGTGATGGGCGACATGAAGAAGGAATTGGTCCCCAAAGGCTACGACGTCTCCGTCGTGTATCTCAACACTGGGGAGTCCGACCCCAGCATCGCCAGCGTCAAGGACGTGGTCGAGGGAGCCATAATCTCCGTTCCCAGAAGCGAGTGCGAAGCGGCCGTCAGGGAAGCCATCGACGCCGGCATTCCGCGCTTGTGGCTACAGGCCGGATCCGACTCCAAAGAAGCCCTCGCCCTGTGCGCGGAAAAGGGTGTCCCGGTGATCCACAAGGCGTGCGTTTTGATGTACGCGCAGCCGGTTGGGTCTGTCCACAGCTTCCACCGCGGCATCTGGAAGGTGTGCGGGTTGCTGCAGGACTAGGGGGATACTCGCGCGGCGGGCACCCGTGCGTATCTCCCGTGCCACAGGTGGTATAGCACCACCGACCCCGCGGTGATGGCGGCCATGATCCCGTACATCCCCCGGTAGCCGGTGATGGGAATGAGGAGACCACATAGCAGCGGACCGAGGCCCAGTCCTATGTCGCCGAACGTGTAGAAGGTCGATGTGGCCTGCCCCATGCGGTGCGGGGGCGTGACTTTGACCGTCACCGCCCGCCCGGCTGATTGGAGGCTCCCAAAGCCCAGGCCAAGAAAGGCCGCGGCAAGCAGAAGCACGGACCCGCGGGTCGCCACCGCCAAGATGACCAGACCGATGGCGAAAATGACGATGGCCGCGTACATCACCGAATTCTCGCCCAGCGCGTCGAACCGCCGGCCTACCAGCGGCCTGGTGAAGAAAATCACTACTGCGTAGACGACGAAGAAGATGCCGGCCGCGGTCGTCAGCCCTATCTCCTCGGTATAGAGCGCAAGGAACGTGGAAACGCTCGAGTAACAGAGGAAGCCCAGCATGAGCGTCAGTCCCACCGGTACCGCCCGCCGCTCGATGAAGTTGCTGAGCCTGATCCCCTTGGTCTCGGACAGTTGCTCCGCGGTCAACTCCGGGTCTTCCACCCGCAGGAATGGGAGGACCGCAAGAGAGAGCAGCATGAGCACTGAGCAGGTGATGATGATGGGATCGAAACCCCCGCGGTTGATCAGCAGCAGACCCACGAATGGGGCGATCGCGGTAGAGACCGTCTGGCCAAGCGTGAAATAGGCCAGGCCCTCTCCGTACTGATGCCGCGGTATCACCCCGGCGATGATGGTTCCTATGGCCAGAAGAGCCGCTCCGTGAGCGGCGCCGTGGAGGAACCTGATGAGCATGAGCAGGCCGGTACTGTTGGCCCAGAAGTAGGCCAGAGTCAGCACCAAGCTGAGGAAGGTCCCGATGAACAGGATCCTCATCTGACCGATCTGATGGATCCGCATCGCCAAAAAGGGACGGACGGCGAACGAGCCGATGATGAACATGCTTGCCGACAGACCGGCCACCGCTGGCGACACGCCGAAGCGGTCTGCAGCAACCTTCGCCATGACGATCATGAGCAGCAAAAAGACGACGGTGAACATGAAGTTCACTATCCAGATGACCACGAAGTTGCGGCTGCGCCAGGCCCGCCCGCCGGTGGCCGCGCCGTCGGTCTTGCCGCTAGTGCCGGTCGTGTCGCTCACGCCGCCGTCACGACGATGGTCTTCAGTTTGCGGCGCGGGTCGGGAGGCATGGGTCATCCTTGTGGAGATGGGGTGGTCGACGGAGCCCAGGGTAACAGGAACCGATCGGAGACACCCGTCGCTTCAATCGGGCGCCAGCAACTCCACTCCCAGGCGCCGGAAATCCTCGTCGAACGAGCAGACCGCCTCACCTGCGGCACATGACATCTGGGCCAAATAGGCATCGACAAAGTCGACATTGCCGGCGGCCATCATCTCGAGGGCCGAAACGACAGCATCACCATCGCCACGCGCATTTGCGGCACGGGGGTCTTTCGCCGTACGATCCTGCACGGTTAGGGTGGGGTCATGGAGCTCTCTTTGGTGTGACGCTGCCTCAGGACGACCAACTGGGCGGGGCCCCCGTGTTTCATCCCACCTTCTTAGGAATAGCCCCGGTCCCCGCCCCCGGCGCCCGCTGTTTGGCCGACGCCGTCCCGTCCCCATAGGTGTCAGTCTCCCGCCGCCCGATCATGTCGACAGGCTCGGGCATGGGCGGCAGGGCTCTGCTGGAGGTCGGGGCCGGCTGAGGCTGTCGCGCCCGTCTCCTCGCCAACACCTCCTCCAGATCCAACACCTCCTCGGCCACAATGGCCAGCCCCCGCTTGCGGTTGTTCTGCAGCCGCCCGCGGACCAGAAAGTAACTGGCCCGGGCGACGACGGGCGCGATCCGCGCCAGCCTCTTTTCAAAGCACACGCACTCAAAAAGCCCGTAGGCGTCCTCTAAGGTCAGGAACATCGTCCTTTTCCCCGAACGCATCCAGGGGTTCTGGGCCCGCTCGTAGACGCCGGCCACCGTCACCGGCACCTCGTCTCCCATGGCGGGGAGTTCGTAGCTCATACGCACGCCCATCCGGCGGAGTTCCTCCTCGTAGAGCTGTAAGGGATGGCAGCTCACGGTGAGACCCAGGAGTTCGAGCTCGGAGCGAACCTTGTCCTCGAGGCTCCACCGGCGCTCGAGTCCGGCGCGGCTGGGCGGGCTGAAGAAGGCCCGCAGTTGGCCGCGCCTCTGTCCGGAAGACCCGGCAAGGGCCTCCAGGCGATCGTGCAGCAGGGGCAGGCGCCAGAGCAGTTCGGTGCGGTCGGGCTCCAGAGAGTCGAAGGCGCCCACCCGGATGAGGTTCTCGGCCACGGTGGAGTCGATACGGGTGCGCAGATAGAAGTCCTCGAAGCTGGTGAAGGGGCCGCGGCGGCGCTCCTCCTCGATGCGGTCGAGGGAGCGCTCGCCCATCTGCTTGAGGTAGGAGAGGCCGACGCGCAGGGCCCGGCCGGCATCGGGGGCCATGCCGGTGCTGGGGGCGAGGCAGGCGCCGGGCTCCACGCCTGCCCGGGCACGGGGCGAGTGGGCGCGCCCGGCGTCGCCGCGGGCCGCGTGAGCGCGCAGGGTGCCGAGGAGGAGGTCGCCGGGGGCGGGGCGGGCCGGGGGCATCTGTGGTGCCTCGTCGTCCTCGCCCGCGGCCTGGTGCTCCAGCGCCGCCCGTAGGGTCTCGGCATAGGCTGTGTCGCCCTCCTGCTCGGTGGCCAACTCCGCCAGATCGGCGTCGGTCAAGCCCCAGTCGTGCTCGGCTGTCCAGGCCTGATCGAAGGGGTTGTAGGGCGCTTGCGCCCCCCGGGCGCGTGCCGCGCCGAACAGGTCTGTGTCGCCGCCGGGCGCCCCGGTCACCGCCCCGACCCCCGCCCACACATCCGGCTCCACCGGATCCTCCACGGTAAATCCCCGTCCCGACAGATTGATGTCCAGCGGCCGCACTCCCAGCCCGAACCGCCGGGCATCGTTCAAGACAGTGCGCGGCGTATAAAACCCCATTGGATAGTTGTTCAGCACGGCGCACAGGAACTCAGCGGGGTAATACGCCTTCAGCCACGCGGTGGCGTAGGCGATGACGGCGAAGCACACCGAGTGGCTCTTGTTGAACCCGTAGGCGGCAAACCCCTCCAACTGGCGGAAGACCTCCCGCGCCGCATCCTCCGGCACCCCCCGGGCGACGGCCCCGCCGATGAAGGTCTCGCCGATCTTGGCCATCTCCTCGCGGCTGCGGTCGCGGGTCATGGCTCGGCGGAGGGAGTCGGCGTCGGCCAGGTCGAACCCGGCCACCGACTGGGCTATGCGCAGCACCTGCTCCTGGTAGAGGATGACCCCGTAGGTGTCGGCCACCGCCTCGGCCATGGCGGGGTGGGGGAGGCTCACCGGCTCCAGACCCCAGCGGCGATCGATGAAGGGACCGATCATCTCGGCCTCCAGCGGACCGGGCCGGTAGAGGGCGATGGCGGCGATGACGTCGTCGAAGTCCCGCTCCTGCAGGCGGGAGGCGAGGTTGCGCTGGCCGGCCGACTCGAGCTGGAAGAGCCCGATGGATCCTCCGTTGCTGATGATCTCGTAGGCGGCGGGATCGTCGGGGGGCAGGTCGTAGGGGCGGATGCGGCGCCCGGTGCGCTGCCGGATGAGGTGGACGGTCTCCGAGACGGCCGAGTGGGTGCGGAGGCCGAGGATGTCCATCTTGACCAGGCCCAGGGCGGCGACGTCGTCCTTGTTGAACTGGATCACCACCACCCCTTTAGCCGCCCACTGGAGCGGGGCGTAGTAGGTGATGGGCCGGTCGGTGATGACGAAGCCTCCCAGGTGGGTGCCGAGGTGCATGGGGAAGGAGTCGAGGCGCTCGACCAGGTCGAGGAAGCGGGCATACCGGCCTCCGGGGCGCCCCGGGGCGCCGTCGGCCGGCGAAGTGCCGCTCCCCTTGCCGTCAGGCGCCGGGGGCGTCGCCGGCACCGCAGGGGCTGAGTCCTGTAGCGGTGAGTCGCGCAGCTCCGGCCAGGCGCCGGCCAGGTACTCCCGCATGCGCGCCGCGTCCCCGTGCCGGGGCACGTTCTTGGCCAAGGCGTTGATCTCGGTGGGGGCGAATCCCAGGGCTTCGGCCACGATCCGGACCGCCGAGCGGGGGCTCATGGTGTTGATATTGGCCACCACAGCCACGTTTTGGTTTCCGAAAGTCTGGTAGATGTGTTCTATCACCTCGTCCCGGCGTGAGGAACAGAAGTCCACGTCGATGTCGGGCATCTCCCGGCGGTTGGGGTTGAGGAACCGCTCGAACAGCAGGTTGTGGCGGATAGGCTCGCTGGCGGTGATATCCAGCGCGTGACAGACGATGGAGTTACCGGCGCTGCCCCGCCCGCTACACGCGACCCCTTTGGCGCGTGCCCACCTGACGATGTCGTGCACCACCAAGAAATAATGGGCGAATCCCATCTGCTGGATCATGTGGAGCTCCTTCTCCAGAAGCTCCACCGCTCGAGGGGGCACCGGCCTGTAGCGGCGGGCGATGCCCCGGAAGCAGCGCTTGGCTAGGAGCGAGTACGCCGTCTCGCCTTCGGGAACGGCGACCTGGGGAAAGTGGTAGGTGCCAAGTTCCAGGTCGACATTGCAGCGCGCGGCGATCTGTGCCGCAGCGGCCAGGGGCGAAGGCCAGGGTGCCAATGCAATATTCGTTGCAATACAACCATTACGCACTACACCACTGTTGGGCATTCCCGGGTACCTATGTCTTGTGTCGGATCCGACACAGCCACGAGGTGCTCGGGAGACTACCTCGAACTCTTGCTTGGGTGAGCACGGTGGCCCCGAGTCGGTGCCAGTTGACGCAATACTTATTGCATTACAATATGAATGCATTAAACCGCTGGCCGACGGGGCGTCCGCCGACGGTCCGCCTGCTTTCCCCTGTCCGATGAGTTCCAGCAAAGACGCCACCAAACACTCTATCTCAACTTTAGCCTTGAGACACCGAACCCCGGGGACCAGGTCCGGGTAGCCGGAGAGGGGCTTGTCATGGCCGGCGGCCCGACAGATCAGATGGATGGCTCTGTCGGATTCCCGTGCATAGTGCGCGTTTGTGGTGAGGACGCTGGGTAGGTCACAGGCGCGGGCGAGCGCGGCGAGTTGCAGACAATAGGTGAGACAGGACAGGCGCCAGGGCCGGTCGTCTCGATGGAAGCCTACATCGTAGTCGGAGGGATTGAGACGCTGAGGGTGCCCTTGGGGGAGATCGTCGCGAGGAGCGGCCTTCTTGGTGGGTAGCACGCTGGTTGGGGGGCCGGGGTCTGTTGCTGGCGCGTCCTTATGTGTAGTTGCAATTGAAGTTGCATAACATGAAAAATGCATTGACAGAGAACTGGGGGGTGCAATGGTGGCGGGGCAGACGGCCACCTGCGAAGCGGGCACCTGTTCGTGGCGGAGCCGATTGCCGATCGCCGGCAGCTTCTTGAAGACGGCAGCGCCGTGCTGCCCGGCGTGCGCCTCCTGGTGGGGCTCGTACCCGAAGTACTGCAGTTCGACGTAGAGATGGTTGGCGCCGAAGATGTCGCGGAGCCGAAGAAGAGCGGTCTTGGCCTGGCTGTCACGACCCGCGTCGACCAGGTAGCCCACTTCGCCGTGGCGACAGCCGGTGAGGCAGATGAGTCCTTGGGCATGGGTGCGCAGGGACTCGAGGGTAACGCAGGGCGGCCGCTGGCGTTCGGGGTCGGCCAAATGGGCGGCAGAGAGGAGCCGGCAGAGGTTGGCATAACCCTCGCGGGTCTCGGCGAGAAGCACGAGATGATGAGGGTCGTCGGCGGCGCCAGAGCCGAGGTCGGCTTGGCCCGGGTCGCCGCCGGCCAGGAGCGACTCCACCCTTACCTCGGCGCCGAAGATCGGCTTGATGTCCCGTTTGGCGCAGGCTTTGGCGAAGCGGACGGCGCCGTACAGGCCGTCGTGGTCGGTGAGCGCGAGAGCGGGCTGCCCCAACTCGGCTGCCCGGGTGACCAGTTCCTCTATGCGGCTGCCGCCATCCAGGAACGAGAAGTTCGAGTGGACATGCAGGTGGACGAATGGGGGCGAGGCGTCGGGCGGTTCCTCGGCCTGGGGTGCCGCTACCTGCTGCGGAGGCGGCCCAGCTTTGTTCCTGCGGATGTAGTCGTGGCTCGGCGGGATCCGCTGAGCCGGGAGACGGCGTGACTCGGGCATTTTGGGGTCGCTCTCTATTAGTGCAATAAACGTTGCATTATTAGAAAAAGAAATTGAAGTAGTAGCTCCCGACGCTGGCTGCGGTGTGCTCGCTGGTGAACATATGTTCGTGGAAAGCAGATTATAAACAAACAAATGTTCGGATAGCAAGACCTCGGAGCCCCAAGGCTGCCAGGTTCGCTGCCGCTTGAGGTGCGGACACCATGAAGTAGGGGTCCGCTCGCTCAGCCCCCGCCGGCCGTGGTCTCGAACTCCAAGTTCTGCGATGGCACCGCGTGAACCTGAACCTTCATCCCGTAGAGTTGGCCGGCCAGACTCTGCTCCAGGCTCTGCTGTGACGGGAGGTCGCCCGACCCGGTGATCACGATGTTCACCGTCTTGTCCCCCACCTGCGTCGACACGTACTTGTAGTTCGTCCCCGCGATCCACGCCCTGGTGGCCTGCGCGGCTCGGTTTTCGGCTAGGCTCGCCTCGGCCACCCCCCGTCCGGTCAGCCCCAGGGGGATGGCGATCAAGATGACCATGACAACGATGAGCGCGACGGCAACCCGCCTGCCGCGGATCGACTTCGGCACCAGCGATACTCCGGGGTATCCCATCAGCGCGAAGACCAAAGTGCCGGTGATCAGGATGGCGAAGTAGTTGGTCACGAAGAGGAGCAGGCTTCCCATGGCCAGATCGGCTCGACCGGTCGACAGCAGGATGCCGGCGTTCGTCAGTGGTGGCACCAGAGAGATGGCGATGGCCACCCCGGGCAGGGTGTCCGAGACGTCTTTCCGTCCGATCGCGAATGCGCCGGCGAGTCCGGTGGCGAGGGCAGCGGCAAGGTCGACCAGCCGGGGGGCGGTGCGGGCCATGATCTGGGCATTGGTGGTCGGGTCGAAGGCGGAGCCGGTCGTGTGGCCGAGGACGAAGCCCACCGCTACGGCCGTCGCCATGCCGGCGACCCCCACGAGGATGGAGCTCACTATCGCCTTGCGGTCGCCGATGCTGACCGCGAAGGCCAGTCCCATGATGGGGAGCATGAGAGGAGCGACGATCATGGCACCTATGACGGTGGCCACCGAGTCGCCCAGCAGCCCGTACGTGGCGATAGCCGACGCCAGGATCAGGAGTGCACCGAAGCGGACCAGCCGCTTGCGCAGGTCGGGCGGCTCGAACATGAGGACATCGCGAACCCGCGTGACCTCGCTCTGGTCGGTGGCGCCGCCGTGCAGTAGCTCTGCGAGACCGGACATGATCCCTCCACTGGCCTTGACTGAGACCCCTCGGGATGCGGGGCTGGTTAGCCACTTGTACGAGTCCGGGGAGGGGATTCCTTTGGGGCGCGGTATGCTGAAGCATCAATTCCTCGGGGACTGGAGGGTTGCGTGAACGACCTTGCAGGTCGAGTGAGGCAACGGGCCCGATGAGCGCGGGGCGGCCGGCATATCTCGACCTGCACGAATCCGGCGAGCTGGCGGAGCGGGCGCGCCGGAGTCAGGCCCTCCTGCGTCGCTGCGTCACGTGTCCCCGGAACTGCAGGGTGGACAGGACCGCGGGCGAGTTGGGGGTCTGTCGCATCGGGGCGCTTGCCCAAGTGGCGAGTCACGGCCCGCACTTCGGCGAGGAGGCGCCGCTGGTGGGGCGGGGCGGTTCGGGGACCATCTTCTTCGCCGGCTGCAACTTGGCCTGCGTCTTCTGCCAGAACTACGACATCAGTCAGCCCGCCTGCCACCATCCTGAGTGGGAGGCGGAGCCGGACCGGATCGCGGAGATGATGCTGAGTCTGCAGGCGGCCGGTTGCCAGAACATAAACTTCGTCAGCCCCAGCCATGTGGTGCCGCAGATGCTCGCGGCCGTCGCGGTGGCCGTCGACGGCGGGCTGCGGCTCCCCCTGGTCTTCAACTCCGGCGGCTACGATGCCGTGCACACGTTGCGGCTCCTCGACGGCGTGATCGATATCTACATGCCCGACGTGAAGTACAGCGACGACCGGGTAGGCGAGCCCCTCTCGGGGGTGAGCGACTATGTCCCCCGGAACCATGCGGCCGTGCTCGAGATGCAGCGGCAGGTGGGCGACCTGCAGTTGGACGAGCAGGGAGTAGCGCGCCGCGGGCTGCTGATACGGCATCTGGTGCTCCCCGATGGGCTCGCCGGAACGGCGGAGGCGGCCCGTTTTCTCGCCGATGAGGTCTCTCGCGACACCTACATCAACGTCATGGATCAGTACCGGCCGGCGTACAAGGCGGCGCGGGGCGATCACGGCCCGCAGGAGGCTCCCCCCGAATGCGCCGCCCTTCGCCCGCCGACCCCCGCGGAGTACCGCGCGGCGGTCGACCAAGTGCTGGCAGCCGGCCTGTGGCGGCTCGACGGCTACGCCGGCGCAGCACGGTAGACGCATTGTGCGCGTGAGCCGTACCGGATAGGATAGGCGGCGGAAGCATTCGTCGAGTTCAGCCCCAGATCACCCGGAGGGAATACGCTGGCATGCCCGGCCTAGCCACCTTCCTCAGGTCGCCGTACGTCGTCCGGCCTTCCCTCGCGGATGGCGATGTGGCGATCGTCGGCGTGCCCTACGACGAGGGGACGACCGGACGCGCGGGCGCGCGGGAAGGACCGCAGGCGCTGCGCGCCATCTCCGGTCAGTGGGCATACCGCAAAGAGGCAGAGGCCTTTTGGGACGGGGAGGTGGCGCTGGATCTCCTCGAGGCAGTGCGTTTTGTCGACACCGGTGATGTCTATCTGCCCCCGACCGCGCCTCCCGAGGTGAGCTTTCCCCTCATTGGCACCCGGCTGGCCGAGTTGCTGCGCGCCGGGCTCTTCCCGGTCGTCTTGGGGGGAGACCATTCCATCACGTATCCCCTTCTCCTTGGGGTGGAACGGGTGAGAGGGACGTACGCGCCACCGGTACAACTCATCCATTTCGACGCCCACATGGACTACTGGAACGACATCGGGGGAGAGTTCTTCACACACGCCAGTCCCATCATCCGCGCGCACGAGGATGAAGTGGCCGGCAGGGTCGTGCAGTACGGCATCAGGAGTCTTCATACTGCCGCCGACAATGTCGAGCTCGCCCGAGACCGAGGGGTGATCACCCACTGGTGCGAGCCGGTGCAGCGGCAGATGCGGGAGTGGGGCCTGGGGCGGCTGATAGAGGCCGTCGAACCGGATGTGGATACCTGGATAACCTTCGACATCGACTGCCTCGACCCGGCCATCGCGCCGGGTACTGGAGTGCCCGAACCCGGCGGCTTCAGCTACTACGAGGCGAGGGCCCTCCTGCGCGCCGTGGCCGAGCGGGCCAACGTGATCGGCATGGACATGGTGGAAATCTCTCCGCGCTACGACCCGGGCGAGCTGGCCGCTTTGCACGGAGTGCGGCTCATCCTCGACACCGTCGGAGCCGTCTTCGAGAAGCGGAAACAGCCGGACTTCTTCTTCTAACCTTCCAGCTCAGCTGTGCGCTGGCTCACCGTGTGACGGCCGCGGCCCGGCCTGCGTCGCGCGTCGCACCGGTCAGTCAGTCGGCGGAGTATCCGGCGCGAATCCCCTCCTTACGGTGTTCTCCGTCACCACCCGGGGCTCCATGAATTGCAGCAGGTAATCCGGGCCGCCGGCCTTGGAACCTATGCCGCTCATGCGGGAGCCGCCGAACGGCTGCCGGCCGACCATGGCCCCGGTGATCGGCCGGTTGATGTAGAGGTTGCCGACCCGGAACTCCCTGGCCGCCCGCATGATGTGGGTCGGGTTCCGGGAATACAGGCCGCCCGTGAGGCCGTAGCGGACCCCGAGAGCCTGCTCGAGAGCTTCGTCGAAGTTCCTGGCCCGGATGACGCAGAGCACCGGACCGAAGATCTCTTCCTGAGCGATGGTCGAGTCGGGGGGTACGTCCGAGAAGATGTGAGGCGAGACGAAGTAACCGGGCTCTTCTGCCGCCTCTGGGCCGGCGACGGCTGGGCCGATCGCCGCTTCGCCGGCAAGCGGCGCCGGAGCTTCCTCGGTCTCTCCGGCTTCCTCGGCGGCATCGCCCTGAGCGGTCCCCAGAGCGCCGGGGTCGCTTTCCATGGCGTCCGCGAAGGTCTGAGGGTCGATATCGCCCATCAGGGCGGCGACCGCGGGGGTCAGGGGCGTCCCGTCGGGGGCCTCCACCTCCGGTTCGGGGGAGTCGTCCGCGCCGCCGCCGACCGCCCCCGGAGCCTCGCCGCCAGCTCCAGCCGGCACCACCAGGGCCGCCTCCCGTTTGCCTACCTCGATGTAGCCGAGGATCCGGTCGCGGGCATCGGCGCTTATGACCGGGCCTATCCGGGTGCCGGGGTCGGCCGGGTCGCCCGACCTGAGGCTCGCGGTCGCCTGAGTGAGCCGGCGGAGGAACTGGTCGTAGATGGTATCGAGGACGACCACCCGGCTGCAGGCCGAGCACTTCTGCCCGGCATAGCCGAAGGCCGAGACCAACACTCCCTCGACGGCCGCGTCCAGGTCGGCGTCGGTGTCGATGATGATGGCGTTCTTGCCGCCCATCTCGGTTATCACCCGCTTGATGCTGCGCTGCCCCGGAGCGGCACCGCTTGCCCTACCCATGATCGAGAGGCCCACGTCGAGACTGCCGGTGAACGCGACAAGGTCCACGCGCGGGTCGGCCGCCAGATAGTCACCGATCTCACCGCCCGGGCCAGGCAGGAAACTGAGGACCCCGCCGGGTACGCCCGCCTCGTGCAGGATGCGCACCATCGCGTAACCGAGGACCGGGGTAGGAGTGGCCGGCTTGAAGACCACGCTGTTGCCGGCCGCAAGAGCCGCAGCGACCATGCCGGTGGGGATGGCCAGCGGGAAGTTCCACGGGGCTATGACCACCGCCACACCCCGCGGCTCGTAGAAATACAGGTCGCTCTCGCCCGGCACATCGCTTAGTTGCCAGACCTCTGAGAGCCGCAGAATCTCCCGGCCGTAGTACTCGAGGAAGTCGATGGCCTCACAGACATCGGCGTCCGCTTCCCGCCAGGGCTTTCCTGCCTCCATGACCTCGAGTGCCGCCAGTTCAAAGCGCTGAGCCCGCATGCCGGCGGCTGCCTTGAAAAGGAGGTCGGCTCGCTCGGCAGCAGGAGTGTCGCGCCAAAAATGAAAGGCGCCGACAGCGCTATCAAGCGCCCGGTCGGCGTCGGCCTCGCCTGCAGCCGCCACTCTGCCGACGACGTGGGAGGGCCGGGCTGGGTTCGTGGAGTTGAGCCAGTCGCCCGTCTGCATCGAAGAGCCGTCGATGAGCAGGGGGTAGTCGCGCCCGGCGCTCGCGGCGATGGTCGCGAGTGCCTTCTCCATCGCGCTTCGATTCTCTTCACGGGCGAAGTCCGTGTGCGGCTCGTTCCGGAAGGGGAGGCAAGTCTCGCCCTCGTTGGGTTGCGGCGGCTCGGAGCCCTCGGGCGCTGCGGCTTCGGCCACCGGCTTCACGACCGGAGGGGCCAGCAGCGACTTCGGATCCTCGTGCTGGGCGAAGGTCAGGCGCAAGAAGGATTCGTTCGCCGTGTTCTCGAGCAGGCGCCGGACCAGGTAGGCCATGCCCGGGATGATCTCTCCCACCGGCACGTATTCGCGCACCCGGTAGCCGTGGCCCACGCAGGCCCTGCGGATGGAATCGGCCATGCCGTGCAGCACCTGGATCTCGACCGCTGTGGCCGGCAGTCCGACCGCCTCGGCCGCCGCGATGCCGACAGCTATGCTCCGAAGGTTGTGAGTCGCCAGGGCCGGCCGCGTCCACTGCCAGTTGTCGATGATCCTCTTCGCCAGCCGTTCGAACTGAGCGTCGGTCTCCGCCTTGCTGAGGAACACCGGGGGAGGCCAGTGCTCCTGGGCGGCGAGGATGGTCTCATAGTCCCAGTAGGCGCCCTTGACCAGACGCACGGTGAACGGGGTCCCACGGTCGCGGGCAAGATAGAGGAGACCTTGAACGATCTCAGCGCTGTCGCGCATGTAGGCCTGGACCGCTATCCCCAGATGGGCGTAGTCACGAAGATCCGGATCCCGGCACAGGTCGGCGAACGCGGCATAAGTGAGGTCCCGGTGGACGAAACGCTCTACGTCGATACTAAGAAACACGCCGTTGTCGCGAGCTTTGAGAAACAGAGGCTTCAAGGTCGAGGCCAGGGCCCGCCGCGAACCCTCGAAATCGAGCGGATCGATCTGGGAGTAGAGAGAACTCACCTTCAAGGAGACGTTAACCCTTGGCTCTGGGCCGTAGGGTGAATGGTCGATAGTGCGATCCTCGCCCCAGCGGGCGACTTTGGCGGGCAGATAGTCCAGAAGGTCGTGGTAGCGCCGGGCGTACTCCTCCGACTCGGCGTCGCTCAGGCAGGCCTCGCCGAGGATGTCCAGGGTGAAGCCGGTATGCCGGCGACGGAGCCGCTTCAAGGTGGGCAGCGCGTCGGTGGCGTCGCGGCCCGCGATGAGGGTCTCGGCCATTCGCTGCATGCCCCGCTCGGTAAGGCGCGTGACCGCCCAACTCGGCAGCCGCCTCCTGTCGGTCGCGACCAGCCGGTCGAGCGGCCGGGGCGCGTCCATGCCGCCCAAGTAGCTGCGGAGATGCCGGAGCAGGTCGCCGGAGTCGCGGATGCTGGGGTACACGTCGACGAAGCGGAAGAGCTGGGTCTTGAACACAGGGTCGGCCATGGCCTGGGCGAGGATGCGGCGCTGCATGGCCCGGCCGGTGACGAACGAGGCAGCCGCCTTGGCAGGACCGCGCTCGATCGTCGCCTCGTAGAGCTGCATGCCTATCTCGTGGATGCGAAGCTCGGGGTCAGGTGGAGACTCGAGGACCTCCTCGTCCGGCTCGTCGCCGACCTCCACCTCGACTGGGGCCTCCTCCTCGATGGCGGCTTCCGCTTCGTCCGCCGGCAGGTCCGTCAGATCGGGCGGCTCGGCCCCCTTAGCGCGCTCCGGTGACATGGCTTACTCGCCTTTGTACTCGCGGTAGGCCTGCATGAAGGTCGGGAATCCGCACGTGGGGATGACCAGCAAGAGGGCATGAAGGATCTCGTTCTCGTTGGCTCCGGCTTCGCGGGCTCGGGCGACCTGGGTCGTGACCGAGGTCAGGTGGAGGCTGGCGGCCGCGATGCCTATCTTCACTAGGGAGCGGGTCTTCTCGTCGAGGGGACCCTGCTCGTGGACCATACGGCCCAGTTCTTCGTTCTTCTCGAGGATCTCGGGGAATTGCGCGCGGAATTCGGCGTAGAGCCCGGGGACTTCTTTCATGGCTCCTCCTTGATTTCGTCGTGCCTTCCTCGTGGAGAGAGACTGCACGCGGTCAGCACTCGACAGTGTTTCTCTCATTGGCCATCGTAGCGCGAAGTCCTCTGGAGCGGCCGATCCTACTTGGTCCCGGCCATGACCAGATGATTCGCGTTGCCGTCGCTCCAGATGAGGTCCGGCCCCCGCACCTGGTAGCCCATCACGGCCGTCACGTCGGCCGGGTGCCACGTGCCATCGGAGCCGGCCCAGAGAACGACAAGCCGGCCGTCGGGGGAGACGCCCGACAAGAACTGGGTAGCTTCCAGGACCGCGTAGTCAGGAGGCTTTGCGTGGCTTGCCGCCCAGACGGCGGTTCCGGCGACGCCGACCTGCGAGGTGGAGTGGTCTAAGGAGTAGGCAAAGTTCTGGCCGGTCCTGGCCGTCAGGTCCTCGGTGTGCCATTGCCCTTGAACGTCCCGCCAGAAGTGGATCAAGTTCTGCTGCTTGTCGACCCCGGCGAAATGCGCCTCTTTCGGCGATCCGCCCGGGGGAGCGTGAAGCCGGATGATCGAGTCGCCGCCGCCATCCGCCGCGAAGATCACTCCCGTCAGCGTCGATACATCCGTCACCTTCCACGGCGTGTCGGTAGACGTGCGCTCGAGAAGCTGGAAATGGCCCGCGGTGGTGAGGATCGCGAGCGGGTTCTGGAACTGGGATGGATCCCAGTAGTCCTTGTTCTGCCAGTCCCACCACGACAACCAGCCGCCCAGACTTACCCCAGGGTCGGCGTTCTCCGTAGTGGTCTCCTGCGTGATGTCCTCGAGCGTCCACGTGCCGTCAGCCGCCCGGCGGTAGAGCAGCATGTGATCCAGGAGACAAGAGGAAGCGATGGTGGTGTCGGACACGCCGAGCGGGTCGGTGAAGAACGTCGCCTCCTTCTTGGCGACCCTCCCCGTGAGCTTGCTGGGATTCTCCGCCGACCACTGCCCGCTGGGGGCAAGGCGGAAGTAGAGCAGTTCGTCGTCCGGATCGAGCGCGCAGACCTCCACGGTCGCCCCGTCCGCGGCGACGCGGGCCGACCCCACGTGCGCCACCGGGATGCCGGTGATGGAGGTGAGGTTCTCGGACTTGACGCCTCCCAATTGCACCTGCCCCGGGTCATGCGTTTTGAACCAGAAGTGGATGAGGTTGTCGGCGATGTCGGTGGCGAAGACGTGGATGGTCTTGTCCGCGCCTGTCCCCATCATCGCGAGTGGGCTGGCCAGAGGGCTGTTGAAGGCTCGCCCGCCGAGGAGTTCGCGCAATGGTTGTCCGGTCGGCGCCGGGACCTTGGTGGACGCTGATTCGTGAGAGTCGGAATCGTCGAAGCGCATAGACACCACCAGGAGTCTCCCGTCTTCTCCGGTCGCGAAGAGGTAGTCGCGCCTTGAGACCGGGTCGGCATAGACGTACGGGTCGCCGATGATCCGAGAGCCGTTGGGATTGAAGTCTGCGTCCGGGATGGAGAAGTCTTCTATCTGGTTCGGATCCCAGTAATCCCCGAGGCGCCACCAGAGGTGGAGTAGCTCGGCCGCGGGCTTCACGGGCTTCTCCACGGTAGCCTCGACCGTGGTCTCGGTGGTCATATCGGGCGCCGTGGTCGTCGAGGCGACATCGGAAGTGCTCGCCGAGGCCATCGTGGTGGAGGGCGCTGACGAGGCGGTGGTGGTTGTCGGCTGGTCGCCTGCGCAGCCCGCGAAGAACGCGGCGCCGGCGAGCACCGCGGTAGTCGCGCCCACGCAGATGCCCAGGAGAAGTGCATGGCGAAAGACGTCGGCAAAGTATGCACGCATGGAAATCGCCTCCAAGGGATGCCCGGCCAGGAATGATCGGCCGTCTCCAACGATGACGGTTTCGCCTGAAGTATAGGCGCAAGTATGATGGTGTGCAGGAGTCTCATCTCGGGGAGGTAGTCATGGCCAGCGACGCTCCGGCGAAACTAGACCTCAAGAAGCAGCTCAAGCATCTCTATCTACCCTCGGCCAAGGAATGTGTGCTGGTCCAGGTGCCAGAGATGCAGTTCGCGATGATCGACGGCCAGATAGAGCCCGGACTGATGCCCGGCGACTCTCCCGGTTTTGCCGCCGCCATCGGGGCTCTCTACGGGACCTCCTACACCCTGAAGTTCATGTCCAAGAAGCGGGTGGAAAACCCGATCGACTACACGGTCATGGCTCTCGAGGGCCTGTGGACGACTCCGGAAGGGGGCGCCGATTATGCCGCGTCCGACCAGTGGCTTTGGACGCTCATGATGATGCAGCCCGACCATATAACCGAGAACATGTTCGCGGAGGCCCTCGGGCAGTTGCGCACGAAGCGCGCCAAGGAGGGGGCGGACACGCAGCCGCTCGACCGGCTCCGGCTCGAGCGCTTCGAAGAAGGACTCTGCGTCCAGGTGATGCACATCGGCCCGTACGCCGATGAGCCGGCGACTCTCATGCGCATGGGTGAATTCGTGGACCAGAACGGGTACCGGTTCCACGGGCGCCATCACGAGATCTACCTGGGCGACCCGCGCACGGCCAAGCCCGAGAACCTGAAAACGGTGCTGCGCCACCAGGTCGTCCCCGTCGAGTGAGCACCGACGCTGTGGCCCCCACCAGATGACGCCGGACCGCGGGGGCCGCCCGGGGGCGGGTCGCGCGGGCGTCGCTGCCGCGCTTCTGGGAGCGGTCGCGCTGCTCGCCATCTTCGTCGTCCTCGCCCTGGCCTCCGGTCCCGATTCCGCCCTCTCGGGCTGGGACCGGCGGGTCTCCGACGGTTTCATCGCCTGGCGCACCCCGGGGCGCAGCCAGTTCTTCTGGGCGATCACTCTGCTCGGCAACGCTCCCATGCTGGCAGCATTGGCGTTCTCGGTCGTCCTGTTGCTGGCCGTGTGGGGGAGGCGAGCGCACGCCACGTTGGTGGCCGTGGGGTTACTAATCGGTTGGGGGGTCTCCGAAGTGGCGAAGGCAGTGGTCGGCCGGCCGCGACCGCCGGTGGACGATGCCCTCATCGCGATGCCCAGCTCGGGCAGCATGCCGTCGGGACATGCTCTGACCACGCTGGTCTTCCTCGCCCTGCTCGTCTACGTGGCGTTCCGGTGGCGCCGGGGAGGGCTCGGCTGGGCGTGGGCGGCCCTCGTGGTAGCCGCGGTCATCGCCGGGCTCATCGGGGTGTCGCGGATCTACCTGGGTGTCCACTGGCTGTCCGACGTGTTGGGCGGTTGGGTCCTGGGCGGTGCCTGGCTGTTGGTCTTCCTGAGCGGCATCTGGAGGTATCTGCGCCACGTCCGTTCATTCGCAGGGGTGGATTCGCGGCTGTCCGCACCTCGTCCGCCCGCCAGGGTCGCGGTGCGGATCGCCGCCGTGGTGTTCGCGGTGATCCTGTGTGTGGCCGCGTACATCCTGACCGCACACGCCGACCCTTTGCTCACGGATTTGTGATACTGAGACGACAGCGGGGCGCGGGGCCCGGAAGCGAGGATCCAGACCGACGAGGAGAGTGGGGTGACCATGAGCTACAAGAAGATCGTCACCGGGATTGTTGTGGCGACGGCCCTCGGGGCGACGGTATTCCTGACTGGGTGCAGTGTCGCCACGGGACCCACGCAGGAGCTGGTGATCGACGAGCCTCTCGGCAGCGCCGCGGTCACCGATGTGACCCTGGCCATGGGTGCCGGCAAGCTCAGCGTCCAGCCGGGGGCCCCCGGCCTGGCCTCGGGGGTCATCCGCTACAACGTGGTGCGCTGGAAACCGGATGTCACCCGGACAGACGCCGCGCTGACCATCAAGCAGGGGAACACGAAGGGTCTGTCGGGTTTGGGAAGCGACATCGTCAACGACTGGGACCTCAAGCTGGGAATCGCTCCCATACGCCTAGCCGTGACGGCCGGCGCCTACGAAGGCACGTACGAGCTGGGCGGGTTGTCGCTGCAGAGATTGAGCATCAAGGATGGGGCGTCCAAGAGCCACGTGAGCTTCTCGGCTCCCAACCCGAGCCAGATGGAATCGCTCACCTACGAGACGGGAGCTTCTTCGGTCACGCTGACCGGCCTGGGCGACGCGAACTTCAAGAAGATGGCGTTCAAAGGCGGCGCGGGCTCGTTCACCCTCGACTTCTCCGGACAGTTGCGGAGTGACGGTTCGGTCGGCATCGAGGCGGGAGTGGGGAGCGTGCACATCATCGTCCCGGCCGGCACAGCGGCAAAGGTCACAATCAAGGGCAGGCTGACAGACGTCACCCAGGAGGGGGAATGGGTGACGGCGGGCGGCACATACAGCACCCCGGCCGCCGGTGCCGGTAAACAGGGCAAGCTCCTCACTGTCACCGTGGATATGAGCGTGGGGAGCCTGACGCTCACCACCCAGTGAGCCCCGGATGAGCGGCTCCGCCGAGAGCCCGGCCGTCTGGTTGGAGGGGGTGCGGATACGGGGGGATGACCTCCCCGATCGAGGCATCTACCCGTTCAACGTGCCGGCGTTCCAGCAGCGGCAGGAGCTCCGCCTCACCGAGAATGTGGCCTTCCTTGTCGGCGAGAACGGATCGGGAAAATCGACGTTGATCGAGGCGATCGCGCGCCGCTGCGGCTTCCACATCTGGGCGCAGCCCAAGAGGAGCCGCGCAGAGGCCGGCGCGCCGGCGTGGGCGCTCAGCGACTACGTCGACGTGTCCCTGGCCAAGAGCTCGGTGAGGGGCGGGCTCTTCAGTGCCGAGAGCTTCAGGGAGTGGGCGGAGTTCATCGACGATGTTACCGATGTCGATCCCGGGCAGGCCCGCTACCACGGAGGAGAGAAGTTGACGCTCCGCTCCCGCGGGGAAGGTCTTCTCGCCTACTTCCGTGGCCGGTATCAGATCCCGGGGCTGTACTTCCTCGACGAGCCCGAAGCCGCACTCTCGCCGGCAAGTCAGCTCGAACTGCTGCGTCTGCTCTCGGAGTATCGCCGGCGCGGTCATGCCCAGTTCGTCATCGCCACCCATTCACCGGTGATCATGGCGGTGAAGGGGGCCCAGGTCTTCGTGCTGGGCGACGGGCTTATCGTAGAGACCTGCTACGAACAGACGTCCCACTACCGGCTATATCGGGATTTCATGGCCGATCCGGGTTCGTACAGGTGACTTGCCGGCTACTTGACCGTCACGGTCACCGAGTAGGTCTGGATGGGCGCCACGCCGGTTTCGAAGGGACGAGCGTAGTCGAACCTCAGGACCACCTGCCCGGGGGCCATCGCCTTGAAGTCGAAAGTGAAGGTGCCGCCGCCACCCACGAGGCTTGGATCGGTGGACTCCTGCGTGTAGGCCGCGTCGCCCTGCTGCTGCAGCACGGCCGCGTCCTTGTCGCTTAGGGAGGTCGACCAAGAGTACCCGGTGGTCGGGTTGCCGGGGAGGATGACCTGGACGGTATCGCCCACTTTGATCGTGACCGTCTTGCCGTTATCGGCTTCGGTCAGTTTGACCGGGCCGCTCGCCGCGCCGCCCTGGCTACCACAGCCCGCGCCCGCGATCGCCGTCCCCACGATGATGAGAACAAGGACGGCTGCCACGATACCTTGATATTTGCCGAACCTGCGCATCTCGCACCCCTCCAATCAAAAGACTCACACCCCGTTTGTCTTTTCGGTTGCCGCTACGACGGGGCAAGGGTGACTTTGGTTTCGGAGACTCGAGCCTACTGCTCTGACGGCTTTTCGCCGCCCGGTTCCACGCCAAAGGGCACGGCTGACTGACGAGCCGCGGTGCGGCGGAACGCGCGTCGGCGCCTCCACGCGACCAGAGCGAGCAGGGCCAGGATCGCCAGAGTGGTGACGACGATGACCAGGGCCGACAGCCCTTGGACGGCCATGGCCACGATGTTCGCCACCATGGTGATGCTCAGCAGAAGGACGACTGTGTGGGCCGGCGACAGTCCCCGCGCGAGGAGCCGGTGGTGGATGTGATCCGTGCCGGGGCTGGAGATGGGGTTCCTCCGTTCGAGCAGGCGCCGGAATATGACGATCACCGTGTCGAGCAACGGCACGAAGAGGAAGAGCATGGTGGGGAACAGAGAGAAGAGGGTGGTTACTTTGAGCCCCCCCAGGATGCTCGTGGCCGCCAGCACGAAGCCAAAGAAGTAGGCCCCGCTATCTCCCATGATGATGCGCGAGGGCGGGAAGTTGTGCCGCAAGAAGCCGAGCGCCGCACCTCCCACGGCCGCCAAGACAAGGGTGGAGGCGGCCTTGCTCTGGACCTGAGCCGAGACGGCCAGCAGACTCATGGCAGTGATGAAACTCACTCCTCCGGCCAGACCGTCCACGCCGTCGATCAAGTTGACCGCGTTCGTGATGGCCATCACCCAGATGACTGTGAAGATGACCGAGAGGGTCACCGCCATACTCCCACCGAAGGCCACGTTGATCCGGATGCCGGTGCTCACCAGCAGCAGGGCGGCGATCAACTGCACGCCCAGGCGGAACACGGGAGGCAGGCCGAACTGGTCGTCTATGAAGCCAGCCATGATCAAGAAAGATCCGCCGAGCAGGATGGCCAGCACGCCCACCTGTACCTGCTCGATGACGATGGGGCGGAGCAGGGTGGCGATGATCAGGGCCACGGTGACCGAGGCGAAGATGGCCAGCCCGCCCGCATTGGGCAGGGGCTCCTTGTTGAGGCGCCGCGGGTTCGGCTCGTCGGCCCAGCCGACCTTCAGCGAGAAGACCCTGAGCCGGGGTATGAAGCGCCACGCCGCGAGCCCCGCGATGGCGAACGTGAGGATCACGGTTATCCATCCCGTGCGCCCGGGCGCCGCGATGCCTAATGCGTGAAGGAGATCGACTATGTGATCAAGCACGTAGCGGCACCAACTGCTTGTCCCTTGGTTATCAATAGCCGTGGTCAGCAGAATCGTATCATTGGCGGAGGGAGCCCGGCAGCCTCCACAGGCATCGCGCGCATCCGCTCCGGGGCTAGGCGGGCCGGGACCCGTGCGGTACAGTGTCGGGCGAGAAGCCAACGGCCCGCGGGCCTCATCGAAATGGAAGCATCCCGAGCATGAAGACCACCGAATCGGCCCGCATCGGCGTGAGGTCGCTATGGAACCGGGCCAAAGGCTGGCCGGTGTGCCTATCGTTCGAAGTCACCCACTCGTGCTGTGCCGACTGCGTGCACTGCGACAAGGGCGGCATCAAGCCTGAGGCGAAGCTGATGACGCCGGCCGAATACACGCGCTACTCCCAAGAGTTCAAGCCGGGCGTATGCCAGTTGTCCGGCGGCGAACCGCTTCTGCGCGACGATCTGGAAGATATCGTCCGCGCAGTCAAGCGGCCGGGCGGTCTGCCCATGGTCGTTCTTGTGAGCAACTGGTGGCTCATGACCGAGGAACGATATCTCGCTCTCAATAAGGCAGGAGTGTCTCTCTTCTCCATATCGCTCGACTTCCCGGACGAGCGGCACGATGATTTCCGGCGTGTCCCGGGGCTGTACGCCAAGATGAGCGAGATCATCCCCTACCTCATCAAGCAGTACGGGCGGGGGAACATAGTGCTCAATTCCGCGTTGACCCACGAGAACTTCGCCGAGATCCCCGGGCTGGTGGCCCAGGCCGAGGAGTGGGGCACCCAGATCTCGTTCAGCGCTTACAGCCCGTTGCGGACCGGCGATCGGAGCCTCTGTATCACCGCGCCCGAGGATCTTGCCCTGCTACGCCGGCATTTCGACTTTCTCAAAGAGTATCGGCGCGGTTCCTCGACGGTCATGAACTCCGACTACATCCTGGAGCAGACCTACCGCTTCTTCGCCGAAGGGGGGATGAAGGGCTGCCAGGCAGGGCGGCGCTTCATGGTCGTGCGCCCCGACGGCCTTATCAACGCGTGTTCGATGTACCCCGACGCGCAGTACGCATCGCGCAAGGAGGCGGCGAAAGGGTTCAGGCCAACGCGGGAGAGTTGCGATCAGTGCTACGTGTCCATCCGCGCGAGCACCGAACGGGGACTGTTCCGGCTGGTCAAGGACAACTTGGGTCTCGCGGGCGGCACACCGGGCTTCTCCGGCAGCGAGGACTAGGCGCGATACGATCGGCCGCGCCTTCGGCCGGCCAGCATTCTAGTGGCGACGCCAGACCAGCTTCAGAGCGGACCACTCCGCATCGAGCGAAGCCACCTTCACGTCCACAAGTCCGCCCGCCAGGGCCAGTCGGCGGATGGTGTTCTCGTTCAGGTCGCCCGGGAGCCCACCGCCTCCCCGAGTCGAGGACTGCTTTATCCAGGAGATCCACAGGCTCCCGCCGGGAGCGAGCTTGTCGCGCAGCCGGTTGAAGTCCTTTACCAGATCCCCCCGGTTGCGGGCGAAGAAGTGCAGGTAATCGAACGGGCCGTCCGCGGATGCGACGTAGTCGATCGACGTCAGCACTACGAAGGACTCCGGCAGAGGGGAGAGGATATCTCCCTCGGGAGGTGCGACTATGGCTCCGGTCGAACCCGGGCGGATGCCCAACTTCTTGTGAAGGGGGTTCTCGGTTGCCTCGTCTGAGGGCGCGTCGTTGTCGACCGTGTCTCTTTCGTCGTCCGTCATGCCGCTCATCTTAGCATCGGGACCTTTTTGGGGGGAGCGGCACGGGTAGACAAGAGCCCCCGCCACGTATATACTCGTATAAGCGATTATATGCATAGCTCTGCCGCGGCTACCCATGCGTCGGGAGTCGGGTCTGAGGAAGGAGTCTCCATGGGCAAGGATACGCAGCCGATAGATCCCGAAGTGGTGTTGGAAGCCGTGCGCTCCCGCTACGCTGGTATCGCGGAGGACGCCGGGGCTTCCAGTTGCTGCGGCACCGGCTCGAGTTGTTGCGGAACCTCCGCGCCGGGCGCTGTGGCCGACCCCGAGGCCGTCTCGACCTTCATCGGGTACAGCGTGGAGGAGCTTGCGGCGGCGCCTGAGGGCGCGAACTTGGGCCTGGGCTGTGGCAACCCGCAGGCCATCGCGGCGCTGAAGCCCGGGGAGGTAGTCCTCGACCTGGGCGCCGGCGCCGGCTTCGACTGCTTTCTGGCTGTGCGCGGGGTCGGCAAGACCGGCCGGGTCATTGGAGTGGACATGACCCCCGAGATGGTGGGCCGGTCTCGGGAGATCGCCCGGACGTCGGGCTATGCGAACGTCGAGTTCCGGTTGGGCGAGATCGAGCACCTGCCGGTGGCCGACGACTCGGTGGACGTGATCATCTCCAACTGCGTGATCAACCTCTCTCCCGACAAGCCGGCGGTCTTCAAAGAGGCGTTCCGGGTGCTGAAACCTGGGGGCCGCCTTGCGGTGAGCGACGTGGTGGCCACGGCTGAGCTACCGGTGGAGTGGCTGGCCGACATGCAGTTGCTGTCGGCGTGCGTCTCCGGAGCCGCCACGGTGGACGAGGTCGAGGGCATGCTGGCAGACGCGGGCTTTATAGCCATCGACATCCGGCCAAAGGAAGAGAGCCGGGAATTCATCCGCGACTGGGAGCCCGGCAAGAAGCTGGAGGACTACGTGCTGTCGGCGTCCATCCAGGCGGTCAAGCCGTAGCATCGGGCCGGTCGCCGTGCAGCGTCAGGCTGCACCGGGCTGCGCGCGGAAAGACTGCCCCACTATTTCTCGGGACTGCCGGCAGTTAGCGCGGGTGGCACGTCAATGGGGATGGTGCCGCTGATCCCCGGATAGGAGGGCCTGGCGATCGTGTAGGCCGCGGCGCTCTTGCCCTCAGGTAGCTCTACCAGGTCGCTGGACACGAACCTCTGAACCGTCCCCGGGACGAGGTCGCCTGCCGGGCTTAGGACGTAGGTACGGCCTCCGACCTCGAGTGTCACCCGCTCGGCCTTGGTCGGCGGGCCCGAGCGGCGGTCGGCGATGTCCAGGGCCGCGGCGTTCTCCCCGGCCTTCCCAGTAACCGCCCTCAGAGTGACCGTCACCTGGCCGGTCGTCGAACTGCCGCTCAGCCCTAGGGCTTGGTGCGCGGGCCAGACCGCGGCGCTGGTGCCGAGGCTCATCAAAAGCGCCACAACCGCGAGCAGTGCGCACCCGACCCCCATCTCGAAGGGTAGGATGCGCTCGAGTGACGACTTGCGTGGCTGAGTACCTCTCTCGAGACGGGGGATGGAGACGCGTCGGTGCACGGCCCCCAGAGCGACGAGCGCGGCGAAAAGCACCAGTTTGGCCATGAGCGCACGGCCGTAGGTCGTGGGGATGAGCAGCGACGGGTTCCGCACATGCAGGTAGGCCGCGAACAGTCCCGTGGCCGCCAGCCAGATGACCGAGAGCAACGCCAGGGTCGAAAACCGGCGTACCAGCGAGATCCGCAGCTCCGGGTCGAAGCGGTCGCCATCCGTGCCGGTTGCTTCTTGCCGCCGGAGCTCCCGCAGGGTCAGCAGCAGCGGCAGCAGGCCCCCCAACCAGAGAGACATCGCGGTGAGGTGGGTCCAATCGATCACCACTGCGAATCGCGACTCTGGCACCACAGCCGCATGCGCGGTGAGACTCATCGTCGCCAGCATCCCCAGCCCCAGGACGAACGCCGCTCTCCAGCGCCGGGGCCGCCTTGTCGGCGAGACGGTGAGAAGGAACGACATCACCAGCGCCGCCACAGAGAGCACCAGCCTGGCGATCCACACTGCCCCGTTGTACCCCTTGAAGATGTCGGCAGCCGTCTGATAGGGGGCCGCGTGCGAGAGCGACGACGGGGCGAGCGGGGTAGGGGCTACCGCGGTGACCGGCTGAAGGATCGCATACCGAATGAACTCCAGCTGCATGACGAAGAGCATGAGATTCGCGAAAAGGAAGAGTGCCCCGCCGGCGAGGGCTAGCGAGCGCAATACTCGAGCCAGCCGGGCGTCCGCAACCTCAGGGATCGTGCGACCGCTCTGCTCCGCCGTGGCCACGCCCGCTTTCAGAACCGCGGGGCGCCAAACCACCAGCGCGAATGCCAGGCTTCCGACCAAGAGAGCGGCCCCCAGATAGATGAGCCAGTGAAGGATCGTGTCCCAGACGGTGTCCCCGTAGAACATCGCCGGCTGAGTCGCCGGATCGCGCGCCCCGACGGGCGGGAGAAGGGCGACGGGGTCCACTGCAGTCCCGATCCCCATGATGAAGCTTCCGTTGGCTGGGTCACCGTCCAGCGCTCGGGTCCACCAGGCGACGGAATACGGTCCCGGGGCGAGGCCGGACACGTCCACGAGGCCGTCGGTCCTGCGCTGTGGGTCGATGGTGACCGTCCTCTGCGATTCACCGTGCGGTCCGAGGATGTCGACGGTCAGGAATCGGCCATCGATGGGCTCGCTGAACCGTAGAAGCAGACTCTGTGGCCTCTCCGCGGTGCCACCGACGAACTCTCGATGCACCAGCTCGGTGTGGGCGTGTGCCGCCGATAGAGGACCGAGCATCCCAAGAGCCAGGGCGACGGACAGCGTCACGAGAAGGACCGACGCTCGTCGCAGAGCTATCACCCTGGACACGACGCCTCTAGGGGACTCTGAAGTAGAAGTAGTCCTCTCCGCCGTCGGCGCCGTCGCGGGAGGCCACGATAACGTATTCGCCTGGGCCCAGGGCGCTCCGCGGGCGCAAATAGAGGGCCTTACCGGCCTGGTCTACGACCTTGTCGACCGCTATGCCTTGCGAACTGCCGTAGCTTGTGATCCCGTACTTGCTGAGGAAATCGAGCTGACGGAACTTGACCACGACCTCAGGCCGGGGATCGTCGACCACCAGGGCGTCCGCCGGGAAGGCCATCATGGGAGCGGTGTAGGGAAACAGCTTGTAGATCCCGTCTTGCTGCTGGACGTAGGTCCCGGCTATCTCCCCACCGAGCCCGGGGATCTTGACGGGGTGAGGGTCCGGCACCGAGAGAAGGATGAAGGGCAAGACGGCGACAGCAAGAAACACGGGCACCAGGGAGCACAGGATGACCACCTTCGCCCTGGTCGTCAGATGAGGGCGCGTACCCAGGTCGAGCGGCGTGCTGTCGGTGGTCACGCAGTTGCCTTGCCACTCACCCGGCGGTACCCGGGGCTTCGGCCTTCCGTTTCCGAATCTTCGCCAACTGGACTTCCCGATAGGCGAGAAGCGAGGACGAGCCGATGGCGAGCCCGGGAAGATACTGCACGGCGATGAAGGGGCCATCAGCCATCCTGCCGGAGAGCAGCAGAAAGGCCGGGTAGATGCCCCAAACCAATGCCGGCCCCACACAGATCAGCACCAGTCCGGCGAACACGCTCCCCGACAGCAACCAGCCAAGCCCCGGGAAGCCACACAGGGCGGAAAAGAACTCGGTGGCCACTCGTCCCGGCGGATTGAGCAGCGCCATCTGCGGGTCCACCGGACCGACGTAGCGGTCAATTCTGGCGCGGAGGGAGACATCGCCGTTGTCCGGGCCCGAGCTGTTATGCTCCGTCCTGGCGGACCTCAGAGCTCCAATCATCACACCCAGACCGATGAGCGCGAAGACCACGACGACCCCGGCGAGAGTGCCGAACACGAAGTTCATGCCGCACCTCTCAGCGTATCCCCGGTTCCACCAGAAACACCACGAGCATCCAAGCGAACTGGAGCACGCCTATGGTGACGAGTATCAGCCAGTCGCGAGCCTGGCTGGCCGTGCTGTATCTCTCGTCTTCGCGCTCGTACTCCCGTTGCAGGGTCGCGGTGAAGGCGATCTCCTCCATCTGGTTTTGCATCTGCAGCTCTTCTTGGTCTGTCATGTCGGTCGCTCCTCTCGCGTAAGCTCGAGACAGCCGGTCTCTAGGAGTAGTCTCTTACCAGTTCCAGCTCGATCATGGTTTCGGATACGCCCATTGCTTCCAGCATCTCCGGGACGGGATACCCCCGATCCAACCATTGGTACATGGTCTCGGCGCGATCCCAAACGGTGATGAAGGTGGCGGCGACGGTTCCTTCCTCCTGGGCGGCGAACATCTGCGTGCGGTCGAACCCGTGCATGCCCTGGAGATGTCCCTTCAATGAAAGCCAGGCATAGAAGACACCGCTCCACAGGTCGGTGGGCATTTGAGCGCGCACGATCAGCGCGTACGGGGCGATCTCGTACTCCTTGTAACGAGTCCCGCCGAGGCCCTCGTCGATGAGCCGCTGAAAGTGCTTCTTCATGCGGTAGTCTTTGACTTCCTCCATCGTCTGCTCTTCCTTTGCTCGTAACTTCGGCGGCGCCTGTCGCTAGTAGATCTGGCCGTAGATCAACTGGAGGACGATGTACCAGATCATGTATATCCCGAGGATGCTCCAGACGGCGTAGTTGAAGGCATCGACCGGACCGGCGCGCTCGGTGAGTAGCCCGTTGAACACTTCGACTGGGTAGAGATCCCCGGACCGCCGTCTGGCGTACCAGGCGAAGGCGAAGAAGTAGAGCGAGATGAGCACGACCGCTATCAGGGCGTAGGTGACTATGAAGTTCTGCCAGTTGAAGTGATAGGTCTCCTTGAGGGAACTGGCGTGCTCCAGGGCGAGGTAGTCGTAGTATGCTTTCACGGACGCGTCGTCGGAACCCGTGGGGACTCTGGTGGTGTGCGCAGGCACCGGCACGATGGGGTTGAGGGTGTTTTCGGTCGCATAGGCCGGAACGGCCAGAAGTGCTCCGAGAAAGAGATAGATCACTGCGCCGGCCAGGTAGAAGCGGATGACTCCGCGCGACTTGCGGCCATGCAGGCTCGTCATGCCGGCCGCCCCCCTTTCCTAGGCACGGGGCGCATCTTGGGCGGTTCCGCGGGGCGCCCATGGCGTTGGTTCCAATCGTTGTCCCAGAAGTCTTCCTGCTCGTCTCGCGCGGTGAAGACGACGTACTTGGCCGCCTCTTGATGACGGAAATGTCCGCGGAACACTGTGAAGAGAAGGAGGGCGATGGCCGGGATAGCCAGGACCGACGACGCCAGAAGCTGTGCTTCGAATGGACCGATAGTCATGTCTCGTACCTCCTTCTAGCGTAGGTCGACGGTCAGGTCGGGCGGGATGTCCTTCTGTTGCGGCGGCGGGCTGGGCGAGCCGCCCCGCGCGAAGTAATCCTGCCAACCCTGATCCAGGAGTTGGTCGTACAGGGCCTTGATATCGTCGCGGGCCGCGCCCAGTGAGAGCTCGCCGTATCCGGGCAGGTCGAACTTGTCCGTGTTGTTGAGGCCGGCCAAGACTCGGCGGGCTTCGAGCATCCACGGGTCCTTCGGTGCCGGTGTCCTCCTGGAAGTCAACGTTGTCCTCGATCGGCATGGCCTTTACCAGGCTGAGAGTGGCGTCCGAGGGGTGCCATTGGATATACATGTCAGTCGTGGGCATCTTGTCTTTGTCCAGGCCGCCGTTGGGGATGGTCTTGAGGAAGAGGATGACTCGCCAGATATCGTCCACGCGCAACCGGGTGCCGAAGTTCTCCATGCCGCTCCCCTCGATGCCCCGCAGCGCGCGGTAGTACAGCATGCCCGGGGAAGTGTCGTCACCGCCGGAGGCGTCATCGGCGCTGGTGAAATCGATGGGCTGCGGGCGCAGGAATTTCGCAGCCGGGCTGACGGCGTCGCCTTTTTCTCCGTGGCACCCTATGCACCGCTCCTGGAAGATCAGGCGGCCGCGCATCAGGTTGTCGTCGGTGACCGGGAGGGGGTTATCCGCCAACCAGTACGACCGGTCCACGAGGAAGATGTTGAGCGGGGCGGGCCAGTCCAGTCCGAAAAGCTGCCCAGGCGCCGGGGTCGGCGTTCGTCCCCACAGCGACGGCGTCGTCTAGGGTGAGCTTGGCGGCCTGGAACCCCAGAGGCGCAGGTTCGAGACCTTGTGCTACCAGCTGTATCCGTTGAGCGTAGAGTTGGCCGGCGTAGCGCACCAGACCGTTCTTGCCTGCCCGCAACTGCAGGAAGGCGGCGAGGTCATCCGCCTGCTTATCGGTCAGGAACTTGAAGTCCGGCATGATCGACATCGGCTCGACGAAGCGCGGGTCGTAGAAATGCGCCCTATGCCAGTCGTCCGGGTGGAAACCGCTCTCCTGGCTGAGATCCGGCCCTATGCGCGCGGTGCCGAACAGGTTGGGGCTGGCGTCGTTGGTGACGAAATCCCCAGGTAGCGAGATGCGGGGATACAGGTACATCAGGCCTGCCCGCACGTCCTGCGGGCGCGTGTAACCACTGTGACAATACAAGCAGCCGTTGGCCACGAACACCTTCTTACCCTCTATGGCCGAGGCCGTGAGCGGCGACCAGTTGTTGGAGATCGGGGCGTTGAAGAACATCAGCTGGAAGAACGCTGCCACAAGCGTCGGGATGGCGAAAGCGAATATCCCCCCAAGGAACACGAGCATCGGCGTCATCAACATCCGTTTTCTGGGGTGGGGTGCCCACCCTCGGGGGACGCTCTGATAGGTCGGCAGCCACTCGCCCATGTCGGCCATATCACACCCCCCCTCAGGCGATGGTATCGGGTTGGACTTCCAGCAGCGATGACTCGTTGTCGTCGGCCGCGCGTTTGCGCCGCTTCGCGCTGGTATCGCTCAAGTACGTCCGAGCTAGGTTATATATCTGCATCCATGCGGAGGCATAGATCATGCCTCCCGCCACGGCCCGTACGATGTTCCATAGCCGCAAAGCCGGCAGCACGTTGACTTCGGGCTCACCTGCCAGCCACCCCTGACCCTGCACGAAGGCGCCGATTGTGACCGCGGTGAAGAACAGCAGGAACCCGAACGTGACCAACCAGTATTGCCACTCCGCTAGGGCCGTTGAATAGACGGGCTTGTTGAAGACATGTGGAACGACGTAGTACAACACCCCCATCCCCAGGATCGTGAAGCCGCCGAGCAGGGCCAGATGGGAGTGCCCGATGATGAAGTACGTGAAGTGGATGTAGATGTTGAACGGCTGGATCGCCTGGAGGGCACCCTGCAGGTTGACCAGGATGTAGAAGATGAAACCGGTCAGCACGAATCTCAACGGGAGATTCGTAAAGAAGCGGTTCCACTGCCCTCGCATGGTCAGGAAGACGTTCGTGAAGAAGGCGAACACCGGGATGAGGATCGCCACGCTGTTCACCGACGCTATCGTCTTGAGCCATCCCGGCGTGGGACTCTGCAGGATATGGTGGTCGCCGACGGCGGCATAGACGAAGATGAGCCCCCAGAACGAGATCAACGAAAGTGTATGGCTGTACAGGGGCGTGTTGGTGATTCGGGGGATGAAGTAGTAGACCACCGCCACCAAGACGGGCGTCAGCCAGAGTCCGAACAGGTTGTGGTTACCCCACCAGTTGATCATTGCGTCATGGATCCCGTTCTCCAGGGCGCCGGACGGGTTGCTCCAGATCGCCCCCGGTTTCCAGACCACGTTCTCGATGAAGATGGAAGCGGTCACCCAGATGGGTGCGGCGATGGCCCACCACATGCTGACGTACAGTGGCCGCACCCGGCGGACACTCACAGTCATGAGCGTGTTGAACGTGAGAGCGATGAAGATGCAGATGATGGCCACGTCGACCGGCCAGGGGAATTCCGCCCACTCGCGGCCCTGGGAGGCTCCCGTCAGGATGCCGAAGAACCCGGCAGCGATGACAAAGTTATAGATGTAGGCGAGGTAAACGCCCAACCTCTCGTTCCAGAGGCTGCGGGTGCCCAGCAAACGGGGGGTCATGTAGGTGATGGCTCCCCAGTACATCATGGTCAGCCACGCGTAAACGACCCCTTCGACGTGGACGGGGCGGGCGCGGCTGAACACCAGCCATGAAACACCGCTGAAGGTCTCGGGGAAGGCAAGTTCGGTCGCGATGATCAGCCCGAAACTGGTGACGACGACGAACCAGAACACGCTGCTCGCCAACCACACCCGGGCGGCCCGATCATCGTGCTCGTAGACGATCTCGCCGAAGCCGGTGACCCGCTCGTACTCCGACCCGAAATGCTGCTTGAGGAATGCTCGTCGGCCCCCTTCACCCCCCGGGGCGTTCTCAGTGGCTGCGTTGCCTTCCGACTGGCCCATCTACACTCCCCCTCTCGAGCAGGATTGGCGCAGGGATTGTGGCCCCGAGAACTAGGTCGACCCCCGGGTACCCGCGACCAAAGCAGCGTAAACATGGCACGCTGCCGTGGGGCGTCGGTGGCCTATCTGTAATCCGTGATCCAGACCGGCCGAAGGCCCGGTGCTACGTCGATTCTGGACCGCTGCGCGGAACTCTGGGCCGCTGAATGGCATGGCGCCGGCGGCGTCGGTTTGGGAGGTTCGGTCTTTCGTGATAGCCTCGCTCTCTGGCTGGGATCATCACCCGGCCGCGGCGGCATGTGCTCGTTTGGGGGCGGCGCGGGTCGCATGCGATGAACTCGTTGTCGAACCCTTCGGACCGTCAAGGAGAGGATATGGAAGTGCTAGACCAGGGGGCTAACCCGATCTTCACAGATCCCGATCCGGACAAGGCTCGCGGATTCTTCCGCCAGAAGTCACGGGCCATGGTCGACAAGCGCATGACCGAGAAAGAAGCCGTCGAGAAGTTTGTCCACGACGGGGACTATTTTGCGGCAGGCGGGTTCGGGGCCAACAGGATTCCCAACTCGATCATCCACGAGATCGTCCGGCAGAGGAAGAAGAACCTCGGGTTCCTGGGGCACACCTCGACTCACGACTTCCAGGTGCTGGCCGCCGGCAAGGCCTTCAACCGCTGCGACGCCGCCTATATCGTCGGTCTTGAGGCCCGGGGTCTTTCGCCGAACGCGCGCAAGTACATCCAGTCCGGCGAGGTGCAGTTGACCGAGTGGAGCAACTACGCTCTGGACGCCCGTCTGAAGGCGGCGGCCGACGGTGTCTCCTTCGGCATCGTCCGCAGTCTCCTCGGCACCGACACCTTCAAGATGTCCGCGGCTAAAGTCATCGAGTGCCCCTTCACCGGCAAGAAGTACGCGGCCGTTCCGGCCTGCTGGCCCGACGTGGTGGCCATCCATGTGCACGAGGCCGACATCTACGGCAACTCGATCATCAAAGGCATCTCCGTTGCCGACCTCGAGCTCGCCCGGGCCGCCAAGCACCTCATCATCAGCACCGAGAGGATCGTCCCCAACTCCACCATCCGCGAGGACCCCACCCACACGTCTATCCCCTTCTACCTGGTGGACGCGGTCGTCGAAGCTCCGTACGGCAGCTTCCCCGGCAACATGGCCTACTGCTACTTCTCGGACGAAGTGCACCTTGCCCAGTGGATGAAGGTGGAGAAAGATCCCGAAGAGTTCGCGAAGTTCCTCGACCACTACATCTACGGCTGCGCGAACTTCGAGGAGTACCTCGAGAAATGCGGCGGCCTGAAGCGCATCGAGGAACTGCAGAAGCTCGAGAACCTCATCGAAGACTGACCGCGGACACGCGCTGAAGGAGCTTGAGAGATATGGCACCCGAATACAACACCATGGAATTGATGATCTGCGTGGCCGCTCGGTATCTGGAAGACGGCAAGACGGTCGCCGTGGGTACCGGCGCTCCGTGCGCCGCCGCGATGCTTTCGCAGAAGACCTGCTCGCCCAACCTGGTCATCCTGTTCGAGGCCGGCGGCGTGGCCCCGCTGCTCCCTTCCATGCCCATCTCGGTGGGTGACTCCCGGACGTTCCATAAGGCTGTCATGGCGGCCGGCATGTCGGAGATGATGACCACCTGCGCTCGCGGCCAGGTGGACTACGCCTTCCTGGGTGGCGCTCAGATCGACAGGTACGGCAACATCAACTCGACCATGATCGGCGACTACTACAAGCCAAAGGTGCGCTTTCCGGGAAGCGGCGGGGCGAACGACTTCGCCTCTCTCTGCTGGCGCACGATGATCATGACCGTCCACAGCAAGGACCGCTTCGCGGAGAAGTGCGACTTCATCACCTCGCCCGGGTTCCTCACCGGCGCTGGCGCCCGTGAAGCGGCGGGCCTGCCCGAGGGCGGCCCCTACAAGATCATCACCGACCTGGCGGTCATGGGCTTTGACCCTGACTCCAAGGCCATGATGGTCGAGTCGCTCAACCCTGGAGTGGAACTGGAGCAGGTCAAGGAGAACACCGGCTTCGAGCTGGTCATTCCCGCCGAGATCGGCCGCACCGAGGCGCCCACCGCCGAAGAGCTGAGGATCCTGCGCGAAGAGGTGGATCCCCTGAAAGTGGTCATAGGGAGGGCCTAAAGCCTACAGGCCCTTGCCCCAGCTGGGTTTCACGACTCTTCCTCCAGGGGCCTAGAGGCTTTAGGCGGCATCAGGAGGATGGGTGGCCCCGCCCCCTCATTCGCCGGGCGCGGGGTCTTTTCTTTTTGGGGATCGCTTTGCTCCCCCGCCTTGCCTCGTTGCCTGACTGAACCGGCCACTCCTTGGGTAGACTAGGGCTCCGACGCCACATCTTCCCCAAGTCAGGAGGCGCAGCAATGCAGCACGGGCATTTCACCAAGCCTACCTCGGCCTCGGGATACCTTGAAGCGATGACTCGGGTGATCCTGACTGCCGGGATCAACTGGCAGGTCGTCGACGCGAAATGGGAGGGCATCCGGGACGCGTTTGCCGGCTTCGATCTGGAGAAGGTCGCGGACATGACCCCCGAAGACGTTGAACGTCTCATGACCGACCCCCGCGTCATACGGAACCGGCGGAAGATCGAGGCCATCATCGACAACGCGGGCAGGATCGCGGAACTAGACGCGTTGCACGGCGGCTTCGACAAGTATCTGCGGGCACATGGGGAGTACGAGAAGACCGCCGCGGTCCTCAAGCATGACTTCAGCTTTTTGGGTGACTCGACGGTCTACTTCTTCCTGGCCATGGTCGGCGAGCCAGTGCCGGATTGGGAAGAGCACCAGAAGCAGCATCCGGGCCGTCAGGCGCACGAGAAGACGGGAGTTGCCGCCGCGAACTGAGGGCCGCGCGCCACCCGGCTAGCCCGCTCTTACTCTACGAATCCCTCCACCACGTAGGTCCAGCCGGCCTTCTTGTCGCGGTGCAGCTTGATCAGCCCCTGCTTCTCAGCGTCGATCAGCAGATTGCTGAAGCTGCGGTAACCGTAGGCCGACTCGTTGAATGAGGGTTTCTTGCGCTGCATGGTGTCTTTGACCATGGAGGCGAAGATGGGGTCCTTGTTCTCCCGAATGAGGGCGCCGATGGATTCGAGCAGCAGGTCGAAGACCTCTTTCTTCTCCGGCGGGATGTCCACCGCCTGCGGGCCTGGGGGAGCCGGCGCCGGCTGTTTCTCCAGGTCCTCGTAGAAGATGAACTCGTCGCAGTTGCCGGACAGCAGGTCTGAGGTCGAGGCCTTCATGCCGATCCCGATCACATGCTTGCCGTTCTCCTTGAGCTTGGAGACCAGGGGGGAGAAGTCGGAGTCACCCGACACGATCACGAACGTGTCGATGTGTTCCTTGGACCACGCCAAGTCCATCGCGTCGACCGCCAGCCGGATATCGGCGGAGTTCTTGCCTGTCATCTGCCGGCGAGGGATCTCGATCAGCTCGATGGCATTCTCATGGAGCGGCCTGGTGTACTGCTTGTACTCGCCCCAATCCGCGTACGCCTTCTTGACGATCACCTTGCCCTTTTCCACCAGACGCTCGAGGATCTTGTGGATGTCGAACTCGCCGCGGCGGTGTTTGAAGCCGATGGCCAGGTTCTCAAAGTCGATGAAAACGGCGAGAGTACGCTCAGTTTCTGCCATATGTCTGCGGTGCTCCTTCCTCAGAAACGCACCAAGAATGTGTTCTACGGGATGAATTCTTGCACGATTCTCTTATTCCTGTCGTTTGGGATAGCCGCGCGCATTCGGCAGAGTGGCCGCCGGCGGGGCGGCCGGCGGTCGCTGTGGAACTCATGCCGCCCGACGAATCTGCCGATGAACGGCGGCAGGTGACCTTCTACTGGCGGGAGCGAGGCGTGGCGGATATCGGGCCAAACAGCGGGACCGCCGTTTTGGGCGACCTCCTTCTGGCTTCCCTCCCCGACGGTGTCGTGGCCTATGCTGCCGATGGCCGTTGCTTGTTCTCCAATGAGGCCGCTGCCGAACTGCTCGGCGTCTCCCGGGGCGATCTACTATCCTCCCGCTACGCCGGTCTGGACCTCTGGAAGAATCAGGGCATCTCCGACCGCGAATGGGAGACCGTCGCGGTCGGTCAGACGACCAGTTGGGAGGGCGCCTTCGACGCATCGGCGAGCGGGGAGCGTTGGCTCCGCGTGCGGCAATCCTGGGTGCAGACCGAGGCGGGTCTCGTCCTCCTGATCCTGGTGAGCGACCTCACCGAACGAAAAGAGTTCGAAAAGACCCTCAGCCTGAGCCAGGCCTCGATGGACCGCTGGTCGGACCCCGTCTACTGGCTGAGTCCCTCGGGCAACATCCTCTTCGTGAACGACGCCGGCTGCGTCCGCTACGGCTACACACGTGAAGAGATGCTCGGCCTCACCGTCCGAGACATCACGCTCGGACTGACGGAGGAGCGCTGGGCGGTCCGGTGGCACGAGATGAAGAGCCGCGGGGCACTGAAGATCGAGGTCGTCCACAGGACCAAGAACGGCGAGGTCTTCCCAGTCGAGGTGGCCGCGAACTACTTCGTGCACGAAGGCAAGGAATACAACGTGGCTTTCGTGCGGGACTCCACCGAACGGAGGAGGCAGGAAGAGACCCTCCACCTGACAAAGCTCTCTGTCGACAAGGCCGCCGACCTCATCCATTGGGTCGATTCGGAGGGGAGGCTACTCTACGTAAGCGATTCGGTCTGCGCCCGGCACGGCTACACCCGGGAGGAGCTGATGCGCATGACTATCTTCGACCTGGACCCCTTCCAGAACCCGGATTCCTGGCGCAATCACTGGCAGGCGATAAAGGAGCACGGCACGGCGGCCATGGAATCGGTCCACCGGACCCGAGGGGGAGAACTCTTCCCGGTGG
This sequence comes from uncultured Actinomycetota bacterium, assembly GCA_963843455.1. GTDB lineage: Bacteria > Actinomycetota > Thermoleophilia > RBG-16-64-13 > RBG-16-64-13 > CAIQPS01. The sequence continues at coordinate 49,689 of CAWJKE010000008.1, forward strand.
AGGTGACGGCGAACTTCGTGGAGTCGGGCGGCACGGAGTACAACTTCGCCTTTGCCAGAGATGTCTCCGAACGCAGGCGCCAGGAGCGAGAACTGGTCGACGCCAAGGAGGCCCTCGAGCGGGCCAACGAAAAGCTCGAACAACAGGTGGAGAAGACGCAGGAGCTCAATCGGTTCCTCCGCGATGCGCAGGAGATCCTCATGTACCAGGCGAGGACCGATGCGTTGACCGGCGCGATGAACCGGTGGGCGGTGCTCTCCCGGCTCCACGAAGAGGAGACCCGGGCAGAGCGCGAGGGTACCCACCTGGGGATCGGCGTCATCGACCTGGATCGTTTCAAGAAGATCAATGACCGCTACGGCCACGTCGCGGGAGACGCTGTGCTGAACGCCGTCGCCGCTCGGCTCTCGATGTCCATCAGACCCTACGACCTTCTGGGCCGCTTTGGTGGCGAGGAGTTCCTCGTCATCCTGCCGAGGGCCGATGCCGCCGAGGTCCGGAGCGTGCTGGAAAGGATCCGGCGCGCCGTGTGCGATTCCCCCATCGAGGCCGATGGCCGTTCCATGGCGGTCACGCTCAGCGCCGGGGGTGCATGTGCGCTCGGAGCGGCGGCGGACGAACTGATCCGAGCGGCCGACCAGGCTCTCTACCGCGCCAAGAGAAGCGGACGGAACCGGGTGGCCATGGCCGAGAGCATCACGTCTCGTCTGCGCGCCGTGTGACCTCGCGCCACGCCCGGCCCGCTACAAGAGTTCCAGAAAACTCTCCATCTGTTGTAGAGACTTCTCCTGGTTCGGCCCGCCACGGGCCAAGGCGTCTCCGTCTATCGCCAGGAACGGGATACCGGCTTCCATGAACGCGGAGCGCAGCACGGGGACGGATCCCAGGCCGTGCCGGCAGCCCCAATGGTTGAAGTGCACCGCCCCATCCACCTTGAGCTGCTTTGCCAGGGCGATATTGAGCCGCGCCCTGCGGGTGGAGGTGCCCCAGAGCGCATGATCGGTCAGTCTCCGGGCCAGTCCCGGGAAGGGATCGTCCGGATCGACGGTATCCAGGTGCATCTGGCCCATCTCCTCGAAGATCACCACCGCGCCCCGATCTCGGAGAAGATCGAAGAGCTCGCGGTCGTGATGGGGGACTGTGTGCATCCAGAGGAGGCGCTTGAGCTTGCGGCCGTCCGGGAGCACCGGCGCCATCAAGTCTCGGCGTCCACGTTCGGTCAGCAGTCGCTCGAAGTCCTTCGCTGCCGCTTCGGTGCCCCAGAGGAGCTGGCCCAGGAAGACGAGGGCGAAGGTCTTGCGGCCGTCCATCTCGAGCGTGCCCGCCAAGCGGGCGGCGTTGAGTTCACCCCAGGCCTTGGATGCCCGGTTGGAGAGCTCGATCGCCTTCCTGAGGTTGGGGGAGCGTCCGGTCCACCGGCCGATGTCGACGTGGAGCACGCGGATCTGTTCGGCCACGTCGGCGACGGTCTCTGGCGCCGTCTCCCCTTCGTCGGGGGGTATAGGGACCCGGATCTCGCGGAACGGCACGTTGTGCTTGATGGCCAGCATCTCGAGGAGCATCTCCTTGCCCAGGCAGAGAGGAGTGGTTCCCAGACACATTGTGGGGACCGGCAGCATGTCGTTCTCGACGGCGGCCAGCGCCGTGCGGTGGTAGCTGCAGACGTCGCGGGCCAGGGGCATGCGGGCGGAGGCCGCCTCGACGGCGTCCCGGAGGTCGCTGCCGGTGATGGTGGCGGAACCGATCTCGGGGATCATCGGGGTGATGCCGTACGAACTGAGGATCTCGGTGGGGAAGAGGTACGAGACCCAGGGCACTATCGCCCCTGTCTTGAACATTTCCAGGGAGGCCGCGAGCGCGTGCATCTGCAGATAGACGCGCGCCGTGCGGGTCTGCATGGCATTCCAGCGGACGGCGGCGAGAAGGGCGGTGCGGAGGAGGGCCGCGCTCAAGGAGTTACCGGTGACGTCGGTCATGCCGGGCATCAGCTACTCCTCCCGGTCGACAAGATCGTCAAATTCGAGATCGTCAAGCAGGTCGTCGTCGAGGAGTTGGGCTTCGAGAAAGGCCTCCACCCGCGTGCGAAGCGGACCGCTCGCCTCGAAGGGGAACCCGACCTCGATCTCGAGGTAGGGCAGGCCACGCTCCTCGGCGAGCTGACCGACCAGCACCGCGTCGTAAGCGCCCGGGTCGCAGAAGCTCTGGCGGGCGTAGATGATAGACGAGGGCCGGCTCTCGTCGAGCCGCCCGACCAGATAGTCCCGCCGCTCCGCGGTAGAACGACGGGGACACATCCCCAGCGAGAGCAGCTCGCGGGCGAGGGTGAGGTAGTAGGTGCCGTCGGCAACGCCGGAGTCGGCGCTCGCGCCTGGCGAGCTGTCCCGGGCGCGGCCGCCTGCCGCGGCGAGCGGCTTCCAGCGATCCGGCGAAGTGCACGACTCGAGTCCGGAGACCGAAGCACCGAGTCGGCCGATGAGGCGCAGCAGGGAATCGTCCGTGAGCGGCCCCGCCACAACGAACACTGCGCCTGGCCGCGGCTGCGCAGGGTAGTCGACGCGCGGCGTGTACCTGAGGACCTCTGCGGGATCATCGGCCCCCGACTCTGCGTCTGCCGCGGACCGGCCTTCGCCGGCCTTCTGCTCGAGCCACCGTTCGAGTCGCTCCAGGTCGGCGGCCAACGCCTGCACGACCCCCTCCCCCGAAGAGCGGGCCAGCGACAGCACGAATACCCGGCCGGGGTAGGTCGCCGCCAGCAGGTCCCCCAAGCGCCTCATCGCGTCACAGCCGCCCGGAACCAGCAGCACGTCGTCCTCCGAGCGCGCCGTCAAAGAGGGCGTCGGCCGCGGCGACCAGGGCGCTGACGTACGGGCAGGTCATGGGGTGGATGCTGAGGGCGTCCCGACGGGCGGGTGCACCCGGGTCCTGCAGTTGCTCCCCCAGCCAGCGAGGCGAGTAGCCGGAGCGGACGACCAGCCCGAGGGGCAGGAGATTGCAGGTGTAGTAGGCGTGGGGCATGCGAAGGGAAAGGTTAGGTCCCCGGGGGCCGGAAGGCAAGAGCGGAGCCGCGCGTAGGGACCGCGACGCCTCCCGCGCAGACAGGGCCGGTGCGATAGAATCCCTGCACCGCGCCGTATCCCGGCACCGGGGGGACCGGGACGCGCGGTGCAAAGGAGCGAGTTGAAGTGAAGTCCGTGGGTGGGGACCTCGGGCAGCGCAGCCGCAGCCGGCGGCGCGGGTTCTTGCGGCACGTCCTGGTCGTCGTATTTGTCGGACTGTGGATCGGCGCCGTGGTCTATCCCGACCCCCGACCCCTCGTGACCTCGATGGCGCGCCTTAAGAGTCCGCCGGTCGACGCGGCGGCCGTCGCCGGTGTCGCCGCGACCTTGCCCAACGACTACAAGCTCATCGAGGAATTCTCCCTCGGCTACGTGGAGTACCGGCCCGCCTGGACGGTGTACGGCCTTCCTTGGTACTTTCCGACCGTTCAGGAAGTCCTGCGCGACCGTGCCGGCGATTGTCAGGCACGGGCCCTTCTGGCCGCGAGCATCTTCAAAGCGAAGGGCATGCCCTACACTTTGCGCTACTCGTTCGACCACGTCTGGGTGGACTATCCCGGCAAGCTCGCGGCCGCCATGGAAGACCCCGCCACCTCGTTCGTCGCCGACGATGGGCGGGGCTGGCTGGCGAAACTCCCCGCGCACATTCCTCTCTGGTCCATCATCAAGGTGCGGGTCGGCTATCACTGGACACCGATGCCGCTGCTGCAGAAGATCATGATCCTGCTCGGGACCGTGCTCATCATCGGGTGGGGAGAGAAGCCCCGGCTGCTGCGGCTGGCTTCGCGCATCGGACGGCCGGTGAGGAAGAAAGCGGTCGCCTGAGGGCGGTTGCCCTCCGCGCTTGCCTCGCGGTCGCCTCCTAGCCCAGCACCTCCTGGAACACGCGCAGGAAGTTCTCGTGGCAGACCTTGTCTATCTGGCGCGGCGTGAGCCCACCATCCCTCAGCAGTTCCTCGATGCGAGGATAGTCGGCCGCTCCTTCGAACCCAGCCGGCAGATAGTCGACGCCGTCGAGATCGCCCCCCAATCCCACCGAGTCCTCGCCGCCGACGTTCACGGCCCACTTGACGTGGTCGACGACCAGCGAGAGCGGCGGCCGCGGGACGCCGGCCATGGAGGCGGCTTCGCGCGCCTGGGCGTCATCGAAGGTCTCCTTCCCCGAGAGAACGGTCTGGAACGACCGGCCGAGGACGCTCCGCTCCTTCTCGTAGTACTCGGGTGACAGGAAGCCGGGCGCGAGGGTGATGCCCATGACCCCGCCCCTCTCCGCGAGGGCCCTTATCATCTCGTCCGTGAGGTTGCGGCCGCTCGGGCACAGAGTGCGGCAGTTGCTGTGGCTGGCGACAAAGGGTCGCTCGGCGACTTGGCACATGTCCGCAAACCCCTTGTCGGAGAGGTGGGACACATCGACCACCACCCCAAGCGACTCGCATGCGGCGACGAGGTCCCCGCCCTTCTTGGTCAGCCCCGTCCCTTCTCCATATGTCGACCCGCAAAACGGATTGTCCCCCCATGCCAGGGTGAGCAGCCGCACGCCGGCATCGTGAAAGACGAAGAGGTTGTCCACGTCGCCGAGCAACGGATCGGCCCCTTCCAGACTGGGGAGGACGGCCACGCGGGGCGGCACCATCGGGCCCGCGGCGAAGGGGATGGCAAGGTCCCCGCCGCTGGACGCCAGGACCAGATCGGCCGGATACTCGGCGCACAGCCGGCGGACCGCCTCCACCTTGGCCAGTCCCCACTTCGAACTCGCGCCCCTTGTACTTGCCGCTCCACACCCAGCTCGCGAAGACCTGGGCGCCGATACCGCCCGCCTTCAGCCCCGCAAGGGTGACGTGGGGGATGGGGGCTCTGGGACCAGGGGTCGCACTCTCACGGTACGGCGCCGCGCTGCCGCTGTCGCGGGCGGCGTCGCCCCCACCGCCGGGTTCGCCGCCGGGCTCGGCACCCCGCAAGCCCCTGGGCTCGTCGAGAAAGTCGGCGCCGGCCTCCCAAATGAGGCCTATCGTGTCGCAGTGGGCATCGAAGAAACGCATGGTCTTCCCGGCTCGCGGCGCCACCCGCCTTGCGGCGGCGCGCTGTGAGCCTATTCCTCCTTGCCTTCCGCCTCGGCCAGGCGCCGCTCGAGCTCGGCGATCTTCTGGCGGAGTTCGGCGACGTCCGCGTCGCTCGCCCCGGCGGCCCGCTGGGCGGGAGTCGGCTCAGTCGTGGCCGCCGGGCTTCCTCGCTTCCATCGCTTCCATCGGCACGATCGGCTCGTAGTCCTCCTGGCGCACGCGCAGGCTCAGGATGTCCCAGCGGCTGTAGAGGCCGGTGATATTGATGATGGCCCGCGCCATCTCGTTCACCTTGAGGTCGATGTCGGCATAGACGATGCCTTCCTGATCGCGCACGGGACCGGACACGATCTCCCCAAAGGGGCTGATGATCGCGCTGCCGCCGAAGCTCTGGTAGAAGCTGGTGTTGGGGTAGAAATCCGTGGGCCGCTTCTCCGGCGGGATGTACTCCGCGGCCAGAACACACCAGCAGGCCCCGGCGGACGCGACGGCGGTAGTCATTGCCGGCGTGACCCAGGGAAGCTCCTCCGCACCGCCAAGATACCCCGGCCACATTGAGCAGTTCACCTTGGTCCCCTGAATGATGTAGTTGTTCCACAGCATCGGCTGGTTGTGCTCGCCGCAGATGAGCGCGCTGATCTTGCCGAAGTCGAACTCGGCCACGTTTAGGTTCTTGCCCCCGTTCCCGCGGGTGTGGATGAGCAGTTCCTGCACGGTGATGTTGATCTTGCGGTGGACGTGGACGATCTCGCCGCGATCGTTGATGAATACCGCCGAGTTGTGCTGCCGGCCGCCGTACTTGGCTACCCGCTCGTTGATGCCCATGACCACGTTCACCCTGTTCTGCCGGGCGGCGCGGCAGAGGATGTCGGTCTCCTCGCTCGGCACCTCGATCCCGTGGCGGAGGTACTCGGCCCAGATGCTCGTGTACTCCGGACCCCTCGTCAGCTCGAGGGCGAAGTGGCAGTAGCCGGGGATGTGCAGTTCGGGGAAGACCACGAGAGTGGCGCCGTTGGCCGCCGCCTCTTTGATGGCCTTGACCGCGTTGTCGAGCGTCGCAGGCATGTCGAAGTAGACCGGCTTGTCGTGATACACAGGAGCAATCTGGACCGCTGCCGCGGTGAACTTCGGATATTCCTTGAGCACAGTGGGTCTCCTTGTCCGGCCGCTAAGGATCAGGCATTGTCGGTCGTATCCACCGTCAAGCGCGCCAGGATCTCTGCGCGGTGAGCGGCCACGTAGGGGGTCGAAGGGTCCCGGCTGCAGGCGCGGCACTGGATGTCATACGCGGAGTTGAGGGTCCTGCAATCAGGGCAGGTGTAGCGCACGGCAGCCTCCGCGACCCAGGCCTCTCCGCCAATCTCCACGATACGGGCCAGGTCCTTGTAGATGTCGGCCCGATGCGGCCGTTCCGCCACGAACGCCTCCAGTTCCGGACAGGGCCAGTCCGGACACTCTCCGCAGTATTTCAGGCCTCGTTCGGCCGCGCAGGCGAACATGTGGCAGTCGCTGCAGTAGAAGAGGCGCCGATCCGATCTGCAGCCGTCGCAACGGAGCTTCTCCGCGGTCATGCCGAAGCGACGGGCCAGGACCGCAAGCCGCTCCGGGTCTTCGTGCGTTCCGATGTAGAACGTGCAGGCCGAGCAGAACAGTCCGCAGACCGCCGCCATGACCGGGGCTTCGCCGATCTTCTCGCCCTCGTCAGCGTTCACAATCGGCCTCCTCTTGGATTCTGTGGCAGACACCTACTATGGCAGCCGGGCGACCAGATGTGAAGCCGGATGCGCTCACCGGCACATCAGCTGTTGTCAGCGGTTATCATGAGTGGCAGACCCAGGAGGTAGAGCTATGCCCACGAATCGCCGCAACATAGGTAAGCCGGTCGTCTTCTTCGACACCACGCTGCGCGACGGCGAGCAGTCGCCGGGCAGCAGCCTCAACGCGTCGGAGAAACTCGAGATTGCGCACCAACTCGCCCGGCTGGGAGTGGACGTCATCGAGGCCGGTTTCCCGGCCAGCAGCCCCGGCGATTTCGACGCGGTGCAGACCATCGCCCGGGAGGTGAAAGGGCCGGTCATCTGCGGTCTGGCCCGGTGCGTGGAGAGCGACATCCGCACCTGCTGGGACGCCATCAAGGACGCCGAGCGGCCGCGCATCCACACCTTCGTCTCCACCTCCGACATCCATCTGGAGCACCAGATGCGCGCCACCCGGCCGGAAGTGATCGACCTGACCCGGCGCATGGTCGAGCTGTCCGTGTCGCTGTGCCCCGCCGACGTGGAATTCTCCGCCATGGACGCCACTCGCTCCGATGTGGACTTCCTGGCCCAGGTGCTGCAGACGGCCATCGGGGCTGGGGCGACCACCATCAACGTGCCCGACACGGTCGGCTACACCTTGCCCACCGAGTATGCCGCCCTCATGGACAGCCTCTACGAAAAGGTCCCCGGGCTGGAGAACGTGGTGCTGAGCGTGCACTGCCACAACGACCTGGGGCTGGCGGTCGCCAACTCCCTGGCCGCGGTAGAGCGGGGCGCCACCCAGGTGGAGGTGGCCGTCAACGGTCTGGGGGAACGGGCCGGCAACGCCGCCCTGGAGGAGGTGGCCATGGCTCTGGTCACCCGGGCAGACATCACCCAGCGGCCGGTGAACATCGTCACCGCCGAGATCTTCCGCACCAGCCGCATGGTCTCGAGCTACACCGGGCAGATGGTGCAGGCGAACAAGGCGATAGTGGGCAAGAATGCGTTTGCTCACGAATCCGGCATCCACCAGGACGGGCTGCTGAAGGAACGCACCACCTTCGAGATCATGCACGCCAAGGACATCGGACTGACCGAATCCGACATCGTGCTGGGCAAGCACTCCGGTCGCCACGCCTTGCGCACGCATCTTGCCGAACTCGGCATCCATCTGGAGGGAGCGGAACTGGACGAGGCCTTCCGCCGCTTCAAAGAGATCGCCGACAAGAAGAAGGAAGTCACCAGCGCCGATCTCGAAGCCCTCGTGGGCGAGGAGATCCGGGAGCGCGAGGACGTCTACTCGCTCGAGCACTTCTACGTCTCGGCCGGCTCGGAGATCATCTCCTCCGGGCAGGTGGGCGTGCGCAGGGCGGGTGAGCCCCATCCGGGCAAAGCCTTCTCCGCAGGCTCGGTGGAGTCGGTCTTCCTGGCCATCGACGACGCGGTGGGCGTGAGCGGCAAGCTCATGGATTATCAGGTCCGCTCGATAACTTCGGGAAAAGACTCCCTGGGCGAGGTCCGCGTGGTGGTGGAAGTGGACGGCAAGCGCTACGCGGGGCAAGCGGTCTCCATCGACGTGCTAGAAGCGTCGGCCAAGGCCTACGTGCGGGCGCTCAACAACGTGGCCCGCAAGCGGGACGCGGGTGGCGCCCGCAGCGACCGGGTATACATGAGCGGAGCGGGGGCCTGACGATGAGTCCGACTACACCTGTGCCGGCGGCCGGTGGCCCCGGCGCCGCCTCCCCGTTCGGGGCGTGGAAGCCCCTCGACCTACCGGGAGGGACTTCCCAGGTGGCGGGTCTGCGCGAGCTGGCCCGGACGGCCGGACGGGACCTGGAACGGCTGCCGTATTCCATCCGGGTGCTGCTGGAGAATGGCCTGCGCCACTGCGGACGCGGCTTCGTGAACGAGAGGGACGTGCTGGCCCTCCTCGCCTGGGACTCCACGGCTGCCGAGCGTCCGGAGTTCGCCTTCATGCCGGCGCGCGTGTTGCTGCAGGACTTCACCGGAGTGCCCTGCGTCGTGGACCTCGCCGCGCTCCGCTCCGCGGTGGCGCGGACCGGAGGAGATCCGGCCATCATCGACGCGAGCGTCCCGGTGGACCTGGTGATCGATCACTCGGTGCAGGTCGACTACGCCGGGGTGCCGGAGGCCTGCCGCCTGAATATGGAAAGGGAGATGGAGCGCAACGGCGAGCGCTACGCGCTGCTGCGTTGGGCTCAGGGCGAATTCGGCAACCTGCGGGTGATCCCGCCGGGGGCGGGCATCTGTCACCAGGTGAACCTGGAATATCTGGCTCAGGTGGTGCGGCGGGACGCGGCGGCGACCGCGGGCCGCAAAGGATCTCCGGCCGATACCGGTGCCTTGGGCCTACCCCGACACGGTAATCGGCACCGACTCCCACACGACGATGATCAACGGCCTGGGCGTACTGGGCTGGGGGGTGGGCGGCATCGAGGCCGAGGCGGTCATGCTCGGTCAGCCCTACTTCATGCTGGTGCCGCAGGTCGTGGGGGTCCGCCTCGCCGGCAAGCTGGCGCCGACCGCCACCGCCACCGACCTGGTGCTCACGATCACCGAACTGTTGCGGTCTGTCGGCGTGGTGAACCGCTTCGTTGAGTACTTCGGCCCCGGCGCCGATGGGCTCTCCGTCGCCGACCGGGCGACGGTCGCCAACATGACTCCCGAGTATGGGGCCACATGCGGCTTCTTCCCGGTGGACGGCGCGACCCTGTCCTATCTCCGGCAGACCGGACGGGCGGACGATCTCTGCGAGCGGGTGGAAGCGTATTGTCGGGAACAATCCCTTTTCCGGGAACAAGACTCAGCCGAACCGGAGTACTCGTGGGTGGTGGAGCTCGATCTGGGCGATGTCCGGCCCAGCCTCGCCGGTCCCCGGCGTCCCCAAGAACGCGTGCTGCTCGAAGACATGCCTCAGAGGTTCCACCAGAACCTGCCCACCCTGGCTCAGGGTAGGTCGGAGGTCGTCAGGACCAAGGTGGAGACTCGACGGCAAGCGCGAGTTCGTCCGCGACGGAGACGTGGTGATCGCCTCCATCACGAGTTGCACCAATACGTCCAACCCCGCACTCATGCTGGCCGCCGGGCTGCTGGCCCGCAACGCGGCCGCCCTCGGTCTGACGCCCAAACGCTGGGTCCGGACCAGTCTGGCGCCGGGCTCGCGGGCGGTCACCGGCTACCTGGCCGACGCAGGCCTGCTCGAGCCGCTCGAAGCGCTGGGCTTTGCCACCGTCGGCTATGGCTGCGCGACGTGCATCGGCAACAGCGGCCCCTTGCCCGACGATCTGGTCCGCGCCATCAAGGACGACCGGCTGGTCGTGGCGGCAGTGTTGAGTGGCAACCGTAACTTCGAGGCCCGCATCCACCCGCTCGTCCGCGCCAACTACCTGGCCTCACCGCCGCTCGTGGTGGCCTTCGCTCTCGCCGGCACGGTGGACATCGACCTGGCCAACGATCCCCTGGGAACGCGGGCCGACGGACGGCCGGTCTACCTGCACGATCTGTGGCCCTCGACCGACGAAGTGGCGACACTGGCCGCGACCGCGTTGCGGCCGGAACTCTTTCGCGAGGAATACGCCGCGGCCCTCGAGGGCACCGAAGCCTGGAGATCTGCTCGACGTGCCCAAGGGGTCTCTCTACCGATGGGACGGGGATTCCACGTACGTTCAGGAGCCGCCCTTCTTCGCGGAGTTCACTCCGCGAGCCCGGCGAGCCGGGCGAACTGGTCGGGGCCCGTATCCTCGCCGTGCTCGGCGATTCGGTCACCACGGATCACATCTCTCCGGCGGGTTCTATCGCCGCGGACAGCCCGGCCGGCCGGTACCTGCTCGAGCACGGCGTGCAGCCCGCGGACTTCAACACGTACGGCGCCCGGCGCGGCAACCACGAGGTGCTCATGCGCGGCACCTTCGCCAACGTCCGTCTGCGCAATCACATGGCCGGCGGCCGTGAGGGCGGCTGGACGGTCCACTATCCCTCGGGCGACGTGCTGCCCATCTTCGACGCCGCTACGCGCTACCAGCACGAACGAGTGCCGCTGGTGGTGTTCGCGGGCAAGGAGTACGGCAGCGGCAGCTCCCGGGACTGGGCGGCCAAGGGGCCTGCGCTTCTGGGTGTCAAAGCGGTCTTCGCGGAGAGCTTCGAGCGCATCCACCGCGGCAACCTGGTGGGGATGGGGATTCTGCCGCTGGAACTGCAGCGGGGGGTGACGGTGGAAAGCCTAGGTCTGGACGGCTCCGAGGTCGTCGATGCCGCCGGACTAGGTGAGGGCCTGACTCCGGGAGCGGACATCCTGGTGGCGATACACCGCTCTACCGGCGAGGACGTGAGGTTGACGTGCCGCGCCCGCCTGGATTCGAGCGTGGACGTGGAGTACTACCAGCACGGGGGCGTGCTGCCGCGGGTACTGCGGCTCAAGCTGGACGACGGCAGCGGAGCGACATGACCACGGCCCAGGCCGTCATCCTGGGGTTGGTGCAAGGCATCACGGAGTTCTTTCCGATATCGAGTTCGGCCCACCTGATCCTCGTCCCCTGGCTGTTCAACTGGCAACTCACCATGTCGCTCGACCTCGAGAAGACGTTCGATGTCGCCCTGCACCTGGGCACGTTCATCGCCATCCTCGTGCTGATGCGCGCCGACGTATGGCGGCTGCTCAAGGCCTTCTTCGGGAGCATCCGGCGCTTCAAGATCGAGACCCGCGAGGAGAAACTCGCATGGCTGCTGCTCACCAGCACCATTCCGGCCGGCCTGATCGGGGTGGCCTTTGAGAGTTTCATCGAAGAGAAGCTGGGTCAGCCGTGGCTGATCGCCATCCTCTTGATCGTGTTCGGCGCCGTCATGTGGGCCGCGGACTCGCTTTCGCCCCGCTCGAAGAACCTGGCCTCGCTCCGCTGGTATCACGCGCTGTACGTAGGGGTCGCCCAGGCGCTGGCGCTAGCTCCGGGAGTCTCCCGTTCGGGCGTGACACTGAGCGCCCTTCGCGGCCTCCGCATCAACAGGGAAGAAGCGGTCCGTTACGCGTTCCTGCTCACCATCCCGATAATCGGGGCGAGCGCCGCGTACAAGGGTCTCAAAGTCGTCGCCGAGGGTGGCCTGCCGGGGGACACGAGCGGAGCATTTTTGATCGGGACCGTGACCGCCTTGATCAGCGGGTATTTCGCCGCCCGGTTCCTGCTCGGCTACGTGCGGTCGCACTCCTTGCGGGGGTTCGTCTGGTATCGCTTCGGCCTGGGGGCGCTCGTGCTGATACTGATCATCGCGGGTGTTCGCCTGCCGACCATCGGCTGAGTAGCCGGAGTCCGTGTGCGGCCGCCCCGCCCAGAAGGGGCCTAGAATGTCAGTGGGTCGGCCATCAGCCGCGCCACCGCAATCGCGCCGCGCACCGAGTTGCCTACGATCACCTCGTCGGCCTCGAGGAGCTCGTCTAGGGCGAGCGACCGCTCGGCCGCGCCCGTCGCAAGCAGGTGATGGGCACGCCAGATCCCGGGCAGGAGTCCATCATCGAGGGGCGGGGTGACCCAGGCGTCGCCAAAGCGAGCGAAGATGCTGGTGATCGCGCCTTCGGTCACGCGGTCCAGGCGGTTGACGAACAGCGCATCGACAGCTCCCTCGGCCACGGCGCGACGATGCTCACGGTCGTAGAAGCCGCGGCGACTGGTCTTGTGGACGAGTAGAGGGTCGTCCGGGTCGGTTCGGAAGGGCGATACCAGCAGGGTGACCGGGGTCGGCCCCGGAACCTCGGGAGCCTCCCTGGTGGACAGCTCGAAGTTCCCCGAGTAGTCCACGTCGAGACGGACGACGAGGGGCGCCGAGACCGAGCGGGCGAGTTCGGCCAGGGACTGCGCGGCCTGCGCCTCGTCGAACGGGAAGCCCAGCGCCCGAGCGGAGGCGGCCATACGGGCCAGGTGGTCGTCGAGATAGCGATAAGAACCGTCGGCCTCGAGCAGGATGGTCTCGAAGAGGTGAAGGTCCGTTTCGGCGGCGGCCACGCGCGCCGGGCGCCACTCGCCATTCGTGGGGGCTAGGGCGAACGCCGCCTTGGCCAGCGTCTCTTCATACTCGGCGGGGGCGGTGGCGTCCCAAACGATGCCGGACCCCACGCCCAGGGTGCACCGCCCCTGCCGGTGAATGATGGTGCGGATGCCGATATTGCCGGTGAAGTCGCCGCCTGGAGAGAAGAGCGCCACCGTTCCGGTGTAGACGCCCCGGGGCTCGGTCTCCACCTCGGCGATGAGCTCCATGGTGTGATGTTTGGGGGCACCCGTGATGGAGGCGCCTGGGAACATGGCCCACATGACCTCCGGGAGTGACATGGACGGCTGCAAGAGCCCCTGAACGGTGCTGGTCATCTGCCACACGGTCCGATACGGCTCCACAGCATAGAGCGTCGGTACGTGGACGCTGCTCGTCCGGCATACCCTTCCCAGGTCGTTTCTGACCATGTCGACGATCATCAGGTCTTCCGCCCGTTCCTTCTCGGTCTCGGCGAGCTCGTGAGCAAGGGCCACATCGGCGGGGTGGGTGGCGCCCCGGGGGCGCGTGCCTTTCATCGGCCGGCTCTCCAGACGTTCTCCATCGCGGCGTAGGAAGAGCTCCGGCGACAGACTGATCACCTGGGTGTCGCCCAGATCGAGGAAGGCCGCGTAGGGGACCGGCTGGCGGACCACCAGGGCGAGGAAGTAGTCGAGGGGGTCGAGTTGCTCGGGCGGTTGCGCGTCCCCGGTGGAGCCCAGGCCGTAGCGGGCCCTCACTGTGTAGTTGACCTGGTAGGTGTCGCCGGCGGCGATGTACTCGCGCACCCGGCCGATGGCCGCGCTGTATTCCTCTTTGGTCACACCCAAGTCGGGCTTCACTGTCGCGAGCAGCCGGGCGGTAGGAGAGGCGTCGAAGGCGTCTAGGTGGCTCGCCCATTCCCGGGCAGGGACGATGACCGCCGATCCGGGCCGATAGACCCCCATCCACGCCAGCGGGACGTCGTCACACGCCAGTGCCCCGGCCGCAAGCGAACGCGCGGAGCTGTGGCGCACCGTTCGTCCGAAAGCCTCACCCGCTTCGTAGGCCAGATAGCCGGCGACATACCGGCCCTGAAGCTGCTCGGTCTCGATCTCGGCTAGTAGTCCGGGTACCTGGCCGGGTTCGGTGGCCACGAGGGTGCGCACGGGATCTGCCAGCAAGACGGCTTCGTCACCGAGGGACCACGTCTCCTGGCCCCGCGACCGCGGCAACCAGGCGCCGCCTCCGGCGAAGATCGCCGTGCCCGCGCCCCGGGGAAGCGTAAGTTTGGGCGGCTCTTCCACGTGTGCTCGCCTGCCCGAGTACCGGCCTGCCGGCCGGCTAGGAGGTATAGCCCGCGAAACTCTCGACCACAATCTGACCCTGAGGGATCTCCAACTGCCCCAGCACCTTGTCCATGGCGGTGATCATGGGGGGCGGACCGACCACGTAGTAAGTCCAGCGCTTCGGGTCGGAAAGCTCGGCCCGAACGATCCCCGACGTGATGAACCCTCCGTGGCCCTTCCAGCTCTCGGCAGGATTGGTGATGACGTGGATCACGCGCAGCCCGGGGATGGCGCGCTCGAACTCATCGAACTCCTCTTTGTAGACGATGCCGTCCTCGGTCATGCTCCCGTAGAAGACGGTCAATTCTTGCCCCGCGACCCTGCCCGCTCCCTCGGTATCGGCCAGATACCGCAGCATGCTGCGCACCGGAGTGACTCCTATGCCTCCGGTGAGGAAGGCGATCTTGGGTTTGTCGTAGCCGAAGAGGAAGGCGCCGTACGGACCCTGGATCTGCACCTCGGCGCCGACAGGCAGTGCGTCGAGGGAGTTCTTGAAGAGGGAGCCGGTCAGCCTGGTGGTGAGTTCGACCTGCGACTCGGTAGGCGAGTCAGCATGGCTGAAGTGATGGTCGAGCGGGCCCTCGGGAGAGGGGACGGTGATGGTGTACCACTGCCCCGCCTTGAAGGTGTATTCGGGAGGCCGCGAGAAGCGATAACTGGTGGTGTCGCTGCTGCGTGCGATCTTTCCGAGAAGGGTGCTCGCGAAAGTCATTGCTGCCATGTGAACGTCGGCCTCCCGTGGACGTCGTGTCGGGTGAGCGGCGTGTCGTGCGGCTCTCTAGAGATAGAATAGCAGCCGCGTCAGACAGGAGGCCCCATGCCACACATGACCGGCGCCGTAGCCGGGCCCACATCAGGTCCCGTTTCGGTAGTGCGCTGCAATGACTACGAGTTCGAATCACTACGCGCGGCGCTTTCGGAGGTACTCGCGCCCCTGGGAGGGATGAGCACCTTCGTTAAGCCGGGCGAGCGAATCGGCCTGAAGCCGAACGTACTCTTGCCGTCCTCCCCCGAGGCGGCCATCTGCACCCATCCCCTTCTGGTGGCAGCCGTGGCCTTGGCGGTCAAGGAGGCCGGCGGACATCCGGTCGTCGTGGAGAGCCCCGGGGCCGGGGTGATCCCCCTTAAAACGGTCATGGAGCGGGTGTTTCGCAAGGCGGGCTACCGCGAGGCCGCCGACCGCTACGGCTTCGAACTGAGCACGGAGGTGGACCCGCAGGCCGTGGCCCTCCCGGAGGGTAACACTATCCACCGAGTGGAAGTCTTGGGCCCGATACTTCGCTGCGACGCCATCATCAACCTGGCCAAGTTCAAGACCCACGGCTTCATGATCTTCACGGGAGCCACCAAGAACCTGTTCGGCGTCATCCCCGGCCTCACCAAGGTGGGCTACCACGGCAAGTTCGCCGATCCGCTCCGCTTCGGCGGCATGTTGCTCGATGTGGCCTCGTACGTGAAGCCGCGCTTGAGCCTGGTAGACGGAATCCTGGCGATGGAAGGCAAAGGCCCTGGGACCGGCGGTACGCCGCGGCTCCTCGGTCTGCTGCTGGCCGGCACCGATACCGTGGCCATCGACGCGGTGTGCTGCCGCATCGCCGGCGTGGACACGGGCGCGGTCCCCGTCCTGGCCGTGGCGCGGGAACGAGGACTGTGGAGCGGACGGGCGGCGGACGTCGACTCAGTGGGTGTCCCGGTGGCCCAACTGGTCCTCAAAGACTTCGTGATGCCGATAAAGAACGTCGGGGCGGCGGGGTCCGGGGAGACGGGCTTCGTCAGTGGCATGGCTCGGTCACTGCTGCGTAACGGCTTCAGCCCAAGGCCTCGTCCGGAGGTGGGCCCCTGTACGCTCTGCGGCTCGTGTGAGCAGGCATGCCCGGGACAGGCGATCGCCATGGACAAGAAGGCGCGCGTGGCCCGAGTGGACGACGCCAAATGCATCCGCTGTTACTGCTGTCACGAAGTATGTCCCAATGCGGCGATCGAACTCCAGTTCACGGGCATGGGCAGGCTCGTGCACGGACTCAGGCTGGTGTGAGCAGCGGGGCCGAGACCCACGGGGCTGAGAGGGGCGCGGATGTGACGGCGCGGACAGGCCCCATCCGCTTGGTCGCCGTCGACCTCGACGGCGTCATCTGGCTGGGTGGGACGATCATTCCGAACGCCGTTGAAGCCCTCACCGCCATTGTCGAGCGCGGCTTCGACCTGCGCTATGTGACCAACAATTCCACCGCGCACCGGGAGGCCGTCTCCGACCGTCTGGCCGCCGCCGGCCTGCCCGCAGGCGCCGACCGGGTGTTCACCTCCGGCTACGTGACCGGCCGATGGCTGCGGCAGAGGTTGCCGGAAGGCGCCCCCGTTCTGGTCGTGGGCGAGGCGGGTTTGATGAGGGAATTGAGCGACGTCGGGCTGGCGCCGGTCCACGCGGCGGCGCCGAACGCGGCCGGTAGACCGGCGCCTGCGCCGACCATCCCCTTCCAGGCCGTAGTGGTCGGGATGGACCGCAACTTCACCTTCACCGCTCTTGCTGAGGCCCAAGCAGCCATCCTTGCGGGCGCTCTTTTTGTCGGCACCAATCCCGATGCCACCTTCCCGACTCCCAGCGGCCTTCTGCCCGGCGCCGGATCCGTGGTGGCGGCGGTCGCGACCGCCGCCGAGAAGGAGCCGGTCTTCATGGGCAAGCCCGGCCTCGGCTTGGCTGAGGTGCTCGCCGCCGTGACCGGCGTGCCCGCGGCTCAGACCCTCTTCATAGGCGACCGCATGAGCACCGATATCGGGATGGGCCGGCGGGCAGGCATGATCACGGCGCTCGTACTTACCGGTGTCACCAGCTCCGCCGACCTCGAGCATGCCCGCGCGAAGAGAAGCGCCGACCTTCCCGACCACGTACTGGTGACGCTCGCCGGTCTTCCGGCGCTGCTGGAGGAGCTGACACCAGAGCCAGGCCCATAAGGCCGACGAAGCCTCCCAAAAGGATGGCACTGAGGTCGAGGTTCACGGTGTCTTGCCTGTCATCAGGGTCTCTCTCGCCTTCTCTGCCCCTACCGCCAAGAACGTGTCGGTGCTTGAGGTGCCGGAAGCACTTGCGCCGTTCAGGTTTATGCCCGTGGCTGCTTTGGGGAATCTGTCGCAAGAGCCCATACTGGGCTTGAACTGGTGTCGCGCACTGAGGAAGAGGTGGATCAATGGCTGGTCTCGCTGAGACGATGGTCTGTGGAGTGGTTCGCGCAGAGAGCTACGAGCGCGCGAAGAAGTACTACACCGAGGTCCTAGGCCTCAAGCAGGGGCAAGAGTTTCCCGGCCCCGGCGGCGGAGGCATGTTCGAGGCCGCTGGTGGCACCATGTTGATGGTCTACGAACGGCCCGGCGGCAGCGCACCCGAGAACACGGTGCTCGGCTTTGGCGTCGCCCCCGACGAGTTTGATGCTAAGGTCGGCGAGTTGCGGTCAAGAGGAGTGGTGTTCGAGGAATACGACATCCCCGAAATGGGCCTCAAGACCACGAATGGCGTCGCGGAGTTGGGCGGCATGAAGTCCGCTTGGTTCAAGGACAGCGAGGGGAACATCCTCAACCTCGCCGCGATGTAGGAGCGGCGCGGGGGGCCGGCTGCAGTAGCGGGTAGCGTGCGCCGCGCGGCATGCGGGTCGGAGGCCCACTATACTGACCGCATGTCGTCGGTAGTCCCCATCGCGATCATTGTCGTCGCGGCACTTCTGGCCTTTGGGGCCGGGGCCCTCCTCGCTCGCCGCCGCGGCTATCTGCAGGCGGGCGAGGTCGTGGCCCGTTGCGGTCGCGGACACCTCTTCACGACGACCTGGAGCCGGCCGTTGTCACGTAAGGAACTCAGCCTCGGCTGGACGAGACTGCAGCGCTGCCCGGTCGGCGAGCACTGGAGTTTCGTGCGTCATGTACAGGACTCCGAGTTGACCCCCGAGGAGAAGCGGGAGGCTCGCAAGCACAGGGATGCGGCGATCGTTTGAGGCGATGGCGCGGGCCCCCGAGATGGTCCGGCTACTCCAACCGCAGCTTGCCGCCGTCCACTCGGACGTGGAACTCCTTTTCCCAGAGCACCTCGGCCGTCTCCTGATGATGTTTGTCCCGCGGATGCACCTTCAGCTTCACGCTATCGCCGTCTCTCACGTTGCGGGCAAGGGCATAGCAGTAGAAGGTGGGGGTCTCGTCCTTTTCCCATTCCCGGAAGCTGGTGACGGCGCCTGGACTCGGAGCGGGGCGGTCGGCCACCGAACACTCGGCCGCCAGATCCTCGTCCCACTTCTCTCCAGGTCCGGGCTTCACCTGAAACCTGATCTCGACCGGTGCCAAAGCGGCCGTCTCGGGCTCGAGGGGATTGTCGAGGCGTTCCAGCTCAGGCCACTTGGCCAACTCTGCCACGGCTGCACCTCCATGTTTCGTCAGGTTCGCTCATCTTGACCCATCGTACCCAAGACACGAGGGCCATATTCCACCCCTCGGGCTATTGCACCACCACCCGCAGCCGCCCGCAAGCGCTATTGACAACACACGCCTAGTTAGTCTACTATTCCTACCAAGTTAGTGTACATAAGGAGCGACGGCTTGGTCCTCTCCCAAAAGTCTCAGTACGCGGTACGCGCGGTCTTCGAGTTGGCCAAGCGATATGGCTCCGGACCGGTCAAGGCTGCCCAGGTGGCAGACGCCCAATACATCCCTGTCCGCTTTCTGGAGAACATCCTCAACCAGCTCCGCCAAGCGGGGATAATTGAATCCGTGCGAGGAAAAGAGGGCGGCTACCGGTTGAGCCGGGCGCCCCGCGACACCTCGGTGGGCGAGGTAGTACGGCTTGTTCAGGGGGCGATGTCGGAGATCGAATGCGCCGGCGCCACAGGAGACGCAGCCTGCGCGCTTCAGGTCGGCTGCGTGTTGCTGCCGATGTGGCAGAAGGCTCACCAGGCGATGATGGATGTCTTCGACGGGACGAACTTCCAGGACCTTGTTGACCAGGAGATCGAATCGAATGAATGCGAAACGTTCAACTACGCGATATAGGGCGGCGCGAATGCGGCCGCTCCGCCCGGCGGAGCTTCACGAATCACGCAGGCCCCAACGAGAAAGGCTCTGATATGACCGACCAAGGCTACAAACTAGACACCCTGGCTCTTCACGCCGGCCATGTCCCCGACCAGGACACGCTGTCCCGGGCGGTCCCCCTCTACCAGACCAGCAGCTATGTGTTCCGCGACGCCGAGCACGCCGCGGACCTTTTCGCCCTGCGCGCTTTCGGCAACATCTACACCCGACTTATGAACCCCACCACCGACGTGCTCGAGAAGCGGCTGGCCGCCATCCACGGCGGCACCGGAGCGGTGGCCGTCGCATCCGGTCAGGCGGCCATCTTCTACGCCGTCGCGGCCGTCACCTCCGCGGGGCAGAACTTCGTGACGGGCGACAAACTCTACGGCGGGACCTACACGCAGTTCACCGTCCCGCTCAAGCGTTTCGGGATCGAAGCCCGGTTCGTTGATTCGCGTGACCCGGCCAACTTCGAGCGGGCCATCGACGAGAACACCCGCCTCGTCTACACCGAGTCCATCGGGAACCCGAAGGGGAATGTGGACGATTTCGAGGCCATCGCCGAGGTGGCGCACAAGCACAAGCTGCCCCTCATCGTCGACAACACCGTCACGCCGCCTCCCCTCTTCAACCCGTTCGAGCACGGAGCCGACATCGCTGTGTACTCGCTCACCAAGATGATCGGTGGGCACGGCACCTCCATCGGGGGCGCGGTGATAGAGAAGGGCGACTTCGATTGGAAGGCGGCCGGCAGATATCCGGAGATTACGGAACCAGATCTTGCCTATCACGGGGTCAACTTCTGGGATGCGTTCGGCAACCACGACGAGGCGGTGGCTCCGGGACTGGCCTACGTGCTCAAGATCCGGACCGGACTGCTTCGCGATCTGGGAGCGGCGCTGTCGCCGTTCAACGCCTGGCTGTTCATCCAGGGCCTGGAGACGCTGCCTCTGCGGGCCCGCGCTCATGCCGCCAACGCTCAGGCGGTTGCCGAGCATCTCAGCGCGCACCCCGCGGTGAGTTGGGTCGACTACGCCGGGCTTCCCGGGCATCCGGACTATCAGCGGGCGCAGAAGTACCTGCCGCTGGGTCCCGGGGCCATCTTCAGCTTCGGCGTCAAGGGCGGTCTGGAAGCGGGTAAGAAGTTCATCGATTCCGTCAAGCTGGCGTCGCACCTGGCCAACGTCCTCGACGCCAAGACCCTGGTCATCCAACCGGCTACGACCACCCACTCGCAACTCAGTCCCGAGGAGCAGGCCGCCGCGGGCGTCACGCCCGACCTGGTGCGCATATCGGTGGGTATAGAGGACGTAACCGACATAATCGGCGACCTCGATCAGGCGCTCGCGGCGTCGCAGAGTTAGGGGGGACACCATGCATCACGATCACAGCCACATCTTCCGGGTGTACGACGACAACTCCCTGTCCATCGGTCACACCCCGCTGGTCCGTCTCAACCGGGTGACCGGAAAGACCACCGCTACAGTGCTTGCCAAGATCGAGGGGCGAAACCCCTCGTACTCGGTCAAGTGTCGCATCGGCGCCGCGATGATCTGGGATGCCGAGGACAAGGGGCTCATCAAGCCGCACACCGAGGTGGTCGAGCCCACCAGTGGCAACACCGGCATCGCGCTGGCCTATGTCTGCGCGGCCCGAGGCTACAAGCTGACTTTGACCATGCCGGAGACCATGAGTCTGGAGCGCCGCAAGGTGCTCCAGTTCTTCGGGGCGAACCTGACGTTGACCCCCGCAGCCGAGGGGATGAAGGGAGCCATCCGCATCGCCGACGAGCTGGCGGCGAGCGACCCGGAGAAGTACTTCTTGCCCCAGCAGTTCAACAACCCGGCAAACCCGATGATCCACGAGAAGACCACCGGTCTCGAGATCTGGGACGACACCGAAGGTACCGCCGACGTGCTGGTCGCCGGCGTGGGCACCGGGGGAACGATATCGGGCGTCTCCCACTACTTCGAGACGGTGCGGGGCAAGGCCCTTTACTCGGTCGCGGTGGAACCGGCGGCGAGTCCGGTGATCAGTCAGAAGCTGGCCGGTCAGGATATCAAACCGGGCCCGCACAAGATCCAGGGCATCGGCGCGGGGTTTATTCCCGCGAACCTGGACCTGTCCATTGTCGACCGCGTGGAGACCGTCGAGAACGACGAGGCCATTGAGATGTCCCGCCGCCTGGCGCGCGAAGAGGGCATATTGTGCGGCATCTCGAGCGGAGCGGCCGCAGCCGCCGCGGTTCGGCTGGCGCAGCTGCCGGACTTCGCCGGGAAAACGATCGTGGTCGTCTTGCCCGACGCGGGGGAGAGGTATCTGTCGACGGATCTATTCGCGATCTAGCGGTCGGGACTCTCGGCCGCTCCGAAGAGCGGTTCGCCCTGAAACCCCCGACGGGGCGGGCGAGGGTCGTGCTAACATACCTCACCGGGTATTGCGGCATGGACGAGAAGGAGCGGCGCCATAGGCTCTTGGGCCAACATAGCGATCGTCGTGGTCATCGTGATCTTAGTGTTTCTGTCCATCAGGAGAAGAAGCAGCGGTGGGGGTGGAAGCAGCGGTGGTGGCTGAGGCCTCTAGCCTGCTGCTCCGTGTGAGCCACTAGACGAAGAGCCGCTGACGGCCGCCGAGAAGGGTAGGGACATGGAAGAGCTCGGCCGTTACTCGAGGCAGGTCATCTTTCCCGGCATCGGACCGGAGGGGCAGCGCCGGGTCAGCGCCGGGTTCGCCGTCGTGGTGGGATGCGGGGCTCTGGGTACCGTCATCGCCGCCGCGCTGGTGCGGGCGGGTGTGGGTCGGGTGCGGGTGATAGACCGGGACTTCATCGAGACCCACAACCTCCAGCGCCAGATCCTCTTCACCGAGCACGACATCGCCGCCAACCTCCCCAAAGCCGAGGCGGCCGAGCGCCATCTGCGCGAGGCTAACTCTCAAGTGGAGATAGAGGGCGTCGTCGCGGATTTCGGCCGGACGAACGCCGAGAAGCTGGTTGCAGGCGCGGACGTCATCGTCGACGGACTCGACAATTTCGAGACTCGGTTTCTCATCAACGACGTGTCCCTCAAGCAGAAGATCCCCTGGGTCTATGGAGGAGCCATCGGCTCGACGGGGATGACCGCGACGTTTCTCCCGGACAGCCCTCCTTGCTTCCGTTGTCTGGTGCGCAGCGCCCCGGTGGGGGGGACCCTGACCTGCGACACTGCCGGCGTCGTGAACGCCGCGCCCTGGATCATCGGGTCCATGGAAGCGGCGGAGGCGCTGAAGATCCTCATCGCCGACGAGACGGTGGCGCCGGTGAGCCGCTATCTGATGGTCATCGACCTGTGGCAACGCTCGTGCGAGAGCCTTCCCCTGACCGGCTTCGCCGACCCCGACTGCCCTGCCTGCCGGGGTACGTATGAATCCCTGGGGGGCAAGCCGCGTACCCGGGTCACCAGCCTCTGCGGGCAGAACGCGGTGCAGATCTGGGACACGGCCTCGACCGGTATGCCCCTGTCCCAGATCGAGGAGCGCTTGAGCGCCTTGGGTCCGGTGGAGAGCAGCGCCCACATGCTTCGCTTTGCCCTGGGGGAGCAGGAATTGGTCGTCTTCTACGACGGTCGCACCATCGTGCGCGGCACCCGGGACGAGAAGCTTGCCCGAGCGCTCTACGCCAAGTACATAGGCGCGTAGGGCCGCATTCCGTTCGGGGCCTGCTCTTGTGGGCTTCTTGTGGCGTCGCTTGTTGCGCCCTCTCCTAATCCAGTCATGGCCGTCTGCCGATACTCCTCACTGAGTAGCGTGAGCTGTATCCCGGCTCGAGTGCACGGGGTGCTCAGAAAGTAGGAGGAGAATGCGATGGACGCCATCGCCCGGCACACCGACAACCGCTTACGGGTGAGTATCGAAGCGAGCGATTTTAGCTGCGAAGGCCTTATCCATCTCAGCGGGATCCGGTTGTCGGACGTGATGAACGAAAAGAACCCCTTTCTCGTCCTTATCAACGCGGTAGTCCTGCACAGACTGCCTGGGACTGCCGAGAAGCGGATAGCTCAGTACAACACTCTCATCCTGCGGAAGGGCGAGATCAAATACATCGTCCCGCTCGACGAACAGCCGCGAGTCGCGCACCCTTCTGACTCGAGTCCGATGCCGGCGCGGATCGAATAGGCGATCACCGCTGCCCCATTCGCCAGTCTAGCCGCCCGACCTCAGGTAGCTCCCCAGCCCCTCGCGCACCGGGGTCGCCCTGAACTCGGGGAACCGCTCGGCCAGCAACTGCCTGTCGGTCTCGGTGGCGGCGCCGGCTTGGGCCACAAAATCCACTGCGTCCCGCGAAAGGGGCTTGCCCGGCAGGTATTGCATCACCGTTCCCTGGATCTTGCCCACGGGCATGGGGATGTGAAGGATCGGCCGGATCCGGCCCATGGCTCGCAGGGCCAGATGCAGGAATTGATTCAACGTCACCAGATCGGGCCCGCCCAGGCCGAACGTGGTGTCGCCGCTCTTCTCCGGATCATCGACGATCAGGGAGAAGAGCCGTCCCACATCGTCCCCGAACACGGGGGTGAGCAGCTCCCTGCCGTCGCCGAAGATGGGGACGAACGGCAGGTGGTCGGAGTAGTGGAGGATGCGGTTGAGCGCAGCGTCGTTCTTGCCGTACGCCCAGCAGGAACGCACGATCGTCCAGGAAAGCCCGCTGCCCCGGATGGCCTCCTCGGCCTGCCACTTCGCCTTGTCCCAGGCATAGGGGCTGTCGGGCGAAGCGCTAATCCCGCTCATGTACATGAAGCGCGGAGCTCCGACCGGGAAGCGGAGCATGTCGGGGCCGGCCGTCGGCCGGCAGGCGACCTCACAGACCGCTCGTAGCAGGTTGACGGTGCCGCCGAGGTCGAAGTCCATGTAGGTGAACCCGCACGACGCATCCTCGACCGGAGCGTTGGGGAACTGCGCAGCCTGGATCACCAGGTCGACGTCCTCGATGGCGGGTAGGAGCGTGGCCGGCCTGGTGACATCGGCCTGGACGAAGGTCAACCGGCCATCGGCCAAGGCGCGCCGTCCGATCTCGTGACCGGCGAACACCGTCATGGCGTGGCCGATGGAGCGGCTCATGGCCCGCACCTCGTGGCCGGTGTCGAGCAAGTGCCGGGAGATGGTCCCACCCATGAACCCGGTAGCTCCCGAAACAAGGATCCTCATGGATCACTCCTTTGCTTGCCGTCGACCACGCCGTCGGCGGCAGTGTTCGGCGAGGACGTCAGAATCGGGGTCGTTCACGCTCTAGCCTCCTGAGACCCACGAAGGCCGGTCACGGCCTCCAGTCTATCTTCCGCGACGGGCGGCGCGCCACGCGCCTGGGGGCCGGCCGAGCATCCTGGCGGCTCAGAGGTCGGCGTCTCGCTTCTTCTTGTTAGCCGAATACCGCGAGATCGCAAGAAACGCGCAGCCCGCAACGAAGAAGCCGGCGAAAGCCTCAAACCTCAGGATTGGGTCGGAAGGGGGGAAGAGTCCCGTGCTGAGGATAAAAGACAGAAGGGCGACGCAGCCGACCAGCACCAACCACACGCCGGTCCGCCATTTCGAGCGCCGTCTGCGACGCGCCTCCATCTCCAACTGCTCCTCCATGATCATCGGGCCCACTGCTAGGGTGCCCCTTACTGCCGGTGGTGGCGTACTATACGCCTCGCGGTGAGGGAGCGTGGTATGCGGTCTCACTGCTCCTCCGCTCAGGCACTCCGCGCTATAGTGGACGGCATCATGAGCCCGAGCTTCTGGGAACAGAACAAGACGATCTTCACCGACGCCGCGATCTCGATCGCGATTCTGGTGGTCGCCTGGCTCCTCTACTGGGCACTTCGGAAGAGCATCGATCGGTTCTCCCGCAGCCGCAAGCTGCCCGAGACGGACCCGGGGGCCGAGACACGCTTCCGTATGATCCAGCGGCTTTCCGCGGTGGTGATCTTCTTCATCGCGGTGGGACTTGTCTTCTGGGTCATCGACATCGAAGCGCTCAACGCCCTGGCCAAGGGCATGTTCGTCTCGGCCGGGATCGTGGGCATCGCCGTCGGCTTCGCCGCGCAGACGACCATCGCAAACCTGTTCTCTGGGATCATCATCGCTTTCGCCCAGCCCATACGGCTTGGGGACAGCGTCAACATCGACGGCGAGTTCGGCGCGGTGGAGTCTATCGGCCTCTTTTACACGCAGATCAGGGTCTGGGATAACCGCCGTCTGATCATCCCCAACAAGCTACTCTCCGACCAGACTATCCGTAACTACACCCTGGTCGACCCGCGGAGCCCGGCACTGGTCACGTTGCGCCTCGACTATGGGGCGGACATCGAGGCGGTGCGGAGACTTCTGCTTGAAGAAGCGCAGAGGCATCCGCTCTTTCTGGCCGAACCAGCGCCGTCGGTACGGGTCGTCGAGGCCGACAATGTGGGGGTGACCGTACGGTTGATGGCTTGGGCGGCTACCCAGGCGGATGCCTTCACCATGACAACCGAGGTGCGAGAGGCGGTTCTGGCTAAGCTTGCCGACGTGGCGTCCCCGGTGGGCATCAACTGGGGCAAGGCCATGTCCCAGACCCCGCCGCGTTGAGCGAAGAACCGGAGCCTCTGGGGGCTACACCTCCGGGGCCGGACGAGGCGGCACCCGGGGGCAAGATCTGGAGTCTCGACCGCAACGTCTTCTGGGCCGGCGTCACCTCCTTCCTCATGGACGTCAGTTCCGAGATGGTCTACTCCCTGGTGCCGATCTTTCTGTCGTCGGTTCTGGGTGTGAACAAGTCCTTGATCGGCCTGATCGAGGGTATCGCCGAAGCGACCGCCAGCATGGTGAAGATGTTCTCCGGCTGGTTCAGCGATCACATCGGCCGGCGGAAGCCCTTGATGCTATTGGGTTACGGCATCTCCACTCTCAGTCGCCCCTTGCTGGCACTTTCGACCGGCTGGGGGATGGTGCTCGGAGCCCGTTTCATCGATCGCTTTGGCAAGGGAGTGCGGACCGCGCCTCGGGACGCGATAATCGCCGATTCGGCACCCAGACACCAACTGGGGCGCTCCTTTGGCTTTCACCGGGCGATGGACCAGTTCGGAGCGGTGGTAGGCCCCGCGATCGCCTTCGTGGTGCTTGCGCTGCACCCTGGCGGATATCGGATGGTCTTCTGGATATCGATGATCCCCGGGGTCCTTTGTGTGGCCGTTATCTGGCTGTTCATCCGGGAGAAGCGGCGGCCCCGAACGGCGCAAGTTGCAGCTGGCGCCGGAGCAGGCGGCCGCGCAGAACCGGGCGGCGGAGCGGCCAGCACGGCTCCGGCCGCCACTACCCTGCGGGAGAGGCTCGGCCGGCTGCGCGGCCCGCTCCTCTCCTACCTGTTGGTCACGGGGATCTTCTATCTGGGCAACTCGTCCGACGTGTTCCTGATCCTGCGGGCGCAGGACCTGGGGGTGGCGGCGGTGCTCATCCCCATCTTGTATCTGGTCTTCAACCTGGTCTACTCGGCCCTCTCCATCCCGGCCGGTCTGCTCGCCGATCGGGTGGGCCGGCGCAAAGTGGCGCTCATCGGATTCGCAGTCTTCGCGGTGACGTACGCCTGGATGGCGATGGCGGGGTCGGCGGCGGCCGCCTGGGGGGTGTTCATCCTCTACGGAGTCTACATGGGCATCTCCGACGGCAACGGACGGGCACTCCTGGGAGAGTTTTCGACCGGCGAGCGGCGGGGCACTGCCTTTGGCGCCTACCACATGGTGGTGGGCCTGGCCGCCCTTCCGGCCAGCATCATCGCCGGGCTTCTCTACGACAACGTGTCGCCCTCCGCGCCCTTCTGGGTCGGCGCCGCGGCCGCGG
This sequence comes from uncultured Actinomycetota bacterium, assembly GCA_963843455.1. Taxonomy (GTDB): domain Bacteria; phylum Actinomycetota; class Thermoleophilia; order RBG-16-64-13; family RBG-16-64-13; genus CAIQPS01. Next base: position 76,784 of record CAWJKE010000008.1, read on the forward strand.
TGCTGGCGGGGATCCTCATGCTCGCCTTCGTCCCCGAGACGAAGCATCGGTCCTTCGCTTGACAGCGGCCTTACGGGTGGGGGGGTACAATTCCTTGCTGGCGGCGCTCCGCGCCGCCCTCGGAGAAGCCCGCGACTACCAGGGGATGCTTGAAGAATGAACTGTCACCGCCGTCGGGCGCCTGTGCTCGCCGTCATGCTGCTCGCGTGCGTCCTGGCCGCCACGCTTGCGGCCGCCGGCTGCGCTTCCTCGGACGGGAGTGCGGCCACTACCCCGAGCCTCTACCCGGCGCCGGTGAAGGACAAAGGGTACGGGTTCATCGACAAGACCGGCACCATGGTCATCCAGCCGCAGTTCGAAACCGCGACCCCCTTTTCCGAAGGGCTTGCCATGGCGACGGCGGGAGGGCAGTACGGCTACATCGACGGAGCCGGCAAGTGGGTGATCCCGCCCGCGTACCTTGGCGGCAGCCCCTTCTCCGATGGTCTGGCCTTGGTGCTGTGGTCTAGCGGCAAGTTCGGCTACATGAACAAGGCCGGCAGGTGGGGTATCGAACCGAACGCATCCTTCAGCCAGTCCTTTTCTCAGGGTCTCGCCGCGACCCTTGTGGATGGAAAATACGGCTACATCGACACTAAGGGCAAGACGGTGATCCAGCCGCAGTTCGCAGACGCGCAACCGTTCTCGGAGGGCTTTGCCGGCGCGGCGGCGGCAGTCGACGGGGCGAAGAAATACGGATTCGTCGACAAGACCGGGGCGTGGGTAGTGCAGCCCCAGTATGACCGAGTGGTGCCGTTCTCCGAGGGTCTGGCGGCGGTTGTGCTCGACAATAAGTATGGGTTCGTCGACACGACCGGCAAGATGGTCATCCAGCCGCAGTACGAGTTCGCGGAAGGCTTCGGTAGCGGCGTGGCCCCGGTGAAGGTGGGCGATAAGTGGGGCTACATCGACAAGACCGGCGCAATGGTCATCCAGCCCGCCTACTACTGGGCCCACAGCTTCTCCGAGGGCCTTGCGGTCGTGGAGGCGATGGTCGACGGCGTCGAGAAGTACGGCTACATCGACACGACCGGCAAGACGATCGTCGAGCCGACCTATGACTTCGCCGCGCCTTTCTCCGGCGGGCTCGGCTCTGTGAATGGCGTCGTGGACGGTGTTTCCCGGTGGGCGTACGTCGACTCCAGCGGGAAAGTGGTCTGGCAGGACAAGTAGCACAGTCTGGGGTCGCTCAGGGCCCCGCGCGGCCGCGCGCAGGCCGGGCTTGTGGTTCTTCGGGCCTAGCCCAATCGCTCCAGGATCCCCGGGATCTCCCTGTGATCCGTGATGACGAAATCGGCCTCGGGCGGCTCGGGATGGTTGGCCGCGCCGGCGCACCGGATAGCAGTCATGCCTACCGCCTTGGCTCCCGCGATGTCGGTGCGGGGAGTGTCGCCGACGTGAGCGGCCTCGGCCGGCCGGGCCCCGAGACCGGCCAGGGTGACCTCGAACATGCGGGGATCCGGCTTGGGAAAGCCGGTCTCGTCGGAGAAGGTCAGGGTGGAGAAACAGTCCAGAAGACCGTCCTTTTTCAAGAAATCCCTGAGGACCCGCCCGGGGGTAAGGCTGGTGTCGGAGATGACGCCCAAGCGGTATCCCTGCACGGCGAGCGTGGGCACCGTCTCGCGCACCCCGGCCAGCAGAGCCGGCGCCGCCAAATATGAGGCGTCCTCCATCGCCAGGACGATACGGTCGAACTCCCTGCGCTCCGCGGCCGAACTCGCTTCGGGGGCGTGGAAGTAGTCAAGGATGAAGGCCACATCCTCCCGGGCGCCGAAGTGCAGGCCGTTGGTCCAGGCCGCCATGTAGGCGTCAAAGCCGGCGCGGTAGGCCTGGCGGATCTGGTCCTCGCCGGGCTGGAACCCGCGCGAAGCGAGGATCTCGGCGAGTAGCGCAAGCCGGTGGGGCCTCACCACGTCACTCGCTCCTCCGTCGGCGGAGTAGAGCGTGTTCCAGAGGTCGAAGGTCAGTGTGGTGATCCGTTTGGGCACGTGAGGAAGTATAGAGGGCGCGGAGGACGGGAGAGGTGGGCAGTTCGGCCGCGGGTGGCCCTGGCCGTCTCCTCAGCCCCGGGTAGCGCGCCCGTCTCCGTCGATGGGGATAGCCGGGCCCAGATACCGGGGCTCGGGCTTGGTCGCGTGGAGTTGGAAAAAGGCCTTCACCCGGGCCGGCCACTCGCGGAGGGCGAAGCGCCACTCGCTAGCGTACGGCTGGATGTCGGCGGCGACGCCGGTAGCGTCAAGGCCGAGCGTGCGGGCGATGTAGACGGCGCGGGGGAGGTGGAAGCCCTGAGTGACCACCAGTGCGTCGGTGACCTTGAACACGTCGCGGGCCCGGTACATCGTGTCGTAGGTGTCGAAGCCGGCGTGGTCGGTGAACACGTCCTCATCCGGCACGCCCCGGTCCAAACAGTACCGCAGCATGACGTTGAGCTCGTCGTACGCGGTGGTGCCGTGGTCACCCGAAAGGAGCAGCTTGTCAACCTTGTCCAGTCTGTATAGCTCCACACCGGTTGCCAACCGGTCGGCCAGCATGGGGGACGGGGTGCCGTCGGCGTAGACCCTGGCCCCTAGCACGATGGCGACTTTCGCGGCGGGTGCCGCCCGGGGGTTGGACACGATGTGGCTCCGCGCCGAGCCGTTCATCACCAGATGGGGAACAAACACGGCGACCGCGAGAGCCACCACCAGCACGCCCAGAACGACTAGTGGCCAGAGGAGGCGGCGCCGCGTGCGTGGGTACCTGGGCATGCCGCCAGGGTAGCACGGCGTCGGCGGGTCGGCCCCGAGCCGGCGCGCAGCGACTCGCAGCGCGCCGCGACCTGCCCCGTGGCTAGAGCCACTCCTCCGACAGGATGTCCCCCTGCAGCCCTACCACGACCGCTTTGACCGGGATCTTCCGTGACGACTGCGACACGGCTTCCGAGGCCAAGGCCAGCAGGCCGCGGCAGCAGGGGACCTGCATGATCAACACAGTCAGCGTGTTGATCTTCGCATCTTCGGCGAGGGCCTTGATCTTCTCTATGTACACCTCACGCCCCTGGTCCAGCTTCGGGCAGGCGATGGCCAAGGACTTACCCTTGAGCTGGTCGTTGTGAAAAGCACCCAGCGCGAACGCGGTGCAGTCGGCCGCCAGGAGCACGTCCGCTCCTTGAAAGTAGGGCGCCTGGGGCGAGACCAGGTGCAACTGGATGGGCCACTGCCTCAAATGGGAAGGGGCTTTGGTCGCGGAGACCTCGTCGGTGGACGTGTCCGCGTCTCGTAGGTCGACCATCGCGGATCCGGGGCACCCGCAGGGCTCGAACTGAAACTCGCTCATTGTGTTACCTCGACTTTCGGTGTTCTGACTTGTTCTTGTCGTGATCTTCTCGACCCGACCGAGCGTTCGATCCCCGCGACCAGATCGGTGTAGCGCTCTGTAAACCCTGGACCGGCGGCCTGGTCCACGGCGGCGAACCGGGAGAAGAGCTCCCCGACCTCCGCCGTCGTGAACTCCCTATCCATCCAGGGGTAGAGGATCTCGTCCTCTCTCGTGATATGCCCGCTCAGCAGTTCGCCGTAGGCGCCAAGGTGGTGCGCCACCGCGTCACCGTCCCGCCGCTCGACGGCCTCGGCCAGTTGTCGGACGTGGGCGCGCGCGGTCTCGTGATCGACCAGCATGGCCCGGATGATCTCCAGCGAGGCGTCGAAGTACGCGAAGAGGATGTCCTCCTCCTTGGCATGGTGGAACTTGTCGGCGTAGGCGCGGATGAAATCGATGCCGTCGAGAAGGAGCCGCCGATCCTCGGCGGCATTCACGTCCACGACAAGGAGAAGCTCGCGCACCGTCGCGACCAACCGCTTGATGAGCACGTGCTCGTCAACCAACTGCTTGAGCGGTGGAGAGTACGCGAACTGCCTCGTCTCCGGCCTGATGTGCGCGCCGGCGGCGCGCCCTTGATCTCGACGCCGGGCAAGACCGCCAAGGCCGAGGGGGCGCCGGGAATGACCGCTACCGCGATGCGGGCCATGAGCGCTCCCTCCGCCTCGGGGGAGAGGCCGTGGATGCCGACGACGTCTTTAAGCAGGCAAGTACCCACCTGGCAGGTGACGCATCCTACGTCATATTCCGCGAGGATGGTCCCCACCTCGGGGAACTCGGTGATCACATCCTTGATGGCCGCGTTCAGATAGGTCTCCATGCTCATCCCTGTGCCCGTCGTGGTCGTCGTACTCTGAGATTGTGCGCCCCCTGGCGGCGGATTACCTTGACTTAGGTCAAACCGGGTGCGGCGCAAAGGGAAAGCGTCCGCGCGGTTGCCGGGTGTGGTGCGGTGGAATAGAATGACTGCTCTTTCCGAACGAAGCCTCTACGACTGGGGGTACATGGTATGTCCATGACCATGACCGAGAAGATCCTGGCCCGAGCAGCCGGCAAAGAGTCGGTAGTACCGGGCGATCTGGTGATGGCGCAGCTCGACCTTTGCCTTGGGAACGACATCACCGCCGGCGTGGCCATCGACGAGTTCGAGAAGGCCGGGTTCGAGGAGGTGTTCGACCCCGCGAAGATCGCGCTCATCCCCGATCACTTCACGCCGAACAAGGACATCAAGTCCGCCGGACTGGTCAAGCAGATGCGCGAGTTCTCACGCAAGCATGGGATCGTCCACTTCTACGATGTGGGCCGGGTGGGCGTGGAGCATGCGTTCCTGCCCGAGCAAGGCCTGGTGGGCCCGGGTGACGTGGTGCTGGGCGCCGACTCGCACACGTGCACCTATGGCGCCCTGGGGGCCTTCGCGACCGGGGTCGGCTCCACCGATCTGGCCGGAGGCATGGCCACCGGTGAAGCCTGGTTCCGGATACCCGAGACCCACCTGTACGAGTTCGATGGGACCCTGGGCCGCTACGTGACCGGGAAAGATATCGTCCTGTTTACGATCGGCCAGATAGGCGTCGACGGCGCCCTCTACAAGGCCATGGAGTTCGCCGGCTCGGCCATCCGCGGCCTCTCCATGGACTCGCGCTTTACCATCTGCAACATGGCCATCGAGGCGGGCGGCAAGAGCGGCATCATCGCACCCGACGACATCACCAAGGCCTACGTCGAGGGCCGCTACCGGGGAACGCCGAGGTATTACTCGTCGGATCCGGACTGCCGGTACGAGAAGATCTACCGTTGGAAGGCGGACGAGATCCCGCTCATGGTGGCCAAGCCGCACCTGCCCTCCAACACTCAGCCGGCGGCGGAACTGAACGATGTCAACATCGATCAAGTGGTCATCGGTAGCTGCACCAACGGCCGCATCGAAGACCTGCGCCAAGCGGCCGAAGTGCTGCGAGGGCGCAAGGTGCACAAAGACGTGCGGCTCATCGTCATCCCGGCGACGCAGGCCATATGGCAGCAGGCCAACGACGAGGGTCTGTTCGACGTGTTCATCGCGGCCGAGGCGGCCGTCTCGGCTCCCACGTGCGGTCCCTGCCTGGGCGGGCACATGGGCGTGCTCGCCGCGGGCGAGCGCGCGGTCTCGACCACCAACCGGAACTTCGTGGGCCGGATGGGCGATCCCGGCTCCGAGGTCTACCTGGCCGGCCCGTACGTGGCTGCCGCCAGCGCGGTGGCCGGGCACATCGCCACCCCTGACCAGATCGGCGAAAGGGGGCGGTCATGACCGACGTGCTCCGCGGCAAGGCCTGGACTTTCGGCCGAGACATCGACACCGACCTCATCATCCCGGCGCGGTACCTCAACATGAAGACCGCCGAGGAGTTGGGTCAGTACTGCATGTTCGACGCCGACCCCGACTTCTCCAAGAAGGTCGAACCGGGCGACATCGTGGTGGCCAAGGAGAACTTCGGCTGCGGATCGAGCCGGGAACACGCTCCCATAGCTCTGAAGGGCGCGGGCGTGTCGGTGGTCATCGCCAAGAGCTTCGCGCGCATCTTCTACCGCAACGCCTTCAACACCGGGCTGCCGATCCTGGTCGCCCCGGACGCGGTGGACGGCATCAACGAGGGCGACGAGTTGACGGTCGACCTGGCCGGCGGCGAGATCAAGGACCTGACCTCCGGCACCACCTACCAGGCCGAGCCGCTCCCGCCCTTCATGCGCGAACTGGTTGAGGCGGGCGGTCTGCTGCCGTACCTGAAACAACGAGCCGCGTCCCGTTGACGCGACTGCCGAACCCCACGCGAAAGGAACTGAAGTGAATTACGACATCGCGGTGATGCCCGGCGACGGAACCGGACCCGAGGTAGTGGCCGAGGGGCTCAAGGTGCTCAAGGCGGCGGCGGCGCGCGCCGGCTTCTCATACGACCTCACCCACTACGATTTCGGCGGCGACCGCTACCTACGCACGGGGGAGACCCTGCCCGATTCGGCCATCTCCGAACTCGGCGGGCACGACGCCATCTTCCTGGGCGCCATCGGCCATCCGGATGTCAAACCGGGCATCCTGGAGCTGGGCATCCTCCTGAAGGCCCGCTTCGCCCTGGACCTGTACATCAATTTGCGCCCGGTCAAGTTGTTCCCGGGGGTGGAGACTCCCATCAAGGACAAAGGCCCCAAAGAGATCGACTTCGTCGTGGTGCGCGAGAACACGGAGGGGTTGTACGCCTCCACCGGCGGCTATCTGAAGAAGGGTACACCCGACGAGATCGCTACCCAGGTGAGCGTCAACACCCGCAAAGGGGTGGAGCGCTGTATCCGTTACGCCTTCGACTACGCGGCCCGCGCGGACCGGCGAGGCCAACTGACCCTGGTGGGCAAGACCAACGTGCTGACTTTCGCCTGGGACCTCTGGTGGCGGGCCTTCAACGAGATCGGTGATGCCGACTATCCAAACATCAAGCGGGAATACGCGCATGTGGACGCCACCTGTATGTGGTTCGTCAAGAACCCCGAGTGGTTCGACGTGATCGTGACCGACAACATGTTCGGGGACATCATCACCGACCTGGGCGCCATGATCCAGGGCGGCATGGGCGTGGCCGCCGGCGGGAACATCAATCCTGGCAAGACGGGTATGTTCGAGCCCATCGGGGGCTCGGCGCCCAAGTACACGGGCCAGAACGTCATCAACCCGCTCGCGGCCATCGGCGCAGTGCAGATGATGCTCGACTACCTGGGCCAAACCGAAGCCGCCGGCTGGGTGGAAGCGGCGATCATCAAGGCCGTGGGCAAGATGAAGTCGCTGAATGCCGGCCAGATGGGCATGGGCACCGACGCCGTGGGCGACCTGGTGGCGGAGTACGTGGCCAAGGGCTGATCTGAGGACAATGAGGCATGAGTCTCTAAGGGGGCCGCATGAAGACGATTGTGGTGGGAGTCGACGGGTCGCCGAGTTCGTGGGCGGCAGTCGAATTCGGCGCTAGAGAGGCGGCAGCCCACGGGGCGACTCTGCGGATCGTGTCGGCGTGGGAGGTGCCTACCACCGTCTTGTCGAGTAGCGGCGCGACCTCCGATATATACCTGAGCTTCGAGGATGAGGCCCGGCGGATAGTCGGTGACGCAGCAGCCCGGGCGAAGGAACTCGAACCCACGGCATCACTCGAAGGGCGGGTGGTCGAAGGCTACGCGGGCAACGTCCTCATCGACGAGGCCCAGTCCGCGGATCTGGTAGTCATCGGGCGCCGGGGCCGCGGCGCCCTGGCCGAACTTCTACTCGGCTCCGTAAGTCATCAGGTGGTCGACCACGCCAAGTGCCCGGTGGTGATCGTGCCTCCGGCATCGGCGGGCGAGTGAGCCCCGCGATATAGTGGAGACCGACCGGGGGAGCCGTACTCACAAGGGGGACCTGATGGAGAGCGTCGCCGTTTTCGTCAACGGCTCTGAGGAGGCAGCCGCTTCGCTTGAGTTCGGAGCGCGCGAGGCGGCGATACGGGGAGTCACTCTTCGCTTGGTGGCGGCCTGGGACGTACCCTCTTCCATCCTGGGCGGCGGGGTGGCCGGCCAGGATGTCTACGCAGAATTTCGGGAGAGCGCCGAGAAGCTCATCAAGGATGCGGTCGCGCGGGTGGCCGAGTTGGAGCCCTCTGTGGCCGTCGAGACCCGCGTTGTCAAAGGCCAGCCGGGCCCGGTGTTCCTCGAGGAGTCACGGGACGCGGCCCTCATCGTGGCCGCGAGGAAGCGGCATGCGGGCATCAAGGAGCTCGTGGTGGGTTCGATCAGCAGGCACATCCTGAACAACGCCGAGCGACCGGTGGTGGTGGTGCCTCTCTTACCCCACCGGTGACCCTCAGTCGGGCTTGGGCGACAGACCGAGAGCGGCGGCTGCCGCAGGCAGGTCGCGCAGAGCCCGGAATCCCGCCTGGTCCGTCAAGCCCGTTATCTCCATGAGACGGGCGACCGGCGGCTTGGCCCCGACGACCCCGAGCCAGCCCGTGCCCTTGAGCAGAGTGAGGGTGTCGAACATGAGAGAGAGTCCCCCGCTGTCCATGTAGGCCACCTCAGTCATGTCCAGGATGAGGGCCGGCGGTTTCGCAGCCGATTCCTCCTGGATGACTGCTCGGAGTTGGGGGGTTGTCTGGTGGTCGAGTTCCCCCTTGACGTAGACCAAAGGCGCGCCCAAGCGGTAGGAGATCTGCAGGTCGAGAGGAGTACTCATCGACGACGTGCGTACCGGTATCTTGGGCGTGGTCATGTCTTTGCCTCCTTGTCCCGGGGGAGTTCCGCGTATGCGTCACTATCTACCCGTGAGTCTTGTCCTGTAACCACGATTACGCGTGATTTGTGTGCATGAGATATACTGCGGCCGACATCCGATAGGGACGTACTTCAAGGCGTTGCTTAGAGGCGAGTTTCTCTCTATTCCGCCCCGTAGTCTTAGCCTCTCGAATGCCGAAGTGTAACCCGTCCTTTGGAGGGAAGAATGAGTGCCAAGCTGTATGTGGGGAATCTGAGCTACAGCACGTCCGAGGCGAGCATAAAGACGCTGTTCGGGCAGTACGGCGAGGTCGTCTCGGTGAATCTCATCACCGACCGCGACACCGGCCGGCCAAAAGGCTTCGGATTCGTGGAGATGGCTACCCCAGAGGAAGCCGAGGCGGCGAAGACGGCCACCAACGGCACTGAACTGGACGGCCGCACGCTCAAAGTCGACACCGCCAAAGAGATGCAGCCCCGGCCCCCGCGGAGCGGTGGCTACGGCGGCGGTGGTGGCTACGGCGGTGGTGGCGGTTATGGTGGCGGCGGTGGCTACGGCGGCGGTGGCAGCAGCGGACGCCGCTACTAGAGCGTTGCGCTCGTAGCGCACCGACAGCGCGACTTGCGGGGCGCCGGCCCGATTGGGGCCGGCGCCCCTTTCTATTTTCCGTGAACACACCGTCCCGGCACGAACACGCCTCTTGGCCCCCTTGTCTTGTTAGGCATAACGTACTAAAATAGCCATGCCTAACTTTGCGAGCGGAGAGGGAGCGAGTGAGCGCGAAAGCCATGAACGAGAGCAACACCCGGGTAGCCGAGAGAGAAACTCTGAGCGCGAGTCTGGAGGACTACCTGGAGGCCATACTGCAGTTGGAGCGGGTTTCCCGGGTTGCGCGCGTGAGCGAGATCGCCGGTCAATTGGGCGTGTCCCGACCCTCTGTCACCGGCGCTCTCAAGAGCCTTGGCGCCCGTCGGCTTGTCGCGCACGCCCCGTACGGTCATGTGACGCTCACCCGCGAGGGGGCGAAGATCGCCGTGGAAGTCGAGCGGCGGCACTTGGCGATCCGAGATTTCCTTACGGGCGTACTCGGCATACCCGGCGCGCGCGCCGAGACGACTGCCTGCAAGATGGAACACGTCCTCGAACCGGAGATACTGGCTTACTTCGTCGAATACGCCGAGAGGCAGGGGGAGCAGGGATGACCACCCTTGCCCGCCTACCCAATGGAGCGCGAGCGACCGTGAGGAGTCTGCCCCATCCTCACGTTCTGGCGAAACGCCTTCTGGCTCTGGGGCTCAATCCGGGGGCCGAAGTGCGTGTGCTCCAAAACCGGGGGACCGGCCCGCTCATCGTCGAGGTCCACGGCGCTCGGCTCGCCCTGGGTCGCGGGCAAGCGGAGCGGGTGGCCGTGGAGCTTATCGAAGCGCCGGACTGTGTGACGGACATAGCGGCGGAACGGTAGGACGTCGCCCGTGGAGGCCTCGGCCCCCCTCACTCTCGCCCTTGCGGGCCAGCCCAACGTGGGCAAGAGCACCGTGTTCAACGCGCTCACGGGGCTCAACCAGCACGTGGGCAACTGGCCGGGTAAGACGGTCGAGCAGAAGATCGGCCGCTTTGACCACCTGGGAACGCGGATCACCCTGGTCGACCTTCCCGGCACCTACAGCCTCACTTCTGGCTCCGAGGAGGAGCGCGTCGCCCGGGACTACCTCATCAAGGAACCGCCACAGGTCGTGATCGCGGTCGTGAACGCAGCTTCTCTCGAGCGGAACCTGTACCTGGTCGCCGAACTGCTGACCCTGCCGGTGCCGCTGGTGGTGGGTCTGAACATGCTCGACGTCGCCGAAGCCCATGGCGTTCACGTCGAGGCCCCGGTCCTCGCGGCCGCGCTCGGCGTCCCGGTGGTCGAACTCGTGGCGAGCAAGGGCCGGGGACTGCGCGAGTTGATCGACGCGGCGGTCGGCCTGCTGGACCATCCCGAGTCGTTCCGGCCGAACCGTCCGGCCATCCGGGCCAAGCACCTGCCCGTGCTGCGAGAGATCGAGGATCTGCTGGCCGGCCACATGCCCGCCGGGTACCCCGCCGATTGGGTCGCCCTCAAGCTGCTCGAGGGCGACACCGACGTCGCCCGGATGGTACGGGAGCAGGTACCCGACGCATGGGACGCGATCGACCACAGTCTGGCCGATCACGAAGACGCTTATCTCGACATAGCCGGCGGCCGTTACGACTGGGTAGCTCGGATGGTGCGCGCGGCGGTGGCGCAGCCCCGCACCGGGGTCACCGTCCTCACCGACCGTATCGACCGAGTGGCCACCCATCCTTTCTGGGGCCTGCTGGTGCTCCTGCTCGCGTTCGGCGCCATGTTCGGCATCACCTACACGGTGGCGACTCCGGCGGCAGGCGCGATCGCCGGCTTCGTGTCGGGCCCGTTCTCCGACCTGCTCCGCACCCTGCTCGGCTGGGCACCGGACTGGATAGTGGGCCTCATCGTCGATGGGGTGGTGGCCGGCGGGGGTGCCGTCCTGGCCTTCGTCCCCATCCTGGTGGTGTTCTTCGCGGCCCTCGGCCTGCTGGAGGACGTGGGCTACATGGCGCGGTCGGCCTACGTCATGGACCGCTATATGCACTGGATGGGTCTGCACGGCAAGTCGTGCTTGCCGCTGATGCTTGGTTTTGGCTGCAACGTGCCGGCGATCCTGGGGACGCGCATCATCGAGGATCGCAAGGCGCGCATGCTCACCATGATGCTCACTCCCTTCGTTCCCTGCACCGCCAGGCTGGCGGTGCTTGCCTTCTTGGCCCCAGCCTTCTTCGGCGCGAATGCGGCTTGGGCCGTGGTCGCTTTGGTGGGGGGCAACCTGGTGATACTCGCCGTGATCGGCGTGACTGTGAACAAGGTGGTCTTCAAGGGGGAGCGGAGCGCCTTCATCATGGAGATGCCCCTCTACCACGTGCCTAACGCGCGGACCATCGGCCTCTATGTCTGGCGCCACACCATGTCCTTCATCAGCAAGGCCGGCAAGGTCATCGTCCTCTGCTCCGCCATCGTATGGGCGCTCTCGAACTTTCCGGGGAACACTCCGAGCCAGAGCATCCTTGGCCAAGTGGGGCAGGCTCTGGAACCCTTCTTCAGTCTCATGGGCCTGGGCGACTGGCGCATCATCGTCGCTCTGCTGTCGAGCTTCGTGGCCAAGGAGAACGCTGTGGCCACGCTGGGCGTCCTCTTCGGGGAGGGCGGGGGCGTGGCGGGTGGCGCGGGCTTGGCCGCGCTGGTCGGGGCCGTCCTGGTCCCGGCCGCGGCCGCGGCCTTTCTCGTGGTGGTGATGACCTTCATACCCTGCGTGGCAACCATGACGGCCATCAAGCAGGAGTCGCGCTCCTGGCGGTTCGTAGGGGCCAACATCGGCCTCATGCTGGTGGTGGCCTTCGGCCTGGGGATCCTGGTATATCAGGTGGGCTCGCTGCTCTAGCAGCCAGATTTTGTATACTTCAAGTCCCACAGGCGGGCTCGGGCAACCCGCACGAGCGCCAAGGGCCAGGAGGTTCCTATGCAGATCTACATCGATGGCGAGTTCTACAGCAAAGAAGACGCGAAGATAAGCGTCTTCGACCACGGTCTTCTCTACGGTGACGGAGTGTTCGAAGGCATCCGGACGTATAACGGACGGGTATTCGAACTCGACGCCCACATCGACCGGCTGTACGCCTCGGCGCAGATCATCGCCCTCGACATCCCTGTGTCCCGAGAGGAACTCGACAGAGCCGTGATGGAGACCATCCGCCGCAACGACGCCATGGACGGGTACGTCCGTCTGGTGGTGACCCGCGGGATCGGCGACCTGGGGCTCAATCCCAGCAAGTGTCCCAAGGCCACGATGTTCTGCATCGCCGGCGGGATCACCCTCTATCCGGCCGAGGTCTACTCCAAGGGCTTCAAGCTGGCGACCCTTTCCACCCGGCGCAACGATCCCCAAGCGGTGAACCCCGCCGTCAAGAGCCTCAACTACCTCAACAACGTCATGGGTGCCCTGGAATTGCGGGGCCGTGAGGTCGACGAGGGGCTGTTCCTCACCACCTCCGGGTACGTGTGCGAGTGCACGGCCGACAACGTCTTCCTAGTGCGGGGCCACAAGCTGCTGACGCCCGACCCGGCGCTGGGTGCCTTGAAGGGCATAACCAGGGGAGTGGTGATGCGACTGGCCGCCTTCATGGGGCTGGACGTGGAAGAGGGCTTCTACACACTCTACGACGTCTATACCGCCGATGAGGCGTTCCTGACGGGGACGGCCGCCGAAGTGGGCCCGGTCGTGGAGGTCGACAAGCGGGTCATCGGTGCCGGCGTTCCCGGACCGGTGACCAAGGAGATCATCGCCCGCTTCCACGAGTACGCGCAGAATTCGGGTACGCCGGTGAGCGGGTAGGCTTCCCGTAGGGCGCCTGGGCAGCTTCATGAAGACCCCATGACCACCGTCCGGCCGTTCCTTCTCTACGACACCACCCTTCGCGACGGCATGCAGCGCGAGGGCCTGAGCGTGTCGGTGGACGAGAAGGTGCGGATAGCGGTGCGCGTCGCCGACCTCGGCGTGCACATCATCGAGGGCGGTTTTCCCGGATCGAACCCCAAGGACGCGGAGTTCTTCCGCAAGCTGCAGGGCCGGCCACTTGGGGATACCCTGATGGCCGCCTTCGGTATGACCCGGGGCAAGGGGTTCACCGCCGCCAAGGACGCGAACCTGCGCAGCTTGGCGGAGTGCTGGGCGCCGGTCTGCTGCATCGTGGGCAAGACCTGGGATCTACACGTTCAGAAGGTGCTTGCGCGTGGACCGGGCCGAGAACCTGCGGATGATCGCCGAGTCGGTGGCCTTCTTGCGCGAACGGGGCAAGCAGGTCCATTACGACGCGGAGCATTTCTTCGACGCCTATGCCGCTCACACCGACTATGCGCTCGAGTGCCTGCGAACGGCCGCCGAGGCCGGTGCCGAGGCGGTCACCCTCTGCGACACCAATGGGGCGACGTTGCCGATGCAGGTGGGCGAGGTGGTGGAGCGCGTGGTGGCGGAACTGGGCGGCAGGTGCCGAGTGGCCATCCATGCCCACAACGACGGCGGGTGTGCCGTGGCCAACTCGTTGGTGGCCGTCACCCACGGCGCCGACGTGGTGCAGGGGACCATCAACGGCTACGGGGAACGGTGCGGCAACGCCGACCTCTGCGCCATCATCCCCGAACCTCAAACTGAAGATGGGCATCGACTGCATCTCCGCCGAGGATCTGGCCAAGCTCACCGACACCGCTCGCTTCGTGGCCGAGCTCTGCAACGTGTCTCCCGATCCTCACCAACCCTACGTGGGAGTCGACGCGTTCGCCCACAAGGGCGGGCTGCACATCTCGGCCGTCGAACGTGATCCGGCCACCTTCCAGCATGTCGACCCGGCCCTGGTAGGCAACCACCCGCACGTGCTCGTGTCGGAACTGTCGGGCAAGGCCACCATCAAGCAGCGGGTCAAGCAGCTCGGCTACCCGGTGGACGACGACAAGGATATCGCCGACCGGGTGCTCACCCGGCTCAAGGAGAAGGAGCACGCGGGCTATCACTATGAGGCAGCCGACGCTTCGTTCGAACTGCTCGTCCGCGCCGAGATGGGACTGGAGGCGGAACTCTTCCACTTCGAGGCTTTCCGGATCATCGTCGAGAAGCGGGAGGACGGGTCCACTCTGAGCGAGGCGACCGTCAAGGTGCACGTTGGAGGCGACCGGTTCATAGAGACGGCCGAGGGCAACGGGCCGGTCAATGCTCTGGACAAGGCGCTCCGGCGCGGTATCGAGCGGAGGTTCCCCCACATCCACGACATCCACCTGGTGAACTACCGGGTGCGTATTCTGGACGAAGACAGAGGCACTGCCGCCACCACTCGGGTGATCATCGACTCCTCCGACGGCCGGGACTGCTGGGGTAGCGTAGGTGTGGGTGAGAACGTCGTGGAGGCCTCGTGGGAGGCGCTCGTCGATTCCCTCTCCTACGGCCTGCTTCTGGCAGCCGGCGAGTTCGACGGCGAGGACGGCGCTGGCAGGTCTCCTTCGGCGTGCCACTCGTCTGCCGAAAGCGACGAGCCGGGTCGCCCGCCCGGCACCTGCGGTCTCTATGGACGGAACGACCTGGACGGGGGCGGCGCGTGAAGCGGCCGACAAGGGGTGATCGATGAAGCTGGCGAGGATCCTGTATCAAGGCGAGGCCTGCGAGGCCTCGGTGGAGTGCAACGGGTACATGATCGTCACCCCGGGCGAGCTGGCCGGGACGCTCGTGACCGAGCAAGATGCCCTCCTTCTGCCGCCTGTCGCTCCTGGCAAGATCCTGGGGGTGGGGTGGAACTTCCGGGAGCACATGAAGGAGATGGCGGAGCGCAGGGCCGGCGGCCAGGTCGTCACGCCTCCGCCCGCGGAAGAGGTACCACCGCCGCTCCTGTTCCTCAAGCCGCCCTCGAGCCTTGTGGGGCACGGGGATGCGATCGTTTATCCCCGGGATGCCACCCGGGTGGAGTACGAAGGCGAACTGGCGGTGGCGATAGCCCGGGAGACACGCCGGGTGACGCCGGAGGAAGCCAGGCGGGCGGTATGGGGGTGGACTTGTGCGAACGACGTCACCGAGCGCGACCTGCAGGGACAGGACAAGCAGTGGTGGCGGGCCAAGGGCTTCGACACGTTCGCCGTAGCCGGGCCTTTTCTCGAGACCGAGGCCCCCAGCCCGGAGGCCTGGATCCGCACCCGGGTCAACGGGCAACTCCGTCAGGAGGGCCAGGTGCAGGACATGATCCGCGACCCCTTCGAGATCATCTCGCTCGTTAGCCAAGCGATGACCCTGCATCGCGGAGACCTCATCATGCTCGGCACTCCTCCAGGGGTGGGGGCACTACACCCCGGCGACGAGGTGGAGGTGGAGATCGACGGAGTGGGTTATCTGCGGAATTCGGTGCGCTCAGAGCCGGAGTGAGCGGTTCCCCGCCCCACCCGGCTGCCCGCGCTCACGAGCCGCGACAGGGGCTCGAAGCGCTCAATTCCGCCCAGGTGGCCGCGGTCCTGAAGCTTCTACCGCACCGCGAGGGCGGGTATTTCCGGGAGACCTACCGCTCGCCTATCGTGGTCCCCACGCCGGCGGGGATGCGGTCGCTGTCCACCGCCATCCTCTATCTGCTGACCGCGGAAGACCCCAGCCGCTTCCATCGACTGCGCTTCGACGAGGTGTGGTTCTTCCATGCCGGTTCGCCGGTGGAGATGGTGTTCCTCGATCCGCACGAGACCCTCGTCGTCGGCCCCGACGTGCCGCAGGCGCTTGCCCCCGGCGCCAGATGGATGGGCGCGCGGGTGATGGCTACCGCCAGCGAAGCCCCGGACGGAGCCGGGCCGGACTGGGCGCTCGTCGGCTGCGTGGTCTCACCCGGCTTCGAATACGACGACTTCGAAGCGGGAAGCGGCGATACTCTTCTGCGGGCCTATCCGGGGGCCGCCGAGTACATCCACGCCCTGACCGGCGGCTGAGAAGTGAAACCCGCTCACAGCGGACTTTGTTCTCCTGCAGCCTACCGCTGCGCTTGAGGGGCCTGCAACGTTCGGGTAGAATCGACCGATAAGGGTATCCGTCTCGCGCGATTTTCCAGGGAGTTCTTTGATTCTTTCGTCACCATCTCCAACGGGCGAGGTTTCGGCACCGCCCGACCAGCCGCCGGCACCCCCGGCGGGTTTCTGCCACCTGCATGTCCACACCCATTACTCGGCGCTGGATGGAGCCTGCAAGGTGGACGACTTGGTGGCGCGGGCGGCCGAGATGCGCATGCCTGCCCTGGCCATCACGGACCACGGGGTCCTGTCCGGCATCATCCAGTTCTATCTGCAATGCCGCAAGGCGGGAGTCAAACCCATCATCGGTCTAGAGGCCTACGTGGTGGAAGACCGCTTCCGCAAGGAGGGTCAGAACGAGGAAAGGTGGCACCTCACCTTGCTCGCCAAGGACCTCACCGGCTATCGCAACCTGCTCAAGCTGGGCAGCGCGGCCTTCCTCGAGGGCTATTACTACAAACCACGCATGGATTACCGCATTCTCAAGGAGCACGCAGACGGGCTCATCTGCCTGTCCGGATGCGCCAGCGGCCGCGTCTCGAAGGCGCTGCAGAACGGGCAGATGGCTGCGGCCGAGACCGAGGTGCAGCGGCTCCTCGACATCTTCGGCGAGGACAACGTCTATCTCGAGATGCAGGAGACCGGCATCCGGGAACTGGCCGAGATCAACCCGCGCATGACGGAGCTTGCGGCCAAGACCGGGCTCAAGCTGGTGGCCACCAACGACGTCCACTACCTGCGCGAATCCGACGCGAGCGCTCATGACGTTCTGCTGTGTATCCAGACCGGGTCGCGTTTGTCGGAGGAGAACCGCATGCGCTTCTCGTCCGAGGAGTTCTTCTTTAAGAGCGAAGAGGAGATGTTGAGCGTATTCCAGGACCACCCGCAGGCTGTGGCCAACACGCTGGAGGTCGCCGAGCGCTGCAACGTCGATATCGAGCTCGAGAAGATACTCATCCCGCACTTCCCGGTCCCCGAAGGCTACGACGAGGCCTCCTATCTCCGCCATCAATGCGAGCTGGGGCTGGTCCGCCGCTTCGGCGACCAGGTTACGCCCGAGATCCGGGAACGTCTCGAGAGCGAGCTGGCCGTGGTGGAGAAGATGGACTTCCCGCCCTACTTCCTCATCGTCTGGGACTTCGTCGCCTATGCGAAGGAGTCCGGCATCGCCGTGGGCCCGGGCAGGGGCTCGGCCGCCGGCTCCCTGGTCTCGTACCTGCTCGGTATCACCGACCTCGACCCCATCCAGCACAAGCTGCTGTTCGAGCGCTTCCTCAACCCCGACCGCATCAGCATGCCCGACATCGACATCGACTTCTCGGTGAGCGGCCGGGAAAAGGTGATCGATTACGTGGCCACCAAGTACGGTCGCGACCGAGTGGCTCAGATCGCCACGTTTGGCACCATCAAGGCCCGGCAGGCTATCCGCGACGCCGCCCGGGTCATGGACGTGCCCTATAGCCAGGGGGACCGCATCGCCAAACTGGTCCCGGAGGTGCTCAACATCACTCTCGAGACCTGCCTGGCCGATACCAGGGGCGATCTGCGTAAGGCCTACGACACCGAAGACGTGGTCCGCGAGGTCATCGACATGGCTCGCCCGCTCGAGGGCCTCATCCGGCAGGACTCCATCCACGCCGCCGGGGTGGTCATCTCCAAGGGGCCGCTCACCGACCATCTCCCCATCATGCAGAAGGGCGACGCCGAGGTGGTCACCCAGGTGTCCATGACCGACGTGGAGAAGCTCGGCCTGCTCAAGATGGACTTCCTCGGCCTGCGCAACCTGGACGTCATCGACAGCGCCGTGGCCATCATTCGTGCGGGCGGACAGCCCGATTTCGACATCGAGACCATCCCTCTAGACGACTCACCCACCTACCGCATGCTGGCCAAGGGCGACTCGGAGGGCGTGTTCCAGTTCGAGTCGAGCGGTATGCGCGAAGCGTTACAGCAGATCCAGCCCACCCGGCTCGACGACCTCATCGCTCTGGTGGCCCTGTACCGTCCCGGCCCCATGGAGTTCATCCCGCAGTATGCGCGTAACAAGCGGGACCCGGGCGGCATCAAGTACGAGGACGACCGTCTGGTGCCTATCCTCAGCCCCACCTATGGGGTCGCCATCTATCAAGAGCAGTTGATGGAGATCTCCAAGGTTGTCGGCGGCTTCACCCCCGCGCAGGCCGACGACCTGCGCAAGGCCATCGGCAAGAAGAACAAGCCCAAACTGGAGCAGTTGGAGCCCAAGTTCCGGGAGGGGGCCGCGGCGGCAGGTACGGCGCCCAGGACCATCGATTACCTCTGGTCGCTCATGCAGAAGGCGGGCGACTACTCGTTCAACAAATCCCACGCCGCCTGTTACGCCCTCATCTCCTACCGTACGGCGTATCTCAAGGCGAACCATCCGGTCCAGTACATGGCCGCTCTCATATCCAGCGTCATGGATACCAAGGACAGAGTGCCCCTGTACGTCACCGTCGCCAACGAGATGGGCATCGAGGTGCTGCCGCCTGACATCAACGAGTCGGTGCTCGACTTCCGGGGGGTCGAAGACCGCATCCGCTTCGGGCTGAACGCGGTCAAGAACGTAGGGGAGACCGCGATCCGGAGCATACTCGACGCACGCGACCGGGACGGCCCCTTCACAGGCCTGTTCGATTTCTGCGAGCGGGTCGACCTCGGCATCGTCAACCAAAGGGCGGTCGAGAGCCTGGTCAAGTCGGGGGCCATGGACTCCATCGGCCCCTCTCGCCGGGGTATGTTGCTCGTGCTGCCCCAGGCCATGGCTCACGGCAAGAAGATGCGGGCCGACGCCGACAAGGGGCAAGCGTCCATCTTCGACCTGTTCTCCGACCCAGAACCGGCCACGCCTGCCGGTAAGAACGGCAGCCGCAACGGAAACGGCGCGCGGGGCACGAACGGCGCTCCATCCGTGGATATCCCCACCGAGGATTTCAGCAAGGAAGAACTCCTTGCTTTGGAAAAGGAGACCCTCGGCCTCTACGTGAGCTCCCATCCCCTCAAGGACATCAGACACGAAATACGGCGGGAGGCAGGCCACCTGATCTCGCAACTGGGCGAACTTCCGGACGGCTCGATAACCACGATCGTCGGTATGGTGAGCACGGTCAAGCGCATAACCACCAAGAGATCGGGCGAGATGATGGCATTTGTCACGGTGGAGGGTCTCGAGGGACAAGTGGAGATGCTCTGCTTCCCGGCCATCTACCAAGAGAGCCGGGAGTTGCTGGTAGAGGACAAGGTCGTCAAGATCAAGGGCCGAGTGGATCACAAGGACGAGGCTGAGATCAAGTTCATCCCCCTGTCGATCGAAGCGTTCGTCCCCAAGACCGGGTTGGAGCCCGTTGCCCTCAGCGTGGACGGTGAATGTCTGCCGTACACCGTCATCGACGATCTCAAGCGCATCCTGGCTCGCTTCCCAGGCAAGTGCTCAGTGGAGATGCACGTGCGCCACGGCGAAACCTCCCGGCGCCTGCGCTTCGGGGATGGTTACCGGGTCGACCCCGAGACGAGCCTGTTCGCCGAGCTCAAGGCGCTTCTGGGCGAGGCCTGCGTGTGCCAGGGCCCAATGCGGAACGGCTCCGGCAAGTAGCGGGCGTGGGGAAGGCGCAGGCCAGGCGGCCATGAGGATCGAGGCGCTAACCCTGGCGGCGGTCCCCTCCGCGGTCGCAGCTCTGCGGCCCCCCGAGGAGTTCGGGAGAGACATAGCCGAGCGGGTGGCGGGGATAGTCGCCGATGTCCGTGACCGGGGGGACGCCGCGGTCGCCGAGGCCACCGCCCGGTTCGACTGGCCGGAGGCCACGGCCCGCACCATCGCCGTTCCCGCGGCCGATCTGGATGCCGCCTACGCCGAGGTCGCTCCGGAGCTGCTCGCGGCGCTGCGGATCACCCGGGACAACTGCACGTTCTTCCACCGTCACGAGATCAGGGACGACTGGGAGGACACGGGGCCTCAGGGGCAGAAGCTGGGTATACGTCACGTGCCTGTCGAGCGGGCAGGGCTGTACGTGCCGGGGGGCGTAGGCGTGTATGCCTCCACCGTGATCATGAACTCGGTGCCGGCCCTGGTGGCCGGTGTGGGGGAGTTGATCGTCTGCACTCCGCCCGGCCGCGGAGGGGCGGTCAATCCCTCCGTGCTGGCGGCGGCGCGGCTCATGGGCATCGAGCGCGTGTACCGGGTGGGAGGGGCCCAGGCGATAGCAGCCATGGCCTACGGGACCGAGACCGTCCCGCGCGTAGATGTCATCTGCGGTCCCGGCAACGCGTACGTCATGGAGGCCAAGCGCCAGGTGTACGGAAGTGTCGGCATCGACAGCCTGGCCGGACCGAGTGAAGTACTGGTGGTAGCCGACTCCATCGCCCATTCCGACTGGATCGCCGCCGACATGCTCGCCCAGGAGGAGCACGGGAGTGGGGCGGAGGCACTGCTCGTCGCCGAGACCAAGGAGTTGTGCGAGGCGGTCGAGAGGGCGGTCGCAGGCCTGCTCGAGGACCGACGCGGTGGGACGTCTGCTGCGGAGTCCGGCGACCTGGGCGCCCGGCGTTTTCGGGCCTTCTACCCGGCCGCAGGCGAGGACTTCCTGGCATTGGCTGCCGCTCTGGTGAACACCTACGCGCCCGAGCATCTGGAGATCCAGGTGGCCGATTACCGCGCCTTCTTGTCGCGGGTGCTTTCGGCCGGCGCCATCTTCCTCGGCGATCGTACTCCTACCGCTTTCGGTGACTACATCGCCGGGAGCAACCACGTGCTCCCGACCGGGGGTTCCGCCCGCTTCTCGTCGCCTCTGTCGGTCGACACGTTCATCGCGCAAGTCGTCATACGTGGAGATGCCTGCGGACGCGGCCCGGCTTCTTACCCCACACCTCGCGCGCGTGGCCGACAGCGAAGGCTTCTTCTTCCACCGGCGTTCGGCGGAACTGCGGACCGAAGAAGACTAGCCGGCAGCGGCCCAGGGAGTCGAGGGCACGCCCTCGAGGTTCTTCACGAATCTCTCGACCAGGGCGGGGTCCAACTGAGTCCCGGCGACCTTGAGCAACTCTTCCCGCGCCTGCTCGCCGGTCAGCTTCTTGCGATAGGGCCGGTCCACCGTCATGGCCGAATAGGCATCGGCGACGGCTAGGATGCGGGCCATCACGGGTATGTCCTCCCCTGCCAGGCCTACCGGGTAGCCGCGACCGTCGTAGCGTTCGTGGTGGGCGTGGACCGCCTCGATCACCTCGGCCACGCGGGGCAAGTCGCGGATGATCTTTTCCCCTATGTCTATATGCCTGCGCACCGATATCTCCTCGTCCTTGGTGAGGGACGCGGGTTTGCGGAGCACCCGGGTACGCACGCCGATCTTGCCCACGTCGTGAAGCATGGCGGCCAACCTCAGCGTCTCCAGCGACTCCTCGGAAAGCCCGAAGGCCTCCCCTAGGCAGACGGCGTGCGCTGCCACCTGGTCGGAGTGCCTGCGGGTGTAGTGGTCCCTCGCCCCCACGACATCCATGAGCCGACTCGCGACTCCGTCCAGGCCGACCCCTTCGGTCGGCGGCTCCTGCTTGGCGCCGGCTTCGGTGATGGTGTCTCCGCCGCGCTGCTTGGAGGCGTAGAGACTTGCGTCCGCCGCTCCCACCAGATGCGCCAGCGTGTCGGCGTCACTCGGATACGTGGCCACGCCCAGACTCAGCCTCAAGGGTATAGCCTGCTCCTTGCCTGCCATGAAGGGCTCGGCACTCAACACTTCGCGCAGCCTCTGAGCCAACTGCATGGCCCCTGCCCTGTCCGTGTCGGGAAGAACGAGCATCATCTCGTCACCACCCACCCGGCCGGCAAGATCGGTATGCCTGAGCACGCTCTTTATTGCCTCGCTCACGTGGCCGAGGACCCGGTCGCCCGCGGGGTGGCCGTAGGTGTCGTTGAGCAGCTTGAAATCGTCGAGATCGATCATGACGACCGACAACTCCCCTCCGCGCTGCTGAATTCGCCTTCCTTCAAGTGCGAGCCGTTCGTGTACCCGACGGTGATTGAGAAGTCCGGTCAGCGGGTCCCTCTCAGCGAGCCGCAGCGCTTCTTCGTATCTTCGGGTGTTGTCGATGGCGATAGCCAATTGGGCCCCCACCGCCTGAACAAGGTCAGGGCCCTCCTCGCACGCGGGTGGTCTCAGCAGCCAAAGTGCGCCGATCTTCTCGCCCCTGGCCTCCAACGCGACCTTCTGGACGCGCTGGTCCATCGGTAGGTGCGGCGTGGCTATCGACCCGAGCATCGGGACTGTTTCGGCAGCGCCGAATCTGGCCGCCACCGGTTCGGTCCCGTCGTTGTGTCGCAGGGTTATCCAGGCGGCCGGAGACCTCGTGACCGAGCAGGCAAGCTCCAGCCCCCCTTGCATGATCTCCGCGAGGGCTCGGAGACTGTTGAGGTGGACCGCACCGGCATTCAGCTCCTCAAGCCGCTCCGTCAGGTCGGCCAGCACGTGGACGCGATCGCCAAGCTCGTGGGAGAGCTCCGAGAGACCTGCGTTCAGGCTGCGATTGTGCAGCAGAGTGACATACTGCCTGAGGACCAGAAGCGCCACGAGCCCTAGGCCGACGTAGACGAGGACCTGGACATCGGTGTTCCAGGACGCTCCGAAGCGGGCGATCTGCATGTAGATCATCACCCCGACAAGGGGTACGGCGAGATAGGGCAGCACCATGCGAGGATGGGTCAGTGCCACACCTCGGACGTGGGGCATGCGGACAAGCGCGGCTTTCGCGCCTCCCGCCGCTGCCCGCTTACCCTTGGGATAGAGCTCCACGAGTCCCGCGATCCCTGCAAGGGCAAAGACAAGAGCCCAGAGGGAGTCAAGCAGGCCTCCGGAGTTGTAGCTCCCCGCCTGCGCCACGCTCACGAAGTAGAGCGAGTCGGCCACGACCTGGACGACGAACGCAATCCATATGACGATCAGAAAACGCGGTGGGCGCTCGCGGAAAGAACCGAGCAGGAGAGAGGCGAAAGCCATGATCACCACGAGGTCACCCAGTGGGTAGGCCAGACTGATCAGATTCGCGGGGCCGGGCGCGGCGGACTCCAACATAGGCGCCAGCAGTAGCGGCCAAGCCAGCCCCGCGGCGCCGAGAGTGACCATCAACGCGTCGAGGCCCGCTTCCATCGCCCGCAGACGGCCCGCAGCCTTCCAGGCGGAAAACACGACGGTCACGAAGGCCAGCGGATAGGAGATGAGGTAGCCGAAATCGGCGACGGAGGGGGATGGGAGGGGGACACGCAGTACCAGTTCGTACCAGGCCCAGGCCATATCGGCGAACAGATTGGCCGCCAGCCATAGACCGAGCAGCAGCCATGTCCAGCGATAGGGGCTCCCGGCGTTTCTTCGCCAGGCCAAGCAGGCCAGTACGAGCGCTGCCACTTCGAGGACAGGCACGGCGATATCCACGAGCATAGCAGCGGAGCCTGCCGACAAGACCCGCGTGAGGACGTGGACGACCACAACGGAGCCGACAAGCGCCGCTCCTCCGGTCACCAAACGACGGTCGACGCGCATAGGTCTCCCAGTCTCCTCTCCGAGGCCACGATATGCGCTTTTATCGGCATTGCCGCGGCTCGGCTTGAAGTTGGCCCGGCTGGCGCGCCCCGCGCGCCGCGCGCCAAGGCCGCGCCGCCGCGGCGGCCTCGCAGGCCTGTGTTATCCTCCGACGAATCAGGCCTAGCCCCAACTTCGACCAGGGAGGCGACAGTGCAGCCCCAGACCGCCCCCAGACCACACGACGCGGGTAGCCGCAAGGCGACCATCGAGCGCAAGACGCGGGAGACGAGCGTCGCGGTCAGACTTGACCTCGACGGCTCCGGCAAGGCTTCCATCGCCACCGGCCTAGGCTTCTTCGACCACATGCTGGAACTGGTGGCCGGCCACGGCCTCTTCGACCTCAACATCGAAGCTCAGGGTGACCTGAAGACCGGCGGCCATCACACGGTGGAGGATGTCGGCATCTGCCTGGGGACCGCCCTTGCCGAGGCCGTCGGCGACAAGCGGGGCATCAACCGGTATGGGAGCATGCTCGTCCCGATGGACGAGTCGCTCGTCCTTGTGGCTCTCGATCTGAGCGGACGGCCGTATTTTGCCTACGAGGGTGCCCCCGTAGGCGAGGCGATCGCCGGGTTCGACGCCGGCTTGGTGGCGGAGTTCTTCCGGGCCGTTGTCAATCACGCCCGTATTACTATGCACGTTCGTGTATTGGCCGGCGGCGATCTTCACCACACTATCGAGGCGGTCTTCAAGGCTTTCGGTAAGGCGTTGAGGCAGGCCGTCGAAGCCGATCCTCGAGCCACCGGCATCCCCTCGACAAAAGGGGTCTTGTGAGTCCTGCCGCGCTCTGTATCGTCGACTACGGCTCGGGCAACCTGCGCTCTGTCCAGAAGGCGTTCGAGCACGTGGGCGTGGCGGCGGAGGTCGGGTCCGACCCTGGGGAGATCAGAGATGCGGCCGCGCTGGTGCTGCCCGGGGTGGGAGCCTTTGGAGCCGCGATGGAGCAACTGCAGAGCAAGGGGCTGGTCGAGCCTCTCGTTGAGCGGATGAAAGCAGGGGTGCCTTTTCTCGGGCTCTGCCTTGGTCTTCAGGTGCTTTTTGAAGCCAGCGAGGAAGATCCGGGAGTCCCGGGGCTGGGATTGATCCGGGGCGACGTGCGGGCTCTGCCGGCTACGGTGAAAGTGCCGCACATCGGTTGGAACCAGGCCGAACTGTGTACCTGCTCGGACCTCTTCGACGGGATCCCCGATGGCTCCGCGTTCTACTTCGTCCACGGCTACGCGGTCGTCCCCCGGTCGCCGGGTGACGTGCTGTGCATGACCGACTACGACGGGGTGAGGTTCGTCTCGGGCATCGAGGCCGACAACCTGACCGCGGTGCAGTTCCACCCGGAGAAATCGAGCACTCTGGGCCTGCGGTTCTTCCGCAACTTCGCCCGCAAAGCGGGGCTGGCCGTCGGAGACGCGCGCTCGCTTGAGATCGCCGGCTCCGGCGGCGCAGAAGCGGGCGCGTGAGGCTCCTGCCTGCCATCGATATTCAGGGCGGCCGCTGCGTACGGCTCCGCCGGGGCGACTTCGCCGACGAGACGGTGTTCGGCGACGACCCGGTGGCGATGGCGCAGTCCTGGGCGGCGGAGGGGGCCCGCTTTCTTCACGTTGTCGATCTCGACGGCGCGAGGGAGGGGACTCCGCGCAACTTCGATCTGATCCGGGCGATCGCCGAAGCTGTGCCGATCCCTGTGGAAGCCGGCGGGGGTTTCAGGGACGAGGCGGCTCTCGAGCTGCTGCAGGGGAGCCGGGTGGCCAAAGCCGTGCTCGGGACCAGTGCCGTGGAGGACCAGGCCTTTCTGGAGCGCGCGCTCGAACTACTGGGCCCCGACAGGGTCGTGGTGGCCGTCGACGCAGAGAGAGGGCTGGTCAAGACGCGGGGCTGGCAGGAACAGAGTGGCGTGACCGCGCTCGATCTCGTCCGAGAGCTGGAGGCGAAGGGCGTGCGAGAGATCCTCTACACCGACATCAGCAGGGACGGCATGATGGAGAGCGTGAACCTGGAGGGTCTGCGCGAGCTGGCCGAGAACAGTTCGGTGGAGATAATCGCCTCCGGTGGCGTCACCAGTCTGGACGACCTGCGCGCCGTGAAGCGGTTGGAACCCTTGGGTGTTAACGGCGTCATCGCCGGACGGGCGCTGTACGAGAAGCGCTTCACGGTGGCCGATGCTCTCGAGGTGCTCGACGGCAAGGCGCCGGGCTCCGACGCGCCCGGCGGCGCGGCGGGCGGCGCGGCGGGCGGTCGCTGATGCTGCTGAAGCGGATCATCCCCTGCCTGGATATCGACAAAGGTCGTGTGGTAAAGGGCACCAACTTCGTCGACATCCGGGATGCCGGCGACCCGGTCGAGTTGGCCTCGCGCTACGACAAGGAGGGGGCCGACGAGGTCGTCTTCCTCGACATCACCGCCTCGCACGAGAAGCGCGACACCATCGTCGAGTTGGCCCGCCACTGCGCCGAGGAGCTTTTCATACCGTTCACCATCGGGGGCGGGATCCGGAGCGAGGAAGACGTACGTGCCCTGCTCGGGGCCGGCGCCGACAAAGTCTCACTCAACTCGGCGGCCATCCGCGACCCCGAACTGATCTCGGCCTGTGCCCGGCGCTTCGGCTCCCAGTGCGTGGTGCTGGCCATCGATGCCAAGCGGGTGGCGTCACCCTCGGCCGGGCCGGGCGAGGTGGGTCGCGAAACCGGTGGCCGGGGCGCAGGCGCGGTCCGCTGGGAAACGTACCTGAACGGAGGGCGGGTGCCAACTGGCTTTGACGCCGTCGAATGGGCCATCCGCGCCGTGCGACTGGGGGCGGGGGAGATACTGCTCACCTCCATGGACCGCGACGGTACCAAGGACGGCTACGACCTGGAACTCACCCGGGCGGTGGCCGAAGCGGTCAACGTGCCCGTCATCGCGAGTGGGGGCGCCGGGACGCTCGACCATCTCGTCGAGGTTATCGAGGTCGGCGGCGCGGACGCGGTTCTTGCGGCCTCGATCTTCCACTACCGCGAGTTCACGATCCGGCAGGCCAAGGAGCACATGGCCGCTCGGGGGATTCCGGTCAGACTGTAGGGCTGGTGCCGCGCCGGACGACGGAGGCGCACGCTCTTGTGACCACCCCGGGGGAGGCTATCCGGCCCCCGACGCCGGTTTCATGACCACCCCCCGCTGGCGCTTGCCGTTGATCGCTACCAGCAGAGGCGCGTCGAAGCGCAGGCGGCGCACGTATCCGCTTTCTTTGGCGGCCGGCTGCGCCGCCAACCAGTCCCAATCCACGAAGCCCTCGCCCTCCTCGGCATTCACGGTGAAGTAGCCCACCCGGAAGGAGGTCAGGTTTTGAAAGAAATGACTCCCCTGCGAGGGAGTGACTTTCATATCCTTGAGCCCCGACTCCACGATCACCCGGGCGCCGGATATCTGCTCCCACGTCACCGGGATGCCAAGCCAGGGATCGGCGGAGCCCCACCTGCCCAGGCCAAAGAGGATGTAGGGCACGCCTTCGGCGACAAGCTCCGCGTTGATCCGGGCCACCTCGGCCGCTATCTCGCCGGTCTTCGCCCGGTCGAAGCGCTCGTAGTCCACAGCGACCACATCCCGGAGGTGGGCGAAGGTGCCGTTTCCCAGCACGCTGCTCGACCGCACCAGCACTTGTTCGGGCGGCACGTTCTCGGTATCCAGCTCCTCCAGCTCGCGCGACAGGGCCATCGGGCGCATCTGCAAGAAGCCGAACTCGGCCGGCCGGTATTCGGCGGTGGTGGTGGGCAGCTCGACGGCGAACTCGATCTCCACCTCGGTGTTCATGCCCCACCGTCCCAGCTCCAGCAGCCGGTCGAAGACCGCCGGTAACGGCAGGGCGCGCTGCTTGAGGAGGGGGGCGAAGCTGACCAGGCGGACCCCGGGTCGGGAGATCCCGTCGTAGACCGCGTCGTTCTCGGGACTGTAGGTGGAAGCGACCCCGCCGAGGGTGCCATCGGTCTCGGCCTCGGTGAGGGGATAACGGCGCTCGGTGACCTCGCCGTCATCCTCCATCTCCAGGGCGATGAAATCTCTCTGGGAGTTCGCCAGCATGTCGGGCACTGTGGAGAAGTGCAGCGGGTGCCGCGGGTGTTTGGGGGAGAAGGACAGGGCTCGGCCCCCGTCGACCACCGTTCTGCCCAGCCCCAGCGCCATTGCCACCACGCCATCCTCGGCAGCGAGCGGACCGGCGGGATAGAAGTTGTGCGAGCGGGCAACCCCAGCGAAGTTCGGATAGAAGCGGCTCCCATGGCGCGACCCGACCATTCTCTGGATGATCACCGCCATCTTCTCTTCCTCGAGGCGGTACGGGGTGACCTTGAAGTAGTTCTTGGCGTACATCAGGAAGGTGGACGCGTAGACGCGCTTGATCGCCCGCACCAATTGCCGTACGCGTACCGCGTCGTCGGCTGCGTTGTTGGGCAGCATATATGTCTGATACACGCCGGCCAACGGTTGGTACTGCGAGTCCTCGAGCAGGCTCGACGAGCGCACGGCCAGGGGGTAGCGGACCAGATCCAGATAGGCGGCCAGCCGGCGCTCTACCTCCGCGGGGAAGACGGCGGCCACGAAGCGCCGCTCGATCTCTGTCTCGTCGTCGCTGGCCATGGCGAAATGGCGCAGGTCGTTCTCGTCGAGGAAGTGATCGAAAATGTCGGTGCTCAGCACGAGGCAGGGCGGAACCGTGATCTGTATCCCTTCGAACTGATCGACCACTGCGAAATCCCGGAGTAGATGGCGGACGAAGGCCAGGGCCCGGGCCTTACCTCCGAGCGACCCCTCCCCGATACGGGCGAAACTGTTCTCCGGATCGAACGAGCTGGGGTCGAAGTCGCTGACCGACTCCCGCGTCTGCTCCCGGCGGTAGGCGTTGATCTCCTCGATGAGGTACTTTCGCCGGTCCTCGACGGTGCGATAGTCGGCGGACGTCTTTGGCCGGAGGTGATGGGCCAGGTGGAACTCTGTGCGGGCTTTCAGCCAGCGGGAGAAGTCGTTCCGCTCGGCGTGGTAGGCGATCGACTCCGCGGGTACGGTGCGCAGCAGCTCCAGCATGCTCTTGAGGTTCGTGGCCCGCCCGACGGGGGTGCCGTCCGGGAGCCGGAAGGTGAAGTCTCCGAAGGCGAAGTTCTTGACGATGAATGCGCGCAGGTCCTCGAGAAGCGTGGGCGATCCCTTCAGCAGAAACTCTGCGCCCACTTCGCGGGCCACCGCCTCGCTGTCCGGGCGGCTCGATTGGAGAAGCACGGGAATGTCGCGGTAGGCGGCCTTGACCTTGCGCGCGAACTCAGAGCCGGCGAGCGGGTTAAGGCGCCCTTCCTGGGGGAACTCGATGTCGGAGATAACGCCCAACACGTCCTCGCGGTAGGCGGTGAAATACCCCCAGGCCTCCTCGAAGCTGTTGCAGAGAAGGATCTTCGGCCGGGCCCGCATGCGCATGATCTTGTGGGCCACGTTCACGCCCTCGGTGATGAGCGACTGCGAGTGGTTGATGATCTCCGTGTACATGGTGGGCAGAAACGACGAGTAGTAGCGGATGTTGTCCTCGATCAGCAGGATCACCTGCACCCCCGCCACTCCCGTGTCGTAGGCGACGTTCTGCTTGTCTTCCACGTACTTGGTGATGGCCAGCAGGATCCGCGAGTCCCCTTGCCACAGGAAGATGCGCTCCAGGGCGCTCGTGTCGTGGTTGGCCATGTATTCGGCGAGCTCACCGCCGTCGTAGGCGAGCAGGATGACCGGGATATCCAGTCCCTCCTCCTTGACCTTCAGCGCCAGTGTGGCCGCGTCCATGTCGCCCGGGTTGACGGCGGTCACGATCAGGTTGAACTGACTCTCGGCGGAGGCGAGCGCGATCGCCTCCGCTCCGGTAGCCACGTGGCGCAGGCCGGTGGTGTGGTGGAGGTTGAGGTCGAGGAACTCGTTCAGCAGCAGCTCGTTGAGCTGCCCGTCTTCCTGCAGGATGTACGTGTCATAGGTGCTCGAGACCAGGATGATGTTCTCCACCCGCCTGGCCATGAGGTGCTGGAAGTCGTAGGAGTGCCGCCACTCTGGGTTCTCGGGCCGGGCCGGGTCAGGCATGGGCTGCGCTACACCACGCCCTGATCCATCATGGCGTTGGCCACCTTGAGGAAGCCGGCGATGTTGGCACCGTTCACGTAGTTGCCTGGAGTCCCGTATTCGGCCGCGGCGTCGACGCAGGCCTGGTGGATGCTCTTCATGATCTGCTGGAGGCGGTCCTCCACCTCGTCTCTGAGCCAGCAGACGCGCATGGAGTTCTGGCTCATCTCCAGCCCGGACGTGGCCACTCCCCCCGCGTTCGCCGCTTTGCCCGGGGCGTAGAGGATGCCGGCGTCCAGAAACACCTCGACCCCGGCGGCGGTGGTAGGCATGTTCGCTCCCTCGCACACCAGATAGACGCCGTTCTCGAGGAGATTGCGGGCGTCGTTCTCGTTGATCTCGTTCTGGGTGGCGCAGGGGAAGGCGCAGTCGGCTCCGATATCCCATTGCGGAGAGTGATCAGAGGTCGGGTCGAAGGGAGTGTAGACGGCTTCTGGAATACTTGTCCGCGTATTCCTTGATCCGTCCTCGGTGGGTGTTCTTGAGCTCCTTGAGGAAGGCCAGTTTCTCCCAGGTGAAACCGGACTCGTCCCAGATGAAGCCGTTCGAGTCGGAGGCCGAGACCGGCCTTCCTTTGAGATCGAGTATCTTCTCGATGGCGAACTGGGCCACGTTCCCGCTTCCGGAGACAAGGCAGGTCTTTCCTTCCAGAGTCTCGCCCCGGGTGGCGAGCATCTCGGCGGCGAAGTAGATGCAGCCATATCCGGTGGCTTCCGGCCGGATGAGTGAGCCTCCCCAATCGACGCCTTTGCCGGTGAGCACTCCGGAGAACTCGCCTGTGATCCGCTTGAACTGGCCAAAGAGGTAGCCTATCTCTCTGCCCCCTACTCCAATGTCCCCGGCGGGCACGTCGGTGTGGGGGCCGATGTGGCGGTGGAGCTCGGTCATGAAGCTCTGGCAGAAGCGCATGACCTCGGCGTCGGACTTGCCCTTGGGGTCGAAGTCGGCCCCGCCCTTGCCTCCGCCCATGGGCAGGGTCGTGAGCGCGTTCTTGAACACCTGCTCAAACGCGAGGAACTTGAGGATGCCCAGGTTGACGCTCGGATGGAAGCGCAGGCCGCCCTTGTAGGGGCCGATGGCCGAGTTCATCTGGATGCGGAAGCCCCGATTCACCTGGATCTCGCCCTCGTCGTCCACCCAGGGGACCCGGAACATGATCACCCGCTCCGGTTCAACGAGGCGCTCCATGATCTTGGCCGCCCGATACTCGGGGTGGCGCTCGATGACGAGAGCTGTCGATTCCACCACCTCCAGGACCGCTTGGTGGAACTCCGGCTCGGCCGGGTTCTTGGCCTTGACGAGGGCGACGATCTCTTGGGCATAGTCCCGCATAGATTCCTCCCATTCAGCCGCTGCTTCGTCGGCGCGGGCACGGTTGCGCGAATGGTGGTTCGCGGTCCATGATAAGTCCGAAGGGTGCAGCACGTCCACAAGGAGTACTCCATGGAACAGACCGGCACACCAGCGGCCGGGTCGGGAGCGCCGGGGCCCAGGGGGCGCCGTCACTATCGTTACCGCTCCCTCTTCTGGCCGGTGATCCTCATCGGAGCGGGGGTCATGTGGCTGCTCTACAGCCTCGACGTCATCTCCGCTTCAAACCTGGAGGTCCTCGCGCTGGTCTGGCCGGTGTTCGTCATCGGCATAGGCGTCGATCTTCTGGTGGGGCACCGGTCCGCGGCAGCGGGCGCAATCGTCGGGGTGGTCACCGTCGGGATAGTGATCGCGCTGATGATGGTCGGCCCCAGCGCGGGATGGGTCACGACCGGCGATCTCAAGACCGAGACCTTCAGCACTCCCGTGGGGGAGGCCACGCAGGCCCAGGTGGAGATCGGGCTTTCGGGGTATGCAGCCTCGCTTCACGCCCTGCCCGCGACTACCGGGACCGAGCGGCCGTTGCTCTACGCCTCCGTGACCCACCGGGGAACGATCGAGTTCGGCGCCGAAGGCACCACTCAGAAGGTCGTCACGCTCAAGTCGGGGGACGGGTGGCAATGGTGGCATTGGATAACGAGCAACTCGGCGCCGCCCTGGGATATCGGCCTGGACCGCGGGGTGCCTTTGAGCGTCATCGTACGCGCCTCCTCAGGTTCCAGCACGCTGGACCTCACCGGTTTGCAGGTCCGTAGACTCGAGGTGCACGCGAGTTCGGGCGACAGCCAGGTGGTCCTCCCAGGAGCGGACCCGTTGAGCGCATACCGTCCCGACATCGAACTGGACAGCAGCTCCGGCCGCATGGACGTCCAAGCGCCCGACGGAGCGATTCTCGGGATGAAGGTGGACATGAGCTCCGGCGACACCCGGGTCACCCTGGGGAAAGACTCGGCTGCGGACATCAGCTTCCGCGGCTCGAGCGGCCAGTTCGTGCTCACCGTGCGCCCCGGCCAGGCGCTCAGGGTGGAGGTGAAGAGCATCTCCTCGGGTGACGTGAGGCTTCCGGACGGGCTCACGCGGATCTCCGGGGAGGGCAAAGAAGGCGTCTGGCAGACGCCGGGGTATGATTCGGCCGCTCAAAGGGTAAGCCTGGTCGTCGAGAGCATGAGTTCGGGCACCGTGAAGGTCCAGGTGGAGGGCGCGTGAGGGAATCGCTGGTAGACCGGCAGACGATCGAAAGACTATTTCTCATCGCCGGGGCGGTGCGCGCGGGCATCGTCGACGCACTGGCGGACGGCGAGCCGGCGACGGCTGCGCGCGTCGCGTCCGCCGCGGGCACCGATGAGCGGGCCACCTTGGTGGTTCTCGAGGCACTCGTGGGGGAAGGGCTGGTGGAGCGCGAGGGCCCGCTTCCCGAGCCGCCCAGTCGCGCCGCCGGCGAGGCGGGTGCGGCCGCGCAGGTCGGCGCTGTCGTCCCGAGCCCCGGCGAGCCCGGGGCCGCCCGCTACCGCCTCACCTCGCTCGCCCGAACCCACCTTGTCGACCTCGGACCGCAACTGGAGCGCTGGCAACTGCTTCATCAGGCCCGCAAGGCGCGCGGCTGGCTGGAACTCTCCGATGTCATCCGCACGGGCCAACCGACGCCTCGAGATCCGGTCAACCGTGACATCAAGACCATGGTCTCGGCCATGGGCGAGCGCGACCCGGAGATCGTCGACGAGATCGTTGACCGCTGCCTGGTCTATGGCGGTGCCGTCCGGAGCATGGTCGATGTCGGGGGCGCAGTCGGACACGTCGCACGCCAATTCTCCCGCTGCGGCGTTAGGGCGACTCTCTTCGACCGCCCGGAAGTCATCCCCGTCGCCCGCGAGTATCTGGGCGAAGAAGGACGCGATATCGCTCTGCTCGAGGGGGACTTCACCGAGGAGTTGCCGGCGGGCCCCTTCGATCTGGTCTATTTTGGCAACGTCTACCATATCTACGCTCCGGCCACGAACGCTCGGGTGACCCGGGAGGCCTACGGGAGCGTGTCGCCGGGGGGCGCCATCGCCATCCAGGACTACGTGTGGGGCCGCAGCCCGCGGGCCGCTATCTTCGCCGTCAACATGTTGCAGGCGACCGACCAGGGCGGCGTATGGAGCGAAGCCCAGTTGAGGGGGTGGCTCAACGATGCCGGTTTTGCGAAGATAGAGGTGTTCGATCTGGAAACGGCCGGGACCCAGTTGGTCCTCGGCACGCGGCCTCTCTGAGGGGCACTGCAGAACCGGGATGGGAGACTGATGGAACGATACCTGCTGCGGGACGGCATCTGGTGGGCGGGCGCGATCGACTGGGACGTGCGCGACTTCCACGGCTACGAGACCCCCCGGGGGACCACGTACAACGCCTACCTGATCCTCGACGAGAAGGTGGCGCTGGTCGACGGATGCCGCGACGGTTTTGGCCCGGAGATGCTGGCGCGGGTGATGGGTTGCTGTGGAGTCCGGCCGGTCGACTATCTGATCATCAACCATGTGGAGCCCGACCACTCCGGAGCCATCCCCATGCTCGTGGAGCGGCTGAGGCCGGAGCGCATCCTCTGCTCCAAACGGGCGAAGGAGACGCTCGCCCTCTACTACGGGGCGGAGAAGGTCGACGATTTGGGATCTGCAGGTGGTGGCGACCGGCGACGAGGTGTCGCTCGGGAGGAATACCCTACAGTTCATCGAGGCCCCGATGCTCCACTGGCCCGACAGCATGTTCACCTACGTGAAAGAAGCAAAGACACTGCTGCCCAACGACGCCTTCGGCCAGCATCTGGCTACCTCCAAGCGCTTCGCCGACGAGGTGGACTCCGCAGTGCTCATGGAAGAGGCGTCCAAGTACTACGCCAATATCCTCATGCCGTTCGGGGGCCCCACCGAGAAGATGCTGGGCAAGATAGGGGAGATGGGGCTGGAGATCGACATAATCGGACCGAGCCACGGCGTTATCTGGCGGAGACCCGAGGACGTGACCCGGATCCTGCAGGCCTACGGGCGCTGGAGCCGTTTTGAGGCGCCCGAGCGGGTGGCACTGATCTACGACACCATGTGGCATTCGACGGAGAAGATGACCATGGCCATCGAGGACGGCGTGGCCCAGGAGGGGGTTGAGTGCTCGGTGCTCAAAGTCAGCGCCAACCCTCGCTCGGAGCTCGCCCGCCAGGTCCTCGAGTCACGCGCCTTTCTCATCGGCTCGCCTACTCTCAACAACAACGTGTTCCCCACGGTGGGGGGTTTCCTCACATACCTCAAAGGGCTGCGGCCCAAGAGCCGGATCGCGGGAGCGTATGGCTCCTACGGCTGGGGAGGAGGAGCGGTCAAGCAGGTGGACGCGGAGCTGCGGGCGCTGGGACTCGATATGCTCGACCCGCTGGATGTGAGGTACATGCCGAGCGCCTCCGACCTGGAGGCGTGTCACGAGCTGGGGCGTAGAGTGGCGCGAAGAGTCAAGGGGGAGTGAGGGCGGCGGCATGGTGGGTCACGAAATGGGCGTGATGTCGTGGCTGTGACGGTCCTGGGCCTCGCGGGCAGCGCCCGGCGGGGTGGCAACACCGACACGCTGCTCGATTGGTGTCTGGACGCGGCCGCGGCTGAAGGCGCGGAGATCGTCCGGTTCCGGCTGTGCGACCTCGACTTGCGGGGCTGCCGCGCCTGCGACGCCTGCTTCAAGGACGGACACTGCATCCAGCAGGACGATATGCAGAAGCTCTATCCCCACCTGCGCATGGCGGACTCGATCGTGGTGGCCGCACCGGTGTATGCGATGGGGATGCCCGGCGTCCCGAAGATCATGATCGATCGCGCCCAGCCTTTCTGGGCGCTCAAGTACGTACTCAAGCAGCCACTGAACGACCCGGGTGGAACACCGCGGCTGGGAGCGTTTCTGAGCTGCGCGGGAACAGACTTCAAGGACGTGTTCGAAGGAAGCCGGCGAAATATCCGCTATCTTTGGCACGTGCTGGGCGTCACGTCCATCGGAGAGATCTTGTGTCCAGAGGTTGACGCCCGGGGCGAGATAGAGCGGCAGGCCGGCGCCCGGCCCGCGGCGGAAGACATAGGCCGCCGGTTGGCCCAGCAACGCTAGAGGAAAGGAGGCCAGGTGACCGATGAGGTGAAGACCTGCATGAACTGCGGCAGGCCCCTGGGCGACAGAGTGGAGGAAGAGGAGAGGACGGGGACCGGCGTGAGCCGTTCCACCGGCGAGTGCAGCACTTACCGGATATGGTCCTGCGCGAATACGGAGTGCGTCCTCTTCAAGACGGACATATATCGGGAGCAACTGGCAGACCGGACTGATAGGTGAGCCATGAACAAGCGGTTACATAGGTCGCGTACCGAAAAGATGATCGCCGGGGTATGCGGAGGGCTGGCCGAATATCTCGGAATCGACCCGACCCTGGTCAGGGTGGTGTGGGTCCTCATCAGCCTGCTCGCTGGGGTGGGTGTACTCCTCTACCTCATCCTGTGGGTCATCATGCCGCTGGATCTGCCCGGGGCGCCCGGAGGGCCGGCCGGCCGGGGCTAGCGGGAAGGTGCCCCGGCCCGCTTGAGGGCGGGCGGAGCGAACCCGTACGGGAGTTCGAGGTCGTGGGCCGCGAGTAACGCCTCATCCAGGAAGATGTCGTCGATGCGTCCGTCGGCGACGATCTGGCCTTGCGACAGGATCAGAGCGCGTTCGCACAACTCGTATGCCACCGGCAGGTCGTGGGTGACGATGATCTTGGTCACCGGCAGCGCCTGCAGGATGTCGATGAGATGGCGGCGCGCCTTGGGATCCAGGTTGGACGACGGTTCGTCGAGCACGAGCACATCGGGGCGCATGGCCAGTACGGTAGCGGTGGCGATCCGCTTCTTCTGGCCGAACGAGAGGTGGTGGGCAGAACGGTCCTCAGAGCCGGGCATCCCCACCGCCGCAAGGGCCTCTTTGACCCGGGCAACGATCTCGTCTCTGTCGAGGCCCATGTTGGCCGGTCCGAAGGCCACATCCTGACCCACGCTGGTCAGGAACAGCTGGTCTTCGGGATCCTGGAAGACCACGCCCACTCTGCTCCGGATCTCGCGTAGGTTCTTGTCTTCGACAGACCGCCCGAGGATGCGGAGGTCGCCGGTGCCCCGGAGGATGCCATTCAGATGGAGGAGCAGGGTACTCTTGCCGGCGCCGTTCGGTCCGATGATGGCCACCGACTCCCCCTGCTCGATCACCAAGTCGACACCCCGCAGTACCTCGGTGCCATCCGGGTAGGTGAAGCGGAGCCCAACCGCCTCCACGGCCGGCGGGAGCTGAGAGAGCAGTGGCGCATCACCCATGAGTGCGTGTGGTCTGGGAGCCACGCAACCTCCTACAGCGAAGAGACAACGCGGATCGCGACCGCGGCGCCAAGCAGGATCACCACAAAGGCGGCCTCGGCCGCGCCGAAGCTGCCGCCGGCGAGCGACCGCACCGTGCCCTCATAGCCGCGGCTGAGCATGGCCACGTAGACGCGTTCCCCCCGGCTGTAGCTGCGCAGGAACAGGGCGCTCAGCATGCGGCCCAGGGTGGGGACGTTCCAGAGCCAGCGTGCGCGGTAGTTGCGCGAAGCCATGGCCCGTTGCATGCGCCGCAACTCTTCCACGAAAACGAAGCTATACCGGTACATGAAGCTCACGATGAGAATGAAGATCCTCGGAGCTCTCAGCCTCTCGAATCCTGACACTATCTCGGGGAAGGTGGTGGTGGAGCCCAAGATGATCATGCTGAGTACCCCGAGCATCGCCTTGGCTCCGGCGTTCCACAGCACCAGTAGGCCTTCGTCCGTGACCCTCAAGCCGCCCAGGCTGTAGCCACCAGAGCCCGCCGTGTGAAAGAACGGCAGGAAGATGGCCACCGCCAACACGAACGGCACGACGATCAGGGAGCGCTTCAGTACGTAGGTGAGCGACAGCCGGGCCAGGCCGATGAGGAACGCGAGCATCGCGGCGTAGAGAACGAACGCCCACACCGCTTGGGCCGGCGTGGTCACGACCACCACAGTGAACATGATGAGACCGACGATCTTGGCTCGAGCATCCAGCCGGTGGACCAGACTGTCATGGGTGCGAGCCTCGCTGAGAAAGCTCGTGGTCTCGGCAAGCGATTTCAGAGGTGTAGACTCCCCGACCTAGGGTCTCTAAGATGCGCCTGGGCCGTCCGATGAGCGCTCAGGCGGAGGGGAGGGCTGCACGCCTGCCGTTTGAGAAGCGGCGATGACCCTACGGGCGCTGAGCCCGCGACCCACCAGCAACACAAGGGCAAAGAGGACCACGGTGCCGAGGAGTCCGGCCGCGGCGGTAGCCACCTTCTCGTTGCCAAGCCCCGGCAGTTGGTAGTCGCCCAGGGGGGAGAAACGCCACACAGGTTGCTCGGCCGCGGCCGTCTCGAAGCCCTGTCGGCAGCCACTCGCTCGAGACCATCGGGAGAGCCGGAAGCGAAGGGCGAGACGAATACCGCCAAGGCGACCGCTACTACCAGCCCCCCCACCACAAACGACCAGAAACGAGCCCGCCTGGAAGGGTACATGCCGGGCTGGCCCGCCGTGCGCCGCACGGTATCAAGCGGCAGGTGGTAGCTCTTGACCAGGTCGGGCCGGACGGCCAGCACCGCCGCGAGCAGAGCGGTGGTGATGATGGCCTCCCCCAAGCCGATGATCATGTGTACCGAGACCATCGCCGGCAGCGCCACGCCCAAGGGCACCGTACCCGAGAGCCGCCAGTTCCAGCGAGGCGGCGGCCGATGCCAGGACGACCGAAATCCAGGAAGCCACGGCAAGACGAGATCAGGTAGCCGGCAAGCGTGCGGGGCAGGAGCTTCTTGAGCAGATAGAAAAGACCGAAGCCCACGAAAACCGCGACCACGCCCATGTTGAAGACGTTGGCGCCCAGCGCCGTGATCCCCCCGTCGGCCATACCCAGCGCCTGAACGACCAATACGACGGTCAGCACGATCGAGGCCGCCCAAGGCCCCAGTAGGGCAACGGCGAACATCGCCCCCAGGAAGTGACCACTGGTGCCACCAGCCACCGGAAAGTTGAGCATCTGAGCGGCGAAGATGAAGGCGGCAGTCACGCCCAGTAGCGGTATGGTGCGCTCGCCCAGGTTCTTGCTGGTCTTGCGCACCGAATAGGCCACCACTCCCAGCGCAACGGCGCCCGTGGCCACGGCCGTGGGCACGTCGACAAAGCCGTCGGGGATATGCACGGCTAGTTCTCCTTCGGGTGGTCGGACCCGTCTTGGCAGCTCGCGCAGAGCCCGAAGATGGTCAGTTGCTTGGCGGCGAATCCATGACCGGCGACGAGGGCCTGGTGCAGGTCGCCCAGCTCATCGTCGTGCACGTGGGCGACTGCGCCGCACGACTCGCAGACGAGATGATGATGCGGCACCTCTTCCTCGACCTCAAAGAACCGCCTGGTAGGACCTAGATGCGTCTCTCTCACCAGGCGGAGATCGACCAACAGCTCCAGGGTGCGGTAGATGGTGGAGATATTGACGTGGGGAAACTGTACCTGCACCTCTCCACACACCTCTTCGGCGCTCATGTGCCGGTTCTCGCGGCGCAACACGTCCCAGACGAGCGTTCGTTGGGGGGTGAGGCGGTAGCCGAGGTCCTGGAGGGTCTGGGTAGCGTGATGAGTCATCTTGTTGCGAGTCTATTGCAATAGCGATTAGTTGTCAATCTTGGGGGTGTGGATGCCGGACCAGACGTCTGCTAGTGTCTGCGGCGGAGATGAGGGAGGTGATGGCTTATGACAGAGATGGCGAAGGGTGAGGCCCCGAAGGATGGCGTCCCGATGGGCGAGGTCCCCAGGCTGACCACCCTGTCCCATGGTTCCGGCTGAGCATGCAAGCTCGGCCCCAAGGACTTGGGGCAGGTCATGGCCATGTTGCCGCCCACCAGTGACCCGGCGCTGTTAGTCGGCTCCGACACGCTCGATGACGCGGCCGTCTACCGCCTGAACGACGAGATAGCCCTCGTCCAGACGGTCGACTTCTTCACGCCTGTGGTGGACGACCCTTACGATTTCGGGCGCATTGCCGCCGCCAATGCTTTCTCCGATATCTATGCCATGGGCGCCCGTCCGCTCACCGCGCTGAACATCGTCGCCTTTCCCTCGGGTGTTCTCCCGCTCGCATACTTGGGCCGTATCCTCCAGGGCGGCGCCGAGACGGCGCGGCTGGCCTCGGCGACGATAGTCGGGGGCCACACCATCGACGATCCCGAGCCCAAGTACGGGCTGGCGGTCACGGGTGTCATCAAGCCCGGGGAAGAACTGACCAATGCCGGCGCCGTGCCGGGCGATCTCCTGGTGCTGACCAAGCCACTGGGTACGGGGGTCGTCGCGACGGCGATCAAACTGGGCAAGGCGTCGCCCGAGGCCATCACGGCAGCCACGGCTTCCATGGCCCATCTCAATCGGGATGCGGCGGAAGTAGCCCGCGAACAAGGGGTGCGAGGGCTCACCGACGTCACCGGGTTCGGCCTGCTGGGCCATCTGAGCGAGCTGTGCCGGGCCAGTGGCGTCGGCGCGGACCTGTGGTTCGATCAGCTACCTCTCCTACCGCAGGCCCAGGACCTCGCGCTCCAAGGAGTGGCGCCGGGCGGCTCCAGGAGGAATCTCGAGTATGTGGAGCCTTGGACCGCCTTTGACGACACTCTGGAATCCTGGCAACGTCTCCTGTGCGCCGACGCCCAGACCTCCGGAGGCCTGCTTCTGTGCGTGTCCCCGGAGAGAGTGGAGACGGTGGTCCGCGCCCTCGAAATCCGCTCCACCCCTGCCGCCGCCGTCATCGGCAGGGTCCGGAGCCAAGACGGCGTGATGATGCGGGTGCGCGTGAGCCGGAGTTAGACCCGACCTCGGTCAGGTCCTCGCCGGCTCGACCACCGCGGCTTGGGCCTCATCGAGATCGCCAAAGACTCGAAAGTTGGGATCGACCAGCAGGCCGACTATCTCCAGAAGCCGTCGGACGTTCGGGTTGGGTCCCACCGCGCCCAGCCAGCCACGGTCGCGCAGGCGGCGTACCCCGGAAAGCAGAACCGAGAGTCCCCCGCTATCGATATAGCTCACATCGCGAAGGTCCAGCAGCACCACGACATTGCCCTCGTCCAGAGAGCTGCTGAGTGCTGCTTCCACCGAGCCGCAATTGTTGTGATCTATGTCTCCACGCGCCTCGACCAGCGGCGTGTCCCCGAGTCGGGAAACCCTAACGTCCATGGTCACCTTCTCGATCCGGCTTGGGCGGACAAGATGCTGCGCATATCCACTCGCGAGTGTACCTCAAGGCGACCAGCGAAGGATGGGGTCGCGGGCCGCTCTGCCTTCATCGGGCCGTCGCACCGGGGTGGAGTGGGGAGCGGACGTCACCACGTGCGGGTCGTCGGTGAGCTCGCCGTGGATATGCACCATGACCCGCGCGAATTCGTCGAGCGTCGGCAGATCCTCGGTCTCGGTCGGCTCGATCATCAGGGCTTCTGGCACGATGAGCGGGAAGTAGACGGTGGGGGCGTGCATCCCAAAATCCAGGATGCGCTTGGCGATGTCGCGGGCCGCGCCAGGACCGTGGGCGGCGGCGGACAGTACGAACTCATGCATCGAAGGGCCGTCGAAGGGAAGCGGATAGAGCAGCTCCAGTCGCTTCCGTAGGTAGTTGGCGTTGAGCACCGCGTCCTCGCTCGCTTGGGTGAGCCCGTCGCCCCCCATGCGCAGCATATAGGCGTAGGCGCGGACGAGAACGCCCACGTTCCCGTAGAAGCCCTTCACCCGGCCGATGCTCCGTGGCCGGTCGTGGTCGAAGCGGTAGCCACCGCCCTCGCGGGGAGCGACAAGCGGCAGGGGCAGGTAGGGCTCCAAGCGCCGAGAGACGGCCACCGGCCCCGCCCCCGGGCCGCCGCCTCCGTGCGGGGTGGAGAAGGTCTTGTGCAGGTTGAGGTGGACGACGTCCATCCCCATGTCGCCGGGTCGGGCCTTTCCCATGACGGCGTTGAGATTCGCGCCGTCGTAGTAGCAGAGGGCACCGGCCTCGTGCACGAGCCGGGAGATCTCGAGAATGTCCTCCTCGAAGAGGCCCAGGGTGTTGGGGTTGGTAAGCATGATGGCCGCGGTGCGCTCGGAAAGGTTGGCCCGCAGAGCCTCGAGGTCGACCAGGCCCCGGTTGGAGCTGGGGATCTCGACCACCCGGTAACCGCCTATGGTGGCAGACGAGAGGTTCGTGCCGTGGGCGGAGTCGGGTACGATGACCGTGTCGCGCTCCGAGGACGAGTGATCCCAGTGGTAGGCCTTTATCATCAGGATGCCGGTGAGCTCGCCCTGGGCTCCCGCCGCGGGCTGGAGGCTGGCCCGGTGCATACCCGTTATCTCGAGCAGACCCCGTTCGAGCTCGTGCATGACTTCCAGGATCCCCTGGACTTCGTCCTCGGCCTGATAGGGATGTAGGTCGGCAAAGCCCGGGAGCGCGGCCACCTCGTCGTTGAGCTTGGGGTTGTACTTCATGGTGCACGACCCCAGGGGATAGAAGCCGGTATCGACGCAATGGTTGAGATGGGCGAGGCGGGTGTAGTGGCGCACCACTTGGGCCTCGGCCACCTCGGGCAGGCCCGGGGGGATGCGGCGCAGCCGCACTCCCGGCAACAGGTCGGCAAGGTCCGCGTCCGGAACCCCGGGAGCGGGCAGATCGACGCCGCGGTGGCCCGGGATGCTCTTGGCGAAGATGGGCTGTTCCAAGTGATCAGGCATCAGAGGTTGACCTCAGGGCTGCCCGCCGGCGGCGCGCCGCCCGCCGCGAGGACGCCGGCGGCCGCCTCCACGTACGCGTCGAGGGCTTCCGGGGGATTGAGTTCTGTCACTGCCACCAGCAGCCACTCCTCGGGCGGCGCCGCCAACGGCGCCTGGCCCGGGTCCGCCGCTTGTCCCCGCCACAGCCTGGACAGCGGCACGCCGGGGTCCACGCCTCGCGTCCGCATGGTTCGGGCGAAGTCGTCGGCGGGGAGGGGCAGCCGGAGCGCGAATTCGTTGAAGAACGGTCCGTCGACCAGGGAGCGTACGCCCGGAAGGGCGCAGAGGCGGGAGTGCAGATAGTGGGCGCGGCGCAGGCAGATCTCGCCGCGCTCCCTCAGACCGGCGGGACCGAGCAAGGCAAGGTGTATCGTCGCTGCCAATGCGCTCAGCGCCTGGTTTGAGCAGATGTTCGAAGTGGCCTTGGCCCTGCGGATATGTTGCTCCCGGGCCTGCAGGGTGAGTGTGTAGCAGATCCGGCCGTCTTCGTCGATCGTCTGGCTCACCAGCCGGCCGGGGATCTGGCGCACGTGTTCGTTCCGGCAGGCGAGAAAGCCCACCGAGGGTCCGCCGAACGAGGGTGGGCATCCGAAGACCTGAG
Source organism: uncultured Actinomycetota bacterium (assembly GCA_963843455.1). GTDB lineage: Bacteria > Actinomycetota > Thermoleophilia > RBG-16-64-13 > RBG-16-64-13 > CAIQPS01. Next base: position 119,519 of record CAWJKE010000008.1, read on the forward strand.
CGTCACCCAGGACGATATCGGCTCCAAGGGCGCCGGGAGACTCGAGCACCCCCAGAGTCGCCGGGTTGACCGAGACGATGAGGTGCGCGCCGGCTGCGTGCGCCGCCGCGGCCAAAGGCTCGAGGTCCTCGATCACTCCAAGGTGATTGGGTTGCTGGACGAGCAGGGCGCCCACCCCGGATGGCAGTCCGTCCACCGGCGGAATGGCGGTCGCGCCCGTGCGCGCATCGAGGGGCAGAGGGTGGAGCGCGATGGACGGGCCACTCGCGTAGGTGGCCAGCACCATGCGGGCCTCGGGATGCACTCCCGCCGAGACCGCCAGCATCTCCCGCCGGTTTGCCCGCAGCGCCATGAAGGCTCCTTCGGCCAGCGCCGAGGGGCCGTCGTAGAGGGAGGCGTTGGCCACCTCCATGCCCGTGAGCTCGCAGATACAGGTCTGGAATTCGAATATGTGCTCGAGGGTGCCTTGACTCACTTCCGGTTGATACGGGGTGTAAGCGGTGGCGAACTCGCTGCGCGACACCAGAGCCCGGACGGCAGCCGGCACGAAGTGGCGATAGCACCCGGCGCCGAGGAACGAGGCTGGGCCCGGGCGACGATCGGTGGCCGCCAAGGCCTCGGTCACTGCGCGCGTCTCCTGCTCGCTCAAGCCGGGCGGGAGTCGGAGGTCTGCTTCGCGAAGTCGCCGGGGTATCTGCGCAAAGAGATCTTCGGTGCTCGAAGCGCCGACCATTTCCAGCATCCTCTGGCGATCCTGCTCGCTATGCACCGTGTATGGCATCAGGACTTCATGTTAGCTCGTTCACACTTTCCTCACATCTTGCCTTGATGCTGGACACGCAGGTGAGCGGAAGGCGTGCGCCGTCTCCGCCGGGAGCGGTCAAAGGGGCGTGTGTTACCATACGTCTCGCTAACCATCCTCACACCGAGAGACGGGCGTGCGAATAACGTTCATCGAACCTGCCGCTCCAGGTTTTCACGTATATAGTTTCGTAAAACAGATGCGCCTCGGTCTCCCGCTCCTCGGGGCTTTGATGACCGCGCGAGGCCACGAGGTACATATCTACGCCGAAAGCCTGAGCGACGTCGACTGGGACGAGGTCCTATCGTCCGATCTGGTCGGCATATCGACAACGACCTCTACCACGGTCAGAGCCTACCGCTACGCACAACGGGTCCGCGACGCCGGTGTGCCGGTGATCATGGGGGGCCCCCACGTCACCTTCTTGGCCGACGAGGCTCTCGATTTCTGCGACTACGTGGCGCGCAACGAGGGCGAAGAGACGCTGGTCGAACTGGTCGAGCACCTGCAGGGCAGGGGGGCGATCGAGGACATCCAGGGTCTTTCCTACAGGGCGGCGGATGGGACGAAGGTCCATAACCCCGCCCGGCCGCTACTGACCTCGTTGACCGACCTCCCCTGGCCGGATATGAGCCTCGTAAAGGGCGGACTCGAGATCAATCCCACGCCCATCCTGTCCTCGCGCGGCTGCCCGTTCGGGTGTGAGTTTTGCTCGGTGGTTCTCATGTTCGGCCGTCGAGTTCGGGTGGTGGACCCGGCGGAGGTAGTGAAGTACATCCAGCGGATGAAACCGCGAAAGCTCTTCTTCTACGACGACAACTTCTTCATCAGCAAGCGCAGGGGCAAGGAGCTTCTCGCCCGGATGATCGAGGCCAAGCTCGAGGTCCCGTTCTTCGCCCAGATCCGCGTGGACTCCATCTGCAAGGACGGCGTCGTCGACACGGAGACGCTCGACATGCTCTGGAACGCGGGCTGCCGCATCGTATATCTGGGTCTGGAATCGGTCAACCCGGCCACCCTCAAGGAGTACCACAAGGAATCGAGCATCGACGACATGGCAGGCGGACTCGAGGCTCTGGCCAAGAGGGGCATCCACACCCACGGGATGTTCGTATTCGGCGCCGACTCCGACACACTCGAGTCGCTCGACAAGACCGCGGACTTTGCCTCCGCCCACGGGCTCAACTCGGCTCAGTTCCTGTGTCTTACCCCGTTGCCCGGGACTCCGCAGACGGCTCAGTTCGAGGCCGAGGGGCGGATATTCACCAAGAACTGGAGCCTCTACGATGGGCACCACGTGGTCTTCTGGCCCAAACAGATGACTCCCTACGAGCTGCAGATGGTCACGCTCGACGCCCACAAGCGTTTCTACAGGGGCAGGCGTATGTTCGCACTCAACCCAGACACTCCGCGGTACCGCAAGCATCAGATCGAGGGGTATCTCATCAGCCGGGCCTGGGAGTGGGTACCGGAGAACCGCGAGTTCCTCCGCGAGCTCAGGGACTTCTCCGAATCCCAATCCCCTCCGCTTTCGGCGAACAGCGGCTTCATGGGTTCGGGGCGTGGCTCCGGACTGGAGACGGCGACGCCGTAGGCCCGCTTCGGGGGGGGCCGTGTCCTCATAGAGGATTCTCTCCACCCTTTACGAAAAGATATCAGTGGTTACCCGCGTTGCTGTCAACCCGGGAGGGGGACGACGTTTGGCCAAGGTCTTGGCCTTTGCGAATCAGAAGGGTGGCGTCGCTAAGACCACCACGACCATCAACCTTGGGGTGGCCTTCCAGGAGATGGGCTACAAGGTCTTGTCGGTGGACATGGACCCCCAGGGCAATCTCACGATGAGCCTCGGCGTGGATCCCGATTCGGTGCGGCCCAGCATGTACGACGTGCTCGTAAACGGGGTCAACATCGAGGAGGCGCTGCTGCGGCGCGAGCTGGACGTGGTGGTGTCGAGCATCGATTTGGCGGCCGCCGAGATCGCGCTCAGCTCTCAGATTGGCCGGGAGCGGGCGCTGAGCAAAGCCTTGATGCAGGTGAGCGAACGCTATGACTATATCGTCATCGACACTCCGCCCTCTCTGGGGCTGCTGACCATCAACGCGCTCACGGCTGCCGATGCCGTCATCGTCCCTGTGCAGTGTGAATACCTGTCTTTGCGCGGCTTGGCCCAACTCGAGAAGACTCTGGAGCTGGTGAGAGACAACCTCAATCCCCGGGTGCACATCGCCGGCATCGTGCCCACCATGTACGATTCCCGGACCGTACACGGGCGAGAGGCGGTCGAGGTGCTCAGGAGCAACTTTGGCGACCTGGTTTTCAGCACGCCCATCCGCAAGACCATCAAGTTCGCGGAAGCGCCGGTCAAGGGGGAATCGGTGCTGAAATACGCCCCCGACAGCCAAGCGGCGAATGCATATCGGCAGCTCGCAAGAGAGGTGCTCAGTGGAAAAAAGATCTAGCATGAAAGACAGCGGCCTCAGCTTCCTGTTTAGAGCCACCGAAGGCACCGCGTCCGCGGACGAGAAGCCCCAGGAGCCCGAGCAGACTGACGCCGCCCGCCGCTCGCTCATCCAGCCGTCGCGCACTTTTCCCGCGGTCATCCGCGTGGTCGGGGTGGGCGGGGCGGGGACGAACGCCATCAATCGGATGCTCGAAGCGGGCCTCGAAGGCGTCGAGTTCATCGCCGTCAACACCGACGCGCAGGCCCTAGCCGTGTGCGAGGCCGATCACAAGCTGCGCATCGGCCGGGAACTGACCAAAGGCTTGGGTGGCGGCTCCGACCCCAGGATCGGTCGGGAGGCCGCGCTGGCCGCCTATGACGAGCTCAAGTCGACGCTCAAGGGCAGCGACATGGTGTTCATCACCGCGGGCGAGGGGGGCGGCACCGGCACAGGTGCGGCTCCGGTCGTCGCCGAGATAGCCAAGTCGCTCGGCGCGCTGACCATCGGCGTGGTGTCGCGGCCCTTCGCCTTCGAAGGCAAGCGCCGGGGACTGCAGGCCCTCGACGGCGTGCGCCTGCTGCGCCAAAAGGCCGACACCGTGATCGTGGTCCCCAACGACAAGTTGCTCCTGGTCGCCGATCGGGGCACTTCGATGCTCGACGCGCTACGCCTGGCCGACGACGTGCTACGGCAGGGCGTGCAGGGCATCTGCGACCTGGTTACCGTGCCCGGGCTTATCAACCTCGACCTGGCCGACGTGCGGACGATCATGACCGGCGCCGGCACCGCCCACATGGGCATCGGCCGGTCGCGCGGCGAAGGTAGGGCACAGAAGGCAGCCGAGATGGCCATCAACTCGTCGTTGCTCGAGACGTCCATAGACGGGGCGCGTGGCATCCTTCTCAACATCAGCGGGGGCTCCGACCTTTCGCTCTACGAGGTCAACGAAGTCGCCGAGATCATCAACTCGGCGGCCGATCCCGAGGCGAACATCATTTTCGGAGCCGTCGTGGACGAGACGCTGGGCGACACCTTGTGGGTGACAGTGGTCGCAGCCGGCTTCGACGCGACCACCGAAGAGGCCGCTCCCGAAGAGGACGGCACGGTGCGCGTGGAAACCGGCGCGGGGCGGCCGCAGGCGACCCCGGCCGCAACCGACGAATCCGCCCGTGAAGCGCCTATCCCGGGAGTGCTCTCCCGCGAAGACGCCCGGGAGGCGACGTGGGACTCGACGGCCGGCGATACCGTGCTCGAAGCGCCCGCCGGCGGAGAGGAAGACAAGGAGCTGGAGGTCCCGCCCTTTTTGCGGTGAGTCCCGGCCGGCGTTCAGCCGGCGCCGCGCGTACTCAGTCCGTGCGCGAGGCGCTCAAGTCGCGCTCGAAGTAGAGGCACGTCTTCTCGTTCAGTCCCAGGCTGCGGTAGAAGGAGTGCGCGCCCAGGTTCCACGACTCCGCCAACAGGAACAACCGGCTGCATGCCCGCGCCCGGGCGATCTCCTCGGCAGCCGCGATGAGGCCCCGGCCGACGTCCGCTCTACGATGGTCCTCGGTGACGACGACGTCCTGCAGCTCGCAGACCGGGGAGGCGGACCAAGTGCTGATGGAGAAGACGAGGGCGCACATACCGACGAGGTACCTCGTCGTGCCGGTCCCCTCGCTCTCGGCGACGAGGAAACAATGGTCCGGCGCTGCGATAATGCTATCGACCGTGGCGGCCAGGCGGGACAGATCCGGGGGAACGACGCCGTGGTGCTCCATGATCTCTTCGAGGAGAGCCAGGATGGCAGGAGCGTCTGCCTGGGTAGCTTGGCGAAAGGCGATCACGAGATGAGGGTAGCAGATGGATAGCGAGACGCTGTATCTCAATGGCGAGTTCAAGCCGCTGAACCAGGGCTGGGTGCACGTGGAGGACCGGGGTTTCCAGCTGGGCGACGGCGTGTATGAGGTCATCAAAGTCATGAACGGGCGGCTCGTGTGGCTCGACGACCACCTGCAGCGCCTGGAGCGCAGTCTGGCGGAGGTGCGGCTGACCGAGGCATCGGCGGGTCACACCTTCGAGACCGTGCTACCCGAGTTGGTGGCGCGCTCCGGCCTCGTCGATGGGATGGTATACGTGCAGGTGACCCGAGGCACGGCGCCCCGGGACTTCGTGTTCCCCCGCCCGCCGCACCCCACCGTCCTCGCCTATGCCCGCGTCAAGAAACTGCCGACCGAGGCCGAGATCTTCGCGGGGACTGCCCTACACCCCCTAGACGATCAGCGCTGGGCTCGCTGCGACATCAAGTCCACGAACCTTCTCGCGGCCGTGCTGGCGAAGGAGGAAGCGAAGGAGGCCGGCGCGGACGAGGCCTTGTTCCTCGATCCGGAGGGCGTGGTGCGCGAGGGTGGGTCGTCCAACGTGTTCGCCGTGCTGGACGGCGTACTCCGTACGCACCCGCTCGGCAACCGGATACTGGGGGGGATAACCCGGCTGCACGTGATCGAGATCGCCCGCGAGATGGGGTGGAAGGTCGACGAGAGTGCCTTCAAGATCGCGGAGATCACCTCCGAAGCGCCGGCCGGCTGCGAGGTGTTCACCGCGTCCACCCTCAAGGACATGTCGCCCGTCGTCCGTGTGGGCAGCCACGTGCTGGGAGAGGGCCGGCCGGGGCCGGTCACTCTGGCCGTTCTCGACCGGTTCCGCCAGGTGCAGGCGGAGTTGGTGGGGCTGGAGCCGCCACGCCCGCTGGTCGCGGCGCGCTAGCGCCGCCTGCCGGCCCGCGAGCACGCCGGCGCCCGGATACGCCTGCGTCCCTCCGCATCGACTTGGCCAGGGCCACGTCCGCCGCGCCGGGTCCGTGGCCGTCTAGGCCGGGCACTTCGAGCACAAAGGGAACGTCCGCAAGGGCGAGGTGGCGGACGACTCGGGCCAGGCCGTCATAGCCGATCAGGCCCTCCCCAAGATTCTCGTGCTGGTCCCGCTTGGCGCCGAACGGAGTCTTGGAGTCGTTCAGATGGACCAGGCCGATGCGCTCGAGCAGTTCAAGCGTCCCTAGTCGTTCGATCAGTTCCTCGAGCCCCGCTTTCTCGTGCACCGCGTAGCCCCCGGCAAACAGGTGGGCGGTGTCGATGCAGATCCCCAGGGGAAGGCACCGCGCAAGTCCGAGTGCCTCTTCGAGGGACAGCAGGGTGGCGATCTCCTCCAGCCGCCCGCCTAGAGTATTACCGGCGCCGGTCCCCGTCTCGAGCAGCAGCGCGGGAAGGGCGGCCGCGCCGCTCGGAGTCGGCCCGCCGGCGTCAAGCGCGCGCTGGGCGAGACCGACCGCATCCGAGATCGACGCCACCACCCGCCGTTCTGCCTCCGCTGTGGCCTCGCCTCGGTGCGAGCCGACGTGGGTCACCACCGCCTCGGCCCCCGCCAGGGCGCCCGTTGCCAACGCGAGCCCCAGCGCTTCCGAGGAGCGCCGCCGCAGCTCTTCATCGGGAGAGGCGAGGTTGATCAGGTAGATGCTATGAAAGAAGAGCCGTAGCCGGTGCTCGCGCAGGCCGGCCGCGAAGGCTTCGATCTCTCCGGGGGCGGGAATACGCGGCCGCCACGTGCGGGGATTGGTGTTGAAGATCTGCAGGACCTCGGCGCCTACGTCCACCGCTCGTTGCAGCACCGGCGCAAAACCACCGGCGGTGGAGAGTTGCGCTCCTATGAGGGGGAGATCGCTTCTTGTATCGGTCAGGGTGTCGCTCATCACCTGCTCGCCGTCGTCGGTCCTGCCCTCATTACGTACTGTATCTACATCTGTGAGGATATAGAATCAAGGTGGTGTTTTGAACTGCGAAGCGCGAGGCTTGGACCGTGAGAAGCTGCCGCCGGCGACGCACGGCGCGCGGCACAAGAGGGAGACTGCGATGGACAGGCTTTCGGTAGATCTGACGCGGTGCATGGTCGGCGACGGCATAGCCCGGGGGCTGACCACCGACATGATGGATGAGCTGAGGCCGCGCCTGGGCGCTGCGCTGGCCGCCGTTCACGCGGCTGCGGGCACGGGTATGCTCGAGTGGACGGGTCTCCCCGACCAGGATCCCGAGGGTCTTCTCCGCTTTGCCGCCGAGAATCATGGCAAGTACGACTGCCTCGTGGTGATCGGCATCGGGGGGTCGGCATTGGGGACTACCGCCCTGGCCACGGCTCTCCTACCTTTCTATTGGAACGAGTCGAGTTCCACCCGGCGGAGGCACAGGCCGCGCCTCTACGTGCTCGACAACGTGGACCCCGACGAGACCACGGCCCTGCTGGAGCGTCTGGACATGGAGCGGACGCTGGTCAACGTCATCTCCAAGTCGGGGACCACCGGCGAGTCGATGGCCGGCTACCTGGTGGTACGGGAGCGCCTGGAGGCGATAGTCGGCAGCCGGGCCGTGGGGGAGCATCTCGTCTTCACCACCGACCCGAGCGGCGGCACCCTTCGGCAGATCGGCGAAGCGATGGGCGTGCCGATGTTCGACCTGGCCCCGGGAGTGGGGGGGCGCTTTTCCGTGCTCAGCCCCGTGGGCCTCTTGCCGGCCGCGCTCACGGGCATGGACGTGCAGGGATTGCTGGCCGGTGCACGCGACATGGCCGCTTGGATCAAGGAGTCGGCCGGCTGGGAGAACCCCGCCTGTGCCTTCGCGGGGGTCCAGTACCTTCAGGACGTGGAGTTCGCCCGGCGTATCAGCGTGATGATGCCTTACTCGGCCCGCCTGCGCGACATTGCGGACTGGTATCGGCAACTCTGGGCCGAGAGCTTGGGCAAGACCGTCGACCGGCAGGGGCGCACCGTCAACGTCGGGCCGACGCCGGTGAAAGGGCTGGGGGTCACCGACCAGCACTCGCAGTTGCAGCTCTACGCAGAAGGGCCGGACGACAAGATCATCACCTTCCTCGGCGTGGGCGAGTTCGGTCAGACGGTGCAGATCCCGGAGCCTGGGCCGGAAGCCGAGGCTCTCGCCTATCTGGGAGGGCGTTCGCTGGCTGAGTTGCTCTGGGCCGAGCAGAAAGCCACCGCCTGGGCACTGGCGCAAAACGGCCGGCCCTCGCTGACGATAACCCTGCCCAGGGTCGACGCTCGCTCGGTGGGCGCTCTCATCTACATGCTCGAGATGGCGACGGCCGTGGCCGGCGAGTTGTACGACGTCAACGCGTTCGACCAGCCCGGCGTGGAGTTGAGCAAGAAAGCGACATACGCGCTCATGGGCCGCGCCGGCTACGAAGACCTGGCGGGCGAGATCGGGTAGCGGCCCACGTTCCGCGAACACGCCCTGCCCGGCAAGCTGCGCACCCCAACCCGCTAATGGGCACATCCGCCGACGCTCACAAGCTGATCCGCCGGGCCACCTGGCTTGTCGGCCTGACCTTGGCCTACAACGTCGTCGAGGCCGGCGTGGCGATATGGGCGGGGATCGCTGCCGCGAGCATCGCGCTGCTGGGCTTTGGGTTGGACAGCGTCATCGAGTGTGCCGCGTCCGCCGTGCTTCTCTGGCGGCTGTCGATAGAGGCGAGGGGTGGCGACCAAGAGCGCGTCGAGGTGGCCGAGCGCCGCTCGCTGCGCTTCGTAGGCCTGACGTTTCTGGCGCTGGCCGCGTATGTGCTGGTGGAATCCGTCCTGACGCTGATCTCCGGCGATCACCCCCGGCCGAGTGCGGTCGGCATCGTGCTGGCCGCGGTGTCGCTCGCGGTCATGCCCTTGCTCGCCTGGGCCAAGCTGCGTACGGCCGAGCGGCTCGGTAGCGGGGCGCTCCAGGCCGAGGCCAAGGAGACTCTGGCCTGCGCCTATCTGTCTTTCACCCTGCTCGTGGGCCTGGTGTTGAACGCCGCTCTCGGCTGGTGGTGGGCCGACCCGGCGGCGGCGTTGGCGATGGTGCCCTGGCTCCTGCGAGAGGGCCTGGAGGGCGTCAAGGGGGAGGGCTAGCAGGTGTCGGGTGGTCGTCGGCCCCAGTATCTCCTTGCTACCGAACAAATGTTCGTATATCCTGTTCGTATGAAAGGGCATGAGATCGCTTGTCAGCAGCCTCTTAGGCCGCGGGCCACTCACCGGGTCATCGCCCATCTCGATTTCGACGCCTTCTTCGCGGCAGTAGAGGAGAACCGCGACCCGTCGCTGCGGGGTAAGCCGGTCATCGTCGGAGGTGGGGAGCGGGGAGTGGTGGCCACCGCCAACTACGTGGCCCGCCGCTACGGCGTCCACTCCGCCATGCCCCTGCGCACTGCCAGGCGTCTCTGTCCCCATGGGGTGTATCTCACCGGGCATCATCAGCTCTACCATGAGTATTCCCAGCGTCTCATGGCCATGCTCGACGGCTATTCGCCCCTCGTCGAGCAGGTCAGCCTCGACGAGGCCTACCTCGACCTCACCGGCACCGAGCGGCTCTTCGGTCCGCCGGTACGTACGGCGCGGCTCATCCAGAAGCGGGTGGCCGACGAGCTTCGGCTGAGCATCTCGGTAGGGGTGGCGACGAACAAACTGGTGGCCAAAGTAGCCTCCGATTTTCAGAAACCGTCCGGATTTACCGTAGTCCGTCCGGGGGAAGAAGTCGATTTTCTGGCCCCTCTCCCCGTAGAACGGCTGCCCGGTGTGGGTCCCGCCCTTCTCGAGCAGTTACGGGACCGGGGTGTGAACACCGTGGGCGATCTGGCCCAGATACCGCCGCATCTGCTGCGGCTCTCGTTCGGGGAATGGGGAGAGTCGCTCGCTCATCGCTCTCGCGGAGAAGATCTGTGCCGGGTCATGCCGCGCGAGGAGGTCAAATCCATATCCCGGGAACACACCTTCGACGAAGACGTCTCCGACACGGGGGTGCTCGAGTCCACGTTGATCGCGCTCACCGAGGATGTGTGCCGGCGCTTGCGGCGCAAGCGGCTGGAGGCTCGGACGATCACGGTGAAGATTCGCTATTCCGACTTCGTCACCCATACCTGCTCCCACACCCTGTCGCGCCCGCTGGATGTGGACGAGGTGTTCTTCGAAGAGGTGCTCGCCGTGTTCAGGCAGGGCAGGCGCCGGCGCTACCACTTGCGGCTGGTGGGAGTCGGCGTAAGCAACTTGGTGCCCCGGGCGTGGCAGGACGATCTGTTCGACCAGGAGCTACCGTTGCTGCGGGAACTAGACCTCAAACTCGACGCCATCCGGGATAAGTACGGCGCGGACGCCATACGGCGCGGCGCGGCGCAACGTCACGTGAATGACTTCGTAGATGCGCACCTCGGACAGCGCTGCGTCCTCCCACCTGAACGACGGGTAGACCGAGAGGATCGTCAGCTTGATCCATTGGGTGTCCGCGGTCTTGGGTCTGATCACCTGCAGACCCTGAGCGTCAAGCAACTGCACTATCTGCGTGGTGCCGTCCGAATACTGCAACTCGATGCTCTTGACCCGTTCGTCCCCGGAGAAACGCTCTGTGTCTCTCTGGTAGCCGTTGGCGATCTCGATGCGAGCCAGGGGGACGGCCTCCTCGAACTCAAGTCGCACCCACTCTCCGACGCCGCTACCGTCGGCGCCTTCGGTCCAGGCGCTGGCCAGATTCCCGTCGAGCAGGTTGGTGGGCCGGAAGTCGGTGAAGGAGGTCGCCTTGAGCGTGGACGAGGCGGTGGCCGCGTGAGGACGGACCAGGATGGAACCTCCTGTGCCCCCGCTCGAGGTGCCCGTGTTGGGATCACCCGTGGTGGAGGTCTGCATAGTCGCCACCGTGCCGGATACGCCTGTACTGGGGTTGGCCGTCGTCTCCGTCGGGCTGAGCACTCGGGTGACGATGGTGTAGAGAACGAACACCGTTACCGCCAAGGCGAGCAGCAGCGCGAAAGCCATCACGAAGCCCGCGAGCGACACCCTGCGCCGCCGCACCCCGACGTATCCGGGACGGTTCTGCGAGGCCCCGCACCTGCTGCAGAACAGTGCTCCCGGCTCGTTGGGCACTCCGCACTGCGGGCATCTGACTTGGTCCTTCGCAGCCACCGTCCGGCGACCCTTCTCCCACACTCGCTGAAAGCACGCCTGGGACATTATGGCAAAACGCGAGCGCTGCTGCTTCGCGGGCCGCCCCGGCGGGTCCGGCGAGCGGCCTCTGGTAGAATCTCTTTCGTCCGTCCCTCGCGAGCCCACGTGGAGAGTCATCGATGCCCGATATCGACAGCCTCAAGGAATCCAAGAACTACTATCTCGATATCCCGGCCCGTAACGAGCCCTTCTTTCTCAAAGGTTCAGGCGCGCTCGACTGGGGGATGCAGAACCGGTTGGCCCGAGTGTTTCGGGCGCACTCGGGGCGCACCGTCATGCTCGCGGTGGATCACGGCTATTTCCAGGGCCCCACTTCGGGGCTGGAGCGCGTGGACGTCAACATCGTGCCGCTCGCGCCATACGCGGACGCCCTAATGCTCACCCGGGGCATGCTGCGCAGCACCATCCCGCCCACCTTCGACCGCGGCATCGTGATGCGGGCGAGCGGTGGTCCCAGTGTGCTCAAGGAGCTGTCCAACGAGCAGCTGGCCGTTGACATGGAAGATGCGGCCCGCATGAACGTGGCGGCCATGGCCGTCCAGCTTTTCATCGGCGGCGAATACGAGACCCAATCGATCTACAACATGACCAGGCTGGTCGACATGGGGTACCGCTACGGTATCCCGGTGCTCGGCGTGACGGCTGTGGGCAAGAACATGACCCGCGACGCGCGCTACTTCCGGCTGGCGTGCCGCATGGCGGCCGAGCTCGGCGCGAATTTCGTCAAGACCTACTACATCGACCAGGACTTCGAGACGGTCACCGCTTCGTGCCCGGTACCGGTTGTCATGGCAGGCGGCAAGAAGCTCCCCGAGCTCGACGCACTCACCATGGCCTACAAGGCGGTCAGCGAAGGGGCGTCCGGGGTAGACATGGGTCGCAACATCTTCCAGTCGGAAGCGCCGGTGGCCATGATCCAGGCCGTGAACAAGGTGGTCCACGAGCTCATGAAGCCCGAAGAGGCCTACGATCTATTCCTGACCCTCAAGAACGAGAGCAAGTAGGGCGCGGGCTACCGCGCCGCGTGGGGAGGAGCGCATGAGCGGGACTCTCGCCAGGCTGCGGTCGCTCTGCCCGACGGTAAGCGTAGGGACGCTCACGGCGGACCTGATGCGCTTGGGCGCCGACTTGGAGCTGCTCGAGCGGGCAGGAGTGGGCGTCGTGCACGTGGACGTCATGGACGGCTGCTTCTGCCCGCATATGACCGTCGGCCCCGCCTATGTTCAGGGGCTGCGCACCCCCCTGCTCAAGGACGTCCACCTGATGATCCAGGAACCACTCAGCAAGGTCGAGGCGTACGCCGCTGCGGGCGCGGACATCATCAGCGTGCATGTGGAGGCGGCGGTGCATATCCACCGGGTGCTGCAGAGGCTGGGCACGCTGGAACACGGCGAGCGGCCGGGAGACGGCATCGTGCGAGGGCTCGCCTTCAATCCCGGGACCCCGTTGGAGTGGCTGGGCCCGCTTCTGGACGAGATCGACTTGGTGACCATCCTCGCGATCGACCCGGGCTGGAGTGGCCAGACCATGGCGCCGGCGACGCTCGGACGCGTGGCCCGAGCCAAGGAGATGATCGCTGCCGCGGGCAAAGAGATTCTGGTGTGCGTCGACGGGGCGGTGACTCGGGGGAACATCGCGGAGATCGCGGCCGCCGGCGCGGACCTGATCGTGACGGGCAGCGCGGTCTTCGACGGCAAAGCGGCTGAGGCCAACGCGCATTTCATGCTCGAGGCGGCGCGCGGACATGCGCTCTAGGTGGTCGGACGACGAGGCCGCCGGGTTCGTGACCCGATACGGCCCCGAATGGGGAGAGCCTCTCGCCCTTCGCACGTATTCCTCGCGGCTGCTGGGCGCCGAGCCGGGCTTGGTGCTGCATGGCGGGGGCAACTCGTCGGTCAAGGCCTTCTGGAAGAACGTCCTCGGCGACGAAATCGAGACGATCTTCGTAAAGGCCTCGGGCATCGACATGGCGACCATCGAACCGCGGGGGCACCCGGGCCTGGACCTGGGCTATCTGCGCAGGCTGCGGACCCTGGCTGCTCTGGACGACGCCGCCATGGTCGACCAACTTCGCACCCATCTGCTCCACGCCGACAGCCCCACTCCGTCTATCGAGGCGCTGGTGCACGCCTTCTTGCCGGCGGTGTTCATCGACCACACCCATGCGGATGCTGTGCTCCTGTTGACCAATCGCGAGGCGGGGCATATTGCTGTCGCCGAGGCCCTGGGCCCCGAGGTGATCGTGATCCCCTACGTGACGCCGGGGTTCAAACTCGCGCTGGCCGCCGCCGCGGCCCTGGAAGCGCAGACGGAGGCGCGGGCGATGGTCTGGGCGCACCACGGCATTGTCACCTGGGGCGCTACGGCCAAAGCCTCGTACGAGACGATGATCGAACTGGTATCGCGGGCGGAGGAGTGGGCGGCGGCGCGCCGCGCGGCGCGCGCCACGCACCCGCTGGTGGCCGGCGCACCCGATGGAGCCCTCGCCGGCGGCGCGGACGAAGCTGTCACGCCCCGCTGCGACGAGATCGTGACAGAGGCACGGCCGTCGTCCGGACGTCTTCGGGCCGAGATCGTCCCCGTCGTCCGCGGACTGCTCGCAGGTCGGACGGACGACTGCGATAGGCCGTACGATCGCGTTGTCGTCCAGATCCTCGACGATCCAGATACTCTCGAGGCCCTTCTTGGCCCCACGGCGCGTGACACGCTGGTGACGCCGCCTCTGACCACCGATCACCTCATCCGCACCAAGTCGGTGCCCCTTTGGATCGAAGGACTGCGGTACGACGGCCCGGCCCATCCGGCTGAGCGCATAGCGGCCGCGGTGGAGGCCTACTGCCAGGAGTATGAGGCCTACCTGGCCCGCCATTCGGCCGATCTGCCGGCGGGGGTCGAGACGTTCGATCCGCGCCCGCGGGTGGTCATGATCCCGGGACTGGGAGTCATCTGCGCGGGGCCCGACCTGGACGAAGCCATCACCACGCGGGACATCACCCGGCGCACGATAGCCGTCAAGACCGCCCTGGCCGCCGAGGGAGTGGAGTACCGGGGGCTTCCCGAAGACGAGCTCTTCCGCATGGAATACCGTACGCTGCAGCACGCGAAGCTGCGGAAGCGCACCTCCACCGCGGTCGGCGCCCCCAGCCTGTCGGGCGCCTTTCTCGATCCTGCGGCGCCGCTCCGCGGCGAGGTCGCGCTGGTCACCGGCGCCGCTGGCGCGATCGGCACCGGAATTTGCCAGGGGCTGCTCCAGGCCGGCGCTCTCGTGGCGGCTACGGACCTGCCGGGCAAGGCGCTCGATGCTCTGCTCGACGACCTGGGAACGGCATTCCCCGGGCGCATCCTGGGGGTTCCGCTGGATGTGACCGATCCGGATTCGGTGACCGCGGCTTTTGAGCGGGTGGTGCACATGTGGGGGGGGATCGACCTGGTCATTCCCAACGCGGGCATCGCGGCGGTGGCCCCGCTCATCGAACTCGATTTGGACCGCTATCGCGCGCTCGAGAGGGTGAACGCGGAGGGTACTCTTCTCCTGCTGGCCGAGGCGGCGCGCCTGTTCAAACGCCAGGGGACCGGGGGAGATATCGTCCTTCTCTCGACCAAGAACGTGTTCTCGCCGGGCGCCAACTTCGGCGCCTACAGTTCCACCAAGGCGGCCGCCCATCAGCTCGCCCGGATCGCGAGTCTGGAGTTCGCGGCGGACGACGTGCGGGTCAACATGGTGGCTCCGGATGCGGTCTTCGCTCATGGGACCTGCCGTTCCGGCCTGTGGGCGGAGGTCGGGCCCGATCGCATGAAGGCCCGCGGACTGGATGAAGCAGGCCTGGAAGCCTACTATCAGAGCCGCAACCTGCTCAAGGCGCAGGTGACCACCGTCCACGTGGCGAATGCCGTACTCTTCTTCGCCACCAGGCAGACGCCGACGACGGGAGCAACCATCCCAGTCGACGGAGGCTTGCCCGATTCCACGCCTCGGTAAGGAGGAGGTCATGCCCATCCCCACCGCACCGATCGACCTGCGAAGCGACACGGTCACCAGGCCCAGCGGGCCTATGCGGCGCGCCATGGCGGAGGCTCCCGTGGGGGACGACGTCTACCGCGAGGATCCCACGATCGAACGGCTCCAGGAGATGGTGGCCGGCATGCTGGGCAAGGAAGCGGCCCTTTTCGTGCCCTCGGGCACCATGAGCAACCAACTCTGTCTGCGCACGCTGACCCATATGGGCGATGAAGTCATCGTCCACGAGGACGCCCACGTGTTGCACTACGAAGGGGGGTCCGCCGCCGCCCTGTCCGCTCTGCAACTCCGTCCGGTCCCCGGGCCCTTCGGCGTGCTCTCGCGGGAGGCCGTAGCCGCCACCATACGGCCCGCCGGCGAGCATTTCGCCCACACCGGGGCGCTGGAGATGGAGAACACGCACAATCGCTGCGGAGGGACCATCTGGCCTCTGGAGGCCATGAAGGCCGTTTCCGCGGTCGCCCGGGAGCGGGGCATCAAGGTCCATCTCGACGGCGCCCGGCTGTGGAACGCGCACGTGGCCACCGGGGTATCGCTCGAGGACTACGCCGCTACCGCGGATTCGGTATCGGTGTGCTTCTCCAAGGGGCTCGGTGCGCCCGTGGGTTCGGCTCTGGCGGGTTCCTACGAGTTCGTAGAGAGGGCTCGAGACAACCGCAAACGCTTCGGAGGGGCCATGAGGCAGGCGGGCATCATAGCGGCGGGTGCCGTCTACGCGGTCGAGAACAACATGGATCGGCTGGTGGAGGACCACGAGAACGCAGCGACCCTCGCCTCGTATCTACTGCGGGTGCCCGGCCTGGAGATGACGCACCCCGTTCAGACCAATATCGTCATCGCCGACGTGTCCCGGCTCGGTGGGGCGGAAAGGGTCGTCGAGGCCCTGAAGGATCGGGGAGTGCTGTGCGGAGTGGCTTCGCCCACCCGGGTGCGCTTCGTGACGCACCTCGACGTGAGCGCCGAGGCCGTGAAGATGGCTGGAGAGATAGCGGCCCGGGTCTTGGCAGCCCTCGGGCCGGCGCCGGTCGGACCGGCCGGGTAGCGGCGAACCGGATGGGCGGCGACACAGGTGCGACCGGTCCCGCAGCCGATCCTCGAGCCCCCTACGCGCGGTTGGCCGTTGTCGGCCTGATCTGCCGCGGGGTCGGCGTCGATACCCGCTGGCTTCTCCTGCACCGCACTGAGCCCTTCGAGGCCTGGGACCCCCCGGGCGGCAGGATGGAGGCGGTAGAGGATCTCGCCCAAGCGGTGCGCAGAGAAGTGATGGAAGAGACCGGGCTCGCCGTGGAGGTAGGGGGCCCCTGCTACGCGTTCCTGACTTTCTACGAGGGCGAACGGTTGCTTGCGGTCAGCATGGCCTGCCGTCCGTCGAACGACCCGGAGTCCGTTCGCCTCGAGCCGGGCGGGGCCGCGAGTTGGCGCTGGGCGACGGCGGAAGAGTGGGAGCGACTGGCCGCCGCGGACCTGAGCTCGTGGGACCCGGTGGACGTGAAGAAGGCCACCAGGACGGTAGCCGCACTATGGGAGGCGGAACGAGGATGACGCGAGACGAGGCGCTGGCCCTGGTCCGGGAGCGGGCGAGTAACCCCAACATGGTGAGCCACATGCTCGCGACCGAAGCCGTCATGGGCGCGCTGGCCCGCCGCCTCGGCCACGACGAGGTGCAGTGGCGGCTCGCCGGGCTGTTGCACGACCTCGACGCCGAACAGACCGCGGACAGGATGGTCATCCACGGGACGCTGACGGTGGCGTGGCTTCGGGAGGCCGGTCTGGAGGACGAGGAGGTCCTGCACGCGATCCTTGCTCACAACCCCGGCAACGGATCGAATATCGAGACGTCGATGGACCGCGCGCTGTTCGCGTGCGACCCTCTGACCGGACTGGTGACGGCGGCCGCCCTCATCCGTCCCGAGAGGAAGTTGGACCTGGTGATGCTCAAGAGCATCAAGAAGAGGTTCCGCGAGCCTTCGTTCGCGAAGGGAGCCCGGAGGGAAGACATGCTTACCTGCTCTGAGTTGGGACTCGAGCTGGATGAGTTCCTGGAGATCGGCCTGGAGGCAATGAAGGAGGTCGCTGATGAGCTCGGACTCTGAACCGGTGCTGTTGGTTCGGCTGTACGATCCGGTGGAGGCGGAGATCGTGGCGGCAAAGCTCCGCAGTTATGGCATAGAGGTGTACCTCAAACACGACGCGCTGTCGGTGGTCTATGGGCTGACCATAGACGGGTGCGGACAGCAGGACATCATGGTGCGGGCGGAGGATCTGGACGAAGCCCGGGTGGCTCTGGAAGTCGGCGACGAGCCTGACGGCGCCGAGTAGGCGGCCGTGCAAAGGGGACCCTCGCAGCATCGTGAGCGGAGCAACGGGCCGGCACTGTCGGCCGCGGCCCTCGATCCCTGCTATGAGCCGCTGCTCGCCGTCGTGCGGGGGAGGGCCGTCGAGTCGATCCACCGAGGAGCCGTGGCTGTGGTGGACGCCGAAGGAGCGTTGGTCGGCGGGTTGGGCGACCCCTCGACCGAGGTGCTCCTCCGCTCGACCGCGAAGCCCTTCCAGGCAGCGGCCATCGTCGAGAGCGGAGCCGCGGAAGCTTTCTCTCTGAGTGACGAGGAGATTGCGGTCATCGCCGCCTCTCACGCCGGCGCTCCCGAGCAAGTGGGGGTGGTGCTTGGGCTGCTGGCACGAGCCGGCGTGTCGAGTGACTCGCTTGTCTGCGGCCCCGTGGAGCACATGTGCTCGGGTAAGCACGCGGGGATGGTGCTGCTGGCGCGCCACCTCGGGGTCGCGGTCGAGGGCTACGAGCGCGAGGAACATCCGGTCCAGCAAGTGGTGGCCAGGTACGTCATGTCGTTGCTCGATGCCCGTCCTGGGCGGTCTCATCACCGGACGGACCCTTCGGCGATGCCCACCCCGGCGGGTGGTGGCCCCCCCTCCCGGACGCCCTTTGCCGGGAGGGATGGCTGTGGAGTGCCCGTCATCCGCACGACCCTTTGCGAGGGGGCCTGGCTGTACGCGGTGCTGGCCGCCGGTTCCACCCTCGCGCTGGCTCGGGTGCGCGACGCGATGCTGGCTCATCCCGCCCTGGTCGCCGGGGAGAGCTGCTTCGACACCCGATTGATGAGGGCGGCTCCGGGCCAGGTGGCGGCCAAAGGCGGAGCTGAAGGAGTCCAAGGCATAGGTCTACTCTCGCCCGGCGCAGTCCTACTGCGCGCGGTGGGCTGCGTGATCAAGGTGGAGGATGGGTCGGCTCGGCCTATCCCCCCGGTGGCGACGATGTTCCTACGATCGTGGGGGTCGGCGGAAGCTGTGGCGACGCTCGAAGGCGACTATCCCTCCTCACTGGTGGATGGCGCCGGGATAGAGGTGGGTCGCCTGGAAGTCCTTGTGGAGCACGCAAGTCTGCGATGGCGGGGAGACAGCCCGCCTCCCGGAACGAGTCAGGCCGGGCTGCGCCTATTCGGCGGCAAGGACGATCGCGTCACGGTATGTCGCGGGGACGAGAAAGACCTGCTCCGCTTTCTCCGCGACCAGTGGCCCTCCGTGGACGAGGAGAACTTCGGGTGCGCCGTCGAGTGGTCGGCCGAGCCATACGCTCTTGTGATCCGCCGGGAAAAGAAGATCACCGCCGTCCTCAGGGGCCATTTCATCGGAGGGATCGCGTCGGTGGACGAACTCATGGTGGGGGAGGGATCGCGGGCCTCGGGTCTGGGCTCGCTCCTGCTTGGACGCTTCGAGGACGAGGCGCGCAGAAGGACCTGTTCGCAGGTAGTGTTGAGAGCGGTCAAGGGTAGCCCGGCGGAGGATTTCTATCGTCGGCGCGGTTATCATCGGGAATGCGTCCAGTACGGGTATGAGTTCGGGTTCGACTACGTCCGTCTGATCTGTGATGTCGATAAGGCGCTTGGAGTGGCCGGGGGTACAGCGGGGCAAGGGAAGGGGACGCGATGAGTTCAGTCCTGGGAGTCGATGTGGGGGGCACCAAGGTGGCGGTGGGTCCTGTCGGCCGTGACGGGACGGAACTCGCTCCCACACTTGTCGAGTCGACCTGCACCGAGGACCAGGCCTCCTTTCTTACCGGGCTGGAAGCCAGTCTGCGGCGGGCGCTCGTGGCGTTCGAGCGCTTACAGCCCAAGGCGTTCGGCCTCGCCTGCGCCGGGACAATCGACTCCGCGCGGGGAATGGTCATCGCCTCGCCCAACCTGCCGCTGGTGGAGGTGCCGGTAGCGCTTGCCCTCGAGAAGGCGCTGGGGCTACCCGTGGTGCTCGAGAACGATGTGAACGCCGCCGTCCGAGCCGAAGCGACCATCGGGGCGGCCGCGGGTCTGCGCGATGTAGTCATGCTCACGTTGGGGACGGGCGTGGGTGGCGGCCTTTGGCTTGACGGCCACGTGTACAGGGGAGCGAACGGCGGAGCCGCGGAGCTGGGTCACATCATCGTGCGGGCCGGCGGGCTGCCCTGCCCATGCGGATCCCGTGGGTGTCTGGAGGTGTACACCTCGGGGCGAGCCCTGGTCCGATATGCCGCGGCCCGCGCGGGCGATCCCAAGTCCGACCCCTCCGGCGAGCTCACTGCGCTCCAGGAACAGGGCCGCCTCACCGGTGGGGCCGTGGCCCGCCTTGCCATGGCCGGAGACAGGGCGGCGCTGGACGCGGTGGACGAGCTGGCGCACTGGCTTGGTGTCGGGTTGGTGAACATGACCAACGCCTTCGATCCGGAGATGATCGTGGTCGGCGGAGGCGTCGGGGCGCTGGGCGAGTTGCTCCTGACTCCGGCGCGGGAATGGCTGCGGAAACTGGCCATTCCTCCCGGCCGCGACACTGTCCGAATAGCCGCCGCCAGGCTGGGGAACAGAGCCGGCCTGGTCGGCGGGGCCCTGATGGCTTGGCAGGCTCTGGGCGAGACGACTCTTGCCACGCCCGCGCGGGGCGCCGAAGGCTTCGGCGAGTCCTAGCGGCGGGTGCCGAGTCCCACCTATGCTGTACGTCTGCCCCACGCCCATCGGCAATCTGGAAGACGTCACCCTGCGGGTGCTGGCGGTTCTGAAGAACGTCGAGCTGATCGCCTGTGAAGACACAAGGCACACCCGGATCTTGCTCGATCGCTACGGCATCACGGGCAGACTGGTCAGTTTCCACGAGCACAACGAGGAACAGAGGCTCGGTGCGCTCCTGCCACTGTTGCGCGAAGGGAAGGACGTGGCGGTCGTCAGCGACGCAGGGATGCCCGGTCTCTCCGATCCAGGCTTCACCCTGGTGCGGGCGTGCGCCGCCGAGGGCCTGCCGGTGACGGTGCTGCCCGGAGCAACGGCCGTGGCCACGGCTCTCGTCGCCTCCGGGTTGCCCGCCGACCGCTTCGCCTTCGTCGGGTTTCTCGCTCGGGGGGCGAACAAGCTGGTCGAGCAGATCGCGGCGTTCGACGATACGGGAGCCGCGGTCGTGGCTTTCGAGGCGCCCCGCCGCCTGAGGGCGTCGCTGAAAGCGGTAGCATTGCGCTGGCCCGAACGCAGACTGGCGGTCTGCCGGGAGATGACCAAGCTGCACGAGCAGGTGATCCGCGGGACGGCCGACGAGGTGCGAGACACTCTACCGGAGCCGGTGCGCGGCGAGATCGTGCTGGTGCTCGAACCGGCCGGCAGGCCCTCACCCATGGCCGGGCGTGGAGCCCGCGGTGGCGCCGAACAAGCGGGGGCTGGGCTGAATGCCGGGGGTGACGACGGCATTCGGGCGGCGCTGCGGGAACTGCTGGACTGCGGTATAGGGACCAAGAAAGCGGCCGCGATCGTTGCCGGCATCACCGGGTTGCCGAGGCGGCACGTCTACGCCCTGGCGCTCGGCATCCGGGCCGACGGGGGCCGATAGGGCGTCTGCTAGAATAGCCCGGCCATGGGCCGTTTCTTCATCACCACACCCATCTACTATGTCAACGACGTGCCCCATATCGGGCATGCTTACACGACCGCCGCGGCCGACGTCGCCGCTCGGTTCCACCGGCAACTGGGCTACGACGTCTTCTTCCTTACCGGCACGGACGAGCATGGGACCAAGGTGGAGCAGGCGGCGGCCGCGCGGGGGCTCACCCCCAAGGAGCACGTCGACGAAGTCGTTCAGAAGTTCAAGGATGTGGCCGCCAAGGTGGGGGCCAGCAACGACTTCTTCATCCGCACCACCGACCCCGCGCACGAACGCTTTGTGCAGCGGTTCGTCGAGCGTTGCCACGACGCCGGCGACATCTACAAGAGCTCATACTCGGGCCTCTACTGCCCGGCCTGCGAGGCCTACTACACCGAGGATAACCTGGTCGACGGGCTGTGTCCGGATCACGGCACGGCCCCGGTGCGCATGGAAGAGGACAACTACTTCTTCAGGCTCTCGGCGTTCCAGGAGCGTCTGGCTGCTCACTACCGCGGTCACCCCGATTTCGTGCGTCCCCGCCACCGGTACAACGAAGCGCTCTCGTTCATCGAGCAGGGTCTGGACGACATCTCCATCTCCCGGGCCACCCTCAAGTGGGGCATAAGTGTTCCTTGGGACGAGTCCCAGGTGATCTATGTGTGGGTGGATGCGCTCATCAACTACTTGAGCGCGCTGCACTACGCGCCTGGCCGCGACCTGGTGGCGCGGTTCTGGCCGGCGACGTACCACATGATGGCCCAGGACATCCTCAAGTTCCACGGCATCATCTGGCCGGCGCTGCTCATGTCAGCGGGCTACGAACTCCCGGAGCATCTCTTCATCCACGGCTATCTGAAGCTGGGCGGGGAGAAGATGTCCAAGACCCGCGGAAACGTGATGGATCCTTTTCCGCTCATCGAGCGGTACGGGGCCGATCCCTTCAGGTTCTACTGTCTGCGGGAAGTGAGCTTCGGCCAGGACGGGGTGGTGAGCGAGGAGGGCTTCAAGGCCCGCTACAACAGCGAGTTGGCCAACGAACTGGGCAATCTGGTATCGCGCACCGCCTCGATGATCGCCAAATACCGGGGCGGCGCCGTGCCGGCGCCGCCACCCACCCGCGACGCCGGCGCCGGGCCGGGTTCCGGTTCCCCGCTCGCCGCCGAGGCGGGCGCGGTCGCCGACAGAGCGCGCGCGCAACTGCAGGACATGGACCTGAGCAGCGCTCTTGAGACTATCTGGATGCTGGTCCGCCGGCTGAACCGGTACGTGGAGGAACAGGCGCCCTGGAAACTGGCCAAGGAGGCCGGGGCCGCGACCGCGGCCGACGCCGGGGCCGAAGGCGCGGCAGCGTCACAGGCCGCGGCCGCTCTGGACGCTACCCTGTGGGATCTGGCCGAGGGCCTGCGTCTGCTATCGGTCCTGCTGCATCCGTTCGTCCCTCAGACCGCCGCTGCCATCCGCGAGCGGCTGGGAATTCCGACCGCCCGGGCCGGCGCAGCCGCGGAGGCTACCGGTGCCTCGACGTCTGATGGCGCCGCGGAGGAGGCACGTCTCACGGACCCGAGCTGGGACGAGGCGCGTTGGGGGTTGCTCCCAGACGGGCTCACGGTCGCCGCCGGCGCGCCGCTCTTTCCGCGCATCGAAGACTGACCGGCACGGTCGCGCGCCGTGTTCATCGACTCCCACACCCACCTGGATCACTGCAAGGAAGACGCGTCTGTTCTTGTCGAGGATGCGGCCAAGGCCGGGGTTGGGATCATCATCCAGTCCGGGATCGATCTGGGACGCTCCCACTCCTCGATCTCTCTGGCGGAGCGCTTTTCGCAGGTGTTCGCCACTGTCGGCTTCCACCCGCAGGAGGCCGGGCTTCTGGACGACGAAGGGAGGGCGGGACTGGAGGAACTGGTGCGCCACTCTCGGGTGGTCGCCGTGGGGGAGACCGGCTTCGATTTCAACCGCGACTACTGGCCCCACCACGTCCAGGAAGACGTGTTGCTGTATCAGCTCGACCTGGCCCGCAGCGCGGGTCTCCCAGTGGTGATCCACACTCGCGACGCGGCCGACCAGACTCTGCGGGTGCTCGGCGAGCATGCCGGCGGCCTCACCGTCATCCTCCATTGCTTCTCACTGCCGGACCGGCTTGAGGAGGTGGTCGAACGAGGCTACTACATCAGCTTCGCCGGCAACGTGACCTACAAGAACGCGGCATCTCTGCAGGCGGCCGCGCGGGCCGTTCCGGCCGAGTCGCTGCTCCTCGAGACCGATGCCCCCTGGCTCACCCCGGAGCCTCTCCGCGGACGGCCGAACCGCCCTGCCCTTGTGGTGAACGTCTACGAGTTCGTTACCGCCCTGCGCGGAGTCGCTGTTTCCGAATTGGAGGCGCAGGTGGAGAGCAACGTCTTGCGGGCTTTTCCCCGCATCGCCGCCGTGCGGAACGGGGAAGGACCGCCGGTCGGAGGCTGCTGTGAATGACCCCGGACCTGCCGGCCGGCAGGCGGCGACCGGCCTACGTCAGGTCTCGCTGGCGCGGCTGGCGGAGTTCGGCATAGAGCCCAAGCGCGATCTGGGCCAGAACTTCCTCATCGACGACAACATCCTCGGCGTGATACTGGCCCAACTGGAGTGCCGGCCGCAGGACGTGGCCCTGGAGGTCGGCGCGGGGCTCGGTGTCTTGACCGCGGCGCTGGCCCGCGCCGCGCGCCACGTGCACGCCTTCGAGGTGGACCGCAGTCTGGAACCTGCGTTGGAGGTCACGCTGAGCGGGCATTCGAACGTGAGTCTCCACTTTGAGGACATCCTCCGGGCCGCCCTGGAGCGACTCGATCCGGCCCCGACGGTGTGCGCTAGCAACCTCCCGTACTCGGTGGCGGGGCCGTTCGTCATAGAGGCTTTGCAGCGTCTGCCCGGCGTGCGCCGCTACTGCCTCATGGTGCAGCGGGAGGTAGCGGACCGGATGGCGGCCGCTCCGGGGACGAAGGCCTACGGCACCCTTTCGGTGTGGGTGGGGCTCTACACCCGGGTCGTCAGGACCCGGCAGTTGTCCCGCTCCATCTTCTACCCTCAGCCGCGCGTGGACTCGACTCTGGTGGTGCTCGACCGATTGGAGCCGGACGACCTTGCGGCCATCGACGCCGTTCTGGTGCGCCAAGTAGTCCAGGCCGCATTCGGGCAACGGCGAAAGACGCTGGTCAACGCGCTGAGCGCAGGGCTCGCGCTACCCCGACCGAAGGTCGCGGAGGTGGTGGAAGCTCTCGGCCTGAGTCCCGGCGTGCGGGCAGAACGCCTAGAACCGGCCCAGTTCCTTCGGTTGGCCGGTGAGCTGCGGCGGGGAGATTGCGGTATTGTCAACTGAGCGAACGACGGGGGTCTCGAGATGCACATAACCACACGTGCCCCGGCCAAGGTGAACCTTTCTCTCCTGGTCGGGCCGACTGGGCCCTCGGGCTATCACGAGATCTTCACCGTCTTCGTTCCCGTCGACGTGTATGACATTCTCAGCTTCACGCTGGAGGCGAGGCCCGCTTCCGGTGGCCCCGGCGAGCTGCACGTCAAGGCCCACGCGATCGAGGCGGAAGCCAACATCGTTGCTCACGCTCTGCGGGCGTTGGAGCGTCATAGCGGCTGGGTCTTCACCGGGCGGGTGACGATAGACAAGGGCATCCCCCTCGCTGCGGGCATGGGGGGAGGCAGCACCGACGCGGCCACGGCGCTCCAAGTCGGCGCCCGGCTGCTCCGCGAGGCCGGGGGGCCGGCGCCCAGTGACGAGGAGCTTCGCCGCCTGGCACGAGGGTTGGGGGCCGACGTGCCCTTCTTCTTGGACCCAAGACCGGCGATCGGCCGGGGGATTGGGGAGCTTCTCGAGCCGTTGCCCTTGCCCGAACTGCCCCTTCTGCTGATATTCACCGACCAGCTTCTCTCGACCGCACACGTCTACAGGGAGTTCGACGTGCAGGGGGTGGCGGAGGACCCGGCCGCTTTCGTCGCCCGCTCGGCCGAAGCCGACCAGCAGTGGCGGCAGGTCAAGACCGTGGAGGACGTGACCAGGCTGTTGCGCAACGACCTGGAGGAGACCAGCTGCAACCTGATGCCGGGGCTGTGCGACGCCAAGGACACGCTTCTTCAAGAAGGGGCTCTCGGGGCCCTGATGAGCGGCTCCGGTCCGACGATATACGGTGTATGCGCCTCGCGGGAAGAGGCCGAAGCCCTGTGTGTCAAGGTCTCCGCCGACGGCATGAACTGCCGGGTCGCGAGGTCACTGCCAGGAGTCTGACACGGGCCTGCGCGGGGGCTCCGTTGTTCTTGCACCCTCAGGAAGACTGACCTATACTTCGTGCGCTCGCGGGGGTCCGCCCCCGCGGCCGGTAGCGCTGGGGCGTGGCCAAGCGGTAAGGCAACGGGTTTTGGTCCCGTCATGCGTAGGTTCGAATCCTGCCGCCCCAGCCTCCCTTTTTCGTCCTTGTCTTCACAGAGGTGCATGTCGAGCTCTAGCCGCTTCATCGCGACCGTCGTTGTGCTGGCCGCCGGCCAGGGCAAGCGCATGAAGTCAGAGCTGCCGAAAGTCCTGCACCCTGTCTGCGGCGAGCCCATGCTCCTTCACGTTCTGACGGCGGCGCGCGAGGTGAGCGCGGAACGCCTGGTGATCGTTCTGGGGCACGGTCATTCTCAGGTGGAGCCTTACCTCCCGGCCGGCTGCCGGGTGGCTCTGCAGGAGCAGCAACTGGGCACCGGACACGCGGTCCTATGCGCGGCGGGACAGATCCTACCAGGCCCGTTGCTCGTCCTGGCCGGCGACACCCCGCTCATCACCGGCGGGCTGCTGCGCACGTTGGTGGAGCACCATCAGCGGTCCGGGGCCATGGCCACCGTTCTTACCATGGGCCTTCCCGACCCCGCGGGATACGGACGCGTGGTGCGCGACGAGACGGGAGACGTCGTGAAGATCGTGGAACACCGCGACGCCACCCCCGCCGAGCGCGAGATCTGCGAGGTCAACAGCGGGATGTATATCCTTCCGTCGCCTCTTGCCCTCGATATCTTGGCGGAGGTGGGCTCCGACAACGACCAGGGAGAGATCTACCTGACCGACGTCATCGCCGGTCTGCGCCGGCGCGGCGAGAGGGTGGCTGCGTGCAAAGCCCAGGACGCTTCTCTCCTGCTTGGCGTGAACTCCCGGGAGGAACTGGCGTTGGCCGAGGAGATCATGGCGAGGGGCCGCGGCGAGGGGGCCGGGGCAGAAAAACCGACGGATTCCTGCCGGTAGTGATACCGTACGGGGTGGACGTACGGGGGGGATCAGGAGACTAGGAGGATCACAGGGATGGGAGATTGGGAGCCGCGCCGCTGCGCGCGCATCACCCCCGAGCGCTCGCTCATGGTGTTTGCGGGCCGCGGCACTCCGGACCTCAGCGCCAAAGTGGCAGAGAAGCTGGGCATCGAGCTGGGTCAGGTCGACATACGCACGTTCGCCGACGGCGAGATCTATGTTAAGTACACGGAGAGCATCCGCGGCGCCGACGTGTTCATCATCCAGTCGACCTGCAGACCGGTGAACGAGAACCTGGTGGAGCTCCTCATCATGATCCAGGCCGCCCGGCTTGCGTCCGCTCACCGGGTCACGGCGGTCGTGCCCTGGATGGGCTACTCCCGGCAAGACAAGAAGAGCCGTCCGCGGGAGCCCATCACCGCCCGGCTGGTCGCCGACATTCTCGAGGCCGCCGGGGCCGACCGGGTGATCACTATGGACCTCCACGCCGGTCAGTTGCAGGGATTCTTCAGCGTTCCGGTGGATCACATGACCGCGCTCGCCATGATCGCGGACTACTTCAAGCTCAAAGGGCTGGGAGAAATCGTGATCGTCTCTCCCGATGCCGGAGGCCTCAAGACGGCCAAGAGGGTGGCCGACCGCATGGAGTGCGACGTGGCCGTGCTCAGCAAGCTTCGGCCCGAGCACAACGTATCGCGGGTCATGCATGTTATCGGCGACGTGGAGGGCAAGACGGCCATTATCGTGGACGACATCATCGATACCGCCGGCACTCTGGTCAACGGTGTGCAGGCCCTCATCGAGAGGGGCGCAAGGGACGTCTACGCCGCCTGCACGCATCCGGTGCTCTCCGGCCCGGCCTACGAACGCATCGCTCAGTCGTCGCTAAAAGAGGTGGTGGTCACCGACACCATCCCGCTGCGCGAGGACGTCGATCACGAGAAGATTGTGGTACTATCCACGGCCGGTGTTTTGGCCGACACCATCAAGAGCGTGTTCACCGATGAGTCGGTGAGCGAGCTCTTTCAGGGAGAGAACCAGCTTTTCTAGCTGCAAATAGCCTCTAGGAGACGAACATGGACACCGTGAAGCTGTCGATAGAAGAGCGCGACCAGACGGGCAACGGCCCGGCGCGCCGGCTGCGAGCGGCAGGCCGTCTCCCTGGTGTTGTCTACGCCAAGGGCACCGAGTCAAGATCCATCTCGCTGGCCCTGGACGAGCTTCGGGCTGCGATCGCGCATCACGGCCACAACGTGATCCTCGAACTGGACCTGGGCGGGGCCGCCAAGGCGGGGGCAAAGAAGAAGGCCGTCCCACACTACGCGGTCGTCAAGGAACTCCAGTTCCATCCCGTCAGACGGCATCTTCTCCACGTCGATCTGCATGAAGTCGACCTGGCCGTCGAGATCGAAGTCCCCGTGGCGCTCGAACTGGTCGGCACGCCGGCCGGCATAGAGGAGGGTGGCGTCATCGACTGGGTACTTCGGGAAGTGACCGTTCGCGCTCTGCCCTCGGCCATACCCGATGCCATCGTGCTCGACATCAGCAGTCTGCAGATCGGCCAGCACTTGTCGGTGGAAGCTCTCGAAGCCCTCTCCGGAACCGAGATCCTCGACGATCCCCAAGTCATGGTGGTCGCGCTGGTCCCGCCGCGAGTCGAGCAGGCTCCTGTCGTCGTCGAGGCGGCCGCCGAGCCGGAGGTCATCGGCGGCGTCAAGAGCGAGGAGTAGCTCCTTAGAGCTCGATTCAAAATGAAGCTGCGGCCACCGAGCCCGCACTGGACGGTGCGATTCGTCGTCCTCGGGCGCACCCGTAGCGCCGCTACGAGCGCTTCCTGCGTCCTTGCCTCGCCCGCGGCCATCGCACCTCGTCGGCGTGTCTTCATTCTGAATCGGGCTCTTGGGGCAGTGGAAGCTGCCGCGACATAAGTGGAAGCTACCCCCGTCTACCTGCTCGTCGCTCTGGGCAATCCCGGGCCGGAATACCAGTCCCATCGTCACAACGTCGGCTTCATGGTGGGCGAAGAGTTGCGCCGTCGTCATGGTCTCCCGGCTCTGCGCTCTCGGTTCCAGGGCCTCACCGCCGAGGGCCGGATCGTCGGCAAGCGGGCGGTGCTCCTGCTGCCGATGACCTTCATGAACCTCTCGGGTCGCGCGGCGGCAGAGGCCGGTCGCTGGTACAAGGTCCCCGTGGAGCGGATGCTCGTGATCCATGACGAGGTCGAGCTGGCCTTCGGCGATGTCCGCTTGAAGGAAGGCCAGGGCTTGGGAGGCCACAACGGTCTGCGCAGCCTGGAACAATCGCTGGGGTCCCGCGATTTTTGGCGGTTGCGCGTGGGCGTCGGTCGCCCCGGCACGTCCAACGGGCCTCTCATCGACCACGTGCTTGCTCCCTTCGACGAGCCTCGGGAGGACGTGCAGGTGCTCGTCGGCCGGGCCGCCGACCTGGCAGAGGAATGGCTTGCGGCGCGGGACGACGCCTCGTGCCCCGTCTGACCGACTTCCTGCGCGACCACGCGCCCTTTGAGGAATTCCTGGAGCGTGCGGTGGCCGCCGCGCCGAAGGCTCAGGGCGACCAGGCCGGGCCGGCGGGTGCCGGCGCTGAAGTTCACCTGACCGCGCCCAGCTTCGTCCACTCCTTCCTGACGGCCGCGATCGCAGCCCGGCGGCCCTGGCGTGACGAGGTCCTCCTGGTGGTCGCCGCCAACCAGGAAGCCGCCCTCGAACTGGAGCACGAAGTGGCGCTGTATTGTCCCGATCGGCCGGTGGTCTATCTGGCCCCGAGGGGCGTTTGGTACGGATCGGAGGGCGAGGTTCAGCCGCGCGTGGCCGGACGCCGCGCCCGCGCGGCGGCCGCACTTGCCGCCGTGGGCGGCGAGCAAGCCCCGCCCGTCGTGGTGGTAGAGGCGACGTGCCTCATGGAGGGCG
This sequence comes from uncultured Actinomycetota bacterium, assembly GCA_963843455.1. Lineage (GTDB taxonomy): Bacteria > Actinomycetota > Thermoleophilia > RBG-16-64-13 > RBG-16-64-13 > CAIQPS01. The sequence continues at coordinate 148,861 of CAWJKE010000008.1, forward strand.
TCATCCGGCCCACGGGGCCGCCCCTGCTCGTTTCGACCGGGGCGCGCGTCGACTTCGAAGAGCTTGTCCGCGCACTGGTGGCGCTCGGGTACACCCGGGCGGACCAGGTGGAGGACGCCGGAGACTTCTCGGTGCGCGGAGGCATCGTCGACGTCTTCCCGGCCACCGAACGGTATCCGGTACGGATAGAATTCTGGGGGGACGAGGTCGAGAGCCTGCGCAGCTTCTCGGTGTATTCGCAGCGGTCGCTTGGCTCGGTGGACAGCGTCCGCCTGCACCCCGCTGCGGAGGAACCCGGAGCGTCGCCGGTCAACCTGCTCTCGCTACTTCCCGAAGGCGCCCGCGTGGTCCGCCTGGACCCTGCCAGAGCCCGCGCTCGGGTGGAGACCTTCGAGAACGACCTTTTGGACGTCCTGGGAGGCGCTCTCCGGGGAGAAGAGTACGAGGCCTGGACCGCTGTCGAAGAGCGTCTCAGCCGACTCCCTGTGATTACTCTCGATTCCCTTGGCATGGCGATCGTCGATGCCGGTGAGGCGAAGCCGGGGCCGGCGTTCCGCGCAACCAGCGGTGAACTGCCGGTCACCAATCTGCCCGAAGCCGAAGAGGCGATGCGGCGGCTGGTCAGCGACGGCTACCGTGTCGTGATCGCCTTCGAGCAGCGGGCAGAGGCGGAGCGTGCGGGCTACGTCCTCCGCCGCACCAGCGGGACTCTGGTCCATGCCGGAGAAGTGGAGGCGGGACCGGGCGTGTCGTTCCTGCCCCTCCCGCTACGGCGCCACTTCCTCATTCCCGACCTCAAGCTGGCCGTGCTCACCGACGCCCAGGTGTTCCCGCGCCGGCACAAGGCCGCGCCCGCGCGGCGCCCTGGTCCGGGAGTGTCGCTCTCGAGCTTCCGCGACCTCCGCAAGGGAGACTACGTGGTCCACGAGGACCACGGGGTGGGACGCTTCGAGGGCATTTCGACGAAGACCGTGGCGGGTGTCACCCGCGACTACCTCGACCTGGCATACAAGGACAGGGACATGCTGTATGTCCCGCACGACCAGATAGGCAAGGTGATGCGCTACGTGGGAGCGGGCGGGACGGCGCCGAGCCTCTCCAAGCTGGGCGGCAAAGCCTGGGAGCACATCAAGAGCCGGGTCCGGCGGGCGGCCCGTCAGGTGGCCGGCGAACTCCTGCACCTGTACGCGTTGCGCCAGGCCACGAAGGGATTCCGTTTCTCGGAGGACGGCGAGTGGCAGGTCCGCTTCGAGAAGGCGTTCCCCTACGAGGAGACCGAGGACCAACTGCGCGCCATCGACGCGGTCAAGGACGACATGGAGTCCGACAGCCCCATGGACCGGCTGTTGTGCGGCGACGTGGGCTACGGCAAGACCGAGGTGGCTCTGAGGGCCGCCTTCAAGGCTACGCTCGACAGCAAGCAGGTGATGGTGCTGGTGCCGACCACCATCCTGGCCCAGCAGCACTACGGCACGTTCCGGGAGCGGTTCGCGGACTTCCCCGTCAAGGTGGAGATGATCTCACGGTTCCGGTCGGCCGCCGAGCAGAAGAAGATCATGAGGGAATTCGCCGCCGGCCGGGTGGACGTGCTCATCGGGACCCACCGGCTGCTCTCCGACGATGTGAAGCCTAAGGATCTGGGGCTCGTGATCGTCGACGAGGAACAACGCTTCGGCGTGGCCCAGAAGGAGGCACTCCGGCGGCTGAAGCTGCGGGTGGACGTACTCACCCTGACCGCGACCCCTATCCCGCGCACCCTGCAGATGTCGCTGTCGGGGGTGCGCGACATCACGGTGATCGAGACGCCGCCCCGCGATCGCCATCCCATCCAGACCTACGTGGGGCTCTACGACGAAGGCATGGTCGAGCGGGCCATCGAGAGGGAGATCGACCGGGGCGGCCAGGTCTACTACCTGCACAACCGGGTGGAGACCATCGACAAGGCGGCCGTGAGGCTGCGGGCCGAGATGCCGACTGTGCGTTTCGCCGTAGCGCATGGCCAGATGCCGGAACAGGACCTGGAGCGGGTGATGCTCGACTTCCTGCGCGGCGATCAGGACGTCCTGGTGAGCACCACCATCATCGAGAGCGGGCTGGATATCCCCAACGCCAACACCCTCGTGGTGGAGCGGGCCGACCTGCTCGGCCTGGCTCAGCTCTACCAGATACGAGGCCGCATCGGACGCTCCGCTCGGGTGGCTCACGCCTTCCTGTTCCATCCGGACGAAGCCGTGCTGACCGAGGAAGCGATCGCCCGGCTCTCGACCCTGGCCGACTACACCGAACTCGGCTCGGGATTCAAGATCGCCATGCGCGACCTGGAGATACGGGGCGCCGGCGAACTGCTGGGGGAGGAGCAGTCCGGGCAGATCGCAGCGGTGGGGTTCGAGATGTATCTGTCGATGCTCGAGGAGGCCACCGCGCAGTTGCAGGGCCAGGAGGCGCCCGTCGAGAAGCTGGCTCGAGTGGAGATCGGCATAGACGCGCACGTGCCCCCGGCTTTCATCGGCTATGAGGCGGCGCGCGTGGATCTTCACCGCCGGATCGCTTCGGCTCGGACGCTGGAGGAACTGGCCGATCTGCGGGCCGAGTTGATAGACCGCTTCGGAGAGCTGCCCGAGCCCGTCGACAACCTGATCTTTCTCGGAGAGGTGCGGGTGCAGGTGCAGGATCTGGGGGCCGATTCCCTGTCGGTGAGGCAGGACCGGTTGGTGGTGAGCGGGCTGGCCCTGCCGGCGGGGTCGCGCGAGCGCCTGCGCTCGCGCGACCGCCGTTACGTCTATGCGCCGGTCCAGGGCCAGCTCTCTCTGGGTCTGCGCGGGGACGAGCGGGGGCTCCGTGAGGCGGTCCAGACAGTGCTCGATGATATAATCACCCAGTGATTCGCAGGCTCGCCTTCGCCCTCCTTCTCCTTGCCTCGATCCAGGCGATCTACGGCTGTGGGGGGGAACTGCCGCAAGGGGCCGTGGCCCAAGTGGGCCGGGGCCTCGTCACCCAAGACCAGTTCGATCAACTCCAGGTCGCGTACGAAGCCGCGGGGCGCGTCCCCGACAAGAAGACGCAGAACAAGGAGTTCCGCACTTTTCAGCAGAATCTGGCTCAGTATCTCGTCATGCTCGAGGTGCTCCGCCAGCAGGCGCCGAAGTTCCGGGTCGCGGTCACCGACAAGGATGTCCAGACCGAGGTCGCCGAGATCAAGGATATGTTCCAGGGCGACCAGAAGAGGTTGGACGACGCGCTCAAGAAACAGAAGCTCACGCTCGACCAGTTCACGGAGTCCCTGCGCCAACGCCTGCTCATCGACGCGATGAAGGTGGCCGTCACCAAGGACGTCACCGTCACCGAGGACGAGGTCAAAGCCTATTACGACAGCCACAAGGGCGACTACACCGAGCCGGAGGTCCGCACTACCAGGCACATCCTGATCTCGCCCTTCGCGACGGCTGCCGGGGGAGCCGGCACCATTACGCCCAGCCAAAGCGATTGGGACGCGGCAAGAGCGGAAGCCGAAAAGGTGCGAAGTGAGATACAGAACGGCGCCGACTTTGGCACCGAGGCGCGCAAGTACTCAGACGACCAGGCGACCGGCGATTCTGGGGGCGAGCTGGGCACCATCGTCCGGGGCCAGATGGTTCCCGAGTTCGAAGAAGCGGTGTTCAGTCTCAAGAAGGGTGAGCTGTCGCGACCGGCGAGGACCGAGTATGGGTACCACCTCATCCAGGTGACCGATATCACGCCGGAGGCACAGTTGCCCTATGATCAGGTGAAGGAGAAGATCCGCAGCTCGCTTCTGGCCGCGCGTCAGGCCGCCACCTGGGACGCCTGGCTCCAGGGCATGGAGGATGATCTCGGCGTAACGTACAGATCGGGGTTGGCTCCGGCGCGGAAGGCGGGGACCACCACCACGTCCGGCGCGCTCACCACCGGCACCAGCGGCACGACCGATACGACCGGCAGCTCCACCACAGGGGGATGAGGCCGATGGCGCGTGACACGGTAGTCCTTGAGCTTGGCCGTCTCTACGACCTCACCATGCGGCTCAGGCGCGAATGTCCCTGGGATAGGAAGCAGACCCAGGAGACCATCATCGCGTATACCCTGGAAGAGACCCACGAATTGGCCGATGCCATCCATGACCGGGTGACTCGAGGCGACGACGCCGTGCGCGGCGAGCTGGGAGACCTGCTCTTTCAAGTGTACTTCCTGGCCAGCGTGGCCGAAGAAGAGGGGCTCTACGACCTGGCGGACGTGGCCGCCGGCATCCACGCGAAGCTCGTCCGTCGGCATCCCCATATCTTCGGGGACGCCCAGGCCGACACGCCGGAGGACGTCCGCAGGACCTGGGACGCCATCAAGCGCGATTCCGAGGGGCGCGAGGGGATCTTCCATGACGTCCCTTCCGCCTTCCCCTCGACCCTCCTGGCCCAGAAGGTGCAACAGCGGGCGGCAGCGGTCGGCTTCGACTGGGAGAATGCCCCGGACGTCATGGCCAAGGTGGAGGAGGAGACGGCCGAGATCGCGGAAGAGATGGCCGCTGGAGGCGATCCAGAGAGGCTCGCCGCGGAGGTCGGCGACCTGCTGTTCTCAGTGGTGAATCTGGCCCGGAAGCTCAAGGTCGATCCGGAGCTGGCCCTGCGCCGGACCGCCCTTCGGTTCATGGAACGGGTGGAGGCAGCGGCGAGGTCGGCAGGAGAAGACGGCCGCGTCTTCGAAGACATGGAGTTGCACGAGCAAGAGTCCTACTACCAGCAGGCGAAGAAGGAGCAGAAGCGATGACCGTTATCCTCGGCGTGTTCGGACGGCAGATCCTGGATTCGCGGGGTAACCCGACGGTAGAGGTAGAGGTAGAGCTCGCGAGCGGGGCGCTGGGCCGGGCCGCTGTACCCTCGGGTGCCTCGACGGGCAGCTTCGAAGCGGTCGAGTTGCGCGACGGGGGCGAGGCCTGGGGCGGCAAGGGCGTCCTCAAGGCGGTGGAGCACGTCAACGGAGAGATCGCCGACGCCCTGGTGGGCATGGATGCGGTCGAGCAGCGCGAGATCGACCTGCTGCTGATCGAGACCGACGGGACCGCGAACAAGGGACGGCTGGGAGCGAACGCCATCCTGGGAACCTCCCTCGCGGTGGCCAAGGCGGCCGCGGAGGCGCTGGGGCTTCCCCTCTACCGCTACCTGGGCGGACCCAACGCCCACGTGCTTCCCGTGCCGATGATGAACATCCTCAACGGCGGCAAGCACGCCGACAACAACGTGGACCTGCAGGAATTCATGATCGTCCCGGTGGGGGCCGGCAGCTACAGCGACGGTCTGCGCATGAGCGTCGAGGTGTTCCATACCCTCAAGAAGGTCCTATCGGGCCGGGGTCTGGCCACATCGGTGGGCGACGAGGGCGGCTTCGCGCCGAACCTGGCCAGTAACGAAGACGCCATCAAGGTGATTCTCGAATCGGTGGAGAAGGCCGGATACGAAGCGGGGGTCGATATCGCCATCGCCCTGGACCCGGCCGCGTCGGAGTTCTTCGACGCCGGCAGGAAGGTGTACGACCTGGCGAGTGAGGGGCGCAAGCTGGATCCCCAGGAGATGGCCGGCTACTACGCCGACCTCTGTAAGCGCTATCCGATCGTCAGCATCGAGGACGGTATGGCCGAGGAGGATTGGGACGGCTGGGCTGCGCTCACCGGCCTCGTCGGCGAGACGGTGCAACTGGTGGGGGACGACCTCTTCGTAACCAACGTCGATCGCCTCGCCATGGGCATCGAGCGGCGGGTGGCCAACAGCATCCTCATCAAGCTCAATCAGATCGGGACCCTTTCCGAGACCCTCGATGCTATCTCCATGGCTCACCGGGCCGCTTACACGGCGGTGGTCAGCCATCGCTCCGGGGAGACCGAGGACAGCACCATCGCCGACCTGGTGGTGGCCACCAACGCCGGCCAGATCAAGACCGGCGCCCCCTCGCGCGGCGAGCGGACGGCAAAATACAACCAGTTGCTGCGTATCGAAGAACAGCTCGGCGACAATGCTGAATATCCGGGATGGCGCGCGTTCCGGCAGGGTGGCAGGTAGACGCGGCGAATACTACCAAGACCATGACCCAGTCAACCGCGAGCACGATGCCGGCCGGATCCGGCGACAGAGCTGCCTCCGGCGAGAGGCGTTCCCCCCCGTCCGCGCGCCAGCGGTCCTCGCAGGCCGCGCGCCGGCGCTGGCTGATACTGTTCGCCGTGGTGGTGGTCGTCGTTGCCGGCGTCCTCGCCAACCTCAAGCCCCTGACCCATTACCAGGATGCGAGCGCCCGACTGCGGAAGGCGACGGCGACGGTGCATGCGCTCGAGGCGCAAAAGGCCGATCTGCAGGGGCAGGTCGCGAAGCTCAGTGAGACCGGTTATCTCGAGACCCTCGCGCGCGAGCAACTGGGCTACGTACGTCCGGGCGAAGAGCTGTACATCGTGACCAAGTCCCCCGGCGACACAGGATCGAGCGCCGGCCGGCAGGGTGATACCGCGCCGGGCGCGGCCGTCGGCGACCCAGGCACGGACTCCGCTCAGCCGCCCGGCATTCTGGAGAGACTGCTTTCCGCGATCCGAGGGGTGTTCTAGACGCGCATGGCTTCGGAGTACGACAGTCGCGAGCGGCGGGTATACCGGGCCGGCGCCGGCCGGAGACGCGCCGGCCGGCGGTCGAACGAGGCGAGAAGGCCGGCGCTCGCGGACGCTCGCCGTGATCGTATTGGTTCTGGTCGCCATCGTGATCGTGCTGGCCGGTGTGGCCGCCAATAGCTCGGCCTTCAAAGGCTCGCAGGGGGACACGGGCACCTTCAAGCTGATTCCCCTCACCACGACCACTTCGTGAGTCGGCCGGCGGGAAGCGAGGCCGTCGCCGCCTCCGATCTCGTCATCGTATCGGGGCAACTGGGGAGGACCGCTCGGGACGTGACCGGCATAGCCGTGCGCTGTCCGTCAGGGCGGCCGGCAGTCATCGAGACCTCGCCCACGCTCCACGGCATGCCGAACCCGACCTTGCTCTATCTCACCTGTCCGTCGGCGGTCACAGCGATCAGCCGGGCGGAGTCGGCCGGGGGAGTGCGGCGCCTGAAAGCGGCCTGCGGAGACGACTCCGATCTGCGGCGAGCCCTAGACGAGGTCACCGGATCCTATCGGCGCCGGCGGGCCGGACTCGCCCCGGCCGGTGATCCACGGCCAGAGGCAGGGATAGGGGGCCCCGAGGGCCCGGAAGCGGCTTCGTGCCTGCACGCCTACACGGCGGCCCTGCTGGCCGCGCTGTCGGGGTGGCTCGAGAGGGGAGAGGCGTCCACACAGTCGGGAGGACCGGCCGTTGCCGCGGCGGCAGCATGGGATCGGTTTCTTCCCCCGCGAGAGGCGCTCTGGTGCGCGGACGACAGGTGTGCGCGCTGGGTGCCCGCGTGCGGCGGGGAAGTCGGCGCGGCCCGCGGGCGGCGGCGCCGGCCGGCACCGCGAAGGCCGGCCCCGAAAGAGTGGCGGCCATCGACATCGGCACCATCTCTGTCCGGCTGCTGGTCGCCGACCTTCACTCAGGGCGGCCGGACCAGGTCTTTCGGGAAGCCGAGGTGACGAGGCTGGGCGAGGGTTTGCGCCCGGGAGGCCGCCTGGGGGAGACCGCGGTCCTGCGTACCAAGGCGGCGGTGGCGAGATATGCTCAGGAGGCGCGACGGCTCGGCGCTCGCCGGATCATCCTCGCGGGCACCAGTGCCGCCCGGGAAGCCGCCGACGGTGCCGAGTTCATTCGCGCGCTAGGCGAGGACTATCAGGCCGTCGCCGTGGTCTTGAGTGGAGAGGAAGAGGCCGGTCTGGCCTACTCTGGAGCATTTCTCGACATGCAGGGTGACTTCGTGGTCCTCGACGTGGGAGGTGGGAGCACCGAACTGATCGGTCTCGCAGCGGAGGGAGGAGTCGAAGCGGTCAGTCTGGAGCTGGGAGCGAGCAGGGCCACGGAGCGGTGGATCCGTTCGGACCCGCCATCTCCCGAAGAATTGGCCGCGGTGTACCGGGAGGCGACGGCCGCGCTGGAGCCGTTGCGACCCCGCTTCGGAGCCGGCGTGGGCCGCTTGGCCGGCGTCGCGGGGACCGTAACGACCCTGGCCTGCCTGGACGCCGGTCTGCAGGTCTACGACTCGGAAGCCATCCACCTGCGGACGCTGTCGCTGGAGTCGGTGGATCGGCTGGTCGCCCGACTGGCTGGGATGACGGTGGCCGAGCGGGCCGTTCTACCGTGCGTACAGGCGGGACGGGCGCCGGTGATCGTCGGGGGAGCGGTCATAGTCAAGGCTGCCATGGAAGCGCTGGGCTACGAGGAGCTGACTGTCTCCGAGCGGGACCTGCTCGACGGTCTGGTGCTCACGGCGCCGTGCTAACGTAGTAGCCATACCGGCCGGAGTGGCGGAATGGCAGACGCAACGGTCTTAAACACCGTAGGGCTATGCCCATGCGGGTTCGAGTCCCGCCTCCGGCATATACGGTTTTGCAGGGATTATTCATCCCGTTAAGACCCTTGTCTCTGTCAGTCCTGTCCATTTTGCTACGCGTTTGCTACGCGCCGACCACTTTGAGGCGTCGGGCCGTTGCGTCGGGCCGCTTTCGTTTTCTGATCCGCCACCAGCTGCACGGCTTCGCGCTGCATACCGGGGAGCACGTGCTGATAGACCGTCATGGTAAAGGCCGGGGTGCTGTGCCCGAGCCGCTCGGATACCACCTTCACGGGCACGCCGGCTGCGATCATCAGCGTGGCGTGAGTGTGGCGAAGATCGTGAAGCCGTATCTCGGGGACTTTGGCCTTCTTGCTCAGTGTTTGAAAGTGGCGGGTGAGGTAGTCGGGGTCCAAGGATGAGCCGTCTTGCAGGGTGAACACGAGCCCGTGAGTCGGCCACTCGCCCGGCCACTGGTCGCGCTCTGCCTTCTGCCGATCCTGCCATGCTCTGAGCACCCCTAGCGACGCCGCAAGTTGCGATAGCGCACTCCGACCGTTTCCTTTTTGGCCGTAGAGAGCGAAGGCGCCGGCGACATGCCAGGCAGCCGCGGGGGCCCCGGTTATGGCATGACCGGGGCCTCCGCCCTATCTCTATTTACCTCCGTCCTGATCTTGACCTATATTGAAGTGCGCTGCTATACGAACCCCGGCGCGATACAACGAGGCTAGGAATGGCCGATTATCGATATGCGCCTCGCGAGGCGGGTCCCGAGGACCAGCGCTGCCACGCTCCTGAATGTACGCGAGCGGCGGTCTGCCGGGGGCTCTGCTTTGCCCACTACATGCAGGTACACGGCAAACGGGGATCGGGGATGCTCAGACCGTTGCGGTTAGCACGGTATGACGGCCGGCGGGTCGAATACATCACCCGGCTCTGTAGTTTCTGCGGCACTCCTGTGACAAGGCAACCCAGTTGGATGCAGAGCGAAAACGTGTATTGCTGCAATGAGCACCACTATGCCCACTTGCGGCAGATGACGGACGCGCAAGGCGGGGCCGATTTCGATCGGGAGCTGTCGGAAGTGGAAAGGTCCGAGGAGAACTTCTTTTCGCAAGGGGTGGAGGCAGTGGCGGAGGAAGGAGAAGTGAGCGAGGAGGGGCACCTGGATGAGGGCTCCGCGAAGGACGTGCTGGGGGAGGAAGAGTTTGCGAAGCGGCTCGACCGCGCATTGCAGGAGTTAACGGAGGAGGAGTCCCCCCCTGCGGAGTCGGAGGAGCAATACAAGGCTCGGATAGGAAGGCTCCTGGCTGAGATAGCAGGGCTCCAGTATGGGAAGAGGCTTTTGGAGATGCGCATCAAAACCCTGGAGGCTCGCAAGGGGTGGAGGCCCTGGCGAAGGGTATGAGTGGCTAAAGCTAGAGACCCTCAGAACGCACGGAGAGGCTCCAGGCCGCGCGCTTCATCGAATAGACGGGTGGCAAGGCACGCCGTCTCGGGGATCGTGAGTTGGTGCTGGGTCGCTACCGTCATTTAGATATCAACGACGTCTTGCGCCGTGTGGTCCGGCGGATCGTCTGAGAGGGCTTGCAGCAGCTCGTCTGCCGCGCACACGGCATTGAGCAGGACCTCGCCTCGTGTGGTTGTGGTGGTCGCGTCCATGTTTCCTCCCTCTCATTTGCTAACGATTTGCTAACGGCCCGCCCGTAAGTGGGCGGCATCGGGCGGCAGATGGAGCCGTGACAGGTTCTAAAAGAGCCTGCAAATAGCCTATTTTCGTCATGGGCCAACAGAGCCCGGCAGGGGCTTTCTCGGTCTTAAACACCGTAGGGCTATGCCCATGCGGGTTCGAGTCCCGCCTCCGGCATTCTCGTTTCTTGCCGGCATTTCTTCTCGCTCATAGCTCTGTCGCGTTCCTCCGAATGAGGTCTGTAGCGGCGATCGGTGCGAATTAGGCACCAGAAGAACCCGGATTGCCAAAGGTCCTGCGGTCAAATACCTCTCACCGCAGGACAGCGGACCTAGCCGAGAGCTACGTTGAGGGCGGGGATGCTCGTCGGGTCGTCGTGGTCGTGGGCGCGCGGGCGATGGTGATGCTCACCGTGCTGCCGATCTTCACCTGGACTCCCGCCACCGGCCGCTGATAGATGCACAACCCCGGCCTGAAATTCGGGTTCTCCTCGTTGATCACCTTCGCTCTGAGCCCGTACTGAGCGAGCTTGGCCTTTGCTTGGGCCTGGGTCAGTCCGATCGTAGCCACGGCCGGCACCTTGACTGTGGTCAACGCCGGGGCGTTGCTGACGTTGACTGTCACCGAAATGCCGGGCTGGACCTCGGTACCCGCCGCGGGGTCTTGGCTAACCACCGTGCCCCCAGGCAGTTTAGAGGCCACCGCAAGCACGGTGGCAGTGAGATTCATGCCGCTGAGCGCCGCGAGGGCAGCGTCCTTGCTCATGCCCGACAGGAGCGGGATTGCGACGGTGTTCGTAGCGGCCGCCACAGTGAGCGTCACGGTGGCGCCGGCATCCACCTGCTGGGTGGCGTCGGGGTTCTGCCGAAGGACGGCGCCCACGGGCTGAGCGGCACTGACTTCGGCCTTGGTCGCGACACCCAGTCCGGCCACGCTAAGCTCAGCGGCCGCCTTCTCGCGGCTCATTCCCACGACGTTCGGCACGGCGATCTGCCCGGTGCCCGAGGAGACCAAGTAGCCGATGGTCTTGCCTTCTTCCAGCTTGCCGCTCTTTTGCGGATCCTGGCTGACTACCACACCCTGGTCCACGTCAACCGAAGGCTGCGCGCCTTCCTTCATGTAGCGGAAGCCGGCCGCCTGGATCTTCGCGATAGCCTCGGCTTCGCTCAGCCCGACGATCCCCGGTACGGTCGCGAGTTGCGGCCCGCCGCCGCTCTGGTTGGTGGGCATTACATAGGCGGCTCCGGCCAGGGCCAGAATGAGAACAATGACGAGGACCCACGGCCACGTGCTCCGCGGGCGGCCCGGGTGTTCATCGGACTCGATGATCGGCGCCGAGAGATTGCGCGGGGGGTGGCGCACGCGGGCCCCCGGGGCGGGGCCTGCGGAGACGGCGGCCGAAGCCATCACCTGGGCCGCTTCTTCGGCGAAGGGGTTCGGCACCATCACCGGCTGGTCTTCCTGAAGCGGGGGCAGATCGTCCATTATCGCTTGGGCGGTGACGTAGGGATCAGTTGGCCCGCCGCCCAACGCAAACAAGACGACGACCTCGAGATTCTCGGGAGTGAGCGGGCTGAGCGTCCGTGGCGCCGGCGGCTGATCCAGCAGGCCGGGGGTTTCTGTCCGCGCTTGGTCGCAATGTGTCTCATGACACGTATCTAGTACCCTTTCTCCTCTCATGCCACGCGAGAAAGAGTACGGCCGCTATACGGACTCAGGCAGCCGCCGGGACATCACGCAGATAGTGCTTGCGATTTTTACATGTGCCAGTATGTAGAGCGTGTGGACGTGATGCAGCGCACCGTCCGCGTCACCAGCTAGGCTTTGGTCGCGAGCTTGTCGCCATCTTGTCGCCGGACGCGGCCGGAACCTGCCGAAATGAGACGTTACGACAAGCAGCGAGAGAAAAGCAATGATGATTAGAGCCCCCGCAAATGAGAGCTTTTCGAGGGTCAATAAGCTCAGAGAAGAAGCGAGCGAACACGACCGTCGGGCGACTTAAACACCGTAGGGCTATGCCCATGCGGGTTCGAGTCCCGCCTCCGGCATATGGGGTTTTGCAGCTAAAACTTCTGCGGACAGCCGATGTGCGAGGCGCATCCGGCGGTCTCAGAGGCCCCCTTGGTGACATGCTGGTGACGAACTCGTCGCCCCGGGATGAGCCGAGACGGACGCAAAGGCACCAGACGGGATGCGGCGCTCTCGCGTCCGTCGCGACCGCCGGACGTCGCAGCCTTGCTGGGTTTTGGGAGAGCGGCCCGATGGCCAAGGCGCTCCTGTCCGGACGCGAGTCGCTCGCGCACCCTTCCACGTTCGACCCGTGCGGATGCGATCTCACCCTGGCGGGGAGTCGCGATAGCCAGGCTGCACGCGCGCGCCTACCCACCTGGCGCGACCCCCGGAGGCAGGTCCGCGGTATCATGTCGCAACGCACGAACGCAGGGGGTTTGCGCCATGAGGCTGCGAATGATGTTGGCAAGCGCGGGGCTCACAGCAGCCGCTGTGGCTGTGGGAGCTTGTGTTGCTCTGACCGTAGGGGGCTGTGGAAGCGACCCGGGAGCGGGCATGAAGCCGGTCGCTTCAGGGGATGAGCAGAACGTAGCCCAAGCACAACTGCCTCCCCTCGACGTGAACGTGCCGGGCGATTTCCAGACCGCCGCCTTTGCCTACGGCTGATTCTGGGGCGCAGAGGCGCAGTTCGGCGCCGTCCGGGGAGTGATTCGCACCAGGGTGGGATACGCGGGGGGTACCTCCGCGGACCCCACATACTACGATCTCAGCGGTGCGGCCGAGACCGTGCAACTGGATTTCGACCCGACCCAGGTGAGTTACGAACAGCTCGTGGAGTACTTCTTCTCCTTCCACGACGCCACCAGTGCGCCGACGACCGGCCAGTACAGATCGGTGATCTTCGTGAACGGGCCCGAGCAAGAAGCGGTCGCCCGTTCGGTGCTGCGGCGGGTGCAAGCGAGCTCCGATGGGACCATCAAGACGACGACAGTCCCCATCGGTGATTTCACTCTGGCTGAGGACTACCATCAGAAGTACGCGCTGCAGTCGAATTGGGTCTTCTTCAACGAATTCCGGGCCATCTACCCCGACTTCTGGGATCTGGTCGATTCGATGGCGGCAATGCGCGTCAACGCCTATCTCGATGGGTTCGGAACTGCGGAGCAACTGCAGGATGAACTGGGCGAACTGGGGCTGTCGGCCTCCGCACAGGAACACCTGCTCTCGGCCGCGCCGGCCGCTTCCTGCCCGTTGCCGTAGAAGCAAACGCGGCCCCCCACGGCTCGGGCGGCTCTGGCAGCGACACTGAGCCCGGCACTACGTCCTCCTTGGGCTGGATGACGATCGGCGCCACAGTCGCCAGCGCCAAGGCTGCGGTGCGCACTCGCGCCAAAGAGCGAAAGCGATCGGGGCGCGACCTGAACACCTTAGGGCTACGCCCGTGCGGGTTCGAGTCCCGCCTCCGGCATTTGTGGCGATTGCAGGTAAACACCTGCTCCGGAGCCTGGTTGCCGACACTGACTGGCCCACTCTCATGACTCGGCATGAACCTGCCGAGTAGGTTACCGAAGAGCATTCGCCAGAGACTGGATGCGCGCGAGGGGGCCATGACCAGCAATCTGCCCGACGCCGTACAAAGCGACCGCGTGATGAATCTCCGCTACGCCGGCGTGTGTACCTCATGTGGTCAAGCGCTCCCCAAGGGCGCAAGGGCCATCTACAGCCCGTCGACGCACAGTGTTCGGCACGTCACCTGCTCGGTGCTCGATCACGGCATTGCAGGCGGGTCCGCTATGCGCGAGTACGAGCGTCGGAAGGCCCGAGACACGGCCAAGATCGAGGCGCAGAAGGACAACGTCAAGGCGATGTTTGGCGATGGCGTTATGAGCAAGATTGCGGTGTTTCTCGCGGTCGACGATAGGCCGCGCCGAAGCACGAGTGTCTGGGAACAGGGCGCAGTCGGTGAGGAGAAGGTTGCAGCCCGTCTCGATGTGCTTGCGGAAGTAGGGGTGCGCACCTTCCATGACCGCCGGATTCCGCGGACGAGAGCGAACATCGACCACTTGGTGGTGACCCCGTGGGGAGTCTGGGTCGTCGATGCCAAGCGGTACATCAACAAGCGGCCCACCTATGAGGTGCACGGAGGGCTGTTCAGCCCTCGACGCGAGGAGTTGAGGGTCGGAGGCCGGAAGGCGGACCATCTTGTCGACGGCGTGCTCTGGCAGGTTGAGCGCGTGGAGGCTGTTCTTGAGGGCACGGTTCCGGTCACGGGTCTCCTCTGCTTCGTCGAGGCAGACTGGCCATTGATCGGCGGCTCATTCACGGTTCGCGGTGTGCGGGTCTGCTGGCCGGCCCGACTCGCCAAGACCCTGCTGAAGACTGAGGAGCCGGCACTCGACGTAGAGGCGGTTAGCCGGAGGCTCGCAGCAAAGTTCCCGCCCGCGTAGGCTAGTGGTCCACGTCGGGCAGGTCCCGCAACTAGTAGTACGTCTCGATCTCCCAACGGACCCTGTCGAGCCCCTCGATAGGCTTGGCAACGTTGTCGCTCATCGCTATGGTCGCGCTGATCCGGTTGAGGGCCGGGTCTGCGCGAGAATCGAGTGCTTCTCGGCGGCCATTCGCTTGTAGGGAGGGCGCGCTGAGATTTACCTGCCGGCCACGTTCGGCGTAGACGTCAAAGACGCATCGGCCACCACAAAGTCTTGCCATCCCGAGGTCGTTGCGGTAAGAAGAGGTCAGAGAGCTTCACGTTCGGATGTTCGAAGCTGTTTGGGCTGCGCAGGGTGACCCAGCGATGGGGGGACTAGCATGAGGATCGGCCGAAGGCCCCTGGCTACGGTACTAGCCACCCTTGTCCTGGCGCTTCTGCTTTTCTTCCCCGCCTCCGCCATGGCCTCATCCTCTTCCCTCACACTTCAGCCGGGCTGGAACCTGGTGGCCGCCGGTCCCGGGACGAGCTTCCCCGGCACCCTCTTCGGCTGGAACGGCTCCTCCTATGTGAGCACCTCGAGCCCGGCGGCCTGGCAGGGATACTGGTGCAGGGTGACAGAGCTGCAGACAGTCAGCATCACGACGGTCTCAGGCCCCCAGACGACCTCTCTGACGAGCGGCTGGAACCTCGTCGGCAACTCCATGAGCTACACCGCCACCCTCGCCCTTCCTTTCGGCCGAGTGGCGTTCGTCTATGACGCAAGCGCCCAAGGCTACGTCTCCACTTCGACCCTGGCCCCCGGCCAAGGAGCCTGGGTAAGAGGAGAAGCGGGAGAGTCGGTCGCTTTTTCACCCCCTGCGCCCACCATCACCGCTCTCAGCGTCACCTCCGGCCCGACCTCCGGGGGCACCTCGGTCATCATCACCGGTGCGGCCTTCATGGGGGTGACGGAAGTGATCTTCGGCGGCACCGCTCTTCCAGCCTCAGGCTACACCGTCGACTCCGATACCCAGATAACTATCCCAAGCGTCCCCGCTCACGCCGGCGGCACTGTCAGTGTCTCGGTCACCACTGCTTCCGGCAG
The DNA here is from genome assembly GCA_963843455.1 of uncultured Actinomycetota bacterium. Taxonomy (GTDB): domain Bacteria; phylum Actinomycetota; class Thermoleophilia; order RBG-16-64-13; family RBG-16-64-13; genus CAIQPS01. Next base: position 164,515 of record CAWJKE010000008.1, read on the forward strand.
CTCCGCGGACACCTCCGCCGACGACTACACCTACGTGGACATGACCGCCACCATCGCGGTCACCGACTTCGTCGATTACCGGGTGTTCCAGCGCGATATCGGCGGCACGTCCAAGAGCGTGACCGTCAGCGGAAGCTATTGGGACATGAACTGGAATCACGTGGAGGCGCGGGTCCTGCAACACGGCACCAGCACGGCTGTTCTTGACTGGACGACCATCGACTCGACGCCTGGCGGCGGGACATTCTCCGGCAATCTCAGTGTTCCGCAGGGCGGCTGGTACAACGTCGAGGTACGCGCCCTGGACGGCACAGGATCCGTGATCGGCTCCAGCCGCGGCACGAACAAGTGGGGCGTGGGGATGATCATCCTCGTTATCGGCCAATCGAACATGTCCGGCCGCGGCCAACCCCCCTATCACGGTCGCAACTTCCGATCTGGCAGTCAACTACAGCAACGCCGGAAGATGGGAACACCTGGCCGATCCCTACGACGATGAGAGCCCTGCAGGCGCGGTTGACGACGATAATGCGAAGGCCGCTGGATCGATGATCCCCGGCATCGCCAATTCCCTTCTCCAGAGCTTTGATTTCCCCATCGCCTTCGTACCCGCAGCCAAAGGTGGGTCGAATCTCTGGGTCAACGGATCCAATTACGGATGGGCTTACCGCAATCCATCGAATCACGTCGACACCTCCACCCTCTATGGCCAATCGATAACGAAGGCGCAAAGTGTGGGCGGCGTCGAGTTGATCATCATGCATCAGGGCGAACAGGACTTGACCGACGGCCGCACCGAAGCGAACTACGAGGCGGATTTCGCCACCATGATCGGCCACTATCGACAAGACCTCTATTCCAACATTCCGATCTTCATCTGCCAGCTTGGAACGGTAGGCAGCGGGACCAACGGTGGAGCCACTGGTATCCGCAATGCGCAGCACGATGTGGATAATGGGACGAGCATCTTCATGGGCGCCACCGCGATGGACCTGCCGCGGTTCGATACGTGGCACTACGCCACCCCGGCATTGACTGTGATCGGCAGCCGCCTGGCCAATGCCATCAAGGACTATTTCGGCCGGTCGACCTACTACCGCGGCCCGTCTGTCAAGTCGGCGGTCTTCAGTGACCTGAATCGTAACCAGGTGACGGTGACCCTCGAGCACCGCGGCGGCACGGACATATCGCCGGCAACGGGGATCACCGGCTTTGCAGGTGTTCGACAACGGCTCGGCCGTGACCATACAGTCGGCCGTGCGCCATGCCCCCGATGCAGGTTCTGCTGACCTTGGCGAGCTCAATAGCCGCAGGCCACACCGTGACCCTGCGCTACCTCTACGGCGCGACACCGGATGTGTCCGGCCTCGTCAAGGACAACTCACCGCTTGCCCTGCCGCTCGAGAACACGACAGTCGACATGCCGGTCGACTCGTCAGGCGACTTCACCATCATCGCCATGCCCGACACCCAGCACTACACGGACAGCGCGGCCAACTACGCCTTCTTCAGTGCTCAGACCCAATGGATCGTCGCCAATAGAGACTCCAGGAATATCGTCTTTGTCACGGGCGTGGGCGATATCGTACAAACCGGCGACACCAATTCCTCGGAATGGCAAGTGGCCGATGCCGCATACGGTCTCCTCGAGGATCCCGCCACAACGTCGCTCGCGTCCGGGATCCCCTACGGTCTAGCTGTGGGCAATCATGACCAAAGCCCGGTCGGGGGTGGTAGTAGTGCATCAACCACCCTTTACAACCAGTTCTTCGGCGTTTCCAACTTCACTGGCCGCAGCTACTATGGCGGACATTACGGTACCGATAATGACAACCACTATGAGTTGTTTGACGCTGGTGGTATGGATTTCATCATCATCCACCTAGAGTACGACACCACCCCGGAACAACCTGTGCTTGATTGGGCCGACAACTTGCTGACGACCTACGGGAGCAGGCGGGCGATCGTTACCACTCACTATGTGATAAACCTCGGAAACCCAGGAGGTTGGGGTACTCAAGGGCAAGCCACCTACAATGCCTTGAGTGATCATCCGAATCTCTTTCTCATGTTGGGTGGCCATGTGCATGGAGAAGGGCGGCGTCAGGATACGGCCGCAAACGGCAACGTTGTGAACACTCTGTTGTTCGACTATCAGGATTACGCAAATGGCGGGGATGGCTGGTTGAGGATACTGACGTTCTCGCCGGCCGACGACACCATCGAAGTGGAAACCTACTCGCCTACACGCAATGGAGGCAGCGGGGATTTCCAGACCGATGGCGACAGCCGGTTCACCTTGAGCTACGACATGTAGGCTCCGTTCGCGTACGGAGCGCACCCGATCGGTGGCTAGCTAGCTCCGCCGGCGGGGGTTCTTCCGTTCCATCCGTCAGCCCTCTCGGATACGATGCTAAGCGAGATGAGCGAGACAGTGACCATCCTGGGGGCCGGTGCATCGGCTGCGGCCGGAGCCCCGCTCATGTCCGACTTTTTGGACCGTGCCAACGATCTCTTGAAGTCAGGGCGACTCGACAACGCCTACCGTGAAGAGTTTGCGGCTATCGCTCAAGCGAGGATAGACCTCGAAGCTGCCGCCGCACGCGGCACGCTGTCACCGGCGGCTGCAGTCTCAAGGTAGCCTGGCTCAGTGGTGCGACGTACGGTAAGCCGTTGACTTGGGTAGTCGAGTACAGCGGCTATCCTGTAACGACCTGGACTTCTGAGGCTTCGGGCAAGTTCACCCAGACCCAGATCAAACAGGGGTATGCGTGGCTTGGCCCCTATTGTTGGACAGGTACCACGGTATACCGAGTGACTTTCTACACGAGGTCGGCCTGAGCGGCTACGAAGAATGGCTGATAGCGCGTGGAGACTGATCTGTTCCGGGCAAGATCAGCTCCCCTCGGATCACCGGGCGGGGGCTGATCTTTGGCAAAGCAAAGCGGCGGGGTAGGGGACTACTCCCGCCGCTTTTCGTCGCGCCCTGCTGTTCGTGCTGCTACACGTTTGCTACGCAACCGCCCGGCATGAGGTGTCAGCAGCCGACAGGTAGTCCATTGAGGGACTAAGAAAGCGCCTGGAAATAAGCACATTCCGGCATGACGCGACAGGACGCGTAAGGGCGGACTGGGTCTTAAACGCCGTAGGGCTACGCCCGTGCGGGTTCGAGTCCCGCCTCCGACATATGGTTTTTTGCAGGTATTTCCTGCCTCTGGATATCACGCCACAATCGTCAATCTCGACTGGCCGCCGTCCACTGCCGCCGGTGCCGGCCGGGTGCCGCAGGCATCGTCGAGCCTCGCCGCGGCCAGAGCGTCGGCGCCAGGGGAGCAGGTGTTCCTATGTGTCCGCAATGACGCCAATCCTGGAATGGCCGGTGCCGCAGATCGTGGGAGCGGACGCGGGGGAGTGCGGAGAGTCACCCTGCGCGTCTGGCGGAGTCGGCTCCGTCGCATTATGCTAGGGCTATCCGACTGAGAAAGGGGGGCGAAAGATGGCAGAGAATAGGGGTACCACGGAGAAGACGGTCCTCAAGTCACTGGGTCTCAGTGGGGGCATCTACGGCGCCGTTCCCTGCGCCGTAGATGTGAAGGATGGGAAGGTCGTGCGGATCAGGCCGTTGCACTGGGACTCGAGATACGACCCCGCGCAGTTCAACGCCTGGAAGATAGAGAAGAACGGCAAGACCTTTGAGCCGCTCCTCAAGGCAGCCCCCGCTCCCTGGAGCCTTGCCTACAAGAAGAGGACCTATTCCCCCAACCGCATCAAGTACCCCTTGAAGAGGGTGGACTGGGATCCCGAGGGCGAGCGGAACACGCAGAACCGCGGCAAGAGCAAGTTCGTCCGCATCTCCTGGGATGAGGCCACCGACCTCATCGCGGCCGAGATCAGGCGGATCCACAAGGAATACGGGCCGCTGGCCATCCTCGTACAGGGCGACGGTCACGGCGAATGCAAGTTCATCCACGCGCCGCACGGCTGCTCCACACTGCTCCTGGACAAGATGGGCGGCTTCACCCAGCAAGTGCGCAACCCCGACAGCTGGGAGGGCTGGTACTGGGGATCGCGGCACGTCTGGGGCAAGGGACTCGTCGGGATGATGAACCCGGCGGACAACATCGTGAACGACATCACTCAGAACAGCGACATGATCGTGGTGTGGGGAGGCGATCCCGAGACCACGGCCTGGGGGTTCAGGGGCCAGCTCGCCAGCCGACTCCTCTTCTTCTGGAACGAGATAGGCCTCAAGCAGGTCTACATCAACCCCGACCTCAACTACGCGGCCGCCATCCACGCCGACAAGTGGATCCCGATCCTTCCCAACACCGACGCCGCCCTGCAGCTGGCCATCATGCACGTGTGGATCACCGAGGGCACCTACGACAAAGAATACGTCGCGACCCACACCGTGGGCTTCGACAAGATGAAGGCGTATGTGATGGGCGAGGATGACGGCGTCCCGAAGACCCCGCAGTGGGCCTCGGCAAAATGTGGCGTGCCGGTCTGGACCATCAAGGCTTTGGCGCGTGACTGGGCCAAGAAGATCGTCACCATCGGCCACTACTTCGGTGGCGGCATGGCCCGCGGCCCGTACTCGCACGAGCCCGCCCGACTCGAGGTGGTCCTCCTCGGCATGCAGGGCCTCGGGAAACCGGGCGTTCACCAGTCGCAGATAGCCTACTTGGGGATGCCGCGGAACATCATCGGCGCCGGCAGGCAGTACATGGACATGTTCAGCAATCTGGCGGCGTCGCCGGCCGGGGACCGCATCCTCAAGCCGCACAGGGGCACGCCCCAGGCCTGGGGCAAGCAGCTCATCCCCAAGACCCTCATCGAGGAGGCCATCCATCGGCCGCCCGTGGACTTCTGGGGCACAGGGGGCCACGAGGAGCCCACCGACGACCAGTACAAGAAGTACACCTATCCCATCCCCAAAGAGGAGGGAGGGACCGAGTTCCACATGATGTGGACCGACACTCCCTGCCGGGTCACGTGCTGGAACTGCGGCAACGACGTGGTCGAAGCTATGCGGAGCCCAAAGATCGAATGCATCGTGGCTCAGCATCCTTGGCTGGAGAACGACTGCCTGTACTCCGACATCATCCTGCCGACCAACACCACTCTCGAAGTGAACGACATCATGCCCTGCCTGCGGGATGGAGACAGCTTCCAGAGCGTGCTCCTCATGAGGCAGGCGATCGACGCCGATCGGCGAATCCAAGAGCGACTACGAAGCGGTGTGCGAAGTGGCCAAGAAGGTCGGCATGCTCGACCAGGTCACCGACGGCTTCAGCGAGGCCGAGCTGATCAAAGCCGTCTTTGACGGGATGGGCTTCGACAAGATGGTCAGCTGGGAGGAGTTCCAGGAGAAGGACTACTTCGTCGTTCCCTACCAAAAGGACTGGCAGAAGCATACGGCCGGTTGGTATGACTTCTACAAAGACCCGGTGGCCAATCCCATCCCGACTCCCACCGGCAAGCTCGAGTTCTACTCCGAGAGCTTGGAGAAGTACTTCCCCAACGACCCCGAGCGTCCCCCGGTCCCCGTATGGGTGGAGAAGGGCATCACCCATGACGAGCGGATCTCCAGCACGAGAGCGAAGGCCTATCCGCTCCTGGTCATGTCCAATCACGGCCGGTGGAGAGTCCACGCCCAGTGTGACGATATCCCCTGGACCAAGGAGACGGTCACGGGCAAGATCAAAGGCTTCGACGGCTACATGTACGAGCCTTGCTGGATGAATCCTCAAGACGCCAAGAAGCGGGGCATCAAGAACGGCGACATCGTCAAGGTGTACAACGAACGGGGTGGCGTCCTGTGCGGCGCCCTGGTGTGGGAAAGGATCATGCCGGGGGTGCTCTCGATCGACCACGGAGCGAGAGCCGACTTCATCATCCCCTGCAAGCTGGACCGGGGCGGCGCCATCAACGCCATCGCGCCCGAGGGGCTGACCTCCAAGCACGCCGGCGGCCAGGCCACCAGCGGGTATCTGGCCGAGGTCGAGAGGGTCAGCATGGCTCAGATGGAGGAGTGGATGAGGGACTATCCCGAGGCCTTCCAGAGACAGTATGACTCGGCTTCGGGTCTGCGCTTCAACGCTTGGGTCGTGGAGGGGAGGTAGCAATGGCAAAGAAAGTCTTCGTCATCGACGTGGCCAAGTGCAACGGTTGCCATAGCTGCCAGATCGTCTGTAAAGACGAGCACGTGGGCAACGACTGGAGCCCCATCGCCAAGCCCCAGCCCGACACGGGGCAGTTCTGGCTCGAACTCACCGAGCGCGTGCGAGGGACGGTGCCCAAGGTCAAGGTCGCCTACCGCCCACATCTATGCATGCACTGCGACAATGCCCCCTGCATCGCAGTCGTGCCCCATCCCGGGCGCGCTCTACCAGCGTGAAGACGGCATGGTGATCATCGACGCAGTCAAGTGCACCGGCTGCAGGAACTGTGTGGACGCGTGCCCGTACAAGGTCATCTTCTTTAACGAGGACCTCAACCTGGCGCAGAAGTGCACCGGGTGTGCCCACCTACTGGACGACGGCTGGGCCGAGCCCCGCTGCGCCGACGCCTGCCCTACCAACTGCCTCCAGATGATGGACGAGGATGAGGCCCAGGCACTCATCGCCCAGGGTCAGGTATGGAAACCGGAACTCAAGGACGAGGTCAAGCCCCGGGTCTACTACCTCAACCTGCCCAAGAAGTTCATAGCCGGCACGCTCTACGAGCCGGTGGAACAAGAAGTCGTGATCGGCGCGAAGGCCACGTTGAAGGGGGCCGACGGCACGGTGTTGACCACCGAGACCGACGCCTACGGCGACTTCTGGTTCGAAGGGATAGACGAGGGCCTGTACGACCTGGAGCTGAAGTCCGGCGCCAAGCTCAAGGTCTTCTCCGGTCTCGATACCCGCGAGTTCGACATCAACCTTGGAGACATCCCGCTGAGGTAGCCTGTTCGAAGGCAAAGCGGTCGGGGTAGTGAGAGAAGTTACCCCGGCCGCTTTTCGTCGCGTTCTTGAGGTGGCGGACCAAGGAGTAGAGGGCGATCAGCGGCCGCTCTCGAGCACGAGAGAACCGCCGAGAAAGGACCACGACTTGGCCCCTTGCCCCCTCCGGCCGGCCCCAAGTGTTGCCAGCCGGGGGGCTTGACTCTTGCTGCAACCGGCCTAATCTGGAAAGCGTAGGAATCAGCGCTCAAGGCGGGCGTCATGAGCAAGCGGACGTGCATCCACTGCGCCGCACGGACCGGTGGCGAATGGTCAGCATGCCCCGTTTGTGGTGGCGCTCTTACCGCTGAGCGCGTCGACCGACGCGCCATCAAGAAGGCGGCCGGGATAGCGGCCGAGTCGCAGCAACTCAACAGACGCTCGCCGTTGATTGCGACCATACACGAAGGACGTATTTGAATCGTGGATGTGGGACCCCGCCGCTGGTGATGTTCTGTTCTACTTCCCTTTCCCCGGCCCGTCGCCCATAGGGCCTGGGGCCATCACGGTGCACATGTGAGGAGTTGACACTCTACGAGGCTTTCTTGACCGGGTCGCGAATACTATGGCGACTTCAGTCATGAGGAGGGCGACGTGAAACCCCTGATGGATCAAGCCGCCGTCGAAGACTCCGTAGAGGCACTCAAAGCAGGTACCCTGCAGGAACCCGAGTTATGGCTGCTCGTGAGAGCCGGCATGCTGGTAGGCGGCCTCGGATACTGGCATCCTGCGTGTATCGGTGTCCACGAAAAACTGCTCGACAGCAGAGGCCTCCTGCCATGGACGCTCGACGAACTGGGAAGGCTCTACAGGCTACCCGCCGAAACCGCCCGAGGGTTGGGTACTGCACTGGTTCGCCGGAAGGAGCTCAAGGCCAGGCTGGTGGAACTCCGCGCAATGTGGGATCTCGGAGTGGCGACCAGCCCGGACGTCTACGAAGAAGTCGTGCGACGTCGCGAGGAGATGACGTGCTTCGTACAACGCTCGATAATCGAGCAGACGTGGGAAGCGCTACTGAGGGTGTATGGGGACGAGGTCTGGCGATTCGTCATCCCGTACCAGGATCTGTGCGACGAGTGGGGGATAGAAGACCAGCTGGGAGCTGCGTGGCGAGATAGGAGAGCGACCGTAGGAGAATACCCCCCCAAGACGTACGACTAAGGTGCCACTGACGGACAGGCAAGATTAGGAAAGTGCTAATATATCCGCGTTCTCTGCTCTGTGAAGCAACCGAAAGAGCACTGGAATGTTAGGCCTCGCTATTGTCCTGCCCGTCGTCCTCCTTGTGGTCATCCCCGGTTTTCTGCTTATCTTCGGCCTGGCGGGGGCAGCAGGCAGGAGAACACCGAGACCGGGAGTTGCTGAGCGCGTTCGTGGCCCCATGCCCCGCCGCAAGATCGTCGGTCAAACACAGGCCGCCCGCTACTGCGAGATGATGAGGCGGCGACTGGCGAGGCCGGACTACAACTAGAGCCGTCTCCCGGCAGGATCATTCCTCAGGCCCCGTAGGTCAAGCCGAAGCCGTATGGGTAGGCGGCAGGCACTCCCAAGTGGTCCAGCAGCCCCTGCCCGTGATACTCGCCGTATTCGACGACTGAGGCATTGGGATCGAAGGTCGGCAGGTGGTCGGCGCTCGTGGGGATGGCGAACGGGAGGCGGCCGGTAGGCCCTTTGTGGCCCAGGACCAGGTCGGCGAGCGCGTGGCCGCCCTCCATGCCCGGGTACCACAAAATGAGGATCCCCGGCACCGAATGTCGCCACCCCTCCATCAACACGGCCGAGCCGCACATGAGCACGACGATGGTGCGGGCGTTGGCGGATGCGACCGACTGGATGAGCGCCTCGTCGTCGCCGTGGAGCGTGAGTGACCTGCGATCGCCGCCGCCGAAGAATCCATCCCTCCGTCGCCGAAGTCGCGCGGCCGCGACCAGCGCCTTCGGGATCAGCGTGAGGGGTGGGCGAGGCAGGATCTTCTTGAAGCCAGGGGGAGGGAAAGCGCCCATATACTCGCCCTCGTCGCGCCAGTCGTAGCCTGCGACGACTATCGCAGCATCCGCGGCGGCCGCGAGGGCCGCCGCCCGCCCCAAGTGCGAGCCGTCATCGTGCGGCACCTCTACGCCCAGAGGCCGGAGAGCGGCGCGCAGACCTTCCAGCGGGGTCACGACGTACGGGGCTGTCACGCTGCTCGACCCGTGGTCGCCGGTGTTGGGGACGTCGGCGAGACGACCGATCACGGCCAGCCGGCGCAGTTGCCGCCCGTCGAGCGGCAGAACCGGTCTTGATGGGGCGCCCGGGATCGGTACAGTCTCGTTTCGCAGAAGCACGATGCCTTTTGTGGCCGCCTCGCGCGCGAGCGCCCGGTGCTCGTCTGAGCCGATGGTGTCGGCGCCATACTCCGCGTCGCCCACGGCGCCGAAGCGGAGTTGCTGGCGGATCAGGCGAAGAGCGGCATCGTCGACTCGCGCCTGGGGGACGAGCGTCTGTTTCAGCGCCTTCGCCACTCGCTCGTCAATGAAGAGCCGGGCGGGCATCTCCAGGTCGAGGCCGGCGTTGACCGACTTCACGCCATCGCGGATGCCGAAGACCCAGTCGCTGACTACGAACCCTTCGAAGCCCCAGCGTTCCTTGAGGATCGAAGTAAGCAGCGCCCGGTTCTGCCCGCACCACTCCCCGTTGAGCGAGTTGTAGGCCGACATGACGGCTGCCACGCCCTCGTCCACCACCCGCTTGAAGTGCGGCAGATAGACGCGCGCGAGCACCTCGGGGCGCACTCTCACATCCACCTCGAACCGCGACTCCTCGATGCTGTTGCAGGCGAAATGCTTGGCGCAGCCCATGACATGTCTCTGCAGGCCGTGGACGAAGGCGGCGCCCATCTCCCCAATATGCTCGGAGTTCTCGCCGTAGGTCTCCTGCGCTCGTCCCCAGCCTGGATGGCGGAGCAGGTTGAGGCACGGGGCCAAACACACATTGGCGCCGTGGGCCCGCGCCTCCCGCCCGATCGCCTCACCGATGCGTTCCTCCAGCGCACAGTCGAAGCTGGCGGCTCGGGCCATGGCGACGGGAAAACACGTGGACACGCCGCGGGCGACGCCACGGGGACCGTCGACGAAGAAGAGCCCGCGAAGGCCGAGCCGGGGAACGGCAGCGGCCGAATAGAGCGGCGGCTGGTAGTCATCGCCGGCGGCGCCCAGCATGTCCCGATAGAGGTCCTGATCTCCGGCGAGCAGGCGCAGTTTCTCCGCCGGCGTCATTCTGTCTAGCAGTTGGCGGGCCTGCGCCTCGATCTGTGGCGTCACTGCCATTCTCGGAGGCTGGCTAGTGCCACGCCGGCGGAGGGGCCGCGGGGGGAGGCGGCGCCCGCCGGCGCCGAGCACCCAAGACGATGAGTGTGGCCGCGATCGCGAGCAGCACCAAGCCACCTACGGTCAAGCCGACAACGATGGGACCCAGGATCCCGAAGTGTGCCCCCACGCTCATGGTGGCGGCGACCGGAGCGCCGGCGTCGGCGTTCATGATGACTACGGTCCAGTCGCCCGGCTGGAGCTCCCACTCAAGCGTCTGGGTGCCCTCGCCCTCTTCTTTGGCGATCCAGAAGCTCTGCTTCCCCGGAGCCGACGGAAGGGTGGTGCCGTCGACGTGGCTGTACTCGACCGAGCCCGCCATCCAATCGACACGTGTGATCTTGTCGTGCGCGACGCCGGCCAGGTACTTCGACACGCGCGCGGTCGGCCCGACCCCTATGAACAGCGGCGCGGGTAGTTCGGAGACGCCTTCGATCCGTACCGTGACCTTCCCCTGTGCTGGAACCCAAGTCGTCCATCGGGAGCCGAAGGTCGCGTTGATGTTGGGGGCGGTCAGAGCAAAGCCGTAACTCCCCACTTGCTGGTCGGGACTTGTGAAGAATCCGGAAGAATCACGCTGCGAGGCATACAGGCCCAGAAGGAAACCTCCGGACGTGACGAACGCAAGCCCTGTCAGGGCGAAGAGTATCCCCAGGACCAGGGCCACTATCTTGACAGCACGCATGCGGTCAAGCTTACACGAGCAGCGCCTCTGAGCGCTCCCACAGTCTCCGGGCAAGCTCGAGGTCGTCCGCCTGGCGGTGGGTCTTGCCGCGGGCCCTGAAGCGGTCGTAGTAGAGCCCGTCGGCGGACTCCGGGTGAGGCATGGCCGCGAGCGAGAGAAGAGGTCCCGCACCCTCTTCCGGGGACACGAGGTAGAGCCGCTTGATGGGGAGGCGGTAGAAGAGGCCGGGGAAGAGCGAGCCCGCGCCGAACGCGGTCGCTACGTCCCCCGGGTGGACCGCGACGCTTGTCGTGCCCGTCCCCGCAAGACGGCGGCTGAGCTCCCTGACGAACAGGATGTTCTCCAGCTTGCTGGTTGAATAGACGACAAGGCCTCGATAGTGCCTCTTGCGATAGTCCAGGTCGTCCAAGTCGATATGGCCCCGGCGGTTCGCTTTGCTGCTGACCACCACGACGCGCGATCTTGGCGTGGCCAGGATGAGTGGTTCCAGCAATCGCTGCAGCAGGAAGGGGGAGAGGTGGTTCGTCTGGAAGGTGAGCTCGTGACCGTCGGGAGTGATCGTCCGCTTCCCCACCAGTGCGCCTGCATTGTGGAGTAGCACATCGAGCCGGCTGGCGCGCGCGAGCACCTTCTCCGCCAGAGCGCGCACATCGTCCAGACGTGCGAAGTCGGCTACCAGTGGCTCGGTCCCGATCTCGCGGGCTATCGCCGCCGTTCTTTCTGGAGAGCGGCCGTGGACCAAGACCATGGCTCCGGCTGCCGCCAGCCGGCGCGCCGCTACTTGGCCTATACCGGAGCTGGCTCCGGTCACGAGGATAGTCTTGCCCTTCAGGTCCGGTAACTCCATCGACGTGTGTGCCACTGGTAACCTCACGAATCGTCGGGGGCGCGGCCTCTCCCGGCATGATGACATGCGAAAGCAATCATGTGAGACCATTGCCCTGTAAGGTCACTAAACCACAGCGCATTGGACGGTCGCCCGTATGATGGACATCTCCACCAAGGGACGCTACGCGACTCGGATCATGGTGTTCTTGGCCGAATGGCCTGGGCGTCCCCTCACCAAGACGGAGATCTCGGAGGCGGAGGACATCACCCCCGGCTACCTGCAGCAGATCATGAGTACCCTGTTGAGCGCCCGACTGGTGAGAAGCTATCGGGGCAAGGCCGGGGGGTTCGCGCTCGCGCGGCCGCCGGAGACCATAACGGTAGGCGAGGTGCTGCGCGCCGCCGAAGGCAAGGTTACTCCAGCTCCCTGCTGGAACCTACACCACTGCGAAAGGGCACGGAATTGCCCCACGCGACCCTTCTGGCTCAAGGCTGCGCGTCTGCTCGATGATCTGTTCGACAACACGACCATCGCCGACCTCGCGGCCGAGGCCAAGTCACCGGACCGCTCGTCCGGCTACGAGTGGGAAGCAGTGATCGCCGGTATATCGGACCCGGACCTCAGCGAGGACGACGGCCAGACCTACCTGAACGGATTCGCCGGCCAGTCGAAATGCGGCACCCGGGCCATGCCGTAGTTGGACGGCAGCACCCCCGTGGGACAGATCTTGAAGCACTCCCCGCAGCTAGGGCACTCCCGAGCGGCGATCTCGGGCTGGAACATCACTTCTCGGTCCACTCCTCTACCGACGAAGCCGATCGCGCACGCGCCCTTCACCTCCGCGCAGTAGCGCACGCACAGGCCGCAGAGGATGCAGTAGTTCGCCTCGATCTCGAACTTGTCGACGTCTACGCCGTAGCGTTTCCCGTACTCCCGTAACACCTCGACGCCCGGAGCACGGGCCAGGAGCATCTCGAGAATGAGCTTCCGTCCCTCTACCACCGAGTCGGACTCGGTCTTAACGTCGAGGCCTTGCTCGGCGGGATAGACGCAGGATGCTACCAGTCGGGAGCGGCCCCCCTTGGCTATCTCCACGGTGCACAGCCGGCAGCCACCATACGGCGCCAGGCTCTCGTGGGCGCAGAGCGCCGGTATGTCGACGCCGGCTTCCCGCGCAGCCTCCAAGATGGTCGCGCCCTCTTCGGTCACGACCTCGCGTCCGTCGATAGTCAACGAGATCTCACTCATCTTCGCCACCTCGCTTGCGTATCACCTGAGTCCCGGCTGCCACCGGTTCGGGTACTGGGACACCGGAGAGCTTCACCACCGCGTCGTAACGCGACGGGCAGACCTCCGCACAGGCGCCGCACTTGGTGCACTTGGCCTGATCGATCACGTGCACCTCTTTCCTCGCTCCGGTGATCGCCTCCACCGGGCAATTCTTGAGACAGGCCATGCAGGCCCGGCACTTCTCCGGATCGATGTAGTAGAACATCAGCGCCTTGCAGACGCCGCTCGGACAGCGTTTCTCGTAGATGTGGGCCTCGTACTCGTCCTGAAAGTGGCGGATGGTGCTGAGAACGGGATTGGGGGCGGTCCCGCCCAAGGCGCACAGAGAGAACCCTTTGACCACCGTCGAGATCTCCTCCAGGAGCTCGATGTCACCCGCGACGCCCTCGCCGGCAGTGATCCGGTTGAGCACCTCGAGCATCTGGTGAATGCCTTCCCGGCAGGGGACGCACTTGCCGCAGGACTCCTCGGACAGAAAGTGCAGGTAATACCTGGCCGTGTCGACCATGCAGGTGTCTTCGTCCATCACGATCATGCCGCCGGATCCCATCATGGAGCCGGCCTTGTCGAGTTCGTCGAAGTCCACCGGGATATCGAGGAGCGCTTCGGGGATGAGGCCTCCGGAGGGACCGCCCGTCTGGACGGCCTTGAACTTCCTGTTCTTGGGAATGCCCCCGCCGATGTCGTAGACGACTTGCCTCAGCGGCATACCCATCGGGACTTCCACCAGGCCGGTGTTGTTGACCTTGCCGACGAGGGAGAAGATCTTCGTTCCCTTGCTGTTCTCGGTGCCGATGCTTCTGAACCACTCGGAACCCTTCTCGATTATCAGCGGGATCGTCGCCCAGGTCTCGACATTGTTCAGGTTGGTCGGTCTTCCCCAGATGCCGCTGATGGCAGTGCGCACGTACTTGGACCTCGGTTCGCCCACGTGCCCCTCTATGGCCGACATCAAAGCGCTCGACTCACCGCTCACGAACGCGCCCGCTCCGCGGTGGATGGTGACGTCAAAGTCAAAGCCGGAACCGAGTATGTCCGAGCCGAGCAGTCCGTACTCGCGCGCCTGCTGAAGGGCGACGGTGAGGTTCTCCACGGCGATGGGGTATTCCTGGCGCACGTAGACGAAGCCCTGGTGGGCGCCCATCGCGTACGCGCCTATGATCAGACCCTCCAGCACCCGGTGAGGGTTGCCCTCGAGCAGGCTTCGGTCCATGTAGGCGCCGGGGTCGCCCTCGTCGGCGTTCACCACGACGTATTTGATGTCGCCCGGCGCGTCCCTGGTGGTCTGCCACTTGACGCCGGCAGGGAAGCCGCCGCCTCCGCGGCCCCGCAGTTCGGCAGCCTTGACCTCGTCAAGCACTTGCTGGGGCGACATCTCGAAGAGGGCTTTGGCCAGAGAGGCGTAGCCGCCATGTTCTATGTAGGTATCGATGTCGTTGGGGTCGATAAAGCGGTTCAGGCCGAAGACCACTGGAGTCTGCGGTGCGTAGAACGGGATCTCGTCCTCGCGGAGGATCTCCTGGCCTTCGTCCTGGTAGACGAGCCGGCTGACGACGCCGCCTCCCACAAGGGTGGTCTGGACGATCTCGGCGGCGTCCTCCGGCTTGACCTGAAGGTAGGTCACCTCCTGGGGTAGGATGGTGACGATGGTGCCTCTCTCGCAGTATCCGTGGCATCCGGTCCGGAGTATCTGCACCTGGCCGAGGCCGTTCCGCCCGAGCTCGTCCACGAAAGCGTCGTATACCCTGTCGCTCCGCGAGGCATGACAGCCAGTTCCAGAGCAGATGGTCACGCACGGCCTATTCGGGTCTTTTGCCGCAAGAACCCGACCTCGGTAGGCTTCGAGGTCGGCGACTGAGTTCAGTCTGGGCACGATGATCTCCTCCCGTCCGTCCCGCTACTGGACCGCGGCCAGTTGCTCGAGCTCTTCCTTTGACGGCTTGCTGTAGTACTGACCGTCTATCATCATCACTGGTCCTAGGGCGCAACAGCCAAGGCAGTTCACGGTGTCCAGGCTGAACCGCATGTCGGCGGAAGTCTGGCCCGGCCGTACCTTGAATGCCTCCACCACCCTGTCGAGCAGCCGCGGAGCATTTCGCACCTGGCAGGCCGTGCCGAGACACACGGCGATCGTATGCTTCCCCTTGGGCACGAGGCTGAAAGCCTTGTAGAAGGTCGCGATGTGGTAGACCTGGTTCAGCGGAACATCCAAGCGCTGGCTCACCAGTCTCAGATCGTCCTCCGAGAGCCAGCGGTTGCGGCGCTGGATCTCGAGCAGTATCTGGATCAGCATCGACTTGTCGCTGCCGTACTTCTCGACGATCGCCTCTGTCTGGACGACTTCCTGAGCCATGTGCGTCATCACCTCTCTAGTACCAGTGTTCCTTCTGCGAAATCAATGCTTGCGATGCGGCCCAGCACCACTTCGGTGTCACCGAAGAGCGACCTGAGGCGGACGGTATCGCCGTCGACCTCGACCTTGGTGACGTTCTCCATGAGAAGGCCGCCGCCGGCATCGGCCTCGATGCCGGCGGCGCCACCGGACGGGTTCCCCCCAGACCCGGCACCACCGGATCCGGCCCCGCCCGGGCGAAGAAATGCCTTAGCCAGACACATGGTCAGTCCCCCAGTGCGGCGAGCGCCGCCTGCAGACTCGCGTTCGAGTCGTTGAGCAGGTCGACGCCCCTGGTTATGTGCTGGTAGGCCTCGGTGTTGCCCAGAGTATGAGCGCGCTCGGCCAGATCCATGATCTCGCCCGCGTGGTCACGGTTGTGCTTGATCAGATACTCGAGCAGGCTCTTTATCTGTTGGATGTCATCCACGGAGGTAGTTATCCGTGTAGATGGTCTTGTTCATGAGCACCTGGACCGTCCTCCAGATCGCCACCTGGTCGGGGTCCGACATGTCCACATCGGGCGGCTCCAGCTCTTCCATGGCCGCGACCCGGTCGTGGAGAGTGAGGAGCAGAGCGCCGGCGCCGGTTGAGTCGTCGCGTTCGTCGATGATGCGGATGACGTTCATGAGCTCCGTGTCGAGAGCATCGGCGATGGCCGAATCGAGTCCCACGGCCATCATCATCACCAGGTAGACCCGGTTCAATAGGCTGCGCTTGTCGGCGGGCACCGTGTTCGAGACGTTGCTCAACCCGCCGGTGGTCATGGGCGCCGGGTCCATCCCCTGCTTGATGTAGCGCACCGCTTCGATCGCGGGCGGGCAGTATTCCTGGCAGCCCGACACGGTCATGAAGAGCGGATCCAGGTAGAGGTTCTCCATGGGGATGCCCAGTTCGACGGCCCGGGGGATGAGTACGTCGATCGCGAGGGCGACCCGCTCCTCGGCGGTCATCGGTATGCCACTCTGGCCCATGGTGAGGGCGATGAGCCGGGCCCCGTACTCGGCGGCGAGAGGCGGTACCTGTTCCAGGCGTTGCGGCTGAGCCGACGTCGAGTTGACCATGCCCGGTATCTTCAACAAGGAGAGGCCGGTCCGGATGGCCTCCAGGTTTGTGGTGTCCATGGAGAGGGGGACATCGACCACCTCTTGCACGGCCGGCACCAGCCAGCGCATGATCTCGACCCCCTCTTTCTTCTGAGGGCCGATGTTGAGGTCCAGGATGCCGGCGCCGTGCTCCACCTGCTCCCGCGCCAGCCGCTGGATACTCGCCGTGTCCCGGGTGGCTATCGCCTCCTTGACCTGGGGAGAGATGATGTGGATGTTCTCACCGATGATCAGCACGATTCCTCCTTGGTAGCGGCATAGGAAGAGCTAGATGTCAGACACTTGTCCAGGATGGCCTTGACGGCGGGGTAGACGGCCGAGGTCTCGTCGAGGTCCACGAGGGGCAGGCCCTCCGCGTCCTGCCGGCTGATGGCAGGGTCTTGCGGGAGCACCCCCAGCAGGGGCACTCCCAGGCGGGCGGCTCGTTCGGCGAGTGCCGCCGGCACGTCCCCCTCCACGCGGTTGAGGATGAGACCCGAATGCCCGATGCGGGTCCCAAGCGAATTGACCAGGCGCACAATGTGTTCGGCGGCCGCGAGACCTCGCTGCGAGGGGTCACTGACAATGAACAGCCAGTCGACGTCCCGCGTGGTCTGCCGGCTTATGTGCTCCATGCCGGCCTCGTTGTCGATGACCACACTGCGGTACGAGTTGCCCAAGCGGTCGATGGCCTCGCGCAACATGTGATTGGCGGCGCAGTAGCAGCCCGGTCCTTCCGGCCGGCCCATCGCGAGGAGGTCGAGATCGTCGCCCTCGACGACGCACTGCTCCACCTGATACTCGAACCAGTCGGGTTTTGAGATGCCTGTCTGGAAAGTCCCCCCAGTCACCTGATCGCGGGTGTCCTCCCGGATCTGGCCGACGGTCTCGGCCAGTTCCATCCCGAGCGCCATGTTGAGGTTCGAACTGGGGTCCGCGTCGATAGCCAGGACCGGAGTAAGGCCCACTTCGCGCAGGTATTTGACGGTAAGGGCGGAGAAGGTGGTCTTGCCCGTGCCGCCCTTACCGACCACGGCGAAAGTCTGGGTCATAAGGTAAGGGCTCCTTTCCGGTCGACCTGGGCCAGGCTCGCCTGCACCGACGGGAACAGGCTCTCGTCGGTGTGGGGGAGGAACAGGGCCGAGGTAAAGGCGTCCATGAAGCGATTGTCGGCGCTCAGCTCCAGGTAGGTCATCTTGCTCGCCACCTCGTCGATCTGCGCCCGGTGCTCCCGGCAGGTCAGGGCCAGGTAGGCGCCCTGAAGCGAGGTGTTGCCCAAGTAGGAGAAGCGATCCCAGGGGAGGTCGGGCAGCAGCCCGATCAGGACGGCCTTCTCCACGTCGATATGGCGTCCGAACGAGCCGCCGATGAGCACTCGCTCCACGTCGGTGATCCCCAGACCCACGCTTTCGCACAGCACTGCGGCGCCCGCGTAGATTGCCGCCTTGGCGCGCATGAGGTTCTGGATATCGGTCTCGGTGAGCACCACGTCGCGCTCGCCGGTAGCGGTCTCGCCGGCCCAGACAACCACGTACTCGGTGCCGTTGTGGCCCGGGCGCACCCGATCGGTGAGGGCGTCGCTCGCGATCCGGCCGCTCTTGTCGATGACACCGGTGACCATCATCTCGCCGAGGAGTGAGATCATCCCCGAACCGCAGATGCCGCGGGGGATGTCGCCTCCCACCGTGGTCACGCTGGGCTCTAGGGTGCCGGGGTCGATCCACACCTCCTCGATGGCTCCACGCACGGCCCGCATGCCCGAGGCGGCACCGGCGCCTTCGAATGCCGGTCCGGCCGAACAGGCGCAACTGATGAGCCATTCGGAGTTGCCCAGCACCATCTCGCCGTTCGTACCGATGTCGATGAACAGGGAGATCCTCTCGTCCTCATGCATCCCGGAACGGATCACCCCGGAGGTGATGTCGCCGCCGACGTAGGCTCCCACAGCCGGAAGGCAATCGACGAGAGCTTCGGGGTGCACGTGTAGCCCGAGCATCCCGGCTGGCACCGGCGGAAAGTGCCCGGCAGCCCCGACGTAGGGTTCCAGGCGGATGTACGCGGGCTCGATGCCAAGAAACAGGTGGATCATCGTGGTGTTGCCCGCCACGACCACCACGCCGACATCTTCAGGAGTGAGGTGCCGAAGCCCGAGCATGGCGTCGATGAGCTCGTTGATGGTCGAAAGGACCCGTTCCTGCAACTCCTGGCGCCGTTTGGGCTGCCGGGCATAGATGATGCGCGACACGACGTCTTCACCACGGGCTATCTGTCCGTTGTAGGCGGAGATGCCGTCGATCGAGTCGCCCGTAGCAAGGTCGGCCAAGTAAGTGACCACCGTCGTGGTCCCGATGTCGATGGCGAGTCCGAGCGCATTCTTGGAGGAACGCCCGGGGAGCACGTCCAGCAGACGGAGATCGGCTTCTTGTCCAACCGACCTGCCCTCGGCCGCGCTCCTGCCTTCCACCGCGGCGGTGACGGTCCAATCGCCCTCCCGCAGCACCTGAGGCAGCTTGGCCAACGCCGTGAGGCTGGGCGAGACGCGGCGGAGCCCGTGTTGCCGGGCGAGCTCTCGCTGCAGACGCTCGAGGTCCGGAGTGTTGTCGTCCAGAGAGGGCGGGTCCACATCCAGGTGGTAGCGCGAGACCCAGGGGAGGGCATGGTGGTCGCACAGCACCGCCTCGATTGCGGCCTTCTCGGCCAGGTCTCCGCCGGCGACGCGCTCGAGCCGTTCCTGTTCCGGTGGCACCCACACGGTGGCATTGCTGGTCACCAGAGTCTGACACGCCAGCGCGTAGCCTTGTCCGATCTCCTCCTCTGTGAGGCGGATGGTCGACCGGCGGCGCACCGAGCCCTCCCGGACCTGCACCGCGCAGCGTCCGCAGCGGCCCTGACCGCCGCAGGGAAGGGGCACACGAACGCCGGCCAGGGATATCGCGTCCTCGAGGACCGTCCCCGGGGGGACGTGCACCGTCCGCCCGGTGGGCTCGAGGCGGACGGCTACATCGCCGCCGCCCTCGCCGTTGCCGTTCGTGGCGTTTTGCTCCGACATCAGCCCTGACTTGCTAGATGTTTCAGATAGGAGGGGATGCCGATGGATTCTCTCGGGCCCACCAGCACCTGCCAACCGGGCAACTCCTCTTCGAGTTCGCCCGAGAGGCCGGCGACGGCCCCGGGGATGACGATCGAGCGATGCTTGATCTTGTCTTGCACCCCCGTCGTTTTGACCGCTTTGGCGATCGCTTCGGCGTCGAACTTGCCGGCCGCCCATGCGGTCAGCACCGAAAGTCCCTCGGAGTCGGCGACCAGCAGCCAGGAGCGCTTCCCGCTGCCT
Source organism: uncultured Actinomycetota bacterium (assembly GCA_963843455.1). Lineage (GTDB taxonomy): Bacteria > Actinomycetota > Thermoleophilia > RBG-16-64-13 > RBG-16-64-13 > CAIQPS01. The sequence continues at coordinate 184,457 of CAWJKE010000008.1, forward strand.
TCCACCTCTCCGGCCACCGAGAAGTAGGTGAGCGAGAAGTTGGTGGTGACCAGCAAGGGGGAGTCCGCATCAGGATCGCCGATCTCGTACAGACCGGGGCTTACCGAGATGGGCTTCTGCGGGTCGGTGTAGATGTTCTGCCGCAGAGTGAGGAGCGAATAGATGACGGCGGGCTCAAAATGGTCGAGAACGATGAACCCCGCGTACTTGTCGATGAACAACGAGGCCATCATCGCCTCTTCCTCCGCGCTGCCGGTCGTTTCGCCGGGGAAGGCGATCACCGGATACCCGAGGGGCTTGAAGTTCTTCTTGATAGCCGCGCGGCGCATCCGCATCAGGGCGCTGAGGGAGTCGGCCCAGCCCCGAGTGCCTGGATCGAGCACCAGATCTTCGGCCCCTTGCTTGGCCACCTGGTCGGTCAGGGTCGCCAGGGCTTCCAAGTCACCGTCGGCGACGCGGACGGCCAGAGGGGCCGAGTGCTTCTTGGCAAGAGCGGCCATCGCCTCCCAGTTGCCCGCGTCGGCCGCATAGATGAGCGGTCGCGCCGGCCCGGCCGCGGCGAGGCCCGCTTCCAGCGTGGCCGCATCGGAGCTCATCAGTATGACGGCAAGGCCCTTTTCCACTGCCTGGGTGACCCGAGCGGCGAATTGGCCGCCGGCACCGGGCGCGCCCTCAATGGCCACCCCGTCGGGCCGAAGGGTCTGGCCCACGCGCTCGATCTGATAGCCGGCGACCTGATCGAGCAGGCTCGCGACCTCCCCGTCCGCGAGGGTCGCGGACAGGCGCACGAAGAGCCCGGGCTGGTGCACAAACGTCTTTTCGTGCCGGAACACGACAGTCTCGTTGCCCACCTCCAGCTTGCGCCCTTCTGCTCCCATCGAGATCAGCCGGATGGGTGGCGCCGACGCTGTGTCCAATTGGGCCTTGGCCTCGTCGGTCACGTAGGGGCATGCGGCCAGTTCCGCCTGCCGCGCGGCCAACTTCATGGCGAAGGCCAGGCAGGTGGCAAAGCCGCACTCCTTGCAGTTGGTCTGCGGCAACACCTTGTATATTGCGATGCCACTCAGTGCCATGTGGCGCGCTCCTTTCTCTCGAGGGGGGTCGGCCGCCGCGAAGCGCGGCTAGGCTACCGGGGCTCCCGCCATCAGTCCATCGATGGCGCGCTTGACCAAGGGGATAGTGTCGGGGTGCCGCAACACGAGGATGTCGGCGCCTGTGTTGAGGAGAGTGATGCTGGTGTTCGCTTCCCACAGGATGCCCCGCTGGGTCCAATCTCCCCACTGCGCGGGCACGTCCTGGTCGGTGCGCGCTTCTTTGGCGCGCCAGGCCTCGTAGCCCACCGTCAAGATCATGGGCTGCTGCAGCGCGGAATCCCCGGTCAAAGCGGCCAAGCGCACCCTCTCCATCACGGAGTAGCTGTACTCGATGCCGTAGCCCAGTGCGCCGGTGGTGGGATCCATGAGCATGCGATCGCGATTCATGCCCATGTCGCCGATGAGCACGTTGAGTTGCTTGGCCAGGTTCACGTCGATGGGGCTCTTGGCGACGATCACCTGGTCGTTGGCCAGAGCGGCCGCCACGATGGTGCGATAGTTCTTTTCCTCGGCGTTGCCCAAGGCGATGCGCTCGCCCTTGGCCTCTTCCGCGGCGGCCACCAGTACTTCGTTGTCCTTGTCCTTCTGACCGGGGCCGTAGACGATGAGTGGTAACGACGTGGCTTCCAACACCCGCCGCACTGTCTTGCGTGCCTCGGCCGCGCCGGTGTCTCCGCGCTCGGGGTGGGCGCTGTCGAGCGACAGTGCGATCAGGTCGGCTCCGGCCTTCTCGGCCTGTGCAGCCCAGGCGGCTGGGTCGCCCAGTGCCTCGCCCCAGGCGGTCTGGAGCAGGCTCGACCAGTCTTCGGGCTTCCGGTCGCTGACCTCCACCGCGATCACCGGCCGGCGGGGGATCGAGCCCTCAAAGTGCAGGAAGGGGAGCGTGGCCTCGCCACCCACGGTCACGGTACTGCCGCGCGTGCCACCCTTGTCCGGTCCGGCACCCAGGGTTACCTCCATGATGCGGCCGACCCACGTTTCCTTGACTTCGGGCAGTGTTAGAGACATCCGGGATCTCCTTTCAGGATCGTCCGGCTCAGATGATCGGGTCCATAGCCAGCGCTGGATGTCCCTGGGCCTCGAGCCAGGGCACCAGTTCCTCCACGGTGGTCGCGCAACTCGCGTCGGCTATCTTGTTGATGAGGTCGGGGTCCCCCTCGCGTTCGGCCACGGCCTTGAGGTCGTCGGCCATGATGGTCTTGAGGTTGCTGGACATCCAGACGACCCGCTTGAAACCGCCCTCGGCCGAGATGAACTTGCGGCTGGTGAGGTAGAACTTGCCGACACCCATCATCCCCGGCGTCTGCAGGCCGCCGCCCGCCACTCCAGCCAGTGTGGAGAAGGTCATACCGGCCGGGGTCATGCTCGGGTCGTCGCGCGAGGCCACCATCACGCCGTTCGCCTCCGGGATGACCATGACTATGCACTCGAAGCAGCCGCAGGCCGTCATGGGGTCCTGCATGATCGAGTAAAGAGCGACGTTCTCGACGGCTTGGTGCGAGTTCTGGTACGCGAAGGCGTTGGACCCTTCCCACACGCCCAAGTCCGGGTCGATACAGATGCCCTTGACGATCGGCTGGTTGGGTCCCGTCGGGTTGATCTGATTGGAGGCCTTGCAGTCGAGCCAGTTGTACGCGCCGCAGAGGCCCAACCGCTCGGGGGAGATGACGCAGACGTGGTTGGGAGCGAAGCTCTGGCAGAGCGTGCAGCTGTAGAATTCCTCCACGCTGGCATCGACCATGCCGGCCAGCCGCACATTGCGGTTCTGATAGGCCTCGCGTGCCTTGGCCAGCCACTTCTCGAACTGTTCGGGGTCGGTGACAATGGTCACCTGGACCTTGTCGACGATGGCCCCGAACTCGGCGTGGAGCCGGGCGTAGAGGATGTCGCCGATGTTCTTGAGTCCGAAGCCCTTGTCGACGGAGCCCTTGCTGAAGCGTATCCACGTGATGTCTCGCTGGCCGACGTGTTGGATGCCCGACGCGCCGTTGACGAAGTAGTGGATCTGGCGCTCGAGCACCGGCTCGAAGTCCTCCTGCATCTTCCGGCCGGCCACCTTGACCAAGATGCCCATGTTCATGGCGCCGCCCTCCGGCACCTCGTCGAAGTCCGGTCCAATCAACTCGATCTTGCCGTCTTCGACCTCGTCCAGTCCGGCCGTTCTCAAGTACTCGAAGGCCTGGGCTTTCGAGCCGCCGAACTCCACGCGCATGTCGGCCTTGCGTATCCGCTCGCCTTCGAAGGCACTGCCGTACGGTATCGGGATGGGTACCTCAGTGATCTTGATCTTGACGCCGCGCACCTCGATCGCGCGCTGCACCAGGCGGCGGGCTTTTTCGGTGTCGTTCTCACCCTCGATGTCGTCGAAGGGCATGCTCACCACGTGCTCGTACGCGGTCACGCCTGTGGGCAGGATCTGCGGGATGACGGTGTCGGCGATCGCCGGGAAGCCGTAGCTGATGGCCCCAGCCGCCGCCGCGTACTTGAGGTCGTCCACCTCGCCCAAGGCGAGGACGAAGGCGAACACTCGGAACTTGTTGTATAGCAGGATGTTACGGATCTGGCCGCCCGACATACCGCCGAACGTGAGAGCCGAGCGGGTGGCGAAGCCTAGGGCGTAGATGGCCGAGATGGTGTCGGTGCCGAAGGGGATGATGTAGGTGTCGTATCCCATCTCGACGCCCTCTTCCATCAACTGATGGATGATGGAGCGCCCGTTGACGTTGCCCGAGAGGAATACCAGGATGTTCCGCTTCTGTAGCTCGCGGACGATCGACACGGCGGCCTCGTTGCTGCGGGCGGCGCCCACGATGGCGCAGAAGCCGGGCATGCGGCCGTCGACCAACTGGATGCCCCAGGCACGCAACTGGATGTCGTCGATGGGGCCGTTGGCATAGCCACCGCCACCGCCACCGTTGCCGTTCGGGTTGACGAAGCTGGTGCCGGTGAGCTGCAGACCAGGGATGGGCTCCGGTTGCGTGCCCCGGGCAAAGCGGACGGCTTCGATCGCTTCAGCAGCCAAGAGCGTCGCCGCACCGGCGTCCAGCGTCTCGCCCAAGTAGGGCAGCCAGAGGCTGTCACCCGGCGTGTCGTTCAGTAGCTTCTTCGCGTGGTCAAGCGCCTTCTGCAACTGTCCCAGGTTGTCCACTTCCATCCCCGTGAAGCCAAGGATCACTGGCAGGTGGTATGCGGTGTTGGTGAAGGCCACCGGCTTGTCGGGTCCCAGATCGGCGATGGCCGCCTGCAACATGCGGTCGGCCTCGTCGACGATGGAGGTAGCCCCCCGCATGGCCGCCTTTGCGATGTATCTCGACATCTGCCTACACCTCCGACCCGACGGCCTGCTTGCCGCCCTCGAGGTTGCCGGCCGGGCGCTTGTGCACCGAATACGTGTTGAGCAACTCGCCCTCCTCGACTCCCTCCAGCAACTCCTCCATGAGGCGGTCGCCGCTCTCGCCAAAGCGTGCCGCGTCGTACTCGGTCAGGCCCAACTCTCCGCGCTTCTTATCGATGTGCGCCAGAGCCTTCTTCACCAGGGCATCGATGTCGGGCTCGAACTCGATACCGCCGCCGAACCGCTCCATCCAGCCGTCGAGCATGAGATCCACTACCACCTGGCTTCCGCCGACGGGCGAAGGCAACCCAAAGAGCACGTAGGCTCCGGATGCCGCACAGTACGACCCGATGGACAGCGCCTTCTCGGACATGTACTCCGGGCAGATGCCCACTGCGGGCAGGTCGGAGATGTCCTCGCCGAGGCCACCCTCAGTCGCGCATTCCGTGAGGATGGTGAGGAGGCGGGAGTTGTCCACGCAGGAGCCGACGTGAAGCACGGGCGGGATCCCTATGGCCTCGCACACCTCGCGAAGACCGGCGCCGGCGTGATCCATGAACTCCGGACGCAGATATCCGTACTTTGCGGCGCCCGTGGCGGCACATCCGGTGACCGCGACCAGCACGTCGTTGGCGATGAGTTCGCGGACCACCTGGGTTATCGGCGCGTCGTGCGTGACGCGCGCGTTGTTGCACCCTACGACGGCGGCCAGACCGCGGATGCGGCCGGCCGCGATGGCATCGTTGAGGGGACGGAACGACCCGCGATAGTGGCCTCCCTGCATGTACCGGATGTACTCGTGAGAGAAGCCGGCAACGAGCGCCTCGTCTACGTGCGGGATCACCGTTCTTCCCCGGTTGGGAAAGTTGTCGATAGCCGTGCGCACGATCTGTGTGGCGTTCTCGTACGCGTGGTGCTCGTCGAACTCAAAGTGCTCGGCCCCTTCGATCTTCGCCTTGGGGGACGTGGTGATCAGCTTGGTGTGGTATTGGGAGGCGACGCCTGCCAGCGCCTGCATGATGCACTGCACGTCGACGACCATCGCTTCGACCGCGCCCGTCGCGATCGCTAGTTCCTGGGAGAGGAAATTGCCCGCGGGTGGGATACCGTGACGCATCAGTATCTCGTTCGCCGTGCAGCAGATGCCGGCCAGGTTGATGCCGTTGGCCCCCTTGCTCTTGGCGTACTCGAGCAGTTCCGGATCGGTAGAGGCGGCGACGATCATCTCCGATAGGATCGGGTCGTGGCCGTGGACGACGAGGTTCACTCCGTCGTCGCTCAACACGCCGAGGTTCACCTGGCTGCGCAGCGGCGCGGGCGTGCCGAACATGATGTCGCTTATGTCCGTGGCGAGCATGGAACCGCCCCAGCCGTCGGTGAGCGAGGTGCAGAGCACCTGGTTCATGATGTTCTCGGCGTCCTGGTCGTTACCCATGTGCGTCCGGTGCATCATCTCCACCACCTCGCGGTCGATGCCGCGAGGAGCGATCTTCTGTTCGCGCCAGATCTCCTGCCTGCCTGTCGTGGCCCTGCTCAGATACATGAGTTCGCCTGTCTGTTTGCCGAACTCTCCGATCGCCGCTTCTGCCACGTCGCGGGCGATGTCGTTCACCGGGCGGTCCGCGACCTTGATGCCCATGTACCCCGCCACCTCGTGCAACTTGGCCTCGTCGCGGATGCGGAAGCTCTTCGCCTCGCCGTTCGCCACCGCGAGGAGGGCGAACGCCATCCCGCGGCCGTGGTCGGAGTGAGAGGCGGCACCTGCCGCGACAGCTCGGGCGAAGTTGCGGGCGGCGACCGTGGCCCGGGTAGCACCGCATACGCCGGTCATGACAGGGCCGATCAGGCGGCAGGGCCCCATGGCGCAGTTGCGGCAACAGGTGCTGTCGGCGCCGATGGGGCAGGGCATACTGGCGGCAGCCCGGTCGAAGGCGGTTTCCACTATCCCTTCGCACGACCCGAGCACTTGGCACGCTGCTCCATCGATGCTCTTCACTTCAGGCATTCTGTCCTTCTCCTTTCAAGGGACGCACCCGGTCGCAACCGCCCGGTCTAGTAGCGTCGGAAATCTCCAGCCATTTCGCGGTCTTTTCGCTCGGTAGTGGTGGTACGGTCGGGGACGACGTACCAAGTGGAGCCGTCCTTGTGTCTCTCGGCGAACTCGTAGGCCGCTTGCGGCTGGTCGGGTGAATACCCCGCCGAAACGAGCACCTCCCGGATGGCATCGGGGGAGGTGGCGGCTTCATCGAAGCTCACGGCCACCTTCCGCCGCGCCGCGCTCGCCGTTACCTCGTTCACGCCCGTCGCGGCCAGCAGGACCGCGCGGACCTGCGACACGTGATGGTCGCCGTACATACCCGGCACGTCCACTACTAGTTGCTGCATGTGCCCACATCCTTCCCTTGGGCCGCCAAGTCCTGGGCCCGTTCGGCGAGTTGCGCGATGGTAGTCTGCTCGAAGAAAGTCTGAAGAAGAGACGCCGCCTCCACCCATGTCGAGCGCGTGGGGCAGGTGGGGATCCGGTCGCAGTTCTCGCCGTCATGGCAGACGGCAAGCCGGATCTCGCCCTCCACGACGCGGACGGCGTCGGCTACGGTGATAAGGTGCGGAGAGTGTGCAAGTTTGAAACCTCCTTGCTTCCCGCGGTAGCTAAGAACGAGGCCCCCTGCGTGAAGACTGCCCATGAGCTGCTGGACGTATCCACTAGTAAGCCCCTCGACGGCTGCGATCTCGGTCTTGCTGTAGATCTTATCCGCGGTACCAGAGGCCAGCAAAACGAGTATTCTCGTGGCGTGGTGCCCCTTGCTTGAGATGCAGAGCAATCGCGTACCGCTTTCTAAGGTCCGTTACCTTATTAGGTTGCTAGTATATACCTGTCCCATCGTCGTTTTGTCAATACCCTTATTCTGGAGAACTACTCTGGCGAGCAGGAGGTAGGGAGCGATGAGCGGCCACTGTCCAGGTCAAGACGGACGAGATCTGAAGGTGTCTCTTCACCCCTGTCCGTCCTGCGGCGCCGAGGTGGAGATGTTCTCGGACGAGATCCGGGCCAAATGCCACGTGTGCGGTAACTACGTGTGCAAGGAGAGCATCCCGTCGTGCGCCACGTGGTGCGTCAAGGCTCGTGAGTGCCTAGGGGAGGAACGCTGGTTGGCGCTGCATCCGGAGGGTGGCGATGTCTAAGATCGCGGTAGCCGGAAAGGGCGGCGTCGGCAAGACCACGTTCAGCGCGCTGCTGTCGTATGTGCTCGCCACAGGCGGAGAGACCGTCTACGCCATCGACGCCGACCCTAACGCCACCCTTGGCCAGGCTCTCGGGTTCCCGCCCGATCTACTCGCTCAGCTCGTCCCGATCATCGAACTGAAGGACCTCATCGAAGAGCGGACCGGAGCGCGCCCCGGCGAGTCGGGCGCCTACTTCCGCCTCAATCCTCGCGTGGACGACATCCCTGCCCGGTTCTCCGTCTCTCACCGCGGCATCAGGCTTTTGGAGATGGGAGTTGTGCGGGGAGCGGGAGCGGGGTGCGTGTGCCCGGAGAACACCATGGTCCGGGCGCTGGTCAGTCACCTCTTGTTGCGGGAGCGCGAGACGGTGCTTCTGGACATGGTGGCGGGCCTGGAACATCTCGGCCGGGGCACGGCCGCATCGGTGGACGCGATGTTCATCGTGGCCGAACCCGGACAGCGTAGTCTGACGGTCGCGGCCGACATCGGTGCTCTGGCCAAAGAACTCGGCATACCGGCCGTCTGGGCCGTGGCGAACAAGGTCCGGAGCGAGAGCGACCTCGGATTCATCCAGCAGCACCTCGGTGAGTTGCCGCTCGCCGGCTGGCTTCCCCGCGACGATCGGGTCATGGAAGCGGACATGCAGAGCGCGGCTGTGTACGATCTCGCCCCTGAGCTCGCCGATCGGGTGAGGAGCATCGCGGTGGTAGCAGGGCTGCTGCCGTCTGAGGGGTAGGGTCGAGCGTCGACCCGGCGTGCCCGGGGATGATCGTATGACCAAGCGCGACGACTACGCGACAGAGTTGGGCCGAAGCCCGGAGAAGATTGCGTTTCTGCGCAAACACTCGGGCCTTCCCGGGCCCCGGGGCAATCTCGAGCTGGTACAAGCGGCGGCCGATGTGGGCTGGGAGGATGAGTTCCGCGAATGGATCGCCGTCGGATCCGGCGACGAGCCCACCGACGAGTTCCTCGCAGTGTGCGGGGTCGTAGGGCTGGGCCGCTTGGTAGCTGAGGGCCGCCCGGAGCTGGTGGAGGAGCTGCGATATCGCGCGCGCGATCACCGCTGGCGGGTCCGAGAGGGCGTGGCGATGGCGTTGCAGCGCGTGGGCGACGCCGACGTCTCGCGGCTGCTCGAGATAGTCGGCGGCTGGGCGGACGACCGTCCCTACGTGCAGAGGGCCGCCGTGGCCGGCGTGGCGGAGCCAAGGCTGCTGCGGGGGCCTGATGCGGCGGCGATGGCCGTCGACATCGTCGACAGAGTGACCGCGAACCTGGCGGTGGCGTCCGACCGCCGCTCCGACGAGTTCAGGACGCTCCGGCAGGCGCTCGCCTACTGCTGGAGTGTGGTAGTCGTCGCCGACCCTGAGCGCGGGAAGCCGCGGATGGAGTACTGGGCCGGCTCCGCCGACCCCGACGTGCGATGGCTCATCAGGGAGAATCTCAAGAAGGCGAGATTACTCCGGCTCGATCCCGGCTGGGTGGAGACGCTCAGGGGATCTGTGACTACCTAGGGCCAGCCCTGCGAAAGGGCCGCCCTCAAGGTCAGTCGAGCAGGTCCGGCCTTTCCACAGTCTCGATTGCGTCGTCGATCTCGAAGAAGCCGAGATGTTGGATCGGTAGGCCCCAGATGCGCATACCCTCTTCGATCGCCGGTACGTCGCGTGTCTCCAGGAGGGCCTTCCAACCTTCATAGTCACCGTTCGCGAGCTGCTCGGGAATGTCACGGTCGAGTTCTTCGTCGGTGCGGGGAGAGTTTCCCACCGCCCGGTCCCACTCGTGCATGACGTCGTACGCGTTCACGGTCCCTCCCTTGTGCTAGATGGTGGCAGTGTAATGCATCCGCGAGTCCCGCAGCCTATACTGGCCCAGATAGCATCGCTTGCGGGAGGTGCCTCGTGGACATCACGCAGCAGCAACTAGGTGCTGTACCCGTCCTCCGCATCAGCGGCGATCTGGATCGCCTGAACGCACCCGTTCTGGAGGAGGCCTTGCGCGCCCAAGTGAAAGCGGGCAACCACCGCCTGCTCCTCGATCTGGCGGGCTGCTCGTACATCGACAGCGGAGGATTGGCGGTGATCTTGTCCACAGTGGGAGAGCTTCGGGACGACGGGCTGCTGGCGATAGTGGCCCCGAGCCTGTCGATACGGCGCCTGCTCGACGTGGTTGGGCTCTACGATCATAGGTGCTGCGCGATCTTCAGGGCCGAGCCTGAGGCCCTGTCGTCCATTTTGGCCCTGAGCCTCGATGCGACCGCCTAGAACGGCCTCGCGGTCTGGGTCTGCCTGATGCCGGTATTGTCTGCCCTCCGCAACGTCCTGGCGGTGCCGGTGGTCGCCGCTGCGCTCGCCGCATCCGGTGTGCTTGCCGGTTGTGCGAACGTCCAGGTCGCGAGCACGACCACCGCCGCCGTGGTCACAACCTCCACGCCGCCCACCACGGCCGCTCCCGCCTCTACCATCGCCTCCACCTCCACCTCCACCTCCACATCCACCTCGACCACGACCACGACGACCACGACCATGACCACGACGACCACGACCATGACCACTGTGGCGGCCTTCGATGGGTCGAGAGCAATGACGCACGTGAAGAAGCTTGCAGTCGACATCGGCGTACGGCACGCGGGTACCAATGCCGAAATGGCGGCCATCGAATACGCCCGAGGCTATCTAGACGGGCTTGGGTACCAGGTCGATGTGGCCGACGTCCCTATCCCCAACGGACGCACCTCGCACAACGTGATCGCGGTCAAGCGTGGTTCGTCGCCGCTGACGGTCGTCGTGGGTGCGCACATCGATAGCTGGGGACCCTCGCCTGGGGGCAACGACAACGCTTCGGGCTGCGGGGTGGTCCTGGAATTGGCCCGTGATCTGAAGGGCGCCTCGGTTGTCCCCACGGTGATACTCGTCCTTTTCGGGAACGAGGAGATGATCGACGACAACCCCGACCACCATCACTACGGTTCTCGCGCATACGTGTCTCAGATGAGTGCGGAGGAGCGGGCCGGCCTGGTGGGGATGATATCCGCCGACATGGTGGCGTACGGCAACACGTTCGTCGTGCGCACCATGGGAAAGGGACCGAGGGAACTCCGGGATCTGGCCAAGGCTTATGCCGGGGCGCAGCACATTGCGTTGGCCTATGAGCGGGACCCGTCCCCGGCCGGTTGGAGCGACCACGAGCCGTTTGAACTTGCCGGCTACCCGGCTCTGTGGTTGGAGTGGCGAGTCGACAGTCTTCATCACACCGCAAAGGACACCTACAGGCACGTCAATGCGCGCCGGCTTAAGGCGACCGGCGATTTCCTACTTGGGTTCTTGACCGACCTCGACCTGGGAGACCTGCAACAGCTTGCGGAGGCCCGAACGGCGAGATGAGCCCCGGCAGCTGGGAGTTCGGTGATCGGCTATCCCTCGGTACGGTAGTTCGCCCTCATGATCTCGGCGATGAACGCCCGGCTGAAGGCTGGGATGTCCTGCACTCCCCGACTGGTTATGAGCCCTCGGTCGACGACCACCTGTTCGTCCACCCAATCCGCGCCCGCGTTCTCCAGATCCATTTGCAGGCTGGGGTACGAAGTGAGGCGGCGCCCGTCGATCACTCCCGAGTCGATCAGCAGCCAGGGAGCATGGCATACGGCCGCTACGGGCTTGCTTGCTGCGAAGAACCCTTTCACAAAACGCCAGGCATCGGGATCGCGGCGCAACTTGTCAGGGTTCATTACTCCCCCTGGAAGCAGTAGGGCGTCATAGAGATTGGGGTCGGCCTCGGCGAGCCGGACGTCGACGTCCTGTTCCTCTCCCCAGTCGCCATGATCCCAGCCCCGGACCTTTCCCTCCCTCGGCGAGACGACATCCACGCGAGCTCCGGCGGCCTCCAAAGCCTTCTTGGGCGCCAGCAACTCCACCTGCTCGAAGCCTTGCGCCACCAGGGCGGCTACCCGTATGTCCTCAAGCTCTGCGTGCATGGTTCGTCCTCCTTGCCCGCTGCGTCGCCGGGCTTCTGGAGGTGCCCGGGCGGTAGTCAGTGACGATAGGGTCTTGTAGAAGTGGATACCCGCTATCGCCTGCGCACACACCGATCGCGGCCTGCGGCTCGACAAGCGTGTCGGAGAGGAATCGTCGTGGAATCACGAAGGGGCCGCCGCCGGCTGAGTGGCAGCGACCCCAAGAGTGCCGCCCAAGCCCCCCGGCCGCGGCGAATGAAATCTGAACAGACAGGCAGGCAAATGTCAATGCGGACCTGCACCGCACCCAGGTTTGCTAAGCTCGACTACCGGTTCCACAGGAGGAGGACACCGCACAGAGGCAGGAGGCGATATGGGGGCCGCAGGACCAGAGGGGGTCGCGCACGAGGTCGACATTCGGGAGATGACGCTGGATGACTACGATGCTGTCACCCGTCTCTGGGCCGAATCGGGGCTGCCATACCGGCCTCAGGGCCGCGATCGGCAGGACAAGATGCGGGTCGAGATGGAGCGGGGCACGGCGGTGTTCCTGGTGGCCGAGACTGGCGAGCGGTTGGTGGGCGTCGTTCTGGGCACCCACGACGGGCGCCGGGGGTGGATCAACCGGCTCGCGGTGGCGCCGGACTACCGGCGCCGAGGTATCGCCGGCCGTCTGGTGCGCGAGGTGGAGAGGCGCGTGGAGGCCTTGGGGATCGAGATCGTGGCAGCGCTCATCGAATCCGACAACGACACGTCGCTGGGGTTCTTCCAGGCGATCGATTACGTGCACGGCCGCGACGTCGAGTACGTCAGCAAGCGCCGTTCCGCCGACACCTAGAGCGCTGCCCGGCTGCTACTCCTTGGGACGCGCGGTATGCCGCGGGTCGGTCTCGCCGCTCCGGAAAGGTCTGCTCGGCCTGCCGACCGCGGTCAGGTAGATGGAGCCTTCGCTCTGCCCATCGATGCCGAGCAGCGCGTTGAGTTCTCGATCGAAGAAGGCGGCGAGCTGACAGGTACCCAGTCCCAGTGCTATCGCGGCCAGGGACAATTGGGCTGCCATATGTCCGGCCTCCAGGTAGAAATAGCGATAGGCGCGCTGCTGATATTTCCACTCGGAGCGTGCGAACACCGCCGTCCACACGAACACCGCCCCCGCTTTGCCGCACAGAGGTTGGTCCAGAGCGGCCGCGCTGATCTCGGAGCGGAGGTCTCCTGTGCGTAGTTGTTCCAGCGAATGACTCCCCTCGACGATGGGCCGCCCAAGGATGTCGGACCCCGCCACCCGGTAGTGGTAGAGGCCCGGCTCCAGCCCCTCCACCTTGTTCACGACCACGTAGGTCTCGATTGGATAGAGGGCGCCCGCGGCCGGGGGGGCCCGGTAGAAGTCCTGGCCCTGCGGCCCGATGAACGCCGCGGTGACTCCTGCCGAGGACCAGAGCAAGCGCGACAGTTCGAGAAGGGTCAGAGGGGTGGCGCCAAACGAGCGGACCGTGCGCCGCCGGCCGATGCAGGTGAGCACATCGGGGCCGGGCTGCTCGTCGGGAGCCGGCGCCGGAGAGGGGAGGCCAAACACCGGAGCGTAGCTGTAGAACTTGTAGAGAGGGGGCTTGCTTCGCCAGTCCAGAGTCCGCTCCTCAAGCGAATCCCTGTAGTACGAGGTCCCTTCCTGAAAGGCCCGTCCGATACGGCCCTGCTTCTCCTCTTCCGGCACGATCTTCTCTCCATCGAAGTGGTAGCCTTGCTGGGCGCCGGCGGCCGGGCCGCCCGCGCTCCCTGATCGTTTACTTCACAGCAAAGTTCCCACATGAGCGCTTCTCAGACAAGTCGCCCCGAGCCGGCCGCCCCGCCGATCGGCAGCGGATATGAACACGGCGCGGATCTGGGTCCTGAACGGACCCAGTGGGTCCAGCTCGGGGTCATCTGCGCCGCCAGCTTCGTCGTCTGGGCGGGGTTCGGCGCCATACTGCCCTATCTCCCCGTCTTTCTGCAGGAGCAGGCTCATGCCTCTGTCTGGCTCATAGGAGTCATCGCAGCGGCCTACTATATAGGGAGCTTCGCTTTTTCCGCGTTGTTCGGCCGGCTGAGCGACTCGATAGGGCGCAAGCCCGTGATCGTCGCGGGCATCGCCTTCTTCGGCCTTGCCCAACTACTCTTCATATCGACGACCGATCCGGCCTGGTTCGTCTTCTTCCGTTTCTTGGAGGGGGTCGGGGCGGCGGCCGTCACACCCGCCGCTCAGGCTCTCGTGGCCGACGTGAGCGCGGAAAAGGATCGGAGCCGGGCCTACGGCTGGATGACCACCGCCCAGTTTGGAGGCCTTGTCGCAGGTCCGGTCCTCGCCTGGCCGCTCTACAGTCTTGGCGGCGGGGAGGGCACCTGGGCCTTCTACACCATCTTTCTGTTCGGAAGCGCTCTCTCGCTCTTGACCGCTTTGGCCCTCATGATCGTAGTCAGGGAACCGGAACATGCTCGCCGGCGCCGGCACGTCAAGGTCAAGCACCCGCCGTACCGCCAACTGGTGACCAAGCCCATCGTCGCCTTTCTTATCGTCGCGGCGACCGGCCACTTCGCCATGGGGGTGTTCGAGGTGCTATGGAGCCTCTGGCTGAGGCACCTCGGCGCTTCCATGCGCTTCATCGGGCTCACATGGATCGCTTTTTCCGCCCCCATGCTGCTGGCGTTCGTCGGAGGCTATCTAGCCGATAGGTACAGCCGGTGGGCTCTCATGTTTTCTGGGTTCACGGTGGCGGCGTTCGCCTGGATCCTCTACGGCAGCACCGACAACCTGCTCCTGTTCCTTGTGGTCAACGTGATCGAGGGACTCGCCTTCGCCTGGTCGTATCCGGCCAAACAGGGGTTCTTGGTCCAGGTCGCCCCTCGGAGGTGGCTTGGGAGCGTGCAGGGGCTTGAGGCCAGCTCGGTGCAGATTGCAGCTCTCATCGGCACGTTGCTCGCACCGGTGCTGTACGGGTACATGTCGGGCTGGGTCATCAGCATGGCCGGCGTGGTGTCGCTCGTCGGGTTGGCATTGGCGGCTCCAGTTCTCCATCGCGAATGGGACAGACTCAAGATGAGTGAGGAGATTGTCGAGAAATCGGACAAAGAGTCTATCGAAATTCCACTCACACAGATATAATTATCTCTGTGGAAAAAGATTCTGCTGCGCTTGACCCAAGCAATCGCCGCGAGAAGGACCGCCGACATCGGCGGTTCAGTTTTGTTCTGCGGGAGAGGCGCAGCGGTTTCGATCGTCGGGGCCGGGAGGGCGCAGGTCGGGCGTCTATCGCGTACGAAAGGGCGCTCTTGGCTTTGCGCGATAGGCCGCGACTCCTGTTCGGACTGCTGGCGGTGGTCAACCTCTTGAATCTCGCGGACTTGCTGCTGACCCTGAAGGTGCTGGCTGAGGGCGGGGGTGAGGCGAACCCGATCTTGAAGTCGCTGTTTGACGCCGACCCGCTCTACGCAGGATTGTTCAAGCTTGTGGCGGTGCTGATGACCAGCTGGTTGGCTTGGCGTTGCCGCCGCTTCCGTAGCGGGCTCGAGGCCGCGGTCATCATGCTGGCCGTCTTTACCGCGGTCATGTGCTACCACATCTTCGGACTGATCGTCTACACCTGACGCCGGCGAGGCGTCATTCTTCAGCAGCCTGCTAGCCGCCCAGGTTTGCAGCGGCGGCCGGCTTCTTTACAGGTTGCGGCCCCGGGAGTGGGGAGTTGACGGCCGCAAACTCGGGCTCCGAGAGCGTGAGAGCGCGCAGGTCGGCGTCGGTATCGAGGACGGCTAAGAGGGCGTCTATGACCCGGGGATCGAACTGCTCGCCGCTGCACTGCCGCAGTTCTCGCATGGCCTCCCGGTGGCTACGGCCTATCCGGTAGGGGCGGTCGGAGCGGATGGCGTGGTACGCGTCGGCCGCGGCGATGATCCTAGCCCCGAGGGGGATCTCCTCGCCCCGCAACTGCTGTGGGTAACCGGTGCCGTCCCAGCGTTCCTGGTGGTGGAAAACCAGGGGCATGACGTCCATGAGCTCGGGAGCCTGCTCGAGGATCCGTTTGCCGAGGCCCGGATGCTGGCGGACGCATTCCCATTCCTCTGCAGAGAGACCGTCCTCTTTGGTCAGGATAGCGTCGGGGACCCCTATCTTTCCCACGTCGTGGAGCAGGGCGCCTACGCTGATTCGGGCCACGTCGCTCGAGGCCAGGCCGATACGGCGCGCGATAGCGGCGGAAAGCTCGGACACCAGATGGGAGTGCTCCCGCGTGTATCCGTCGCGGACGTCTACGGCCGCCGCCAGGCTCCTCACGATCGCTTCCCGTCCCGAGTGAGGGAGCGGCACCACATTGCCCACCGACTCACGGCTGGGAAGGTCGCAGGCCGGTTGCACCTGGTTGCCACCCATGGCCTTGGCGAAGCCCAGAGCCTTCTGGGCCACTTGTAGCAGCTCCGGCGGCGACATGCCGTCCTGTGGATAGGAGCAGAGCCCGATGCTGAGCGTGAGCCGCACCTCTGCACTGGTGGAGAGGGGGAAGACCCAGGCCGAGATGTCGCGGCGAAGACGCTCCGCCACCTCTACGCCGCCCTTCTCGAAGGTGTGGGGGAGGATCATCGCGAACTGGTCCCCCCCAAAGCGGGCCACCAGGTCGATCTCTCGCAACTGCGACCGGAACTTGCGCGAGAGCTCCAGTAGTACGCGATCGCCGACGCGATGGCCGTGCCGGTCGTTGATGGGGCGGAAGTTGTCCAGGTCCAGCATGAGCAGCATGAAGGTGTCGCCGAAGCGATACGCCCGTTCGCACTCGTGGGCCAACCGATCCTGGAAGACTCTGTGGCTGGCGATGCGCGTGAGGGCATCGACGGTGGGAGTGTCGAGGACCTGGCCCTCGACCGACACATCCTGCCGTCCGAGTGAAAGGGCGATCGAGAAGAGGGCCGCGGACACTACAAGCAGGACCGCCTGCCCCAGCGGGAAGAAGGCCACCTCGATGCCGGGGCGGAAGACCAGGGCCACGGACACGCCCGCGAGCAGCACAGAGAGCACGAGGGCCGGCCACGTGGGCAGAGACGCCTTGCGCCGGGGGTGCCCCGCGGCTCGTGCGGTCACGATGAATGCGCCTGCCAGGAACGCGACGGTGCACGCCGCCAGGCCGATGCGTAGCAGAACCGTTAGGTCGATGGTCGTGCTCCTTTCTCCTCGAGCACAACCTTTCGACGGTCTCCCGCCGGTATCCTGCCGCGGGCGCCGGCGCCCGCGCACCCAGGGGGCCGCTGGCGGCGCCCCTACGAGTAGCGCTGCTCCAGCCAGGGATCTCCCAGCCGATGGTAGCCGACGCTCTCCCAGTAGCCGAGCCGTTCGTCCACCGTGAACTCGATGCCTCGGATCCACTTGGCGCTCTTCCAGAAGTAGAGCCGCGGCACGACCAGCCGGACCGGTCCTCCGTGCTCCGCGGAAATGGGGCGGCCCTCGTACTCGTAGGCTAGGAGGACGTCGTCCTTAGTCAATTCTTCAAGAGGCAGGTTGGTCGTCCATCCTCCGGTGGCATGCACGACGACGTGCCGGCTCTCCGGGCTCACCTGCACCCGGCCGAGAAGGTCGGTGATCTTGACGCCCTTCCAGCGGGTGTCGAGCTTTGTCCAGGTCGTCACACAGTGTATGTCGCAGACCTGCTCGGTGGCCGGGAGGGCGAGGAGGGCGTCGTAGTCAAGCGTGAGCTCGGGCGAGACCAGGCCCGAAAGTGTCAGCCTCCAAGCGTCTTGGCGCACGTGCATCACGGAGCCGGCGTGCAGGACGGGAAAGTCGGTGACGAGACGCTGTCCGGGAGGGACGCGGGATTCGGGAAAGACCGGCATCTTCTGCCCCCTTTTCTCCAACAGCTCGCTTCAGGAGCTCGATTCAAGCAGATAAGCCGCCTGCAGGCGGCTTATCCACGTGTCTGAGGTGCCTAGGGTCTTCCGCGGATAGGACCGCGGCAATCTCACTCGATGGTGATGGCCCCCTCTGGGCACTCGTCCGCGGCTTCTTCGCAGCAGCCGGCATCTTCGCATGCGTTCGGATCGATCACGTGCGAGAGACCGTCGTCCGCGACCTCGAAGACATCGGGGCAGATATCTTCACAGATGCCGCACCCGGTGCAGAGATCGGGATCGACTTTGGGCACACCCATGGTTTCCTCCTTTAGGACTTTCGAGCGGTGCAATATAAGCAAAGCCGGGAGTGGAGTGCAAGGTGGCGCGTTACGCTTTTGCTCCCCCGCCTACGTCTCCCCGAAGCGGGCGCGGAGAAGGGCGAGGGCGCCGGCGTCGATCTGTTCCAGAGAGCGGATGAATGCGTGACCGGGGGGCCGGGCGGATTCTGCCCTGGGGTCGTCGAGGAGGCGTGCCGGCGGACGCCCGCCTTTGGCTCTCGAGGCCTGCTTCCACTCGGCGGGGAGGGCCACGTGTTCGGCTTGTCTGCCCAGGACGGTACCGAAAAAGGCCGTCCACGCCCGGGGAGTCACGTCGGCGGGGTCGTAGCCGCCGCCACCCATTATGAGCCAGCGGCCCTGGCAGACCTTGTGCACGAGCCCGTGTATGCGCTCCGCAAGTGCCGGATAGAGAGCCATGGTCGCAGCCAGGTCGGTGAGGGGGTCGGCGTGGTGGGTATCGCACCCCGTCTGCGTGACGACGATATCGGGGTCGTAAACCAGCAAGGCCGGCTCGATGATGTTGTCGTAGGCCATAAGTATGGACGCGTCTCCGGAATCGGGTGGGAGCGGGATGTTGAGGCATGCGCCCACGCCCTCGCCCGACCCCGTCTCCGTCGCGTCGCCGGTGCCGGGAAAGAGGAAGAGGCCCGATTCGTGGACCGAGACGGTGAGTACCCGCGGGTCCTCGTAGAAGGCGGCCTGGACCCCGTCGCCGTGGTGGGCGTCGAGGTCGATGTAGGCGACGCGGAGGCCCGCCGCCACCGCGGCGTCGATGGCGACCACGATGTCGTTGTAGATACAGAAGCCGGCTGCGCGGGCGCGCATGGCGTGGTGCATGCCGCCGGCGGGGCTGTAGGCGTGGACTGCGCGGCCGTCGAGTATGGCCTGCATCCCGTGAAGAGCAGCGCCGGCCAGCAGCGCCGGCGCCTCGTGGATGCCCGGGAAGAGGGGGTTGTCTTCGGTGCCCAGGCCGTAGAGCCGCAGGTCGGTGGCCGTACGCTCGCCCCGGGCTATCTTCTGCGCCATCTGGACCGCCTGGATGAACGGAAGCGTGTGGGCGGCAAGCAGCTCGGACAGAGTCGCGGGGCGCGGCGCTTCGATCGATATCTCGGGAGCATCGAGCCATCCGAGAGCCGCCAAAAGCGACATGGTGAGATCGTGCCGGCTGGGCTGAAGCGGATGCTCATCACCGAAGCTGCACGACGTCAGAGAAGGACCGTGGACGATGACGATGGAGTCCGCCGCGTCCGGCGCCTGGCTGCGTCCGTTCACAAGGAACCTCCCGTTGGCGGCCGGGTCCGCCCGCCACCGGGTAGTACAATACCAGCCTTGGCGGACGATGACGGGAAGGGAGAGGGCGGTGGCCGCGAGCGGGGCGAGGGGGCCGCGGGGAAAGGCTTCGCTGGCCCTCAAGGTCCGCGCACTTGCCGCTCGGGAAGGCCTTTTTCCAGCCGGCTCGCGGGCTCTAGTGATGGTGTCTGGCGGTCAGGACTCGCTTGCACTCCTCCACATCCTTGTTGGCCTCACCGGTCGCCCCGCCGGCCCGGCGTCGCTTCACGCCCTGCACGTCAACCATCATCTTCGCGGCGCCGAAAGCGATGACGACGAGGCTCTCGTGATCCATGCCTGCGGAGAACTGGCGGTGGGCCTGACTATCGCGCACCGGCGGGTCGCAAAGCCCGGCGGCAACGTGCAGGAGAGAGCCCGCGAAGCTCGGCGCGAAGCCGCTCTGCAGGTGGCCGCCGACCAAGGGTGTGAGCGCATCGCCCTGGGGCATACCGCCGACGACCAGGTCGAGACTATGCTCTACCGCCTCGGCCGGTACGGAGGGATGGCGGCCTTCCGGGCTATGCTTGTCTGCGACCCGCCCTGGCTGCGTCCTCTGCTGGAATGCCGCCGCGCCGAGACCGCGGGCTTCTGCCGTGCCCGGGGGCTCAGGTTCGCCGAGGACCGGGGTAACGCCTACCCAGGCTACGCCCGAACGGCCCTTCGTGAGCAGGTGGTGCCGGCCTGGGAAACCGCTCTGGCCGGGGCGGTAGAGGCCGCCGGCCGGGCGGCGGCGGTGGCCGCCGAAATGGAGCGGCTGATGGCGGGTCTGCTGGCCGAGGCGGAGCGCCGGGTGGTGCTGGACCTCGCGGACACCGGCGGTGAAGAGAAGGTCCTGAGCGTGTCGGGACTACTTGCCGTCGAGCCGCCGCTTAGGCGCCTGCTGTTGCATAGCTGGCTGGAGGGGCGCGCGAGGCCGGCGGCCTCGCGCGCCTCCGTCCTGGCCCTCGAGTCGCTGCTGCCCATCCCAGGGTCCGCCGAGCGCGCGCTCGGCGGCGGCTGGAGGGGCGTGAAGCAGTATGACGAGCTGTCGCTTGTCCGCGGTCGCAAGCGTCTGGAGCCGGTGCCTGCGCCGGTGCCGCTGAGCGTCCCCGGCAGTGTCGTCTGGGGAGAGGTATGCGTGAGCGCGACGCCGGTCGATAGGTTCCGCGCCCCCGATATCTCACAGGAGGCTTTTGTCGACGCTCGCAGCCTGGCGGGGACGGTGGAGGTGCGCGGTCCCCAGCCGGGGGATAGGATGCGTCCCTTCGGCGCTCCGGGTTCCCGTAAGCTCCAGGATATCCTGGTGGATCTGCGGGTGCCGGCGGCGGCTCGGGCTGCGACGCCTCTTGTGGTCCGTGGCGATCGGGTGCTCTGGGTCTGTGGATTCCTGGTCGCCGAGGAGGGTAGAATAACCGGCGAAACCACGGATATCATCCGGCTCGCCATGCGCCGGGGAGGAGATGGGCAGAGGTGAGGGTCCTCATCCCCAGGGAAGTGCTGCAGGCTCGAGTAGACGAGTTGGCTGCGGCGATCGCCTGCGACTATCGGAGCGCACGGCCGGTGCTCGTCTGCGTTCTCAAAGGAGCCATCTTCTTCATGGCCGACCTTGCGCGCCGACTCGACTTCGACCTGGAGCTGGAATTCATGGCGGTATCCAGCTACGGTGCATCCACGGAGAGCTCAGGGGTGGTGAGGATCCTCAAGGATCTCGATACCGACATCGAGGGGCGCCACGTGCTAATCGTGGAGGACATCATCGACTCGGGCCTGACCCTCCAATACCTCACCAAGAGCCTCTGGTCGCGGAATCCGGCCAGTGTGGAGATCGTGACGCTCCTCAGCAAGCCCAGCCGTAGGACCGCCGATCTGCCCTGCAAGTACACCGGCTTCGAGATAGCCAACGAGTTCGTGGTAGGTTACGGGCTTGACTACTCAGAGAAGCACCGTAACCTGCCTTTCATAGGAGTGCTGGACGACGTCGAATAGGGCCGGTGTGGTACTATCTCTGGCCCTTACGCAACGAATTGTGGAGCGCAGTTGAGCAGGTTTTTCAAGAGCGCCGCCTTCCCCATACTCCTTGTGATCCTCCTGGCGTTTTTCGTCCAGAACCTCTTCTATGGTTCGCGCGGTAACGAGGCCCTGACCTTCAACGACTTCCAGACGGCAGTCGAGAATCACCAGATCCAGACCAAACCTCCAGCGGTACTCAAGACCAAGGACATGGTCGTTCAGGGAACGCTCACCACCACCGGCAAGGCCTTCGCGGTGGGGTTCACGCAGGGATATCCCATGGAGCAGTACCTCCTGGACAACGACGTGGCTTTCACCACCGATATCCAGAAGAGCTCGGTTTGGGTGACGCTGTTGGGGACCATCGCCCCGATACTCCTCATGGTCGTCTTCTTCATCTTCCTCATGAATCAGATGCAGGGAGGGGGGAGCAAGGTGATGAGTTTCGGCAAGTCGCGGGCCAAGCGAATGGCCGTGGACCAGCCGAAGATCACCTTCAAAGACGTCGCCGGGGTCGATGAAGCGGTAGAGGAGCTCGAGGAGATCAAGGACTTCCTTGAGAACCCGAAGCGCTTCCAGGCCTTGGGCGCACGCATCCCCAAAGGCGTCCTTCTCTTCGGCCCTCCGGGGACGGGCAAGACCCTGCTGGCGCGGGCCGTGGCCGGGGAGGCCGGCGTGCCGTTCTTCAGCATCTCCGGTTCCGACTTTGTCGAAATGTTCGTGGGCGTCGGCGCCAGCCGGGTGCGCGACCTCTTCGAGCAGGCCAAGCAGAACCAGCCCTGCATCATCTTCATCGACGAGATCGACGCCGTCGGCCGTCATCGCGGCGCCGGCATGGGCGGCGGTCACGACGAGCGCGAGCAGACCCTCAACCAGTTGCTCGTCGAGATGGATGGCTTCGAGGCCAACGAGAGCATCATCATCATGGCCGCCACCAACCGCCCCGACATTCTCGACCCGGCGCTTCTGCGCCCCGGCCGCTTCGACCGGCAGATCGTCGTCGACCGTCCCGACCGTGAGGGCCGCAAGGCCATCCTCGCCGTCCACGCTAAGGGCAAGCCGCTGGCTCCCGGGGTGGTCCTCGATACCCTGGCCGCCCAGACCCCGGGCTTCACCGGTGCCGACCTGGCCAGCCTCGTCAATGAGGCCGCTCTGCTGACGGCGCGCAAGCGCAAGCGGGTCATCGAGATGGAAGAGCTAGAAGAAGCGGTCCTGAGGGTCATCGCCGGCCCCGAGAAGAAGTCACGCCTGCTCTCCGAAGAGGAGAAGCTCATCACCGCCTATCACGAGACCGGGCACGCGCTGGTGGCCCACTATCTGCCCAACGCCGACCCGGTGCACAAGATCTCCATCATCAGCCGCGGCCAGGCTCTTGGCTACACCATCACTCTTCCGACCGAAGACAAGTTCATGGTCAAGAAGAAGGAGATCCTCGACAAGCTGTCGCACATGCTCGCCGGCCGGGTGGCGGAAGAGATCCGCTTCGACGACATCACCACCGGAGCGTCCAACGACCTGCAACGGGCCACCGAGACCGCGCGCCGGATGATCACCCAGTACGGCATGAGCGAAAACCTGGGGCCGCTGACCTTCGGCCATGACCCCGGCCAGCCTTTCCTCGGGCGCGATTACGGCATGGGCCAGGAGTATTCCGACGAGACAGCGGAGAAGATCGACGTCGAGATCCGCCGCGTGGTGGACGAGGCCTACGAAACGGCCACGGCCATCCTGACCGCCCACCGTGAGGAACTGGACAAGATCTCCCTGCTGTTGATCGAAAAGGAGACCATCGACAAGGAGCAGTTCGAGGCTCTGGTCGGGGGCCAGGACCCCGAGGAGGTCTTCAAGGCTGCCGACGAAGCCAAGGCGCAGAAGGCGGCCGAGAGCGCGCGTGTCAAGAAGCAACGGCAACGCGAGCAGGAAGGATCGGCGCCCGAAGGCCTGACGCCCGAAGGCGTCACCTCTTTCGCCCGCCACACCGAAGACCAGCCCGGGTAGCCTTCCCTGTGATCGACAAGGTCAAGATCGCGCAGGCCACCCGCCTTCTCTTGGAGGGCATCGGTGAGGATCCAGGTCGCGAGGGCCTGCTCGACACTCCCCGCCGAGTGGCCGACCTCTACGAGGAGCTGATCCTCACCGAACCCAAAGACCTCTCGTCCCTGGTTGTCGCCATCGGCTCCGACACGCACCAGGAGATGGTCCTCGTGCGCGACATCGCCTTTCACTCGCTGTGCGAGCACCATCTGGTGCCGTTCTTCGGGGTGGCGGATGTCGCCTATATTCCGTCCAAGAACGGGAGCATCACTGGTTTCTCGAAGATAGTAAGTCTCGTGCGGGTGGCAGCCGCCCGGCTCCAACTGCAGGAGAGGCTGACGAGCGTCATCGCCGACAGCCTGATGGACGCGCTCGACCCCGCGGGCGTCCTCGTCCTGGTGCGGGCCGAGCATCTCTGTATGTCCATGCGAGGAGAGCGGGCTCCCGGCTCTCGGGTGGTCACCTCGGCCGTCCGGGGTATTTTCCGCACCAACGCGGCCACACGCGCCGAGGTGCTCGCGTTGATCGAAGCGCCGGGCGCGTAGGCCAAGGCCTGGCTCCGGTGCCACCGGTCGAAGGCATCCCCCAAGTACTGGCGCTCCGTGATCTCGGCGAGGCCAGGGCCGCTCTGGGGCATATCCGGGTCTCCGGCGCCGGTATCGACATCATGCAGAAGAAGGCGCTCTTCCGGGTGGTTCGCGTCCGCGGTCTCGACATTCGCGCCGCTAATATCCTCAAGCAGGAGATGCTGTCCCGCGGCGGGGAGGTCGCGACTTCTCGAGAGGTGTACGAGCTGCACGGGGGCGCCGCTGACTGCCTGGTCATGGGGACCCTCACCCAGTTCGAGCGCCTTCTGCCGAAGCTCAAGCAGCAGCCGTTTGGCCTGCGCCGCCTGGCAGGGGCCATCGAGACCGCACTCCACAACTACGACGAGCGAGTCCCCGCCGGCCCGCCCGGCCTGGATCTGGCCCACGCACCGCTCCTCATGGGTGTCCTCAACGTTACTCCCGACTCGTTCTCCGATGGCGGCAGCTACGCGAGCACGGACGAGGCAGTGCGGGCCGCGCTGGCGATGGCCGAGGAGGGAGCCGCCCTCATCGACATCGGGGGAGAGTCGACCCGCCCCGGCTCCGACCCGCTGCCCGAGGAGCTAGAGACGGCCCGGGTGCTCCCGGTGGTCGAAGCCCTGGCTTCGGCGCTTCCCGGCCGGATATCGGTCGACACCTACAAGGCTCGGGTCGCTGCTAAGGCGCTCGCGGCCGGCGCCTACATGATCAACGACATTTCGGCGCTGCGCATGGACCGGGAGATGGTGGCCGTGGTGCGCGACGCGGACTGCCCGGTGATACTCATGCACATGCTGGGCGAACCCAAGACCATGCAGGCCGCACCCGCGTATGGCGATGTGGTCGAGGACCTATATGCCTTCTTTGCGGAGCGGCTCGAGTGGGCGGTCGCCAACGGTCTGAAGGAGCAGAACCTGCTCCTAGATCCGGGTCTGGGGTTTGGCAAGACCACCGAGCACAACCTTGCGATCCTGCGGGGGCTCGAGGCGTATCGGTCCCTGGGGAGGCCGATAGTCGTGGGCGCCTCGCGCAAACGGTTTCTCGGAGAGATACTCGGTATGGAGAAGGCAGGCGACCGGGACGACGCGACCGCCGCCGTCACGGTCATGGCGGTATGCTCCGGGGCACACGTGGTAAGGGTGCACCGGGTGGGCGTGAACCGCGACGCAGCGCGACTGGCCAAGGCGATACTCGGCAAAGACTGACAGGGGGTGCGATGGATATCTTCATCGAAGGACTCGAGGTCTACGGCCACCACGGTGTGACCGACGAGGAGAAGGTGCTGGGACAGCGCCTGCTCTATGACGTCCGCCTGACCATGGACGACTGTCCGGCATCCTTCACCGACGACGTGACCGACACTGTGGACTACACGGAGGTCATGGACGTTATCGTCGACGTGGCCACCACGGAGAGCTACTCTCTACTCGAGCGGCTGGCGCGGATCACGGCCGAGGCCATCATGCGGAAGTTTCCGGTGGACGAGGTCTGGGTGCAGGTGACCAAGCCCCACCCACCTGTCGCACTGGCCTTGGACAGCGTGGCGGTAGCCGTCGAACTTGTCCGGGCCGACCTCGAGGGCTGAGATCTGAGCGCCCCCCGGCGCCACTCGGCCCGAGCGTTCCTGGGCCTGGGGTCCAACCTGGGCGACCGCAACAAGATGCTGCGGGAGGCCCTGCGGCTGCTGGCCCAGTTGCCGGGGACCTCCGTGGTCCGGGTCTCGAGTCTCTACGTCACCGCTCCGGTCGGCGGGCCGGAGCAGGACGACTACCTCAACCAGGTCGTGGAGTTACGGACCGCTCTCTCGGCCCGCGAACTCCTCCTCGCGATAGGCCGGATCGAAGCGGCGCTGGGACGGGAACGTCGGGTAAGGTGGGGGCCCAGGAGCATCGACGTCGATATCCTTTGGTACGATGGGTCCTCGATCGCCGAGGCCGATTTGGAGGTGCCTCATCCCCGGTTGGAGGAGAGGCGGTTCGTCCTCGAGCCCTTGGCCGAACTGGCGCCGGAGTTGGTACTGCCGAGTGGCCGCACGGCCAGAGAGGCCCTCGACAACGTAAGGGGGCAGGCGGTGCAGCGTGTGCCAAACAAGCCGAGTCCGCCGCAGAGCAGGGAGCCCGAGATGAATCATTCAGCCATGCACGCCGAGATCCGCCGTCTCGCCAAGGAGAAGGGCGCCGTCATACTCGCCCACAACTACCAGCGGCCCGAAGTGCAGGACGTGGCCGACTTCGTGGGCGACTCCCTCGGGCTGTCAAGACAGGCCGCGGCGACCACAGCGAATATGACGGTCTTCTGCGGGGTCCACTTCATGGCCGAGACCGCCGCTATCCTCGCGCCTGCCCGCCCGGTCATCCTTCCCGATATCGAGGCCGGCTGCCCCATGGCCGACATGGTCGATGTGGATGGCTTGGAGGAGCTCAAGGCCGAGCACCCGGGAGCGGTGGTAGTGAGCTATGTGAACACCACGGCGGCCATCAAGGCGATATCGGATGTCTGCTGCACCAGCGCCAACGCCGTGAACATCATCCGCTCGGTGCCCAAAGACAAGGAGATCATCTTCACCCCTGACCGCAACCTCGGCTCCTGGGCCGCCCAGAGGGCCGGGCGCTGGGTGATCGTGTGGCCGGGATTCTGTCCCACGCACGGCCTCATCGACGTCGACGATGTGACGGATGCGAGGGCTGCGCACCCCAAAGCCAAGGTCGTCGTTCATCCCGAATGCGAGCCCGACGTGGTCGCCCTTGCCGATGCCGTAGAGAGTACTTCCGGGATGGTCCGCTTCTGCCGCGAGGATGACGCGGAGGAGTACATCATAGGTACCGAGCTGGGGATGCTCTACCGGCTGGAGAAGGACGTGCCCGGCAAGCGGTTCTACCCAGTCACGCAGCTCACCGTCTGCCCCAACATGAAGCTCATCACGCTGGAAAAGGTACTTAAGGCCCTGCAAAGGGAGGGCCCCGTGGTCACGGTGGAAGAGGAGATCCGCGTGAAGGCATTGCGCGCGGTGCAACGCATGGTCGAGGTGGGCGCTTGAGCGCCGCTCCGCTGATCTCGCGGAGCGGCGCGGATCTCCGCTACTCCAGCTACGACGTGCTGGTCATCGGCGGTGGCATCGCCGGTCTTACCGCTGCCGTCGGCGCCGCGAACCGCTGGCATGTGGGCCTCATCACCAAGGGCGACCTGGACGAGACTGCCACTTTCCTGGCCCAAGGAGGCATCGCGGCGGCCATCGGCGACTACGACTCTCCGGAACTCCATCTCAAGGACACGCTCGAGGCTGGGGTGGGCCTCTGCGACGATGACGCGGTGCGGGTACTGGTGCAGGAGGGACCGGCCCGGGTGTGGGAGCTGGAGAAGCTGGGCGCCAAGTTCGACCGTCGCGACGGCAAACTCATCCTCGCTTCCGAGGGCGCCCATTCCGTCCCCCGCGTGGTGCGTGCAGGGGGCGACGCCACCGGCAGCGTCGTGGCCAGCGCGCTTGCAGAAGCGATCGTCTCGGGCAGCCGCGTGGAGTTGCACGAGAACGAGTTCGTCATCGACCTGCTCATGGACGCGGGCCGCTGCGTCGGGGCCATATCCCTGGACCGGCAGGGAGAGATCACGGTTACGCTGGCCCGAGCGGTCGTCTTGGCCTGCGGCGGTGCCGGACAGGTGTTCGCCCACACCACCAACCCGCTGGTGGCAACGGGCGACGGCCAGGCCATGGCCTTCCGGGCGGGAGCCGTGGTGCGGGATATGGAGTTCATGCAGTTCCATCCCACGGCGCTTTACGGCTCGGAGAACCCCACCCTGCTCCTCACCGAGGCCCTTCGCGGGGAAGGGGCCTACTTGCGCGACGACGCGGGAGAGAGGTTCATGGTCGGTTCGCACCCTCGGGCGGAGCTCGCTCCCCGCGACGTGGTCGTACGGCACATGAAGCGCGTGTTCGATCGAGACAAGACCGACCACGTGTGGCTGGATGCCCGCCATCTCGACTGCGCTTTCTTGCGCGAACGCTTCCCCACCGTGTTCAACGGTCTCCAGACGAGGGGATATGACCTTTGCGCCCAACTGATCCCCATCGCCCCAGCCTCCCACTACTTCATCGGCGGAGCACTCACCGACAGCTGGGGACGCACCACCATCCCCGGTCTATACGCGTGTGGTGAGACCGCCAGCACCGGGATACACGGAGCGAACCGCCTGGCGTCCAACTCGCTGCTCGAGGGGCTGGTGTTCGGCGATCGCACGGTGCGGGAGCTGGATCGGTATCTCTCAGTGTCCGACCCGGCGGTGAGGAAGGTCAGGCTGGATCTGGCCGAGGAGCCTCGGGAGGGAAACGACCCGGCCGTGATAGCCCAGCAGAGGAAAGCTCTGGCGCAACTCATGACCGACCACTGCGGGATCGTCCGCACCAGGGAGGGACTCGCCGAGGCGGCAGCGACACTGGAGGCGCTCGAGGGCTCGCTGGCCGCACCCAGCCTGAACGTGGCCGAGCTCGAGCTGTTCAACCTCATCACGGTCGCCCGCCACGTCGTGCTTTCGGCGCTGACCCGGGAAGAAAGTCGGGGCGTCCATCTGCGTTCCGACTTTCCCGAGAGAGATGACACCCTCTGGCTCAGCCATGTACTGATCGAGCGCGACCCGCAGACGGGAGATTCCAAGGTCTGCACGAAACCTGTGGAGGACTGATGAGCGAGGACGCGGATCTGAGATTGGTCCGGCTGGCACTGGCCGAAGACTTGGCCGGGTACGGCGATATCACCTCTGAGCTGACCGTGCCCGCGGACCTGATAGGGCGCGCGGTGATAACCGCGCGCACCGACATGGTGGTGTGCGGGCTGGAACTCGCTCGGGCGGTCATGCAGGAGGTCGACTCCAGGGCTTCGTTCACGCGGCTTGCAGACGAAGGGGCCGAAGCGAAGGATCGGGACGAATTGGCGGTCATCGAAGGACCGGCGCGCGGCATTCTGACCGCCGAGCGGACCATGCTCAATCTCCTCAGCCATCTGTCCGGGGTGGCAACTCAGTCCCGACGTTTCGCGCGGGCGGTGGTCGGCACCGGCGCGATCGTGGTGGACACCCGCAAGACCGTCCCGGGGCTGCGACTGTGGGAGAAGCGGGCGGTGCTCCTGGGGGGCTGCCACAACCACCGTTTCGGCCTGTTCGACATGGTGCTGGTGAAGAACAACCATCTGGCGGCTGCCGGTGGGGTGAGGGCGGCCATGGATCGGGTGAAGGCGGCCGGGGCTCACTACATCAAAGTAGAGGTGGAGGTGGAGAGCGAAGCCGACCTTCGGGAGGCGATCGCCTGCGGGGCCGATATCATCATGCTCGACAACCAGGATATGCTCTCGTTGAGGCGTCTGGTGGGCGTCGCCAGGAATATCAAGCCTGATGTGGTCCTCGAAGCTTCGGGAGGCATCTCGCTCGACACGGTCCGAGCTGTCGCCGAGACGGGGGTGGATCTGATCTCCACCAGCGCCCTCACCATGGGCGCTCCTCCCGTCGACGTGGGCCTGACCCTGCGGATGGGGGGGTGACACGATGCTGTTGGCCGTCGATGTTGGGAACACGCAGACCGCAGTGGGCCTCTTCTCCGGCAGGGAACTGGCGGCCAGTTGGCGCTTTGCCACCGACGGGCGCAAGACCGGCGACGAGATCGCCATTCTGCTCGACGCACTCCTCAGACTCGACGGCTTCTCCCGCGAGTCGGTGTCGGGTCTGGCCGTCGCTTCGGTGGTGCCGAGGCTGAGCGGCGAGTACTCCACCATGTCCGCTGCCAAGTTCGGCCTGGAGGCCCTGGTCGTGGGCCCCGGAGTCAAGACCGGCATGCCCATCCTCACCAGCGATCCCCGCCAGGTGGGGCCCGACCTGATCGTCGACGCGGTGGCGGCCTTCGAGGCCTACGGCGGTCCCTGTATCGCCGTGGACTTCGGCACGGCGACGACGTTCAGCGCCGTCTCTGCCGCGGGCGAGTATCTGGGACACGCGATCGCTCCCGGCATCGAGATATCTCTGGAGGCACTCGCCACCCGGGCCGCCAGGCTGCTCAAGATCGAGTTGGCCGACCCGGGATCGGTGATAGGCAAGAACACGGTCCACGCCATGCAGGCGGGAGCGCTCTATGGCTTTGCCGGTCAGGTGGACGGCGTCGTGTCCCGGATGCGGGTGGAATTGGGCGGGTCCGCGGTCACCGTGGCCACCGGCGGCCTGGCGTTCCTGATCTTCGATCACGCCTCCACGCTCGATAAGCTCGACCCGCTGCTGACCCTCAAGGGCCTGGAGATCATCTTCCGGCGGAACCATCAGTAGTGTGGAAGGCACGGCGGGCAAGGACCCAGGCGTCCCCGCCCCTGGGCCGGACTTCTCGAGCTCCTTCCTCATCGGCCCGGTCCTCATCGCCAATCGGGTGGTGTTGGCACCCATGGCCGGTCTCACCACCTCCGGCTACCGCCGGCATCTCAAGACGCATGGTGCCGGGCTGGTCACCACCGAGATGGTCAGCGCCTACGGGCTGCTGCACGGCAACCGGCGCACGGAGGACTATCTGCGTTTCGCAAAGGAGGAGCGCCCCCTGGCCGTCCAGTTGTTCGGCGACACTCCGGAGATCATGGCGCGTGCCGCCGAGCTTGTTCTGTCACGACCGGCCGACGCCATCCCCGACATGCTCGACATCAACATGGGGTGCCCGGTCCGCAAGGTGATACGGACAGGTGCCGGCTCGGCCCTGCTCGGCGATACTCCGCGCGCGGTCGGCATGGCGGCGGCGGTAGTCAACGTGGCGTCGCAGCTGGGCATTCCGGTGACGGTGAAGTTGCGTAGTGGATTGCAGGAGGAGGAGAGGACCGCCGTCGACCTGGCGCCGCGGCTCGAAGCGGTCGGAGTGGCGGCAGTCGGGGTTCACCCCCGGGCGGCAAGCCAGCACTACCGCGGGAAAGCCGATCATGCGGTAACAGAGGCCGTGGTAAGGGCGGTCGGCATACCGGTGATCGCGTCGGGTGACGTCATGAGCGTGAGCTCGGCGAAAACGATAGTGGAAGGAACGGGGGCGGCGGCGGTCATGGTGGCTCGAGGGGCTGCCGGAGACCCCTGGCTCCTCGATTCGCTTGTCGCTGGGGAGAGCCGGCCACGCCCACCCCTTCCCGAGGTGGTCGCCGACCTGCGCGCTCTTCTGGCCCTCGTGATCGAAGAGATGGGGCCGGTACGAGCGGCCAAGTGGATGTGGAGGCTCGTCGGCTGGTATCTGCGGCCGTCGCGGGTACCGGCCTCGGCCATCGCCGCGCTGCGGGCTGCGTCGGACGGCTGGGCTCTCGACGTGGCCCTCGCGGGCCTGGTCGACGAACAGCCGAAGCCGCGTTAGGAGGCTGCCGACAAGCGAAGCCCCGGCCGCCGGAAGGCACTCGGTGGCGCGATAGCACGTCCTCAGTCGCGCAAATAGCGCTGCTATTCACGCTCCCTGCGGCCTTCTCTCGCGCGTACCCATCACATTCCTGCGGCGAAGTGTCGCTTGTCAGCAGCCTGTTAGGCCGATGGGTGTGTTGACAAGCATGTGCCCGCACCATATAATGCCGCGCTCGCCTTGAAGGGCTGCTGAAGAACGAAGCTCCGTACAGTGCGTTCCGGCGGCGAGGCGTCATTCTCCGGCAGCCCCCTTAGGGGCGTACACTGGCTCTCCGGCTGTGGAAGGAAGGAACTAGTGTCCCGCAAGGAAGTAATTGTCACCGAAGAAGGCCTCAAGCAACTGCAGGACGAGGTCACATACCTCTCGACGGTCAAGCGCGAAGAGGTAGCCGAGAGCATCCGTCAAGCACGCGAGTTCGGCGACATCAGCGAGAACTCCGAGTACGACGATGCCAAGAACGAGCAGGCCCTGCTCGAGCATCGGATCGGCGTTCTGCAGGAGAAGCTGCGCCGAGCCCGCGTCATCAAAGACTCCGACATCGACACCGACAAGGTCAGCGTGGGCAGCACCGTCACCCTGCGTGACAAGAAAGCCGGCGACGTACGCATCTACACGCTGGTGGGCTCGGCCGAGGCCGATCCGGCCAAGGCCCGGCTCTCCAACGAATCACCGGTCGGCCAGGCCATCCTGGGCAAGAGGGTGGGCGAGGTCGTGACCGTCTCGGTCCCTGTAGGCGCCCTGGACCTCGAGATCTTGGCGATAGGAAAGATGTAACGCATGGATCTGCCGGAGTGGGAGCGGGACCGGCTGGCCAAGGTCGACCGTCTGCGGCAGAACGGCATCGAGCCGTACGCGCGCAGCTTCGAGGACCGGACCCTGCTGGGCGAGATCACCGAGCTGTACTCCCCTCTGGAGCCGGGTCAGAAGGCCGAAGGCAGCCAATACCGCATTGCCGGGCGGGTCATGTCCCGCAGGGAGCACGGTAAGGCCGTCTTTCTCACTCTGCGCGACGGCTGGGACGATCTACAGGTCTACGGCACTGTGGACGGGCTGGGCGGGGAATCCTTTGAGCGCCTGGGCGATCTCGACATAGGCGACATCATTGGCGTCCAGGGCCACGTATTCCGTACTCGGCGGGGCGAACTCACCGTGTTCGCCGATTCCTGGACGCTCCTCACCAAGTCGCTCCGCCCGCTGCCAGAAAAGTTCCACGGCCTGCAGGACCGGGAGACCCGTTACCGCCAGCGCTATGTGGATCTGGTTGCCAACCCCGACGTGGCTTGGCAATTGCGGGCCCGCGGCAAGCTGGTCTCGTCCATGCGGCGCTATCTGGAGAGCCAGGGCTTCGTCGAAGTAGAGACGCCCATCTTGCAGCCGCTACCGGGCGGCGCGCTGGCGCGTCCGTTCGTCACTCACCACAACGCGCTCGACACCGACCTCTACTTGCGCATCGCCCCCGAACTCTACCTCAAGCGGCTGCTGGTGGGGGGATTCGATCGTATCTTCGAGATAGGCAAGAACTTCCGGAATGAGGGTATCTCGCCGGTCCACAATCCCGAGTTCACCATGATGGAGTTGTACTGGGCGTACGTGGACTACAACGCCATCATGGAGTTGGTGGAGAAGATGATCGCGACGTTGGCCGTGGACGTCATCGGGACCAGCGAGATCGTTATCGGCGAGCATTCTGTGGACCTCCGGCCGCCGTGGCCGCGAAGGACCATCGATTCACTGCTCAAGGAATACCTGGGCGTGTCCATGTGGGAGATACGGGACGATCCACAGGTAGGCAAGCAGGCTCTGCTCGAGCGCCGTATAGAGGTGGAGAGGCGCGACACCTTCGCCACCCTGGTCGACAAGGCCCTCAAGCACACGGTGTGGCCTAAGCTCATATCGCCGACATTCGCCATCGACTATCCTCTGGAGCTTAGCCCGCTGGCCAAGACCCACCGGGACGACGCCCGACTGGTGGAGCGGTTTCAGCCCATCATCGGGGGCAAGGAGTGCGGCAACGCCTTCTCCGAGCTCAACGATCCGCTGGACCAGCGCCGGCGCTTCGAGGACCAGGCCCGTAACAAAGAGGCCGGCGACGAAGAGGCGCACGTCCTGGATGAAGATTTTCTGCGTGCCCTTGAATACGGCATGCCACCGGCTGGGGGTCTGGGCATTGGTATCGACCGCCTGGTGATGCTGCTGCTCGGGGTAGATTCCATCCGGGATGTCATCCTCTTCCCGCAACTTCGGCCGGAGCACTAGCGGCCCAGGCGGCCCCGTTCGGCCCTCGCGTCGGCTCCGCACGAAAGACCGGTCGGGGCGCGTGCCCCGGGAACCCAGGGGGGTATCCGAAGAGTCCCAAAAGCGTGTCCCCAAGAGCGCTTATGCTACAATTTCCACAGTCAAAGAACGACGTTTCCCGGCGGAGTACGCGCCGAGTTTCCCCGTACTTTTCCGCCGTTACGCAGCCGGTTACACCGGTATATCTATAGGAGGCTCGGGTGTTTGCAGAAGAATCGCCCGATTGGAACCTCGACCTGGGCGGCTCCGCCGATTGTGAGCTGTGTGGGGAAGAGCCGGCTACCATGCATCTACTGAGAGTGGTGGACGGGACTGTCAGTCATACGCATCTCTGCGCGCATTGCGCCGAAGGGATGGCCGAACAGACGGAGGGTCTCGCGTTGGTCCTGGCCGTCCCGTCGGTGCTGCGGAGCCTCTCCAAGAGGTCTTCAACCGGCCACGAAGAAGGAGCCGAAGCGTCGGCTGCGGCCCAGGAGGAGACCTTCTGCGGGGTGTGTGGCACCACCTTGAGCGACCTCAAAGAATCGGGCATGGTCGGCTGCGCCAACTGCTACCGCGTCTTCGCGGACCATTTGGAGGTCACGGTGCGCCGGGAGGCCGAGCCTGTGGAGCATCTGGGCAAGATCCCTCTGCGAGGACCGGAGAACGACAGTCTGCGTCACGAGATGATGAGGCTGGAGCGGATGCTGCGTGAACTGGTGGCGCACGAGCGCTTCGAAGAGGCCGCCGGGGTACGTGACCGGCTGGCCGAGTTAGGGCACCGGCTCGATGGGGGAGAGGCATGAGCGCGAGCTCCCTCACCGCCTCGGCCATGTCGCTCAGCCGCAACGAAGCGGGCAAACGCTTCTGCCACGCCGAAGACGCGAGCGCTTTGGAGGAGCTTCGGGCGGAGATCATGGGGACGCTCAAGAGCGACCAGTGGGACCGTCCTTGGCGGACCCACGACTTGGAGGCGATGTCGCCTGTCGAGATAACTCATCTGGTGGAGCGCGGGCTCATGACACCGGCGTTCTCGGAGGGGACCGGCGAGGGCCGCGGTTTCGCCGTTTACGGCAACGACCAGGCGTCGCTCGAGATCAACGGCGTGGATCACTTCAACCTCATCGGTTTTAGGCAGGGCGACCAACTAGAGTCACTATGGTCGCTGCTGAGCGTGCTCGACGACCGGCTTGAGGCTGTGGTGTCGTATGCGTTCGACCCGCGGTGGGGTTACCTTACAGCCTATCCCGGCAGGGCAGGCACCGGTCTGCGGGCCTATGCCACCCTTCACGTGCCGGCGCTCATGCTCACCGGCAAGCTGGCAGCCACCGCTCTCGAACTGGTGGGCCGGGGCCTCGGCATCGCCCCTCTGTGGGGCGGAGCAGGAGGGGTAGTGCAGATCTCCAACGCCGCCCGTCAGACGGGACCGGAGAACGACATAGTCGCCGAGGTGGAGAATATGGCCCGGGCCATAACCGAGAAGGAGCGCTCCGTCAGGAAGATGCTCATGCGGGAGCACCCGGTGCAGGCCCGCGACCAGATAGGCCGCGCCCTGGGCGTGGCCCAACACGCCTGGACCATGTCGTTCCAAGAGTCGATAAACCTCATATCGGCCGCGCAGGTAGGTCTGGAACAGGGGCTGGTCGAGGCCCCGGGCATGGCCGCAGACTCGGCCTTCAGTCTGATGAGCAGGCTCCAGCCCGCTCATATCGTATTGGACCATATGGAAGCAAAGACCGATTGTTTAGATAGCCCCGAGATAGACGAGATACGGGCTCGGGTCATGCGCGAGGTGTTCGCGGGCTCGAGCGTCCGGTGATAGGAGAATGAAGTGATGTTTGAGAGGTTCACAGAGAGAGCCCGCCAGGTGATAGTCCTGGCTCAAGAAGAGGCGCGCATGCTTCGCCACAACTACATCGGCACGGAGCACCTCCTCCTGGGACTCTTGCGCGAGGCGGACGGCGTGGCGGCGCGCGTACTCGGCACCCTAGAGGTCGGCCTGGAAGAGGTGCGCGGAGAGGTGACGCGCATTGTGGGGGAAGGCGATCACGAGTCGCAAGGCCAGATCCCCTTCACGCCGCGGGCGAAGAAGGTCCTCGAACTGGCCCTGCGCGAAGCGCTTTCGCTCGGCCATAACTACATCGGCACCGAGCACATCCTGCTGGGCCTCATGCGCGAGAGCGAGGGCGTGGCGGCGCGCATCCTCAACGACCTGGATGTCGACGCCGACAGGGCGCGCCAGGAAGTCATGAGGGTGCTGTCCGGTCCCAGCCGCCGGCCTTCTCGCGGTGCCGGCACCGCGTCGCCGGAACCGGTCGAGGGCAAGGAGCGCAAGAGCTCTAAGGTGCTCGACCAGTTCGGCCGTAACCTCACCAAATACGCCGAGGAAGATCGTCTCGACCCCGTCATCGGCCGCGAGACCGAGATCCAGAGAGTCATGCAGATCCTGTCCCGCCGCACCAAGAACAACCCGGTACTGGTGGGCGAGCCGGGTGTCGGCAAGACCGCCGTGGTCGAGGGCCTGGCCCAGCGCATCGCCAAGAACGACGTGCCTGGACTTCTCAAGGACAAGCAGATCTACACGCTCGACCTGGGCGCGTTGGTCGCCGGCTCCAAGTATCGCGGCGAGTTCGAGGAGCGTCTCAAGAAGGTAATGAAGGAGATCGGCGAGAGGGGCGACATCATCCTCTTCATCGACGAGATCCATAACCTGGTAGGCGCCGGGGCGGCTGAAGGCGCCATCGACGCGGCCTCCATCCTCAAACCGGCTCTGGCCAGGGGCGAGCTGCAGACCATCGGTGCCACCACGCTCGACGAATACCGCAAGCACCTGGCCAAGGACAAGGCCCTCGAGCGCCGCTTTCAGCAGATCATGGTAAAAGAGCCGAGCATCGCGGAGACCCGCAAGATCCTCGAGGGCCTGCGCGAGCGCTACGAGACCCACCACCGGGTGC
Organism: uncultured Actinomycetota bacterium; assembly: GCA_963843455.1. GTDB lineage: Bacteria > Actinomycetota > Thermoleophilia > RBG-16-64-13 > RBG-16-64-13 > CAIQPS01. The sequence continues at coordinate 220,768 of CAWJKE010000008.1, forward strand.
GTATCACCGATGAGGCCCTCGAGGCCGCGGCCTACCTGGCCGACCGCTACATCAGCGACCGCTTCCTGCCCGATAAGGCCATCGACCTCGTCGACGAAGCCGCGTCTCGGAAGCGCATCCAGAACATGTGCGCCTCCCCCGACCTTCGGGAGGTCGAAGACGCCATCCTCGAGGTGCGGCGCGAAAAGGAAACGGCCATCGAGACTCAGGACTTCGAGAAAGCCGCCTCGCTCCGCGACCGCGAGCGCAAGCTGCTGAACCAGCGCCACGAGCTGGAAGAGAAGTGGCGAGAGTCCGACGAGGCCTCCGAGATCTCCATCGGGGAGGACGAGATTGCCGAGGTGACGGCCATGTGGACCGGCATCCCGGTGACCAAGCTCACTGAAGCCGAGACCCATCGCCTCCTGCGGATGGAAGAAGCTCTCCACAAGCGCGTGGTGGGCCAGGACGAGCCGGTCAAGGCCGTGTCCCGTGCCATCCGGCGCTCGCGCGCTGGTCTGAAAGACCCGCACCGCCCGGCAGGCTCGTTCATCTTCCTGGGTCCGTCCGGTGTCGGCAAGACCGAGTTGGCGCGCACTTTGGCTGAGTTCCTCTTCGGCGACGAAGCAGCGCTCATACAGGTCGACATGTCGGAGTTCATGGAGAAGCACGCGGTCAGCCGCCTGGTGGGTTCCCCGCCCGGGTATGTGGGCTACGACGAAGGTGGCCAGTTGACCGAGTCGGTCCGGCGCCGTCCCTACTCCGTGGTGTTGCTAGACGAGATCGAAAAAGCGCATCCCGACGTGTTCAACATCCTTCTCCAGATCCTGGAGGACGGCCGGTTGACCGATGCACAGGGCAGGACCGTGGACTTCCGGAACGCCATCATCATCATGACCTCCAACATCGGCGCCGCCACTATCTCCAAAGGGCAGGTGCTCGGCTTCGGCGAACCGGTGGCCGAGGGCGGTCTGCAGTACGAGGAGATGAAGACTCGGGTCACCGGGGAGCTCAAGAAGATGTTCAAGCCGGAGTTCCTCAACCGGGTGGACGAGGTCATCGTCTTCCGGAAGCTCACGAGAGAGGAGATCTCCGACATCGTGCACCTGATGATGTCGCGGGTCGAGGAGCAACTGAAAGATCGGGAGATCGGCCTGGCCCTCACCCCGGCCGCCAAGGAGTTGCTGGTGGATGTCGGTTACGACCCGACGATGGGGGCCCGTCCGTTGCGACGCGCCATCCAGCGGCACGTGGAAGACCTGCTTGCCGAAGAGGTGCTGTCCGGTAAGTTCCCGCGGGGGAGCACCGTGCTGCTCGAGCGCGAGGATGACCATCTCGTCATTAGCGAGGTCATCCAGGGAGCGCCCGACGTGCTTGTGGCCGAAGAGTCAAAGTAACCGGAGCGGCCGATGGCGAGGGGCGGCACAAGGTCGTTCGTCTGCCGGGAGTGCGCCTACGTATCCCCCGGCTGGCTGGGCCGCTGCCCCGGTTGCGGAGAGTGGAACACGATAACTGAACAGACGGCCCCCGCGCCCGCGCCGCGCGGCGCGGGGGCTCGGGGCGCGGGCCCGCCTGTGGCGGCGCCCGCGCCCCTTCGTCTAGCCGACGTCGACTTCGATTCCAGCGCTCGCATCGACACCGGTCTGCAGGAGCTGAACCGGGTGCTGGGCGGGGGGTTGGTCGCCGGCTCGGTCGTCCTAGTCGGTGGCGAGCCGGGGGTCGGCAAGAGCACCCTGCTCCTCCAGGCTCTTCTCGGCATGGAGGCAGCCGGGGTACCCTCCCTTCTGGTCTCGGGGGAGGAGTCGGCCGCCCAGGTGAAGCTCCGCAGCGTGCGACTGGGTGGCGGCACGAGTGGGTTGCGCCTCATCACCGAGACCCAGAGCGAGCAGGTCGCCGCGGCACTCGAGCAGTCGCAACCGGCCGCGTGCGTGGTCGATTCCGTGCAGACCCTGTGGTCGGCCGCCATCGGTTCCACACCGGGATCGGTGGCCCAGATCCGCGAGGTCACCTCGCAGCTCTTGCAGGTGGCCAAGTCTAACGGCATCGCTCTCATCCTCGTCGGTCACGTCACCAAGGATGGCGAGCTCGCCGGCCCGCGCGTGCTCGAACATATGGTCGACGCCGTCCTCTCGTTCGAAGGGGACCGTGCACAGCCGTTCCGCATCCTTCGTGCCGTCAAGAACCGTTTCGGGTCCACCAACGAGGTCGGCGTGTTCCAGATGGCCGAGCAGGGACTCATCGAAGTACCCGACCCATCCTCGGTGTTCCTGGAGGAGGGTGACCTCCGCTCCGGCTCGGTGGTGGTCCCCGTATTGGAGGGTACGCGCTGCCTGCTGGCCGAGGTGCAGGCGCTGGTGGCCCCCAGCAATCTGGCCATGCCCCAGCGTGTCGCCAGGGGTGTGGACCGCAACCGCCTGACCATGATAGTGGCGGTCCTCAACCGCCGAGCCCGGCTCCCGCTGTTCAAGTCGGACATTTTCGTTAACATAGCGGGTGGGCTCGTTCTGGAGGACCCGGCTGCGGATCTCGCTGTGGCTCTGGCGATAGCTTCCGCTTATCGCGACGGAGGCGCCGGACAGGGCGTGGCGGCTTTCGGCGAGATAAGCCTCACCGGCAAGGTCCGGTATGTCCTTCAGGGCGACAAGCGCATCCAGGAACTTGCGCGGCGCGGGTTGCCCCGCATACTGGTGCCGAGCCGCAACGCGGAGGAGTTCGCCGGCGCCGGCCCGGCGCCTGGCGGGATGAGGGTGGAAGCGGTAGCCGACATTGCGGAGGCGGTACGGCGTACGGCCGGAAAACGGGCGACGGTAGAGTAAGCGGCAGCGAGGAGCACCAGTGGTCAGGCAGCCCCTTTCCCAGGAAGAAAGGCTGATAGAGGCGCTCAAGATGATCGCCCCGGGGACGGTGCTCCGGGACGCGATAGACAACATCGTCAAGGGGCGCCACGGCGCCCTGCTTGTGTTCGCCGATGAAGAGAAGATCCGTCCCATGATCTCCGGCGGCATCGACATCGATGTCGCTCTGACCTCGATGATCCTTTACGAGCTGTGCAAGTTGGACGGGGCCGTCCTGCTCGATGAGGCCGGTAGCCACATCATGCACGCCAACGTGCAACTCATGCCCGACGCGAGCATCGATTCGCAGGAGACCGGCACACGGCATCGCACCGCCGAGAGGGTGGCCAAACAGATCGACGCTCTGGCTATCTCCATCTCGGGAGCCCGCGACGTGGTGACGGTCTACCTGGGCGACATCCGCCACCTCATGGACCCGATCCGCACCATCCTCGACAAGGCCGACCAGGCTCTGCATACTCTGGAGAAGTTCCGCACCCGCTGGAACGAGGTCTCGAACTCCCTCTCCCTGCTCGAGTTCCAGAACGGGGTGACGCTGCACGACGTGCTCCGCGCTCTGCAGCGCGCGGAGATGATGCTCGTGATCGTCCAACTCATCGAGGGGTACGTCATCCAGTTGGGGAGCGAAGGCCGGCTCGTGCAACTCCAACTCGAAGAGATGATGGTCAACGTACGCGAAGATCGGGCGGCCATGCTGGCCGACTACCTCCCTGACGCGCACGCTCCCCACATCGACGCCGCGAGGGCCGCTCTCGGCCCGGTACCGTCGGACGACCTGCTCTCCCTGAGCTACGTGGGGACGGCGCTGGGCTTCGGCCCCGACGCCGAGGCGCTCGACAAGCACGTCCGGCCCCGAGGATTCCGTGTTCTGCAGAAGGTCCCCCGTTTGGACGCGAGGATCATCGACGCCGTCGTCTCGCATTTTGGGGATCTTGGTCGCATCATGGAGGCGCCTGTCGACGAGCTGGCGGCGGTCTCGGGCATGGGGCCCCAGCGCGCGCTCGCCATCAAGGACGGGCTCAACCGTATCTACGAGTCCGCCCTCCTGGAGCGTCGAGGCTGATGTTCCAGGTCGGCGACACGGTGGTATGTCCACACCATGGGGCGGGACGCATCTTGGAGATAGTCGAGCAGGATTTCCAGGGCAGCACCCGCAGCTACTACAGCATCCAGATCCTACACAACAACATGAACATCAAATTGCCTATCGAGGGTACCGACAGGGCCGGCGTGAGGCCGGTAATCCCCGAGGTCATGGTCGAGGAAGTCGTTGGGGTGCTCCGCGACGACCCCACCAAGATGCCGGTTAACTGGAATCGCAGAGTCAAGCATAACCGAGAGAAGATAGGCAGCGGCGACCCGCTCGAGTTGGCCGACGTGGTTCGCAATCTCGCTCTGAGGGACGCCGAGAAGGGGCTCTCCACGGGCGAGAAGCAGATGTTCGGCAAGGTCAAAAGGATGCTTGCCTCAGAGCTGATGTACGCGAAGGATGTGCCTCTGGATGACGCGGTCAGCTTTCTCGATGGAGTTCTGGCCGAGGTCTGTGCTTCCCAACCCCCCTACCAATAGGCCGGTCAAATGGGACTAGCCATACGACTGCTACTTGCCCTCGTAGGCGGCGTCCTTGGATACGAGATGGGCAAAGCGTTCCTACCGCCGGAGGGGTATGGGCCGATACCCTACTCCGCGCTGGTCGTCGTCTGCATTTTTGTCGGGGTCTGCGTGGGGGCGATCGTTGGCGGTGTCCTCGGGCATGCGGTCACCCGTCTGGGGCGCAGGCTCGACCGGGCGACGTCGCTGGTCACGGCCAGCGGACTGATCTTCACGACGGCTGGTCTCGTCATTGGTCTGGCCATCGCGGCGCTCGGCAGCTTGGCCATCAAGGATCTCCCCATCGTGGGCCTCTACTTCTTGCCGCTTCTTTTCGCGGTCAGCGGCTACCTGTTCGCCTTCCTGGGGTACAAGCGCCACACCGATATCGCCCGGGTGCTGGGCCTCAAAGGCCTCCTGCAGCAGCCCGGGGCCAAGCAGTTTCTCCGACCCAAGATCCTCGACACCTCGGTGATCATCGACGGGCGGCTGGGCGAGGTGGTTGCCACCGGTTTTGTGGAGGGTGACCTCATCGTCCCCGGTTTTGTGCTGGAGGAACTGCAGTCCATAGCCGACTCGGCGGACTCGGGCCGCAGGGCCCGCGGGCGCCGCGGCCTGGACACCGTGCACCACCTGCAGGAGACCAACGCGCACGTCAGCATCATCGAGCGCGATTTTCCCACCGTCGCTGAGGTCGACGCCAAGCTCATCCGCCTTGCCAAGGAGATCAAGGGCGTCATCATCACCACCGACTACAACCTCAACAAGGTATCTCAGATACAGGGCGTGGAGGTGCTCAACATCAACGATCTGGCCAACACGTTGAAGGCCGTCGCCATGCCGGGAGAGAGGATGCGGCTCCGGGTGCTCCGGGAGGGCAAGGAGGAAGACCAAGGAGTCGGCTATCTGGACGACGGCACCATGGTGGTCATCGAAGGGGGCCGGCGGCGCATAGGCGATGAGGTCGAGGTGGAGGTCACGTCGGTGTTGCAGAACCCGTCAGGCAAGATGATCTTCACCAGGGTGGCGCCGTGAGACCCAGTCTGGCGCTGGTTGTCGCCGCGGCCGGCTACGGCACGCGGCTCGACGTGGGGCTTCCCAAGCAATACATTCCCTTGCTCGGGATCCCGATGCTTCAGCGCACTCTGAACACCCTGGCCACGTGTGAGGCGGTGGACGCGCTCGTAGTGGTCGTCAACGCGCCCGATATCGAGTACTGCGAGTCCGAGTTGGTCCAGGAGCGGATCCTGAAGATCATCCAGGTCTGCGCCGGTGGCGACGAGCGCGCGCTATCGGTGCGCAACGGGCTGGACGCTCTCGCCCAAGCGGGGACCTGGGACCTAGTGGGCGTGCACGACGGTGCCCGTCCTCTGGTCACCTGTGGAGACATCACCCGCACCGTCCAGGCGATCGCGGCCGACGAGCGGTTGGCGGGTGCGGTGCTGGGTGTCCCGACAACCGATACCGTGAAAGTGGTAGACGAAGACGGGGTGGTGGTCGCCACTCCCGAGCGCCGGACCGTGTGGCGCGCACAGACGCCGCAGGTATTCCGGTGGCAGGCGTTGATGGACGCCTACGCCGAGACGCCGGAGGAGGATCTGCTCCGCTCCACTGACGATGCCTCGCTGGTAGAGGCCAGGGGTGGCCGCGTGATCATGGTCAAAGGCTCGCCAGAGAACTTCAAGATCACCGACCGGGTGGATCTCCGTCATGCCGAACAGATCCTGGCGGAGCGAAGACGTGACTGAGAGCGCCGCCGGCGCCTCTTCGACTGGGCACGGCGGCCCGGCGTTCCGCGTCGGTATCGGCTACGACGCCCATCGCTTCTCCCCCGACCGCCCGCTCGTGCTGGGCGGGATAAGATTGCGGGAGCACGACGGCCTGCTGGGCCATAGTGACGCCGACGTGCTGGTGCATGCGGTCATGGACGCGCTCCTTGGGGCGGCCGGTCTCGAAGATATAGGCCACTACTTTCCCGACTCCGACCGGGCCTTCGCCGGAGCGGACAGTACGGCTCTATTGGCCGCGGTCGTCGTCCTGCTGGACGACAGGGGCTGGCGGCCGGTCAACGTGGACGCTGTGGTGGTGTGCGAAGAGCCGCGCATCGCGCCCCACCGGGCACGGATGCGCGAGCGCCTGGCGGCCGCGCTCGGGATCGACGCGGAAGCGGTGGGCATTCGAGGGACTACCACCGAGGGTATGGGCTTCACCGGAAGGCGCGAAGGGATCGCGGCGCAGGCCGTGGCCCTGGTCGAGAGAACGACGAGAGAGAGCTGACGCCATGACCGATGTCCGCGTGCGCTTCGCCCCCAGCCCCACCGGCTCGCTGCACGTGGGGAGCGCCCGCACCGCGCTCTACAACTTCCTCTACGCCCGGCATAACAAGGGCACCATGGTGCTGCGAATCGAGGACACCGACCTCAAGCGGTCCACCACCGAGCATGACCTGAGCATCATCAACGACCTGGCGTGGCTGGGTCTCCGGGCCGACGAAGGTCCCGATGTTGGCGGGCCTCACGGTCCCTACCGCCAGAGCGAGCGCGCCGATCTCTACGAAGCCGCCGTCCAGCAGCTCTTGGCCGAAGGTCTGGCCTACCGGTGCTTCTGCCCTCAGGAACTCCTGGATGAGAAGAAGGAGCAACAACTTGCCCGCGGACAGATGCCCAAGTACGACCGTACCTGTTGCCGTCTGGCCCGGGAAGAGGTCGACTCGCGGCTGGCCGGCGGCGAAGAGGCCGCTGTCCGCTTCAGCGTTCCCGAAGGGGACGTGGTCTTCGACGACCTCGTCCATGGCCCCATCACCTTCTCGTCCGACGTTATCGGTGACTTCATCATCAAGCGCACCGACGGCGGCTACTCCTACAACTTCGCGGTCGTCGTGGACGACGCGGGGATGGAGATAACCGACGTCATCCGCGGGGAAGACCACATCACCAACACCGCCCGGCAGATGATGCTGTTTTCGGCGCTCGGCAAACCGGCGCCCCGGTACGGCCATCATTCCCTCATCCTGGCCCCGGACGGCAGCAAGCTGTCCAAGCGACACGGGGCGACCTCTATCGGAGATTTCAAAGGACTGGGCTACCTCTCCGCTGCTATCGTCAACTACCTGGCTCTCCTGAGCTGGCATCCGGCCGACGAGCGCGAGAAGTTCACGCTCGACGAGTTGGTGGAGGAATTCGAACTCCAACGGGTATCCAAGAGCCCGGCTATCTTTGACATCCACAAGCTCAACTGGCTGAACGGTCTGTACATCCGGGAGCTTTCGCCCCAAGAGCTGTTCCACCATGTCGTGCCCTACCTGGCCGACGCGCGCATGCCGTTTGCCCCCGTCCAACGAGACGTGGTGGCTGAGGCGATCCAGGCCAACCTGGTGGTGTTGAGCGACGCTCCCGTCTTCGCCGAGGTCTTCGTGGACGAGACCGACCCGGCCACCTGCCAGGGCGCGCCCGCGTTGACGGCGCCGGGCACGCCCAAGCTGTTCGAACTGGCGAAGGAGCACTTCGCCGCCATGCCGGCCGAGTATCTCCCGTCGGCCGACGCCCGGGAACTGCTGCGCGGTCTGGTAGAGGCCGCCAAAGAGCACGGCATCAAGGGCAAGTCGGTCTACCAGCCGCTACGCGTGGCCCTGAGCGCTCGCGAGGAGGGCCCCGAACTCTTCTACCTTGTCGGTGGACTGGGCAAGAGCCGCATCCTTCGCCGCCTCGCCTCCGCTGCTGCCTACGCGGCCCGCTGGGCCGACCCGACGCTCTAGAGGGAGACTGCTGATGCGCCTCTACGACTCGATGATCCAGGAGAAGAAGGATTTCGTCCCGCGTGACGGCGACCACGTGACCATGTACTTCTGCGGTCCCACGGTCTACAACTACGTGCACGTGGGCAACGCCCGGCCGTACGTGGTCTCGATGGTGGCCAAGCGCTACTTCGAGTCGCTCGGGTATCGCGTGACCCTGGTGGAGAACATCACCGACATCGACGACCGGATCATCAACAAGGGCCTGGCCGAGGGGCGCGACTACCGAGAGGTTGCAGAGCAGTTTGCCCAGGCGTACCGGGAAGACACCGACCGGCTGGGACTGGGGCGTCCGGACGTGGAACCCCTCGCGACTGAGCATATCGGGGAGATCATCGCTCTCATCGCCGGTCTGATAGCACACGGGCACGCGTACCAGTCCGGCCCCGACGTGTACTTCGACGTCGACAGCTGGCCGGAGTACGGGAAGCTATCCAAGCAACAGGTGGCCGAGATGCGCCACGGCGCCCGCATCGACGTGGAATCGAGCTCTAAGGCCGATCCCCTTGACTTCGCCCTGTGGAAGGGCGCCAAGCCCGCGGAGCCGGCTTGGGACAGCCCCTGGGGTCCGGGCCGGCCGGGATGGCACATCGAGTGCTCGGCCATGAGCCTGAAGTATCTGGGCGGGGGATTCGACATCCACGGTGGCGGCCGGGATCTGATCTTTCCACACCACGAGAACGAGATCGCGCAGTCCGAGGCCGCCGGCGAGCCTTTCGCCCGTTTCTGGATGCACAACGGCATGCTGAATCTTAGCCAGGAGAAGATGTCCAAGAGCGTCGGGAATATCCTGACCCTGCGCAACGTCCTCGACCGGCACCGTCCCGAGGCGCTGGTGACCGCCTTCCTCGGCAGCCACTACCGCAGCCCATTGGAGTTCAGCGAGGACCTGCTGGAAGAGACCGAGCAGCAGGTGGACCGGCTGCGCAATGTCTTCACCGCGCTGGCCGACCGCGCTGCGGCGGCGGGCGATCCCGCGGAGGGCGAAGCTGTGCCGGCGCTCACCGCGACGGACCGTGCTCTGCTCGACAAGCTCGCCGCGCGCAGGCAGGCCTTCGACGACTCGCTGGCCGACGACCTCAACACCGCGGCGGCGCTCGCCGAGGTGTTCGGACTGGCTCGAGAGGTCAACGCAGGTCTGGCTGCCGGCGAACTGAGCCCGGCCGGCGCCGCCCAGGTGCGGACTGAGACGGCGGGGATGGCGCACATTCTTGGCCTCGACGCCGTGGCCGGGGCCGAGGGCGCGATCCCGGCTGAGGTCTTGGCGATGGCCGAGGAGCGTCGCGCCGCCCGGGCGGCGGGCGACTTCGCCCGAGCCGACACCCTTAGGGCCGCCATCACAGAGGCTGGCTTCGAAGTCAGGGACGTTCCCGATGGCTTCAAGATCGTCTCAACCAGGTAAGCGCCCCCGTCGTCCAGGCGAGCGCACCGAGAAGGAACGCCGCGCGCCTCAGGGATCGGGGTCGTTCGTGGCGGGCGGCGGAAAGGCCGCCGGCCGGAGCGTCAGCGGCCCTCGGACTGGACAGCACAGCTGTGCTTTCGCTCTGCCCGCTGGTAGCGAGCCCGCCCTCGCCCCAGCGGGCGCCACTCTTATTTACGGCCGGAATCCGATCCGCGAGGCGCTGCGCGGCCGGCGGAGGGTGCACACCATTTGGCTGGGCCCGGGTACTTCACGCGAGGGGCTGGAGAGTCTGGATGTCCGCCATGCGTCTCCGGTCGAGTTGACCTCTTTGGCGGGGAGTCCCGACCACCAGGGTATGGTGGCGAGCGTGGACCCGTACTCATACGTCGAGCCGGATCCCCTCCTCCGGACATTCACGCTTCTCGTGGCCCTCGACGAGGTGCAGGATCCCCACAACCTCGGCGCCATCATCCGGACGGCGGAGGGAGCAGGGGCCGGCATAGTCATCCCCCGGCACCGGGCCGCCGAGGTGACCGCCGCCGTCGTCAAAGCCTCGGCCGGCGCCACGGAGCACGCATCCATCGCCCAGGTCCGCAACCTGGCGGATTTCCTTGCCGCGGCCAAGGAGGTCGGTTTCTGGGTGTACGGCGCGGCCGCAGGCGCGGGTTCGGAGTACACGGGCCAGGACTACGGCTATCCCACGTGCTTCGTGGTCGGTTCCGAGGGACAGGGCCTGGGGAAGAGGGTGGAGTCGCTGTGTGACGTCATGGTGAGTCTGCCCTTGTTGGGCAAGATGGACTCGCTGAACGTGAGCGTGTCAACGGGCATCTTGTTGTACGAGGCGGTTCGGCAGCGGGCAGCGGCCGGGAAGGCGCTGGCGCCCGAGGTGCCGGATGGAGCCGCACCGTGACGATCTACCTCATCGACGGCTACAACGTGCTGCACCAGATGATTGGGCACAAGCAGCTCCCCGCGGGCGAGGGCGGAGGTGGCCACAAAGGCACCGGTGGTGGGGGCGTGCCGGGCGCCGTCGAGAAGGCCGATCTGGAGGACGCGCGCAAGCGGCTGCTCGACCGGATCGCCAGCTATATGGGCCGTACGTCCGATCGAGCCATCGTGGTGTTCGATTCGCACGCTCAGTTGTTGCAAAAGCAGGAGAGTGCAACCGCCAATGTCCAGGTCTATTTTGGGTCCTTTTCGCAGTCTGCCGACAGCATCATCGAGAGGGAGGTTTATGCGCTAGGTGCAGGGGAAAGTGTGGCGGTCGTGTCGTCGGACTACCAGCTTCAGAAGACCATCTTTCGACCCAACGTTATCCGGCTTTCCTCGAGGCAATTCGTGGGCGATTTGCAAGAGGAAACAAAAAGGATTGCAATTTCTCCGAACTGCACTACAATGAGTCATCGGATCGAAGACAGGGTCGAAGCCGAGACGGTGGACAAGCTCAAGGCGCTTCGCGATTCGTTGGCCGGGAAGCCCGAGGAGAGAAGGTAGGGAAGCCGGGGACCGAGGCTCCGACCCGCGACTCAAGTGCGGAGGGGGTGGAGACATGGAAGGTGCGGCATTCGCGAGGAAGGCAGCCGAGAAGGCTGTTACCGAGTGGACCGACGAGGAGCTCGTCGCCGTCTCCAAGACCGGAGATCCCGAGGCCACCAGAGGCATCCTCAAGCGCTACCACTACTTCGTGCGCATGAAAGCCAATTCCTACTTTCTCGCCGGCGGCGACGGCGACGACCTCATTCAGGAAGGCTACATCGGCCTCTATAAGGCCATTCGCGATTACGAGCCCGGGCGAAGCACGAGTTTCCGCAGCTTTGCCGAACTGTGCGTCACCCGACAGATCATCACCGCTATCAAGACCGCCTCCCGGCAAAAGCACCTCCCACTCAACACGTACGTGAGCTTCAGCCATACACCCGCCGGCTCTGAGTACGACACCCGCACGCTGGCCGACGTCATCCCCGCGGGCCGCACCAGCGACCCGGCCCAGCAGGTGATCAGCTCCCAAGAGGTGGACAGTCTCACCGACTGCCTCGTGCGGCTGCTGAGTCCTCTCGAATCCAAGGTGCTCAAGTATTACCTAGAGGGCAACTCCTACGAGATCATCGCGGCGAACGTGGGGCACGACACCAAGACGGTGGACAACGCTCTGCAGCGCATCAAGCGCAAGGTGACCATGCACCTGGAGAGCCGGAGGGTCTGGCTCTAAGAGGGCGCGCGCTGTACCGTGGCGGCCGGCTAAGGCAGTACGGTGAATCCTTCCTGACGGAAGTGGTCGTCGGTAGCGAGGGCTTCCGTGATGCCCAGGCGGCGCATGATGACGAAGCTCAAGCACTCGGTAAGCGTGTACCGCTTGTCCGGTCGATCAAGGAACAACCGTCACGCGCAGCTCCGCTCCCTCGGAACAAACACCCACGACGGGTAGACCTTTGGAAACCTCTCGGCCCCCCCGCCGCGTCAGAGCGGCATTCCAAACCGAATGGAGGGGTGCCATGAAAGGTTGGAGAATCGTTGCTCCGCTCGCCGCCGCGGGGCTGCTCCTGACGATTGTCTTCTCGTGCGCGACGGCGCCAACGGCGTCTGACACCGTCGACGGCTACGTCGCCCTCGTCCCCGACACGTTGCGAGCGGGGGAGACCGCATCATTTTCCTTCACGCTGTTCAACGGCCAGAACCCGGCAAACAGCGCGGTCACCGTCTCGGTGATCGGGAAGGACAAGGCGGTAGTCGCGTCGGCTCAAGGGCGCATCGATGGCAAGGGCACGCTCGCTCTAGCCGTCCCTCGCGTGGCTCCGGGCGAGTATCAGGTCAAGGTGGCGGGCACCGGGTTCGCCCAGACGACGGCCGTCCAGATCCAGCCGGGGACGCTCCTTTTTCTGGAAAGTGACAAGCCCATCTACAAACCGGGGCAGACCGTGCACGTCCGCCTTGTGGCACTGGATTCGGAGCTGAAGCCCGTGGCTACCGAGGCGGTCATCGAGATCCAGGATGCCAAGGCCATCAAGGTCTTCAAAAAGACGGTGACCACCGACGAATATGGGATGGCCACCGTGGATCTCCCGCTCTCGACCGAGCCAAACCTAGGGGTCTGGAAGCTGAGCGCCACGGCGGGCGAGGCGTCCACGCAACTGGACGTCCGTGTGGAGCAGTACGTCCTGCCCAAATACGAGGTGAAAGCCGATCTGGCAAAGGAATGGTTCCTGGTCAACGAGCCCATCACCGGGCACGTGTCCGCGCAGTACAGTTTCGGCCGCATGGTGAAGGGCGACCTCAAAGTGACCGCCTCCCGTTACGTGGGCGAGTGGGAAGAGTTCGCGACCTACGAGGCCAAGATCGATGGCCAGGGTGACTTCCGCATCAAGGCGCCGGAGTACGTGGCGGGAGTGCCGGAGGCGGGGGGCCTTGGGAACGTCAGGCTCGACATCGTCGTGGCCGAGACCTCCACCGGGTACGAGCAGAAGACCACCGAGTTGATCACGGTCGCTGCTACGCCGCTGAACATCCAGTTGATCCCGGAGAGTTCGGCCTTCAAGCCCACACTGCCCTTCGGGGTGCTCTTGGTCACCGAGACTCCAAGCGGCGAGCCCGTGGAAGCCCGGGTCAACGTCGATGTGACGTATCTGGACGAGAACTACAACCAGGTGGGCCAGGAGAGTAAGTCGATCGAAACCAGCCGGGGGACGGCGCTGCTCCGTTTCGAGCCTCCGGCGAAAGCCGTACAGATGAGCGTGTATGCCTCGTCGGGTGACGCGGGCGCCCAGAAACAGATCACGGCGGCCTACTCGCCGTCGGGCAACTTCATCCACGTCCAGCAGCAGGGGACTCCGGCGCTTGCGGTAGGCGATACCGCGCGGTTCGGGGTCGTTTCCACTGCCGAGGCCCGCAACTTCTACTACGAGGTCGTGTCGCGCGGACGGGTGGTCTTCACCGGCAGCACCACCGGCGACATAGCCTTCAAGCTCACACCGGCCATGGCGCCCCAGGCGCGCTTGCTGGTGTACCAGATCCTGCAGAACAGCGAGGTCGCGGCGGACGCGATCCCGTTTGACGTGAAGGGCGAGTACCCCCAGACGGTGACGGCGTCCTTCAGCAAGGAAGAAGCCCGACCGGGGGACAAAGTGCAGGTCAAGGTGCAGACCGAGGGCCGAGCCAGGGTAGGTCTGGTGGCGGTGGACCGGTCGGTGTTCATCCTGGCGGAGAACAGGCTGAACCTGGAGCAGGTGTTCGCCGAACTCGAGGCTCTGTACATGCAGCCCCAAGCCGAACTGCACCAGGGCGAGTGGATGGGTGGACCGCTGATGATTCCAGGAGCAAAGGAGACGTTCAACGACGCGGGGCTCATAGTGCTCACCAACAAGAGGGTGCCCAAAGGTAAGGAGATCGAGCAGCCGCAGATGATGTTTGACGGCAGAGCTGAGGGGGCCGGGCCGCCGATGCTGGCCGGGCCGATGACGACCGCGGCCGCGGCCACCTCCACTACCGCCGGTCCCGCCGGTCCGCAGAAGAACTCAACTGGGGACCTGGCCGACGTCCAGCGCGTGCGGCAGTTCTTCCCCGAGACCTGGATCTGGGACGAGACCGTCACCGACGAGGGCGGGAAGGCCACGCTCGACGTCGAGGCCCCCGACTCTATAACCACCTGGGACCTGCGCGCGGTCGCCGTGTCGCCCGATAAAGGTCTGGGGATCTCCGAGAGCTCCCTCCGGGTGTTCCAGCCATTCTTCCTGCAGGCCGACCTGCCTTACTCGTCCATCCGGGGCGAGGAATTCCCAGTCAAGATCGCCCTCTATAACTACCTCGACACCGAGCAGAAGATCCAGGTGGATCTCGAATCCGGCGGGTGGTTCGACCGGCTGGGTGACTCGTCGATAACGGTGACCGTGGCCCCCAACGACGTGGGTAGCGCGGAGTTCACTATCCGGCCCACCAGCATCGGGACCCAGCTACTCAAGGTGACTGCCCGGAGCAAGGAAGCCGCGGACGCCGTCAACAAGAGCCTGATCGTGGAGCCGGAAGGCGTGCCCCGCGAGAGCGTCGAGAACCTGGTGGTGCCCGCCGGGTCGTCCCGGGTCATGCAACTCGTCCTGCCACGTCTGGGCGTGGTTCCCGATTCGGCCCGGTCGTACGTAGCCGTGACGGGTAGTCTGCTGGCCCAGACCATCGAGGGACTGGACCAACTCCTCCAGATGCCCTTCGGATGCGGCGAGCAGAACATGATCCTGTTTGCCCCGGACACGTTCATTCTCAAATACCTCAAAGAGACCCGGCAGTTGAAACCCGAGATCCAGGCGAAGGCGGAAGGTCTCCTCATCACCGGATACCAGCGGGAACTCACCTACCGGCACAACGACGGGAGCTTCTCGGCGTTTGGAGAGCAGGACGATTCCGGGAGCCTCTGGCTGACGGCGTTCGTGCTCAAGACCTTCTCCCAGGCCAAGGACCTGACCTTCATCGACCCGGCCGTGCTCACCGAGGCCGCGGCGTGGATCACGTCGCAGCAGAAGGGTGACGGCTCGTTCGCGCAGGTAGGGTTCGTCCACCACGAGGACATGATGGGCGGGGTCAAGGGCAAGGACACGCTGACCGCGTACGTGGCTATAGCGCTCCTCGAAGCGGGGGAGACCGCGGCGGCGGATAAGGCCCTCGGATACCTCGAAGGCCGCGTCTCCAGCATCGAAGACTCGTACGCGCTGGCCCTCACCACCTACGCCCTGGAGCTTGGAAAGAGCGACGCGGCGCCCCAGGCAATGACCAAGCTGATGAAGGCCGCCATCGAGGACGAGAACGGGCTGCATTGGAGCAACGGTAGCGGTGACCCCAAGCCCTACGACAGCAGCGAACCGGCTCAGGGCATGGCGGCCCCTGGCAATGAGCAGGTGGCCCCCGCGCCCATGCCGCCCATGGATATCATCCCCAGTCTCGACATCGAGGCGACCGGCTACGCTACGCTGGCTCTCATCGAGAGCGGCGACCGGGTCGACGCATCCCGGTCCGCCAAATGGCTGGTGGGACAGCGCAACAGCCAGGGCGGCTTTGGTTCCACTCAGGACACCGTGGTGGCCCTCCAGGCTCTGACCGAATACTCGACGATGAGTTCCACCGACACCGACATGACCGTGACCTTGCGGGCCGGCGACGTGACCAAGGAGGTGAGGATCTCCCCGGACAACTTCGATGTGACTCAGGTGGTCGAGGTGCCCGCGGGCGCGACGGTCGAAGTAGGCGCAAAGGGCAAGGGCGAGGCAGTAGTGCAGGGCGTGCTGCGATACAACGTTCCTCAGGCCGACAAGAGGGTCACCGTCTTCGATATCAAGGTGGACTACAACACGGCTCAGGTGGCGGTGAACGATTTGATCGAGGTCAAGGCGAGCGTCAGCTTCAATCCACCGGAGCCGATCAAAGCAGGCATGGTGGTGGTCGACATCTCCGTCCCGACCGGGTTCGCGGCGGTAGATGAATCTCTGGCCAAACTGCTCGAGCAACACAAGATCAAGCGCTACGACGTGGCCGGCCGCAAGGTGATCGTATACATCGAGGATATGGAGCCGGGCGACAAGGTGAGCCTCTCGTTCCAGGCGCGGGCGCTGTATCCGGTGAAGGCTAAGAGCTCGGTCTCGAGCGCTTACTCCTACTACACTCCCGGCTGGAGGGGGGAAACCCTGAGCGCGGCGGTTACAGTCCAATAGGCTATCGAGCGGCGGGGCCGCCGAATATGTGACCAACCGCCTGGTGTGGGCGTGGGCCGACCGGGTGTTTGGAGGGGGGGACGGCGCCGGCCGGACGAGAGTCCGGCCGGCGCCCGTCGTTATGCGGGCAACATCACTGCCGCTCGCCGGCCGCTCGCATAGGCCGAGAGGGGCAGGAACCGATGGGGCCCCTATCGAACAACCCAATATAGGACTACCATGGGCGCCATCCGCCTGATACGGGGGCGTCTTTTCTGTGAGCGGAGTTCATCGATCGACGATGGGGGACTCAATATGGCGAGATCGGATTCGGGCAAGACCGCACGGTGGGTGGGCGTGCCTCTCGCGGTAGCGGCGCTCGCAGCCGGGGCCGCGGCGGCCTACGTCCTGGTGTCCCGACGGCGGGCGCTCATCGCCGACGGGCTGACGGCGCCTTGCGAGGACGAGGTATCTCTCTACATGGTTGGTGAGGACGCGTCAGCCGAGTGGGCGGACGCGTACATCGATGCCCCAGGCGCCGCCGCGGCGGCCGATGCGGCGAGCGACGAGCGCTCGGTTGGCGAAGACGCCGACAGGGACGACGGGCTCGAGCGGACTCGACGGAACCGCCTGATCGACATAGAGGGCATAGGGACGGTGCATGCCGACACACTCGCCGGTTTGGGTCTGCGGACCACGGCCGACCTTCTTCGGGCCGGGGCCGATCCCAAGGGTCGCGAGGAACTGTCCGCGGCGACGGGGATAAGCAAGAAGCTCGTCCTGCGCTGGGTCAACCAAGCCGATCTATTCCGCATCAAGGGAGTGGGAGAGCAGTACGCGGACTTGCTCGAAGCTGCTGGTGTCGACACCGTCCCGGAACTCGCTCAGCGCCGTGCCGATAACCTCACGACGAAGATGAACGAGGTAAACGATCAGAAGCGGCTGGTCCGCAGGACGCCGACGGAGGCCCAGGTGGCCGCCTGGATCGAGTCCGCCAAGGGTCTACGGAGAGTCGTGACCTACTAGCGCCAGGCGCCGGCGCCGGTCGAGGCCGGCAACGCCACGCCGGCCGCAGTGCCGCGATACAATCACCGGCGGCCAGTCGCGATACGGCGGGCGACGTGTGGGCCGGCATAGCTCAATGGTAGAGCAGCTGATTTGTAATCAGCAGGTTGGGGGTTCAAGTCCCTTTGCCGGCTTCTCAGGATTAGAGCGTATACACCCGCAATAAGCGGGTTTTTAGCAGGTGTTTCTCCTCTTTCGGGTCTTTGCCTGCAGGAGAAGGGCCGCCCGTCGGGGCGCTCCTTCCTATTGTGGGGCAAAGTTGGATTGAGGCGGGTCGCAACCGATTGCCGCTCGTCGTGAGGGGTAAGGACAGCTGCGGAGAGGAGCTGGGAGTCCATGGCAACTATGTCGAAAACCCGCCCGTTGCGGCGGGTTTTCGGGGATCGGTGGAGAAGACCGGAATGAGGCGGACTTCGCATTTCTGCATCAGTAACTTAGGCGTGGTGCACAGGCGCAGCGTGGGTAAAGAACTCCTCGATCCGACATTCGCGTGGGCGAGTCGCTCCTGCGTCGGCGTAACGAGCGCCGCGGTCTTGCGCGCCTCCCCATCCAATATGGTGGGTTTGCTCCAGTGTCTGCCTGGGCAGTAGGTAGCCGTCCGAACACCACGGTCGAGAAGGGGACTCACATGGACGAGATCATTAAGTTGGTCACCGAGAAGGCGGGGATCTCGCCGGACCAGGCCCAGAAGGCAGTGACGACGGTTCTGGGCTTTCTAAAGCAGAAGCTTCCCGCTGCCATGGCCGAGCAACTGGACAAAGTCGTCGCGGGTGGCGGTGCAGGTACAGGCGGGATGGCAAACGCCGCCGAGGGAGCGGTGGGGGGCCTCTTCGGGACGAAGTAGGTACTCCGAGGAGTCACTGTGACTAAGACTGGCGCCGACCGGACCGCGGAGAAGGGACTGTTGTTCTGGACCGTCGCCGGACCTCTCGCCCTGCTCGCGATCGCGGTCGGTAGCGTTGCGGCCGTGGCTGGCTGTGTGCTGCGGTGGCTCATTTCCAGGCGCTCGCCGCGAAGAATCACGAGTGTTCGGGAGAAACCGAGATCGTGAAAGCCTCCGACCCTCTCATCCACACCATTATCGTGTCGGGCACCGGGAGGGTGACCACTCCGCCCGACAAGGCGACCATCCAGGCTGGCGTTGAGAACGAGGGGGCTACGGCGGCGGCGGCCCTTGATGCGAACTCAAGAGACATGCAGGTAGTCCTCGACAGGCTCAAAGCCGAGGGCATCGCCGACAGCGCCATCGAGACGGCCAACGTGGCCGTGTACCCCACTCGCTACTACGATCCGCAAACCGGCCAAGAGATGACCACTGGGTATCGAGCCCAGAACACGGTCACCATCAGTCTTACCGAGCTGTCGCGTATCGGAGACGTGTATGCCGCTTTGCTCGAAGCCGGAACGGACACCATTTCCGGCGTGCAATGGCGACTGTCGGAGGAGAACCCAGCATTCAACGACGCATTAACGCTCGCTATCGCCAACGCTCGGATTAAAGCCGAGGCCATCGCCACCGACCAAGGAGTGCAGCTTGGGGAGGCCCTCATCATCAGTGAGAACTCCATGCCGGAACCCTGCCTGGCGTACGCCGCGAAGGCCGCTGAGGGAATCCAGGCCGGCTCGCCGATCGTGCCGCCGCCGATCAATCTCGAGAGCATGGAGGTGACCGCGAGCGTACAGGTGACATACCGAATGAGCCGCTAGCAGGTCGTGCTTAGGGAACCAAACTGCCAGGGAAGGAGCCCCCATGTCAGTCGCACGGATCACCGAAGTGAAGTCCTCCTCCACGTTGAGCTTCGACGATGCCATCAAGTCGGGTGTCGCGCGGGCACATAAGACGCTGAAGAACGTAAAGTCCGCCTGGATCTGGAACCAGGAGGTGATCGTGGACGAAGACGGCGAGATCGCGGAATACCGGGTTCACATGAAGGTCACCTTCGTTCTGGAGGACTGAGCGTGAAAGAAGAGCCGCGCGGCCTCAGCGGAAGGCCCTAGTAGATCATCGCTCTGGGGAGGGTCTTGGCCTCCTCGATCCAACCAGCTACTGTGGTTTCCGCGGGCAGCTGACGCACCAGCTTCTTCTCCGCGTTCACTTCCGCCATCTTGGCTGTCAGATTGTCGGCCCGGCGCTTGGAGAGCTCGACAACGGTATCGACGCCGGCCGCTTCAAGGAGATCCGAGTACTGCTCACCGATCCCTTTGATGCGGAAAAGGTCGGCCACGTTCGTCCAGCGAAGAACCTGCTTCCCGCTCACCCCGCAGGCCGTTGCCAGTTCCTCACGGCCCTTGGCAGTGGCTCCCGCCTTAAGGAGAGCCTCAGTGGTCGCGATCCCTTGTTCCTTGAGTTTCGCGGCGTACACCGGTCCGATGCCTTCGATATCCACGATCCTGGCCATACGATCCTCCCCTGATCAGGTCCCCGACTCCCTCAGGTTGACAACGACCACTCCCCTTATTGTAGTCGGGCGCACGAGCTCCAGCGAGGGGCCATCTCCCGCTCGTTGTTTCTCGCAGAGCATCCGGTGGTACGTGGTTTAGGGACCGGTCCGGCCGGTAGAGCGGGCGTTGGCGGCACAGAGGAGGACTCAGTGAAGTGGCGGGGTAGACGGGAAAGCGGCAACGTCGAGGACCGCCGGGACATCGGCGGCCGCGGCCTGGCTATAGGCGGGGGCGGCGGCCAGCGCCATCGGCGACGACCGCATACAGAAACAAGCCCAGGGTTACGCGGTCCCGGATACCTTCACCCACGGGACCTCGGAGCAACGGGTGCGCTGGTTCAAGCTGGGATACGAGACCGGAGATCTCTCGAAGGGCGACACTTTTTTGGCAGACCCTCTGTGAACTCGACGCACGTGCGTGCTAGCTTGTTGTCGCATTCCGGTAGAACTCGCGACTGCCGAGGCAGGGGTAAGATCTTTGCGGCTTTAGTGGCCCCCATCGGGGCTTTCAACGCTGCTTCTCTTCCAGCTAGATGGTCCTCGAGCGCATTTGCGGCAATCACTGTTTGGCCTTAGTGTTCGTTCCCCAACGGGAAGCCACGTCCCTACGGCAAACCGAACCATCTCGAGTCCACACGTTGTCCGACTGATGACTTATCAGCAGCTTAACGCCTGGTAACATGGCCCGCGTCAGTCGGGCGAGTTCGGAGTCGAGGGGATTCTCGTCCCGACGGCCCGGCATATCGCCGTTGGTCAATAGCATGTCGCTGTGGATGGCATCCACTACCAGCCGCAAGATCCACCGGGGATCCTGCGTCGGCATGGATATCTACTCTGCTAACTCCCGGAGAGCGTTGCGGTAGGTGCGTGCGACCTTGGTCGCAATCGACAGCGCCTGCTTGGTGTCTGGATCATAGGGAGTAGTCAGGATTCCGCGATCCGTCTCGAAAGCGATTACCGTGTCGCCGGCGGTCAATTTGAGTCGGTCGGCCATTTCCTTGGGCAAGGTCAACTAACGGGGTAGTATCCGCGTGCCGGCGGTTAGCCTGCAGAGTCTGAGGGCCGGGCTTTTCAGAAAGATCGTCACCCACGCCTGTACCTCACGTTCCGGTTGGGCTCGCTGATTAGCCACGCTGCCAAGGTAAGGTTCTCCGAAGGATAGACGGTGTGCAGGTCAGCCACCCGGTCGAGCATGTAGTTGTCCAAGCCAATCAGCAGGCCCTCGCGGGCGACCTCGGCCATGAGCCCGTCCTCCTCGTAGCGCCCCCGCGAGCGGCCACATTCGCAGGCCACTCCCTCGTGGGTGAGACGGCGCATATCTCCACAGGCGGGGCAATGACCGATTTGTCAGCTAATCAAGAAGAAGCCGTGGCTATACGTTAACTTGCTGTCGGGAGATATCCCATACGCTTGACTGGACGCACGGTTGGGTACTAGTGGCTGTGTTGCATGAGTCTTGATTGCAGCAACACGGAAACCGCGGGGTCAGCCGGAGGAGCGTACATGGCCGAGAAGGATCAATCACGCAAACGCGCACAGGCAGCCGAGGGGACGGGAACCCCGGGAGCAGAAGCTCCCAAGACAGGTAGGAGGGCTCGAGCGAAGCGGGCGGCCGCTCCTCAAGAAAAGCCCCCCCGGGCGCAGGCTAGCGTTGCTTCACCTAGGCGGACCTCCGGAAAGAGCCGGAAAGCTGAGGAAGCGGCTGCCTCTCAGAAGGCGGAGAAGACCCGGGCCGAGCAGACGGAGTATGCGAACGCCCTCAGCGAGAATGGCCGAGTGGTGGCGGCGCAGAGCTGGCGGGACATGATGCAGGGTGTGGATGCAATGGCAGCTGCCGAAGGGGTGGCCAAGCTCAGCCGGGTCGCGGCCCTGGCGGGAGCGAGAGACGTCTCGGAAGGGACCCGGGTCCTCGCCGCATCGCAAGACATCGTGTCCCAAAGCCTCGCCATGGGATCATTGAGCGAAGAGGACCTCGGTCTTGGTTTGACTCTGGCGGCCATAGCCGGGCAGGTGCGAGCCATGATTGGGGTGGTCGATAACTTGGGGACCAGCGTGGTCGCTGGCTTCTTGGACAGCAGGGGCGAGCAACTCGCACAGTTGGCCGAGACCCTGCTCCTTAGAGCCGGCGCGACCGGTGCCCTGGCCAAAGCGCTGGCTGACACCGGCATGGTCGTCGCCGAACTGGGGCAGGTGGAGGTGGCCGAGGGGGAAGCCGCATTTCGTGCCGCCGAGCGGGAGGCTGAGCGGGGCGAGGAGCTTGCCGATGAAGGTCTCGGACTGATGGCCGTGAGTCTCGTCGAGGCCGCGCAGGCCCAGGAACTGCAGGACCAGGCGGACGCCCTCGTGGCGGAGGCCGGCGCCGGAAAGCCCGAGAATCCCGAGGCGTAGACCTGACGCGGCGGCTGGCAGTCCTGCCCGCTCGCCCAGCTTGGTCCAAGTGAAGGTCAAGCAGCGGGTTTCGAGTCAAGTCAATTCAACGGCTGCATCCATCCCCCGGTGGGCACCGGGGGATGGGGTGGATTCTTACCTGACTGCGGTTAATGAGTTGGCCAAGGTGCCTCCGGAGAGTTCCTCAGGACGGCAAGGCGCTGCCTTCACCGCCGGGTTTTAGGTCTTCCGCTGGAACCAGCGGATGTTCTCTTGCGGTATCTTGCTGACCTCCGGCGAGGGCACCAGCAGCTTGGTGAGTTTATAGGCGGTCCGGCTAATAGGAACGGTGAGCGGCTTCAAGCAGGCATATTTGCGCCCGTATGCCTGAGCAACGAGGTCGGTATAAAGGCTGAGGGTCTGGGTCGCCGTCAAGAAATCCCCGCAGATCAGTATCTCCTCGGCGATGCCGAAAGGCATGCTCAGCGGAATGAAGCCCCTGGCATACTCAACCGCCCATACTCCGTCAGTGAAGTTCATAGCGCGCGCCTGGCCGGGTCCCACGTAAATGCGGTCGCCGGGGCCGTAAAGCTTCTTCTCGAACTCTCCCTCTCCGTAGTACCAGGTCTCGCCGTCGATGACTGTGTCCCAGAAGCCGGTGAAATGGCGCCCGGAGTGGCCCTCAGACCCGATCGGCGTGCCCCATATCATGATGTACTCGGTCATGGAGGCGTAATACAGCTTCATCTGTATCATGGCCCCACCTGCGATGCTGTATATCCAGGGTTGCCCACGGTCCAGCACGTTGGGGTAGCGCTTGGCCAGTGACCGGGCGAAAACGTCGAACATCCGTGGCTTGGGCAACCCCAGGCACTCCAGGGAGCAATCGTGGACTATCTCTGGGTCAAAAATGGGCACCGGCAAGACCCTTCATATGCTATTGACCCCGCGCGCGGGTGGCCCCTGGCGCGACGCGTCATCTTGGCCATGATAAAGCAGTGCAACCGGTTGCGCCGACAGGATGCCGGTCCTGTTGTTGAACCGGCACCGCGAGCTTCATGGGGAGCCCGTAAGGCACAGCCCTCGATTTCCAGTTGCGAGGCCATTGCTCGGGGTGGACCGCATTTCGTGGGCGAATAACCGCCGAGGCTGAGAACACCGCTGATGATGTATCAGTGAGTCGCCCGCACTACCGGTCCGGAAAACGCGAGCCAGCCTCTTTGCCGCTATAGTCTTACGCTCCGATCACGTTTCGACGCAGAGGGAGCATCCCTTGGAATTCCAGCTTGGCTCAAAGGACAAAGGTTCCAAAGCCGTCAAGAAGCCGAAAGGCCCCAAGAAGCCCAAGGCTCCGAAGGCGCCCAAGGTGCCCAAGGATCCAGAGGCCTAGTTGTAGTGCGCTCGACGAGGTTGACCGGTGAGACGAATCTTTTCCCCTGAGACGTTAGCTGATGGTCAATCAGCAGGTTGGGGGTTGAAATCCCCTTACCGGCTCCTCACGGGGCCCTACCAAATGACGGGCTGAAGGCCGGTTTCTATTCCGACAAGGTTATCCGCCAGCTCGCACAGGGCTCCAATTCTGGGGCCGAACGGGCGGCGTCCCACTCAAAACCCGAGGATCGCAGGTTCAGCTCCTGCCGCGCTGGCGTCAAGAAGGCTCCGCCGGAAGGCGAGGCTCTGCTACTGGTAATGCTCGGGTATGTATTCCTCCTGCACCGGAAAGTCCCGCAGTTCTTTGTCGGTGGCTGCACGCATGAACGAGTCGACCCACCAGAAGATGTCCTGATCGCGGACGTTCCGCTGCAGACGCCTCATGCGGAAGCGTCGCTCACCCGGCCCCATGTGAAAGGCATCATGAATAGCGTTAGCCGTCTGCTCCACATCGTAGGGATTCACTACCAGCGCCGCTCGTCCCAGTTGGGCCGAAGCTCCTGCGAATTGGCTGAGGATGAGCACAGAGTCCCGTTCCACGCTGCAGGCACAGAATTCCTTGGCCACCAGGTTCATCCCGTCCTTCAACGGGGTGATGAGAGCGATCTCGGCGGCACGGTAGAAAGCCAAGAGTTCTGTCGAAGAAAGACTGCGAAAGTAGTAGAGGATGGGTGCCCAACCGACCTGAGCATAACGTCCGTTGATCTCGCCCACCAGCCGCTCGATCTCCATTTTCAGTTCGTCATATTCCGGGATACCGACCCGGCTGGGCACCACCACCTGGATCAGGCTTATGCGCCCCTGCACCTCGGGAAAGCGCTCAAGCAGGTCCGCGAACGCCCGCAGCCTATGGGGAATTCCTTTCGTGTAGTCCAGCCTGTCGACACCAAGTACGAGCTGTCTGCCCTTATAGCGGGTCCGGATCTCCTGTAGCCGCTCCTCGACCTCCGGCATCTTGGCCCGGGTGGCGTAGCCGGTCGCGTCTATGCCGATAGGGAAGTTGCCCACACGCATCTCTCGAGCCCCCACCTTTACCACATGCAGGTTGCCCTGGACACTCAGACGCGCATCCTTAACGAGCATCCGTACGCATTGGATGAAATTGCGGCGATCCCGTACGGTCTGGAAGCCCACCAGATCGTATGCGAGGAGCGAATTGAGCACCGCTTGGCGCTCGGGAAGCTTCATGAAGATGTCGGGCGAGGGGAAAGGGATATGCAGGAAGAAGGCGAGGTCGGCCCGGCAGTCTTCCTGGCGTGCGTGGCGGGCGACGTCCATCAGCTGGTAGTCGTGGATCCAGACGAAATCCTCGGGGTGACAATTGGAGGCCAGGGCGTGCGCAAACTTGGCGTTGACCGATACGTACGCCGGCCAATATGCAGGATCGAACTTGCAGTTCGCCTGCATGTCATGAAAGAGCGGCCAGATGCTCTCGTTCGCGTATCCGTGATAGTACTTGTCGATCTCGTCTCTGCTGAGAAGCACCGGTTCGAGCGTGTAACCCGTCCCGCGTGCAGCCTTGCGCAGGACTTCCCCGACTTTGGGAACTTCGTCCGTGACTCCCGGCCAACCGATCCACACACCGCCTCGGTCGCGGAGCACCGGCAGAAGAGCCGTCACCAGACCACCGGACCCAGGCTTCAGGGCCCACTTCTCGCCGGTCTCTCTTTGCAGCACGTACGGGAGGCGGTTTGAGACCACGACAAGTCTCTGGGTCGATTGCGCGGCCACATGGCCTCCTTGGTCGCTCAGCGAGGAGATCGGGTCCTATCCCAACTCGATGCGGTCTTCGACTCCGTGGATGAGCGCGACCATCATGGTCAGATACTCGCGCAGGTGGCGGGTGATGAGGAAGTTCTGACGGACCAGTTCGCGGGCGTTATCGCCGATCTGACGGATCCGTGGGCGGTCGAACAGCAGGTATCGGATACGCATAGCGGCGCCTTCCGGCGTGTCCACCAGGAACCCGGTGCGGTGATCCAGCAACTGCAGCCGGATGCCCCCGGTATTGCCACCGATGACGGGCTTGCCTTTCCACATAGCTTCGGTGACCGTTAGCCCGAAGCCCTCACGCAGGGATTTCTGCAGCACGATATCGACCCCGGTCTGCAGGGCATTTATGGTCCGGTCGCTGTAGCCCGACGAAAGAACGTGGATGTCAGGATCTCCTGCGACGGCTTCTAGCACTTCCCTCAGCACCAGGTCACCCTCAGGATCGTCGGCAGCTCCTCCTCCGGCCAGCACCAATTGCAGGCTGGGAACGAACCCCTTCGACAACTTATATGCCTGGATGACTCCCAGGGGGTCCTTGAACCGATCGAAGCGTGAGACCTGCAGAAGGATGGGCCGGCGCGGGTCTATCTCGAAGTCTCGTAGGACCTTCTGGACCTCCTCTGGGGGAAGGGGCACGTTCTTCTCGCTCAAGGGATCGATAGAAGGGGGGATGAGGAACACCGGATGCGGCATGGGCTGGGCGAACGCTGCGATGGAGAACACGCTGGCGTCGTACCCGTCGATGAACTGGCGGAGGTACTTCCACACCGGCCTGTACGGGCGGCTAAGGTCGATGTGGCATCGCCAGACCCACTTGCCCCGGCGTTCTGGACAGTGCCTCAGCAGTGGTGCCGGTTGTGGATCGTGGATGAAAACCACGTCGGCCGCCTCGAGCAGCGGGCGCAGACGCTCGGCGTTCCGGGCGTTGACTTGTTCGTAGGCGCGCAGCAATGAATCGGAAATGCCCAAGGCTTTGCCCTGGAGAGCGTTGTGGAAGGATTTTGTGCAGGCGAAGAAGTCGTCCGTGCCGTCGATGACCTCCCAGCTGGCATCTAGGCCGAGTTCTTGCATGAGCGGCACCAGCTTCTCCAAGATCTCGGCGACGCCTCCGCCCCTGCGGGTGGAGTTCACATGCACGACTCTCAGACCCGCGATTTGTCTGGCCAATTGCCGTAGTTGCTCGATGGCGTCATAGCCCGCGTGCACCGCCTGGCGGTCCAGCAGGGTCACCGGTGTGGGAGCCTCGGTCATGTCGGAGTCCCCGGGCCCCGCCGGGCTCTGCGCGTTACGGCAGACGGGCGGAAATAGGCTTTGAACGTCTTGGCAAGGCGGTCCCGCAGCACGAAGAGCGATTCGAAGTAGGGGTCGATCTCCGCTAGAGAATCGCACAGTGGCTTGTATTGAGGTCCCCAGCCGAGAAGCCAGGCTCGGAAGTCGTCCATCGCAATATGTTCTCGGCGTCTGGCGTCGATCAGGTGGTAGAAGATGCTTCCCACAGACAACTCCGGCAAGACCGGAGCCAATTCGGCGGGGTGTGTTAGGCGCCGGTGGGTGTCGAAGACCACGATGACCGAGCGGGTGAACTGAAACTGCTGGTCGGTTCGCGCGATCAGCATCACCTCGGTCTCGTCCAGGCGTTCGTCGATGATATCGATCAACTCCTGCCGGAGTTCCTCCATGTCGGCGTAGTCCGCGGGGTCGATGACGGCCAGGCGCTCGGCGGCTGGGCTGTCGTGAAGACCGTGGTGACACCAGGTGGCGAAGTCGTTGTTATACTCCCGGTCGGAGAACTGCGGGCGTAGCAGGGTGCCCCAGAAGTGATGGTAGATGCAGCCTGGGTGTATATCGCGCAGATTATCGCGCAGTTCACGCAGAGTCTGGGCTCGCCGACCGGTTGCGATCGTGACGAGCGCGCAGTCCTTGATCGCAAAATCGACCATCGCAGGACCTCCTGCAGCCGAAATCGGCTCGAGTGACTATTGTACTCGAAGACTCGCCGCCTCTAGCCACCTGACACGAACGTCTCCAGGAAGAGCGCGGTCTCGTCGCTGTCCGGTAGCCAGTAGTGCGCCCAGGTGGGCCGGTCCGGAATGCCGACCACCACGTTCACCCCCAACCCTCGGTCGCCCCGAACACGTACTCGTCGGTCAGATCGTCACCCAAGCAGATCGGACAGCCGTTCTGCGGATCCCTTGCCAACCGCTCCGGAAGCCAGGTGATGGCCCGCCCTTTGTTCCATAGCCCCGGAAGGCGCAGTTCGCATGCCATCTTGCCTCGGGTGAGGTGCAGCGAGGGGAACCTCTCCGCCACGTCTCTAACGGAATGCTCGACCAAAGGCCGCTCCTTGCCAGCCACCAGACGGCTTGCGGTCTTTAGTGCGTGCGAAGGCTCTTGACCCGAGGGTAGCAGGTTCGAACCCGCCCTCGTCGTCCTGAATCATTCTAAACCCCGCATGCCGGGCATTCAGGAGAACTTCAGACGGCTGGCGCCATAATGAACTGTCTGTTCTTGTAGCACGCTGCACCGCGGCTCACCCCGGTGGACGGAGCTGTAATCACCCACCGCCTCGCTGCCTTGGCTCCGGGAAAGGAAAGAAGTGATGACTGTTCTGGAAACCATGAACCGTCTCGAAGGGGACTTCCTTCGCGGCGTCTACGAGTTGGCGGGTAGGAGGGCAAAGAGCGCCATTTCCTTTGCGGAGGTTCGAAGGAAACTCGGCCATTCGGAGGACGAGGCGGAGCGGGCGTGTGAATTTTGGGCCGACCGAGGGATAGTCGAATGGACGACCCTGGGTCACATCGCCCTCACCTACGTGGGGCTGCGGCGAGCAGAGCGTTTGGCAGAGCGGGGGTGGCGCCCCCACATTCCGTTCTGAGATCCGCTAGCCGGACGACCGGGTCGCGAGGGCGCATCGGGGGTCGGGCAACTGGGGCGAGCCGTTCCGTGACATACGACGAGGTGTAGCAGGACGCCTGCGAGAAGTCACGAGGCTCGACCACGTCCCGCGTGGCGGAACGACTGACGGTCAATCAGTGGGCCCGTGGGCTGGCGCCCGGACGATGGGGTGGACTGCCGCGGAGTGCCCCGAGGACTGAGCCGGAAAGTCGTGGGCTTGATTATGGTCGTCCTCTAGCGTACGCTTTACCGTACGCATAAGGAGGTAATCACCGTGACAGCAATCAGCGCGACCGAAGCT
This sequence comes from uncultured Actinomycetota bacterium, assembly GCA_963843455.1. Lineage (GTDB taxonomy): Bacteria > Actinomycetota > Thermoleophilia > RBG-16-64-13 > RBG-16-64-13 > CAIQPS01. The sequence continues at coordinate 249,325 of CAWJKE010000008.1, forward strand.
CGTAAGCGACTCTACAAGCTTCTTGATGAAGTATCCGACTCCCACGATCCCATTGAGATCACGGGACCGCGCAGCAGCGCTGTGCTGGTTTCGGAAGAGGACTGGCGTGCCGTCCAGGAGACGCTTCACCTGGTCTCGATCCCCGGCATGCGGGAGTCCATTCTCAAGGGCATGGCCACACCGGTGGGTGAGCTCCAAGACGAGTTGGACTGGTGAGCTGGCGGATCCTCTACACGAAGCAGGCCCAGAAAGACGCCAAGCGCCTCGCCTCTTCCGGGCTCAAAGAGAAGACCCAAGGGCTGCTTCGGCTGCTGGAAGAGGACCCCCTCCAGTCGCCGCCACCTTACGAGAAGCTGGTCGGAGACTTGAGTGGCGCCTACTCCCGACGCATCAACATCCAGCACCGCCTGGTCTACCAAGTGCTGGAAGACGAACAGGTCGTTAAGGTGCTGAGGATGTGGACGCACTACGACTGATAACTTGTCAGTGGGTTTGGGGCTGAGCCCAAACACTTTGCCGTGCAGTCCATCTGGCACGATAGAAGTACGGTGCGGCCATGAGCGGGGTCGCAGACAAGAGACACCATGTTGGTCGTAGGGGAGCTACCCGAGCGCACGTAAAAAGAGCCCCAAGTGGACTCGCTTTTCATCTGCCATTTGGATCCTACTTCGCCCGCCTGTTGTGCTTAGACCCTAGTAGTTTTTCGCGTGCGCGGCGGACTCACGTAGTTCCTCAGATGTTGCGTCTGAGCTCTTGGGGCTCTGGCTCCCGTATTCGCTTTTTCTCCACCGTTTCCTGCTAGGCATTCGCCTGCTAAGCAGCCGGATCTTAGATGAGCGGCCAGAGAACGGCCAAGCCGAGAAACGCTAGCCTGCGACAGGTCGCCCGCTGACTGTCCGTCAGTGGCTTGAGAGCGACGACTGCTCAGCATTTGTCAGAAACAATATTCAGCGCATCGGGCCTTCTGGCGCACCTGGGATACCATATCTACATCGCCCATACCCATAAGTTGAAGGGAACGGCAGCCATGAAGTTTCTCGTAACGGTAGATAGAGACGAGGATGGGGTTTGGATCGCGGAGTGTCCGGCCATTCCTGGCTGCGTGAGTCAGGGTGAGTCCCGAGAGGAGGTTCTCGCCAACGTTCAGGAGGCCATCGTCCTCTGTCTGGAGGTTCGCTGATGTTGTATCAGTGAGCCCCGGCAGGGAATGAGAGGGGCCGCCTCTGTCCATCTAGTGGCCCGGATGGCCAATCGGACTGGAGTGAAGATCCGAAGCTACACAATCCGCTCGCTTACCATCCGCTTATCTGCTTCAGGGATGTCGCTGCTTTGCAGGTAGGGTTCACTCACTCGTGATGAGCAGACCTCGGATTTTGTCTTCCGAACCTCTTAAGACCCGAAGGAGCTGCGCACCGGGAAGGCCGATCACTCAGAGCATCCTTGCAGCCTGTTAGTTTTGAAGAAGATCTGGCTAGCCGCGCCACGGCAGAGGGTCCCAGGACGTTTGCGAAGCGTTTGCAGGTCTCAGAACCATCCAGCAATACGGCCTATTGCGCAGCGACGATCGGATTGTATATCCGATGTTCGTTCATCGCACTAGCCACCTGGGGAACCGGTCGACCCGAAGGCGCGCCGCCCGGCTCTTCCCCGCGAAACGGCCTCGAGGCTGTCACGTATTTGTTCGAAGACTCGGAGCATGAAGCGGGCTCCACGGAGGAGTCAGTCTATTTCGCCACGATTCCCCCGTCGACCACGATCAGATCCCCGCACATGTAGCTCGACGCGCTGGAGGCCAGCAGAATGGCCAAACCCTTCAGTTCCGACGGCATGCCTATCCGTCCCATCGGGATCCACTCTGACGTCTTCTCCAGGAACTCGGCGTTCACGGAGACGTTTTTGCCGATGTTCGTCTTTATGAAGCCGGGGCAGATCGCGTTCACGTTTATGCCGTAGGGGGCGTAGCAAAGTCCCATTTCCCGCGTGAGGTTGACGAGGGCGCCCTTTGCCGCGTTGTAGGCGGGGGACGGCCACAGGTTCGACGAGCCGGCCAGGCCCCAGACTGAAGCGATGTTGATTATCTTTCCTGTTCGACGCGGCACCATGACCTTGAGGACTTCGCGCGCACAGTAGAAGGCGCCGTGAAGGTCGATGTCGATCAGCTTCTTCCAGTCTTCGGTAGCGAGCTCGTGAACCGGGCAGGGCGCGGCGCCTATCCCAGCGTTGTTGAACAAGATGTCGATCGTGCCGAACGCGTCCACGGTATCGACCACCATCTGACTGACCTGCTTCTCATCCGCCACGTCGCAACGGATAGCTATGGCCTTCCGCCCAAGGGCATTGACGGCACGGACGGTATCGGATAGGCCCTCCATGTCGATGTCCGCGCACGCGACATCGGCTCCAGCCTCAGCCATGGCCTCGGCGAACATGAAACCGAGCCCACTGGCAGCACCGGTGACGAGAGCTACCTTATCGCGGCACGAAAAGATCGTCTTCCAAGCTCATCTAGTACCTCCTGATCGCTCCTTGGACTCGGGGCCGAGAGGACGCGGCCGCCGGCACGGAAAGGCGGCGTTCTCCACCTGACGCCAACGGCTAGGTGTGTGTCGCATGGTGACGAATCTGACGGGACGACATCCACGAGATACTCATCTCTTGCATGGTGACGCCCGGGTACTGTCTAGTCAATATGGCAAGAATTGATAGGATAATGTCGTCGCGTGTTCCGACTTTGTATCGACCGCGTGTAGCGTTGCTCATCTCCGCCGGGACCGACGTGCCACAGCGATATCATCCTCTGTGGCAGCCGCGGGGTTGTCCATCTGCCGTAGAAGTGCTTTCTCGAAAGGACAAGGGGGTCGCCGGAGATGCCAGTCGAGCAGGGTAGTCTGTTCCAGGTTCTGAGCAGCCATGAGATGCATGGGTTGCTCCGCCGTTCCCGGCGAGAGTGCCTGTTGCATGAGGAGTTTCTGACCATGCCGCGGCCGTCGGGTTGGAGCCCCGACGAGACCTGGAAGTTGCTCAAGGCCATCCGGCGTGAGTACTCGATCGAGACTCCGATACCCTCACCGCAGGGCTATCGGCTTTGCTACTTCCTGCATCAGGACCTGCTCAACCGGCTTAATGACTTCGAGCGCTACTGCCGACCTGAGTCAGACCTGTATCGTCAGCTCGCCGACCGGAAGGGCCAACCTTTTCTGGTCAAGATCGATATCGAGGAAGCCATCGCCACGAGCAGAGTCGATGGGGTGAGCCTTCCTTACCGTCAGGCGGAGAGCGTGATCCGTCTCGATCGAAAGCCACGCGACGGGGGGGAGAGAGTAATCGCCAACACCTACCGGGCGATGGCCGACATCGGCGCCTACGTCAACGAGCGGTTCAGTCCCGAGCTGCTAAGGGAGTTTTACGACCAGATCACCGAGGGGGTGGACCCGTCGACCATAGCGCGTGGGCCCGTGCGATATCCCTTGGAACCAGAGGGAGTATCGCCAGCTTTCAGCCTTGCATCCCGACCGGCATATCGAGGACATTTGCGCCTACGCCAACCATGAGATCGGCGACCCCGACGAACACCCCGCGATACGCGCGTTCGTGGTGAGAGGCGAGATGCGACGCTGGCTTCCGCTGCCCGACTGGAACGGAAACGTGGCCTCGCTGCTCTACAGGCTCTACTGCCTAAAACATCAGTACCCGGTGCTTGCCTATCTACCGCTCTCGCGGGCCCTGATCGACTGGGAGGAAGGTGTAATCGGGCCTCCGCATGTTCTCACCGGGGAGCTTCCGCACCAGTACGTGGACGAGAACGGAGACGAAGATCATACGCCGGCCGTCACTCTTGTCCTACAGCTCGCTCATCACGAATTGCTGGCGCTCCTCAACTACACGAGGCTCAGAAAGCAGACGGACGAGCGAATGCTCGCGGCACTGCAGAACGACCGTTCGCTCAATCACCGGCAGAGGAGCATTCTCAGCCGGGCTGTACGACATCCCGACGCGGAGTTCGGCATTCGCTATCACCGCTCGAACCACCACATCGCATACGCCACCGCGAGGGCGGATCTGCTCGCGCTGGTCGACAAGGGGTACCTCGTCCAGCAGCTGCGGCAGAAGGCTTTCGTGTTCCGCCCCCACCGTGATCTGCAGACTCGCTTGCGGGTCGAGGAAGACCACTGAGAGGGAGACATCGGCGAAGTCCACCTATGGTCATCTACGGCTATCGTCGGGGTTGTGAGCCATTGCATCCAGAGACGCTTGCCCAGGTTATCCTATCAGTTCTTGCCATATTGACTAGTTAGTACCTCGGTGTCATCATGCGAGTTCGGCCCGTAGTGCGGGACGCCGTTCGGTGAATTGGCATGGGGCTCGGGTCTACTTTTGAAGACCATTGCTCCGGAGGGGAACAAGGATGGCGGCTACATGGCTCCAGCTCTCGGTGACAGGCATAACCATGGGGTCGATTTACTCCCTCATCGGCCTGGGGTATGTGACGATCTACCGCACGTCGCGGCTGATAAACATGGCGCAGGGCGCCTTTGTCATGATGGGCGGCTACCTCATGTATACCTTTTTCACGCAGGCGGGGATCCCCTACTGGCCTTCCGCGATATTGGCGGTGGTCGCCGTGGTGTCATATCTGTGGTCATGTACATCGCCATCCTGAAGTGGATCAAGTCTTTCGTCAACGTGGTACTTGCAACCATCGCTTTCCTGCTGCTGTTCGAAGGCATCGCGCTGGTGGAGTGGGGACCCTACGGCAAGTCGGTTCCGCCCTTTATCGATGCGGGCTTCTTGCATTTCGGGGGAGTGGGCGTCGATCCGCAGAGCCTGTGGGTCGTAGGTCTCATGATCGTGCTTACCCTTGGTCTCCACTTCCTGGGCACGCGGACTCGGGTGGGAAAGAAGATGACGGCCACCGCAACGGAGCCGGTCGCGGCGCGCATGTGCGGTGTATCCACAAACAAGATGGTAGTCCTGGCTTTTGCGATCTCAGCCTGCATCGGGGCAATCGGGGGGATCGCGCTTGCCCCGCTGATACCCATAACCTACCAGTCTGGAGGGCTTTTTGGTCTGGTCGGCATGGTGGGCGCGATCTTGGGAGGCTGGGGATCCAGCATGGGCGCCCTGGTCGGTGGGCTGGCGATTGGGATCATCCAGTCGCTGGTGACCGGCGTGTTGCCCGGTGGGTGGCAAACGGCGATCGCCTTTGGCGTTCTCATCGTGATCCTGTACTTCCGCCCGCAAGGGCTGCTCGGTACCACGATGACGGAAGGTGAGGTCTGATGGGACCGGCAAGGACCAGACGAGGCCCCGTCTCGGCCCTCGCGATCGTCTCTACACCGCTCTTCTCGATCGGCGAGCGATCATCGCAAAGGTGATCGTGGTGTTGGCTCTGCTTGTTTGGCCTCTTGTCTCCAAGGACCAGTATGCGATAACCGTCATGAACCACGGCCGGCATATTCGCGCTCCTGACCATCGGTGTGACAGTCATCCTGGGGCAGGCCGGCCAGCTCTCCTTCGGCCATTCTGCCTTCTATGGGATAGGAGCCTATGTCTGCGGCCTGATGGCGTCGAAGACGAATGTGCCGACTCTCCTCTGCCTGGTGGCGGGCACCGTCACCCCCGGCATAGTCGCCTGGATCATTGGGAGGCCGGTCCTGAAGCTGCGTTACTTCTACCTGGTGTTGGCGACGATAGGCTTGGGGACAGATCTTTGTTGTGGTCGTGACGCCGGGTGAGTTTCACCGGGGGTCTGATCGGCTTCTCCCGAATCCCGACTCTCGGGATCCGTGGGAACGCGGTTCGACAGCTTGTTCAGCCAGTACTACTTGATCTGGATCATCGTCATCGTCGTGTTGGTGTTGCTGGATCGCGGGCTCAAGTATCGCTTCGGCCGGACCCTGCGGGCGTTGGCCACCAGCGAGATCGCGTCGTCGAGTCTGGGAATCCGGACCGCCAATTGGAAACTCTTGGCTTTCGTGGTAAGCGCAGTCATCTGCGGTCTTGCCGGCTGCCTTCTGGGCTTCGTCACCAACGCGGTGAGCCCCATCTCGTTCCAGTTCGCGGCTTCTATCTTGCCCATAATCATGATGCTCGTTGGCGGAACCGATAGCGTTTGGGGAGCGGTTGATCGGTGCCGTCCTGATGACGTGGGTGCTCAATACCCTTGGCGCCATCCAGCAGTACAGCGGCATAGCCTACCCGGCATCATGATCCTGCTGCTCCTCTTTCTTCCGGCGGGGATCTTGGGGTTTGTTCGGCCGGACTCCACGTCGCGTCTGGACTTCTCTCAGGAACAGCATAGTCACGAAGGAACGGAGGCCGGGAGAGAGGAGGCGCTGGAGACTGGCCGAGGGTTGCGACGTGACGAGTGGCACCGCAGACGGTTGTCGTACGCCGGGAACCGGTAGGCCAAACCGGGCCTCCATTGCTGCGCATCGAGGGTCTGTCGGTGATGTTCGGTGGTCTGAAGGCGTTGGACGAAGTGTCGTTCGACGTCGCTCGAGGGCAGCATCACTGCTCTCATCGGGCCGAACGGGGCAGGCAAGACGACGCTCTTCAACGCCGTAAGCCGGCAACAGGCGCTGACCGCCGGCAGGATATCGCTGGGCGAGACGGATCTGGTCGTGCTCGCTCCGGCTGACGCCGCGCGCCAGGGGATGGCCAGGACTTTCCAGAACCTGCGCATCTTCGAGAACATGAGCGTGCTCGAGAACGTCCTCGCGGGGTGCCACCGGCACGAAAGGTCCGGCTTCTGGTCTTGCTGTCTGGGCCTCGGTCGCCAGCGGGCAGAGGAGCGTCGCTCTCGGCAGACGGCCATGGAGGTGCTCGCGCTGGTGGGGCTGGACGAGCAGTGCGATAGGCCGGCCACCAGTCTGCCGTACGGTCAGCGCCGTTTGGTCGAGATAGCCCGGGCGCTCGCCTCGAAACCCCGCCTCCTGATGCTCGACGAGCCGGCCGCTGGGATGAACGCGGCCGAGCGCGTCGATCTGGTGGAGAAGATAGCCACCATCCGCGTCCTCCGGTATCACCGTCCTGCTCGTGGAGCACGACATCAACCTGGTGATGGGAATCTCGGATTCCGTGAACGTTCTCAACTACGGGGAACTCATCGCGAGCGGCTCGGCGGAGGAGGTACGGCACGACCCCCGCGTGATAGAGGCCTATCTTGGGGCCGAGTGGACGGGAGACGCCGCTCGCGCGGTCGCGGAAGAGGCCGAAGCGACGGTGAAGAAGACGCACTGGTGGTCGAGAATCTTGTCACCTTCTACGGGTCCATCCAGGCGCTTCATGGAGTGAGTCTGAGGGTCCCGAAGGGAGAGGTAGTCGCCGTGCTGGGGGCGAACGGGGCCGGCAAGAGCACACTTCTGCATACGATCGGAGGGTTACTTCGGCCCAGCGCCGGCACCATCACTCACGACGGGCAAAACATCACCTCGATGCCGGCGGAGCGGGTCGTCGCGGGGCATCTGCCAGGTGCCGGAGGGTCGCCGGCTGTTCCCCACGTTGTCCGTAGAGGACAACCTGCTGATCGGCGCATCCGGAAAACGGGATTGGCGCAAGGGCTTCGACGACGATCTGGCCTACGTCTACGATCTGTTCCCGGTCTTGTATGAACGACGCAAGCAGATGGCGAAGACTCTGTCGGGCGGGGAGCAGCAGATGGTGGCCATCGGCCGCGCGCTCATGGGCCACCCCAGCCTCCTGTTGCTGGATGAGCCCTCGATGGGTCTGGCCCCCTTGCTCGTGAAAGACGTATACGAAGCGCTGGCCAAGCTGAACGAGCAGGGGATGACGATGCTTCTCGTCGAGCAGAGCGCGGAGATGGCTCTGTCTCTTGCGCACCGCGTCGTGTGTATGCGAACGGGTAGCGTGGTGCTCTCCGGCACAGTGGACGAGGTCCGGGATGATCCTCGCCTGCACGACGTCTACTTGGGTCGGTAGGTAGGCTGGCAACGGGGCCGTGGAGGCGGCCCGACAGCGGGGGCGAGGGCCGCCACCGGCAGCGTAGATTCGAGAGGAAAGGGGGTAATGGACAGTCGGAAAGGATGGAAGGGCATAGCAGCAGTGAGAAGACTCCAACGAGACAACCTTCGGACGAGCGGATCGCTCAGAGGAAGGAGGCAGTAGATGTAAGATCCATGCATCAGCAGGCATCTCCGGCGCAGTGGTCGGTCGCGGTGCGGCTGGCGGTTGTCGCGCGCCTGCGGTGGAGCGGCGACAACGACGACCACGCACGACCACTACGGCGGCGCCCACCAGACGACCGCGGCGCCACCGACACCACCGCGGCGCCAACCGACACCACGGCGGCACCGTCGACCGAGCCGATCAAGGTCGGTGTGCTCGCTCCGTACACCGGCTACAACGCCGGCTGCGTGGCCGGGGACCTACAACGCGCTCAAGGTCGAGATCGAGCGCAAGAACGCCGAAGGCGGCATCAACGGCCGGCAGATCGAGATGGTGGAATTGGACACCAAGTCGGACCCGACGACGGCAGCCAACCAAGGCGACCAAGCTGTGCACGCAGGATGACATCGCGGCGTGCTTCATGACCTATCCTCCGGAAGAGTGCCTGGCGATCGGCCCCGTGGTCGAGAAGTACGGCATGCCGTCTGTCACCTGGACTTCGGTCCTGGTGGGCCATCCGGAACTGTACCGGGCAAGTGGCTGTTCTTCGTGATGGACTCCGGCGAGGGTACGGCCAAATCCATGATGGCCGAGATCAAGGCTCGTGGCTGGAAGACCATCCTGGCGATAACCGACCAGATCCTCTACAACCAGAGATCCTTGACTCGCTCAAAAAGCAGGGCGCCGCTGAAGGGGTCAGATGTCACCATCATGCCGGACCAGGTCTCCCTGGCGGAGACCGACCTGACCCCGTACTGCAACAAGATCTACGCGGAATGGAAGAAGAACCCCACGGATGCGGTGTTCCTCATGGACGCCATGACGCAGTTCCCGCAGCTATACAAGGGTCTGCGAGGCCTCGGCGTGACCGCGCCGATCGTCGGCGGCCCCGTCTGCGCACACGTGGCGTCGTTCGCCATGGGTCCGGAGGCTGTGGAGGGCGCGATCATCATCGGCAACGCCGCCACCAACGTGCCGGCTCTGCCGGACGACTACCGCAACAAGGCGCTGATGGTCGAGTACGACACTCTCGTCAAGGAGAAGTACAGGCGCTCCCCTCGACATGTGGGGTGCCCAGGCTATCGACAGTTGTCACGTGATCTGGGAGGGTCTCGAGGCCGGTGGCAACGATCGTGGCAAGACCCAGGCCGCGATGGAAGCTCTGAAGGACTTCCCGTCCTTGCCAGGGCGCCACCATCAACTACGCACCGGGCAACCACACGGGTATCACCGGTGGCTGGGTCACATGGGAAATGACGAACGGCGAGTTCAAGTTCATCCGCGCACTTGACTGACAAGCAAGTGGCCTGAGAGCACAGCTAGAAGAAGGACGCATCATCAATAGGGGTGCCGGTGCCTACGGCCGGAACGTAGGTGGCCTCAGGCGCCGGCACCCCGTTTTCAAGCCCTGGTTGGGAGGCCTCTCCGCATGGAGCTCACACAGCGACTCAAAGACTATGCGCTGGACGCGCTCGATATGAGCTTGGTCGGCGTGACTGGCATAGACCGGCTCTCCGGAGCACCGGAGGGTTACCGGCCCACGGACATCCTTCCTGGGGCACGCTCCGTGGTAGTCATGGGGGTCCGGCTGTCGCTGGGCGCCATCCAGGCAATATTCAGGGCCCATGAGGAGGGCAGGCGAGACCTGCAGAGATATACGCGGTGCACGGCTACTCCGTCACCCCCAACTACCACCTGTACTTCGCTGCCTACAAGATGGCGCTGTTCCTGGAACGCCACGGCTTTGTGGCGACCGCCTTGCCTTCAGGGCCGGGGGGTGGCGGAGCGCCGTTCAGCCACCGGCATGCGGCGGTGGCGGCGGGGCTCGCTGAGTTCGGGTGGAACAACCTGGTCGTGAGCCCGGATTATGGGCCAAGGATCAGGTGGGTCTCCGTTATCACGAGAGCTGAGCTCGAGCCGGACGTCTCTCTATTCAGGGCCAAGACTCTGCGACCGGAGTCAATGCCGCGTCTGTGTGGACGTTTGTCCGGTCGGGGCGATCAGCGCCACCAAGTCGAGGCAGTTGCAGATCGGGGAGCGAACGTTCGAATACGCCCGCTTGAACACGGTGAAGTGCCGGATCTCCGTCGAGGGCCTGACGACGAAGAGCCTGGGGCTCGAGGACGTGCCCATGCCCAGCAACCCGACCTGGGCGGACGTGGACGAGGCTCGGGAGACGCGGGCTTGAAACCGGGGCCGGGAGGCATCCACCCGGTAGACCACTACTACTGCGGCCGCTGCCTCGCGTACTGCCCCATCGGGAACGAGGAAGAGCGCCGGCTCTCAAGCGGACTGAGCTCGGCGATAGACCAGGCGACTACAAGGACATCGGCAAGGACTGGCGTGCCAAAGCGGCGATGGAGCGCGCTCCGACCCAGCCTCTCTCTGGGATGCGAGGCAGATGGATCGCCGGGACCGGCGGACGCAGGTGCTGAGCGAGCGTCGAGGGATCCAAGGCAAGGAGGATTCTGAGTGAAGACCACTTGGCCCAAGGCCGTATTCACTGATTCGAAGAACACCCTGTTTGCCTGGGATCCTGTCTGGGTGAAGTCGTGCGCGCTGATGCTCCAGAAGTATGGGAGCAGCATGGATCCGCACGAGTTCTGGCGCCTTTGGGTGACGGGAATGGCCGGTGAGAACCACAAGGCGGCGTTCGGTAGGTACCGGACCTTCACCGAGACTCTCCAGGTGGCGCTCGTGAACGCCTTCCATTACGCGGGCATCCCCGGCAGCCCCGACGATGTCGCACTTCATGAACGACCTCTGGGATGAAGTGGAGCCCTACCCGGACGTGGCGCCCGCCCTGGCCCGGATACAGGAGATGGGCGTGCCCATCCTCGTCTACTCCAACGTCGAGACGGAGTACCTCGACATGATGGTGGCGAAGCTTGCCCCCTTCGCTCCCGACTTCGTCGGCGACATGGAGAAGAGCCACTCCCGCAAGCCTTCCCCGTTCGCCTACCGCTGGGTGCTGGACACAGCCGGACGCCGGCTCGGGATGGATCTCTACTATCCCGACATCCTGTACGTCGCCGGACCGCAGTGGGACGTGCAGGCGGCGATGTCACTCGGCATGAAAGGCGTGTGGATCCATCGCTTCTACGGCGCAGCGGTCTCGGACGCACATCGCGCGCGAAGTGGAGGGAGTCGAACCCGACTACCAGGTCGACAACATGGACGAGGTCGTGCGGATCGTGGAGAGGAGCGCGACAAGATGGAGACCTACGGTGAATACGACGTAGTCGTGGCCGGCGGTGGGACCTCCGGCGTGTGGCCGCGGCGATCGCCGCGGCCCGGGCAGGGGCAAAGACCATCTTGGTCGAGCGGCTCGGCGCCCTGGGCGGGCAGATGAACGTCTCCGGGCCTCCCGGGTTCGCCTATGCGTGGCTGTTCAACGAACGCGGCGAGCAGATCATCAAAGGCATCATCGAGGAGACGCACGCCCGGCTGCTGAAGGACGGGCATGCGCTGCCTCACATCCGGCCGGAGTTCCGGGGCCCCTTCACGTTCTCCTACGTGGATCCCGACTGGTGGGGTCTGCTCATGTTCGACATGATGACGGAGAACGGGGTCGAGTTGCTCCTTCATTCGCTCGTCGTCGACGCTATCAAGGAGGGCGACACCGTGACCGGCGTGGTCGTGGAGAACACGTCCGGCCGCCAGGCCGTCATGGGTAAGGTCATGATCGACTGTACCGGCGAGGGGGACCTGGCTGTCTCGGGCCGGCGCGCCGTTCGAGATGGTGCCCCGGGACCAGATCCAGCCGCATACCATCTCCTTCACCATGGACGGGGTCGACTGGGACAAGGTCGTCTCCTACATCACCTCGGACCCGGACGAACTTCGATTGGGACCACTCGCGGGCTACGGCGGACTGACTAAGGACCAGCTCCTCGAACGGATCAAGAAGGTCACCGACATCACCGAGCTGGGCGACCTCAGGGGGTTCCACCGGGAGCTCGCCCAGGGCCTGGCGACGGGTGAGTGGCACGGGATGAGCGGCATTGGCTTCTTCCTCATGCCGCGCGACGGTGGCGTCATCCAGGCGCATTTCCAGCACTCCAGTCACGTGTCGGGCGCGATCCGACCGATGTCGCGGACTATACATACTCGAGATCGAGGGCCGCGGCAGGTCGTCATGGCGCTCAAGTTCATCAAGAAGTACTTGCCGGGTTTCGAGAACGCCTATCTCACGCGGATCTGCACCGAGGCTCGGGTGCGCGAGTCACGCCGCATCATGGGTGATTACAGGCTCACCAGCGAGGACGTCGTCGAGGCACGCAAGTTCCCCGACGTGATGGGCAAGAGTGGCTTCCCGACGGGACACCATCACGTGGTCGGCGTCGACACGATCGTCTTCGACCAGCGCGACGTGGCAAGTCACGGGTCTGCCGAAGGACGGGGGCTCGCACGACATCCCCTATCGGTGCCTCGTCCCGCTGAAGGTGGAGGGTCTGCTGGTCGCCGGGAAGCTGTGTTCCACCGATAGGGACCCGTACATGCGGTATCTGCAGCAGACGATGGTCACCGGGCAGGCCGCGGGCGTGGCTGCCGCCGTCTGCGCGAAGAACGGGATCACGCCGCGCCGATTGGAGTCAGACGTTTCCGAACTGCAGGAGATCCTGCAGCAGCAGGGCGCGGTGCTCTACGGCACGGCCTGAGCCGGGCGAGGAGCCGGAGAGTCGTAGACAGGCGAAGGAGAACGGCGTGACCAAGCATCTGAACGGCATCATCGATCCGCGGGGCCACCAGGAGAGACCGATTCTCAAGCTGGCCCCCAGAGTCACGGTAGACGATCTGAAGCAGGGCAAGATCCTGTTCTACGACAACACCAAGCTCGACTTCTGCAACTACGACGAAATCTTCGTCCGCATCAAGGAGCGCTTCGGCTCCTTGGGATCTCGAACTTCGTCGACTACAGGGAGACGGTCCGGGGCAAGGACGGCAAGGTCCTCGAGGAGTACGCGGCCATGCTCGCCAGGGAAAAGCCGACGGCTGCCGTGGTCGCCCTTGGCGACATGGGCACCTCTCCTGCCACGTGCGTCGTTACCATCGCCCTCGAGAAACTCGGCATACCGAGTGTCTACATCACGGCCCCTCCCGGGGGCGACCTCGTCGAGGGTGTCGCCGTCTACCGGGCGGGCAATCTCTGCCTGTGCAAGATCGACATCTACCAGGCGAGCACAAAGGAGGAGATCGCGACCGAGATCGACATCAAGTGGGACTACATCATCGACGTCGCTCACCGCCACCGGCGACGAGCTCGAGAAGACGGCCCACATCGACTTCAAGACCGACAAGGTAAGCCGCCCGCCGAAGACGGCCTGCTGCCGATCGTCGACCGATATCTACGTGACCGACGAGAAGCTCTCACGAGCCCGGCTGTTACATGGACGAGATCATGGACTACTTCAACGAGCAGCATATCGGCGACGGTCTGCCGATCGTTCCGCCGACCCGGGCTCGTTACGAGAAGATGCTCACCTACTGCCCGTCGGACCCCGACATCACGCTGGCTTACGAGATCGGTCCCACCGGAAAGAACATCACGGTCAGGGACATCGCCGTGGCGGCGGTCATGGCCGGCTGCAAGCCGCAGCCATGCCGATCCTGGTGACCGCCTGGCGGGCTCTCGCCGACAAGCGCTACAACCTGCTCCAGTCGGTCACCACCTCCCATCCCGGGGGCAACCTGGTGCTGGTGAGCGGTCCGCTCGCCCAGGAGATCGGGCATCTCCGGCAGGCAGGGCTGCTCGGGCCCGGCTGTCCGGCGAATGCGACCATCGGCCGGGCCGTCAACCTGGTCATCATCGAACGTCTGCCGCTCCGTCCCGGGCATCTGCGACCTCGACTGCACGCCTCCCAGGCCGAGTTCACGTACTGCTTCGCCGAGGAGCCCGAGCCTGGCCCAGCTGGCGCTGGGCGACGATCAACGAAGAGCGCTTCGACGCGGAAACGACGACGGTCTATGTCATGAAGGCCGAGCCGCCGCACGACATCATCGACTTCCTCAGCCTGAACGGCCGCGACCTGCTCGACACGATCACCCACTGTTGCACGACGCTCGGCTCGAACAACGCCTACATGCCCGGCCCGATGGTGCTGGTCCTCACTCCCGACCACGCGCATGATGCTGCAGAACGCCGGGTACACGAAGGACATGATCCGCGAGCACATCCACCTGCGGGCCGTCCACGACGTCCCGATGGTCCGTGACCGCGGCCTCGTGCCTGTGCGGCCGCCGCACTTCGCGAACATGCACCCGATGCCGGTGACCCGTACTCCGCACGACATCGAGATCGTCGTCGTCGGAGGCCGCGGAGGCCACTCGGGAGTCATCCTCCCCTGGGCGCTTCACAGCGAAGGCATCGTCGAGCCGGTGACCCTGCCGGACGGCGAGGTCGCTAATCAGCATCGAACAGTTTAAGCGGTGACCCGATGAACGGCTACATGGGAAAAGTACTCTTCGTCGATCTGACTGAGCGAACCTACGAGGAAAAAGTCCTCGACGAGCAGATCTATAGGGAGTACATCGGGGGGTTTGGGCTCGGAGCGAGGATACTTTATGAGTACCTGAAGCCGAAGTCCGACCCTCTGGGTCCGGACAACATTTTGGGGTTCGTATGCGGGCCGTTCGTGGGCACCAGGTATCACGGAGCCGGACGGGTGAGTGTCGTGGCCAAGTCGCCCCAGTGGGGGGGATGGGTCGATTCGAGTTGCGGCGGCAATCTGGGGCCGAAAGTCCGCAGCACCGGCTATGACGGCGTGTTCATCACGGGGGCCTCGGACCGTCCGTTGACGCTGCTGGTGAGCGATGCGGGCGTGCAATTCCTCGACGCCGGCCACCTGTGGGGCAGGGACGCCCTGGAGACCGAAAGGCTTCTAAAGGCAGAGCACGGAAGGAAAGTCGCCGTCGCAACGATCGGCCAGGCCGGGGAGCGTCTGTCACGCATCTCCGGCATCGTGCACGACCGAGGACGTCTGGCGGCGCGTTGTGGGGTGGGGGCGGTGATGGGGTCGAAACACCTCAAGGCGGTTGTCTTCTCTGGGACCCAGAAAGTGCCGGTCGCAGACCAGGCCGTCTACGAGGCCGTCATCAAGCGCATGCAGGCGGACGCCGAGATCGGGGCCTTCGGCGGGGACATCTTCGGGGAGATAGGGACGACGATCGTCTTCGCCGGCAACGTGTCCATCCAGGATGCTCCGGTGCAGAACTGGAAAGGCATGTCCCACAGGCTGTATCCGCCGGAGAAGGCTGACAAGCTGGCGTCGGCAGCGTACATGCCATACCGCAAGAGGGCGTACGCCTGTGCCCAATGCCACATCCACTGCGGCGCGATTCTGGAGTACGAAGATGCCGACGGGAACAAATTCGAGACGCACCGCCCGGAATACGAGACCATCGCCGGTTTTGGCAGTAACTGCCTCATAGACGACCTAGACACGGTGATCATGGCCAACGAAGCCTGCAACCGCTACGGGTTCGACACCATCTCTGCCAGCGCCACCATCGCGTTCGCCATGGAGTGCTATGAGAAGGGATTCATCACCGATGCGGATACCGGTGGTCTCTCGCTGGCCTGGGGGAACAAGGACGCCGTGCTGCCCCTTCTCGAGGCCATGGTGAAACGCGAGGGCATCGGGGAGATCTTCGCTGACGGAACAAAGATCGCCGCTGACAAGCTGGGTAGGGGCACCGAGGCCTTTGCGATCCACGTCGCTGGGGTCGAGATCGGCAACCATGATCCTCGTTGCTGGCCCGGGTTCGGGTACGGGTATGCACTCGACCCCAAGGTCTCCCATCACTGCACGGGAGTCGTGGGGTTCATCGAGCACGGGTTCACCGAGACGGGCAGGGAGTTGGAGAGGTACGACTTCGACTACCTTGGCGCGGCTAAATACGACTACAAAGATAAGGGTAGACCGCTGGCCGTGCTCAGCGATTGGCAGACATTCTGGTACTGCTTGGGGATGTGCCTGTTCACCTACTACGGCTACAGGAGCTATCCCGTCATGGACGGTTTTCGCGCGCTCACCGGCTGGCGAAGTGATTTCGATCTCGACGAAGCCATTCGCGCGGGCGAGTGGATCATTACACGAGGCATCGCTTCAATGTGCGCGAAGGTGTGAGGCCGCAGGAGGTCTCGGCTCGACGACAGACTGAGGGGTGCTCCGCCATTCCAGCAGGGCCCAACCGCCGGCCAGACGATCGATTTCGAGACCGTGAAGAAGCAGCACGACTACCAGCAGCGAGACTGGGATCTGGCGAATGGGGTGCCCTCAGCCGGCAAGCTCGAACAGTTGGGACTGACTCGACTGGTGGGGCGCACCGCCAGGAAGGTCCGGACGGACATGAGGACATCGAAATCCCTACCGGTCACCAATGGCTCCGAAGGGTCATGAGGAGAAGCACGAGCCATGACTGAAAGATGGTTAAACCTGTCGTGAACGGCCAACCGTATCAGGTCCAGGTGGAACCACACTGGACCCTGCAGCGCACGCTCCAATACAAGCTGGGGCTGCACGGTTCGGCAAAGACCTTCTGCGACCGGCGGCCAATGTGGCTCGTGCACGGTGATCATCGACGGACGGCCGGTCCTGTCCTGTATGACATTGACCGTGGCTTGCGAAGGGAAGTCCATCGAAACGATCGAGGGAGTGGCTGCCGCCAAACATCCGTTGATCCACAGCCTACATGAAGCATGACGGGATGCAGTGCGGCTACTGCACTCCGGGCTTCATCGTGGCCGCGAAAGCCTGCTCGATAAGAACCCCGACCCCACCGAAGACGAGGTAAAGATCGCGCTGTCCGGGAATCTCTGCCGCTGCGGAACGTATCCGCGGCATACGAGGGCCGTGATGGAAGCGGCCGCAGAGTTGAGGGGTGAAGCTCGTGGCTGAGGAATATGCAGGGAGAAACCAGGACCGCCAGGAGTTCAAGGTGGTCGGGCGGCGGGATATTCCCGGTCGTCTCTCCTACGCCCTCGCCTCGGGAGCCGCCCAGTTCGCCCGGGAGTACACCCGCCCGGGCATGCTGCACGCCAAGGTTCTGCGCAGCCCGCACGCCCGGGCCCGCATTACTAGATTGGATGCCACGAAGGCGCGGGCGCTTGAAGGGGTGAGGGAGATCGTCACCTGGGAGGACGAAGAGCTGAGGCTCATCGACTCCCGCCTGGAGCCCCACGTGCGGGACCTGTTCGCCTTCATCACCGTCTTTCCCGGCTTCACTCTCGGCAACCAGGCCGACCGGGAGGGTGAAGAAGTAGCCGTGTGTGTGGCCGCGGAGAGCGAAGAGATATGTGATGAGGCGCTTCGTCTCCTGGATGTCGATTGGGAGATCCAGCCCCACGTTCTGGACCTCAAGGAGGCGCTCGGAGCCGGGCGCGCCGGTCCTGCAACCCGATCTACGTTCGGATAACGTCTGCGCGGACTACAACTGGGAAATCGGCGATGTGGAGGAGGGTTTTAGACAGGCTGACCACATCGTGGAATACGACCGCGCCTATCCCTTCATCAACACTCACAAACCGAATCCCTACACGATGGTCGCCTGGTGGGAGCAGGACCAGCTCGGGGACGAGGGCAAGAGCCTGTACGTCTACTCCGACACGTTCAGCGCTGACCAGCACTGGCTGAGTATCGCCTTCGCTTTGCCTGAGGACAAGATCCACTGGCTGAATATCTTCATGGGGGGTCAGTACTGCGACTTCATGATTCGCCGGCTGACCTTCCTGACTCCCTTACTGGCCAAGCGAACCGGCCGCCCGGTGAGGATGGCCTTCGACCGCCGTGATGCCTTCGACTGCGGCGGCGACTCGTCCGACACTCACCCACCTGAAGATAGGCTTTACCAACGATGGGCTGCTGGTAGCCGCCGAGGGAATGATCCTCTCCAACGTGGGTACGCGTGGCCCCAGGGAGATCGTGCACAACGTAGAAGCGTTCAACTCGACCAAGTGCCGGCACATCAAGAGCGAAGCCAAAGCGGTCTACTCGAGCACGACCCGTCGGGGCATCGACCACTCCCATCCACCCAACTGGGAGGTGCTGACCACTGCCCTCTGGCGGATCGCCGACCATTTGGGCATGGATCCCATCGAGGTGTCGCTCGAAGAACTGCCACACGTCGATCCTAGCCTCAGGCTCTGCATCGAAAAGGGCAAGGCCGCCTTCGACTGGGACGGCAATTGGCATCCCGCCGGCACCCGCAGGCTGGAAAACGGCAAGATGCACGGCGTGGCCTTCCGCTACCACGACGCACCCCGGCACTCGCACGCGAACTACAGCTGCACGGTGGTCATCCGCGCCGACGGCAAGGTCTACGTCCCCAGCCGGGGGCCGTGGCGGGGCGTTTACTGCGACGACGCAGTCGCGATGGTGGTTGCCGAAGAACTGGGCGCCCGCGCTGAGGACGTCATCGTCAAGTACGATTGGTGGGCGTCTTTCACGTCGCAGGGCGGCGGCTCCGACGGAGGGCCGGCATCCACCTGGGCGGCCAAGGAGGCGACTCTCAAGCTGAAAGACCTGCTTCTCAGCGAGACGGCGAAGCGATTGGGCGGGATAGCCGACGACTACGACACGGCCGACTCCCGGGTCTACCTGAAGGCCGATCCGACGAAGAACTGGGGATTCGAGCACTTCGTGGTGGACTGGGCAACAGGTTGGCAACGCGACCTGGTGGCCAGCTATACGGGGCAGCCGCCCACGTCCGTGTTCTTCGTCATGCCCCGCTACAGCGTGCTCAATACCATGAGCGTGATCTTCTGCGAAGTGGAGGTCGACACCGACACCGGGGACGTAAACATCACCCGCTGGGTGATCGCTCACGACGCCGGCAAAGCCATCCGGCCATCCTCCATTGAGGGGAACATCGAAGGGATGATCGTAGCCGCCACCGGAACCACCAAGTTCGAGGAGTTGATTTGGGACAAAGCGACCGGGGTGCTTCTGAACGGCAACGATCTTGAGTACAAGATACCGACCATCATGGACGTCGGCAGCATCAACTCGATAATCCTCGAGACGCGCACCGGAAATGGATGCTACGGAGCGACCGGAGTCGGCCACTCGATAGTCGACAAGGGTCTGGTCGCGTGCGCCGTGCAGAACGCCATCGGACAGTGGATCGATGACCTGCCCATTACCCCCACCAAAATACTGAACGCACTTGGGAAGGTCTAGGGTGGCTATGAAGGCCTTTGCACATGTCGACGCTCGTTCGCTGGATGAGGCGGTCGTGGCCCTCTGCACCCCGGGCGCCCGGATCATAGCTGGGGGCACGGACATCCTGGGAGCGATGAAAGACAACATCCTCGCGGCGCATCCCGCCACTCTCGTCAACGTGAAGACCATTCCTGGTCTTGAGTACATCGAGGAACGCGGTGTCTTTGAGGATCGGTGCGTTGACGCGGATCGCCGATATGCGGCCGAGAGAGTCCGGTCTGCGTACGCGGCTCTCGCCCAGGCTGCGGACTGGTGGGCTCACCGCAAATACGGGAGATGGGAACCGTCGGGGGCAATCTGTGTCAACTTCCTCGCTGCTGGTACTTCCGAATGGCCAACAATCGCTTCGACTGCCTGAGGAAGGGCGGCCGGGTGCCCCGCGGGCACCGGCGACAGCCGGTACCACTCGATATTCGGGGCGCGCGAGTCGGCCCGACCGCCTGCGCGCAGGCCTGCCCGACGGCGTCGACGTCCCTGCTTACATGAGCAAGATCAGCAGCAACACCCGCGCGGCCGCGGCGATCGTGCTCGAGCACGACCCGATCCCCGCCGTCGCGGGAGGGGTCTGGCGCCACTACTGCGAGGACAACTGCGGCCGGGACGAGATCGACGAACCGGTATCC
Source organism: uncultured Actinomycetota bacterium (assembly GCA_963843455.1). Lineage (GTDB taxonomy): Bacteria > Actinomycetota > Thermoleophilia > RBG-16-64-13 > RBG-16-64-13 > CAIQPS01. The sequence continues at coordinate 269,297 of CAWJKE010000008.1, forward strand.
ATCCGCGAAGTCGAGCGGCACTTGGGGGACGTGATCCTGGACACCCCAGCCGACTACTACAAACCACCGACGCGATCGACCGGCCACAGCGTGGCCGTCATCGGGTCGGGTCCTGCGGGGCTTTCTGCCGCGCACTACCTGCGCTCGGCCGGCCACGAAGTCACGGTTTTCGAGAAGATGCCGGAGGCCGGAGGGCTGCTCAACTACGGCGTCCCCCCGTACCGCCTGCCGCGGGACATCCTTCGCGAACAGATCCGGGCGATCGAGGGCGAGGGCGTGCGGTTTGTCCTCGGCGCCGCGGTGACCGGGGACAAGTTCGCGGAGTTGCGGCGGCAGTTCGACGCCATCTTCGTCGCTACTGGGGCGTGGCAGGCGGCCGTGACCGGCATCCAGGGGGAGCAGTGTCTGATTTCCGCCGCCGAGTTCCTGCGAAATCAGGACCTTGACCCCGAGCAGATGGCCGGTAAGAACGTGGTGATCATGGGGGCCGGCAACACCGCGATCGACGTGGCCCGCTCCCTGGTGCGGCTGGGGGCCAACCCGACCATCATGTACCGGCGGACGCGCGCGGAGATGCCCGCGATTGAGGAAGAGGTCGGCAAGGCGGAAGCGGAAGGCGTCCGGTTTGAGTTCCTGGCGGCGCCGGTGGCGGCCGAGGCGGCGGGCGAAGGAGTCGAGCTCACCTGCTGCCGCATGGAGCTCGGCGAGATAGACGAGAGCGGACGGCCGCGGCCCGTCAAGGTGGAGGGCTCGGAGTTTGGGTTCCGTTGCGACGTGGTGATGGCGGCTATCCCGGAGAAGCCTGACTACTCATTCTTGCCAGCGGACTTCGTGGATGACAAAGGCCGCCTGAAGATGGACGAGGAATCGCACGCGCTGGCGGACGACATCTTCGCCGGCGGGGACTTCGTTACTGGACCCGAGACCGTCTCCAAGGCGGTCGGCGCCGGGCATGAAGCGGCCCGGTGGATCAACAAGCGGTTGATGGGCGGTCGCGCCGACCTGCCGGGCGAAGGCCCGGCTGGAGGCACGACGGGCGGATCCCCGGTGCGCACGATCGGCCAACACTTCAGCACCACGTGCTTAGAGCCATCCGGCCGCGTGGAGGTGCCGCACCTCTCCGTGGAAGAGCGGGTTGGCGGGCTCACGGGTGAAGACACGGGCAGCCTCGACCGGACGGCGGTGGAGGCGGAGGCGGCTCGCTGCTTCGACTGCGGCTGCATAGCCGTCAACTCGTCCGACCTGGCTCCGGTCCTGGTGGCCCTGGACGCCAAGATCAAGACTACCAAAAGGTCCATCGAAGCTGAGTGGTTCTTCCAGGTCAATGGGGAGAAGGCCACGGCACTGGATGACGACGAGATCGTCACGGAGATACAGATACCCATCCCCGCCGCCGGTTCCAAGAGCGCCTTCGCTAAGTACGCACTGAGGAAATCTATCGACTTCCCGATCGTCAATTGTGCGGTGGCCATGGACGGGCAAGGAGTTCGCATCTGCCTGAACGGCGTCTACTGCACACCCTATCGGCCGATCGCAGCGGAAAGGGTGATCGCCGGCAAGGACAATAGACGTCGCCAGCGCCGAAGCTGCCGGTGAGGCTGCGGTCACGGAAGCCCGACCTCTGGAACCGAACCGCTACAAGGTCCAAATAGCCAAGACAATGGTCAAGAGGGCGATTCTCGCCTGTCGATGAGTGATGAGCACGATGGCGACATACCCGTGCCGACGGCCACGGTCAAGGTGAGCGCTTCCCTTACCTACCCGCAGCCGGAGGAGGAGATCAGTTGCGCCGGCTCGACGGTTGAAGAGGTCCTGCGCGCCTGCTGTTCGCAAAGGCCGCGTTTGGAAGGGCGCTTCTTTGAACGGGGAGGTCGAACGGGGGCCGCCGTATTTCTGAACGGACGGAGCATCGAGCAACTGCAAGGGTTCCAAACCGAGATACATGAAGGCGACTCGATCCTCTTGCTCGCGGCGATCGCGGGTGGGTGAAGGAGCAACATCATCATGAGGGACATCAAGGTAGATATGACCCAGGGGGAGATCTCGTCGCAACCTGTGCCGGCCGGCAGTCTGCTTGGTGGCAGAGCTTTCATCGACTGGTACCTGACCGAGCATGTCTCGCCGGTTGTGCATCCTTTGTCCGAAGAGGCAGTCCTAGTCGTCAGCCCTGGTCTCCTCGCCGGCACGTCGGCACCCAGTTCGGGCCGGGTTTCCGTCGGTGGCAAGAGCCCGCTCACGGGCGGAATCAAGGAGGCCAACGCCGGCGGCCTGGCCGGACACAAGATCGGTCGCCTCGGCATACGATCCATCGTCGTGGAGGGCCGTGCCGAGAAATGGCAGGTGCTCAGAATCACTGCGGACGCGATATCCCTCGAGCCCGCCGGTGACGTCGTCGGCCTGGAGAATTATGCAGCCGCATCGCGGCTCCACGAGCGCTACGGCAAAGGGGCCGCCCTAATGATCGCGGGCCCGGCGGGCGAGAGGGGTTACGCGAACGCAACGGTAGCGGTCACCGACATGGAAGGTCGGCCGGCCCGGCACGCCGCTCGAGGGGGATTAGGCTCTGTCATGGGCGCGAAACGGCTGAAGGCCATCGTGCTGGATGACACCGGTTGCACGGCTAGAAAGGCCGCCGACCCCGAGGGGTTCAAGAAGGCGGTCAAGGCCGCTTCCGAGTTCTTGCGAAACGAGGGCATCGTGGGCCTGATGCACAAGATGGGCACGGATTTCTGGTACCAGGTGGAGTACGAGCGGGGCAGTTGCGTCAGTCTCAACCACCACGCCGGCACGATTCCTGGAGCCGAGAAGATGAATCCCGAGAGCTTCGAGCGGTGGCAGGAAGCGCATGGGGGGACACACGGCCTTCGCTGCCTGCCCGGCTGCGTGGTGGCCTGCTCGAACATCGTGCACGACTCGAGGGGCGACTACCTCACATCCAGTTTCGAGTTCGAGACCATGGCGCTGTGTGGTACCAACCTCGGGCTCACCAGTATCGAACAGGTCGCCTCGATAGACAGAAGGTGCGACGAACTGGGTCTCGATACAATCGATGCTGGGAATACCATCGGTATGCTGAGTGATGCGGGTCTCTACGAGCTCGGTGACTACAATCGGGTCATGGCTCTTCTGGACGAGGTCACCCGCGACACTCCGCTCGGACGGGTCATAGCCAGCGGGGTTGAGACAGCAGCGCGAGTGTTCGGCCTCAGCCGCGTCCCCGCGGTCAAAGGACAGGGGCTACCCGGGCACGCAGCCCGCGCCTCCAAGGGTTGGGGCGTCACCTACGCCACGAGCCCTCAAGGTGCGGATCACACCACCGGCGCCGTCATCAAAGATCCCCTCTCTCCAGAGCTGCAGGTCGATCGTTCACGGTGGTCACAGATCATTAATACCGCCATGGACGCCACCGGACTGTGCCACTTCACCTTCTCCTTCCTCACCCGTTTGGATCTCGTCATGGACATGATCTCCACCTTATACGGAGTCGAGTACACGGTCCACGAATTCATCGCCTTGGGCAAGGAGATGCTGCTCCAAGAGCGAGGGTTCAACAAACGTGCCGGCATCAGTGAGGCTGCCGACAGGTTACCGGAATGGCTTCGCAGAGAGCCGCTTCCCCCTAATGACGTGGTGTTCGACGTCCCTCAGGAGGAAATCGACGAGCTCTTCGACTTCTCCAAGACGACCGAGTTCATAGAGACGTAGGTGAGCTTGACTACTAGCAGAGCGGCGACGCTGAGAAATCGGCAGAACATGCTGGGAGTATATATCTGATGATTGTGAGGAGGATATGAGGTCATGCAACTGACAAAAGATGAAGAGAAGATGTTGTCCGGTGAGTATGGAGAAGCAACCAGAAGAGCTATGGAAATCCTCGTCAAGATGGGTGACTACTCGGGCGCCGAGCGCATGGTCCCCGTGAGCTGGGCGGATCTGTCGACGTTTTCCGGGATAGGCGGCGGACATGGCGACAGTCCGGATAACGACTTGTACAAGTTCATGCAGGAACTGGATGACCTGTGTGACCAAGAAGATGTGAAATTCAGATGCCCCACGACACTTGCCGATGTGAGCACTCCTGAGAGGAACGAGAGACTGACGAAGATGGGAGCGACGCTCATCTCGCCGGCTGGAGCATCCAGTCCCCATGACATATTTCCGCTCCCGCTTTTCGGACAATACGTCACCCCTGGTGCGACCAACATAAACACCTACTGCAACAGCATGATCGGCGCCAGAGGCAACAACGAAGGACCGATAGGGGTTCGCATGGCCGCCATAACCGGTAGGACGCCGGACTATGGCTATCTTCTCGACGAGAACCGGGTCGCCAAGGTGCAGGTCGACGCGCAGGTCGCAGCCGAAGAACTACATCGAATGGGCTGTGATGGGGTTCTACATCTCCAAGAGACTGAGCACCCATTACTGGGACGTGCCCGTGATCACGGGAATAGACCCTGTGGTCGTCACGAGCGACGACGTCATGTCCTTCTGCGCGAGCATGAACAATCCCGGCTCCATGACGCAGTTCCTCATTGAAGGCCTGTCGCCTGAAGGGCGGACGTTGGAGCAGGCCCTGGGTGGGAAAAAGCCGCAGGAGAGATTCTCCGTGGGACTCAAAGAAATGCAGGAGATATACGACACCTACCCGCCCACGGGCAACCCGCCGGAAATTGTCACTTTGCGTTTCCCGTTGACGGTTCAGCGTCTCTACCACGTGGTCCGTCTCTTCGACGGTAAGAAGGTTCACAAAGATGTCTCCTTCTCCGTCGACTTGACCGTGGGCTGCCAAGCTGGTTGCGGAAAGAACCGGTATGAAGAAGAAGCTGGAGGACGCCGGCGTCTTGGTGGCGGAGCGGCAAGGCCAAGTGATGTGGAAAGGCACGATGATCGATCCGTGGGTGGACGCGAAGCGCGCGGGGCTGAGGACGATGGTCACGGACAGCCTTAAGGACTGCAATGCCATCAGTCAGCAAGAGATCGACATGGTGCTGCTGCCTTCGTTGGAGAAGATCGTGGAAGTTGCCATAACCGGCAAACTGGAGGGTTGAGAGATGAAGAAGATCATCTTGAAGGGACACAAAGGCATCGGCGGGACTGCCGAGGGCGAGGCGCTCGTCAGCCAGAACGCGCTAAGCCTGATCTTCGATGTCGGCGGCATATGGGAAGAACCGATGAGCGCCAAGGTGACCAACAAGATAGAGATGCCCGACTGGTACGGACAGGATCTTACCGGCAAGGTACTCGTCTTTCCCACGGGCAGAGGGGGATCTTCAGCTCGGCAATGCTCATGGGATTGGTCAATAAGGGCCTGGGGCCTAAGGCGATGATCAATATCAAGAGCCATCCCGTGTTCGCGTACGCCTCGATAGTCCTCGACCTGCCCACTGTGGATGGGCTTGACCCGGATCCCCTCGAGGTGATCGAGACTGGGGACTGGGTCAAGGTGGATGCAGAGAATGGAATCGTCGAGGTGACCAAGAAAGAGGACTGACGGTCGTGAGCTAGGAAGGGAGGTGATCCCATGCAGCTGACTGAAGACGAAGAGAGAATGCTCGCAGGCGAGTACGGAGAGGGCTACCGGCGGGCGATCGATATCCTCGTGAAGATGGGGGAATTCTACGACGCGGACCGTCTGGTCCCGGTCTCGATGGCGTACCTTGTCGAAGGTCCCAGCCCAGGCAAACCCGGGCAAGCGACCAAATGGCTCGAGGAGATGGCCGACCTGGGTACGACTTTCAGGTGTCCCTTGTCTACCGCGCCTTTGGAAGGCGGCACGTTCACCGACTACGGTGTGCACAAGAGACTGGGTACGATGTTCGCGGTGTCCGGTGGTGGGCATCCCCGCAATCCGTTCGTCATGCCGGCGTACGGTCAACACATCGTCGCCGGGGGCACGGCGGTGACTCACTACATGAACTCGTACGTCGGCGCTCGCTCGAACACGGAAGATTTCTTGGCGCAGTATTCATCGGCGATTGTCGGAAAGACCCCCGAATACGGCTACCACCTGCCCGAGAATAGGGTGGGGAAGACGTTGTTCGATATCAAGGCGCCGCTCCGAGACGAGACGGACTGGAGTGCCCTCGGCTACTATATTTCCAGGAAGTTAGCGAAGAACTACTGGGACGTACCGGTGATAAACGGCATCGATTCCGTCGATGTGACAAATGACGAGCTCGTTGCCTTCTCGATGAGCGTGCCTTCGTACGGGGCAGTCGTTCACACACTCCTCGTTGGCATTTCGCCTGAAGGAAGGACTCTGGAGCAAGCGTTCGGCGGGGCCAAGCCCAAAGAGACCTACGTCGTGGGACCCAAGGAGCTGAAGGAAGTCTTCGACACGTTTTCGACCTCCAAGGAAAGCCCAGATATGGTGTGCTTCGGCGGCTTCGGGGTGAACCTGTCGATAAGCGCCGTGTACCTGATGGCGAGGCTGCTTGAAGGAAAGAAGGTATCCGCCGATTTTCCGACGGTGGCGATGATAGACGGACCCGTAAGAACCGTGGCAGACCAGACGGGCATAACGGAGACCCTGAGAAGAGCCGGCGTGAAGATGGGCATGCCGGAAGTCTTTGCAGAACGAGGTCTCGAGGCGGCAGGCTGGTCGCAGAACGCCGTGATATCGGCCAAGCGCATGGGGTGGAACACCCTTGTGTTCGCCGACGCGAAGTCGTGCCACTACATTGGCAACCAGGACATCGAGCCGGTTCTGAGGCATGTGGATGAGTGCGTGAAGATCGCCCTCACCGGCAGGATGGAGGGCTGACAGATGGCAACGATCATACTCAGGGGGCGTAAAGGCATAGGAAGCAGCGCCGAAGGCGAGGCGTTGGTATGCCAGGAGCCCATCAACCTCATGGCCGACACGGGGAACGTGTGGACCGACATGACGGATACCACGTTCACCAACAAAGTGGGCACGCCGTCGGTCTACGGCCAGGGTTTTGCCGGCAAGATCCTCGTCTTCCCCACCGGCAAGGGAGGCATCTTCAGCTCCAACATCATGCTGGATGTCGCCACGGTCGGTTGCGCGCCCAAGGCCATCGTCAACGTTCGGACTCATCCCGTGTGGGCGGCCCTCGCGATAGCTCTGGACATCCCGCTGGTCGACAGGCTTGACCAAGACCCGTGTGCGGTCATCGAGACCGGAGACCACGTCAAGGTGGACGCAAGTAGGGGAATCGTTGAGATAACCAAGAAACGGAGCTGAGGTTGCAGCTCAACACTGAAGAACAACGGATCCTCGATGGCTCGCACGGCCACATGGCGCAGAAGTGCATGATGTTCTTGGTCGCCTACGGCGAAGCGGCGGGAGCCGAGCGCCTGGTGAATATCGACGGCACCGTGGACATCCACCCGAATTCCATTTCCTGGGTGAGCGACTTCCCCATCACCCAGGAAGAGATCGAGGAATCGGCTCGCAACGGGGAGAGGTTCAAGGTGCCCACCTATGCCAACAAGCCGGTCAATCCCGGGCTTATCATCGACGGCTGGGAGACCTGCGGCACGCCGCCGAACAGCGATCCCGAGTATCACGACCGGCGCATGCGGACGATCCAACCGCTGATCCAGATGGGGATGGTCCCCACTCTCTCGTGCGACTATTACCTGGTCGGCACGTTCTGGCCGACGAAAGGACAACATTGCTCCTGGGGAGAGAGTTCGGCAATACCTTGGTGTAACGCGGTGCTTGGCGCCCGCACCAACTTCGACGGTTGCTTCCAGGCCGCCTACCTGGGCAAGATCCCCTACTACGACCTCCACGTTCCCGAGAACCGGCTGGCCACCATCTTCATCGAGTCCGAGAATGTGCTCCAGAGTGACATGGAGTACGACCTGTTCGGCTGGGCCGTCGGCGAGTTCTGTGGTATGGACGTCCCAGCGATTACCGGCGTCGGCAGCCCGAAGATCAACCAGCTGATCAAGATGAACTCCTCGCTGTGCACGGGTGGGCAGGTCCGGATGTACCACATCGTCGGAGTGACGCCCGAGGCACCCACCCTGGAGGCTACCAGGCGGGGTCCCACGTGGACCAAGCAGACCGTGATCAGCAGGAAGGAACTCCGCTCAGTCTATGAACTCCTCAACACCGCCAAGACCGACGATGTCGATTTCGTCTATCTCGGCTGCCCCCACTACACGATAGAAGAAGTCCAGAAGGTCGCCCGTCTGCTGGAAGGTAAAAAGTGCCGTATCACCACTTGGGTGATGACCAACCCGGCGACCTACCAGTTGGCGACGACGATGGGCCACCGCGCCATCTTGGAGGACGCGGGGGCCCATCTGCTTTCCGGCACGTGTGCCTGCGAGCTGCGCGGGGCTTATCCGCCCGCCCAGGTGTTCGCGACAGACGCGGCCAAGCAGGCCTACTACATCAAGGGCCACGCCCACCCCAGAGAGATCGGGGTGTGCTACGGCACGACCGAGGACTGCGTGACGGCGGCGATCACGGGCAGATGGCAAGCTGAATGGAGATAGCGCATGGGCGAACGCAAGATAGTGCTGAGAGGGAGAAAGATCATCGGAGGTGTGGCCGAAGGCGAGGCCCTGGTGTCTCCGAGACCACTCATGGGGTGGGGCATGGTCAACGAGAGGAAGGGCTATACCACTGAGGAAGGCCATCCACTCTTCGAGGTGCCCTTCAAGGATAAGATCCTGGTCATGCCGGGCATGCGCGGCTCGGGTGGATTCGTCATGTATGGGCGCACCAGAGCCTTCGACGTCCATCCGGCCGCCTTCATCTTCGGCCGGGTGAACTCCGTGATGATCCTAGCCGGGATGAACGCGAAAGTCCCCACCGTCACCGATCTGGACAACGATCCGGTGGAGCTGATCGAGACCGGTGACTGGGTGAAGGTCGACGGGGATAAGGGCATAGTCGAAGTCACCAAGAAGACGTGATCCGGCCAGTGTGACTCGCATGATCCGTGTGACGGTCACTGTCAAAGGGATAGTTGGCATCTCGAAGGACCCGCGGGAGATAGAGCTGCCCTCCGGGAGCACGATCGCCACCGTCCTGAACCTGATCCTGGCGCCCAAGCGAGGTCCTGAGCAAGAGACCGATCCCAAGATCTTCCGCAGCGTGATCGCCACTGTCAACGGCACCTATGTCCCCGCCTCACAGGTCGAGGAGAGGGTCGTGGCGGTCGGCGATGAGATCGCCGTCATGCCATTGATCGTTGGCGGCTAGGGGAAGGTTGGTTGGCTTGATGCAAGACCATGAGCTTCCGGTAAGTGCCACCTGTGACGTCCTTGTCGTCGGGGGAGGCGCCGCGGGCATCGCGGCAGCGATCGCCGCGGCGCGTTCTGGGGCGCAGACGATGTTGGTGGAGCGCTACGGGTTCCTGGGGGGTCTGGCCACGACCGCGCTTGTCGGCGCGTTCTGCGGGCTTTACACCACCGGTCCGGAGAAGCACCTCATCGTCGCCGGTGTTTGCGACGAGCTGATAACCCGACTGCGGAGCACGGGGGGTGCGGAAGAGAAGCGGGTTTCGGGCATCGACCCCCGGCTTGCCGCCGTCAGCTACGACCCGGAGTTGTTCAAGTTCGTGGCCGAGCGGATGGCTCTGGAGGTGGGAGTCAAGCTTCTCTACCACACCTTGGTGGTCGACGTACTCTGGGAGGCACCTGGGGCGGTGCTGAAGGGCGTCGTTGTGGAGAACAAGTCGGGTCGCTCTGCCATCCACGCCCGGGCGATCATCGATACGTCCGGTGACGCCGACGTGGCCGCGAGAGCTGGGGTGGATTTCGAATATGGCGACGGCCGCGGTGGCGCTCAGGCGATGACTACCGTCTTCAAAGTCAGCAACGTGGTTTCAGGAGCCGCTCTCCAAGAAGCGATCCGCAGCATGCGCGAGCATCTCGTTGCCGCACACAACTCCGGGCGCTATGAGTTCAGCCGGGTGGATCCAGTCGTCTTTCCGTCATTGCCCAGGGGTACGGTATCGGTGAACCTGGTTAGTGTCCGCGGTCTCAAAGCAACGGATGCCGCTGAGCTCAGCGCCGCAGAGATCGAGGGCCGGCGCCAGGTGTTCGAATATCTCCGCGCTCTGCGCGAGTTCGTTCCAGGCTTCGAGAACGCCCAGTTGGTCGCGCTATCTCCCCAGATCGGAGTCCGGGAGACAAGGAGGATCGTCGGAGAATACGTCCTCACTGGGGAAGACGTCGTTGCCGGGACCAAGTTCAGAGATGGCATCGCCCTTGGCGCCTGGCCCGTTGAAATGCATAACCCTGAAACAGGGCGGATCGAGTGGCGCTACATAGAGAAAGAGGATGACTGTTATTCGATCCCTTTTCGATGCCTAATGCCGAAACGGCTGGAGAACCTCCTTGTCGCCGGACGTTGTGCCTCAGCCGCCCACGTAGCCCAGGCCTCCATCCGGGTGATGGCCCAGGCGCTAGCGATGGGAGAAGCGGCCGGCGCGGCCACAGGCCTGGCGCTCGACGCGGGTCGGACTCTTCGGGAGGTGTCTATGCCCGATTTGCAGGAAAAACTGAAGAAGTGCGGAGCGTTGTTGGAATTCCCTGGACCTCCCGGGGAAAGGTTGGAAATAGTCTGAACCCTCATTGGGAAGACCGCCGATGTTGAGGGTGCCGAGGGCGGAGAACAACTATAGAGGAGGGTCCTACTCATGGAGAACAAGGGCTTTTGGCGACCCAAGGCCGTGTTTACCGATTCCAAGAACACCCTGTTCGCATGGGATGAGATTTGGATCGATTCATGCCGTCAGATACTAGAGAAGTATGGGAGTTCGATGGCGCCAATCGACTTCTGGCGTACCTGGATCAGGGTGGGGGCGGGGGAGAATCATAAGGTTGCCTTTGGCAAGTATCGTGAGTTCAAAGAGACTCTCCAGGTGGGGCTGGAGTATGCTTTCCGGCTGACCGGTATTCCCGGAACTCGCGAGGACATCTCCTTCATGTACGATCGATGGGACGAGGTGCGCCCCTACCCCGATGTGGCCTCCGGTCTTAGCAAGATTCAAACAATGGTCCCCGTGCTCGTGTATTCGAACGTTGAGACCTGGTGCCTTGACCTGATGGTCGACAAGCTAGACGGTTTCTGTCCTGATTTCGTCGGCGATATGCAGAAAAGCCACTGCTGCAAGCCTTCCCCTCGCGCCTATCGATGGGTTCTCGAAACGGCCGGGCGCCGGCTTGGTCTGGACCTTGACTTGCCCGATGTCCTCTATGTCGCCGGACCCCAATGGGACACACAGGCAGCCATGGCGATGGGCATGAAAGGGGCGTGGATCCGTAGGAACCAGGATATCCCCGCGGACGAGGGCCATGTTGGCCTGGAAACTCTGGGTGAACCATACGACTACATCGTCGATGATTTCCATGAAGTCGCCGCGCTCGTGGGAGAGAGCATGGTTTGGACTCCAAGGTGATCGCGTCGGATTCTACGTGGAGTGCACTCTCTCCTGAGGAGAAAAGGAAAGTTCGCTTCCAATCATGGCTTGATCCCGATATCACCTTTGTCAGTGCCGAGGCCGCGCAGGCCTATCGAGAGCGCGTGGTCCGCTTTATCAAAGCTATCTGCTTAGACGAGACGCCCGACCGAGTACCCGTATGCACTGTCATGGGCTATTTTCCCGCTTGGCATGCGGGTCTCTCTCCGTACGACTCAATGCGCGATATGGGGCGGGCGTCAGAAGCATGGTTCCGGTACAACGTGGAGTTCCAGCCCGACGCAGCTGTGTCACCTGCCCTCTACACTGTCCCCGCCGACGCCTTGGAAGTATTAGACCTGCGCAACTACTCCTGGCCGGGCCACGGAGTCGGCCATGAGTTCGGTTACCAATATCACGATGGGGAGTTCATGTTCGCCGACGAATACGACGAGCTTATTGCCGACCCCAGCTTCTTCATGCAGCGCCGGGTGCTTCCCCGGGTGGTCGGCGCCTATGCAGGTATCTCGTCTTTGGCGACACCATTCGATATGCGGGGGATCGGGGCATGTCCTTCCCACGTGGCACGGTGGGGCAGCCCGGAGATGCAGGAAAGTCTCGAGAAGCTCATGAACGCCGGGCGCCAGATGCGGCACTGGATGGCAGCGTTGGATGAGGTGTCGATTCGCATTAAGGCCCAGGGCTTCCCCTCTCTTACCCCGGTCACCGTGTTAGCGCCGTTCGACATGATCGCCGACACGCTGCGGGGCACCCACGGCATGATGCTCGATCTGTACCGATTGCCCGAGAAAGTCATAGAGGCATGCGATCGGTTGGTCGACGTTCTCTTCAGGACAGTATTGGACAAGACGACTCCCGATAGTATTCCGGGTGTCTTCATTCCGCTGCATAAGGGTCTCGACAACTTCATGTCTCCGGATCACTTCAACACCTTTTATTGGCCAAGCCTCAGAAAGCTCGTCATGAAGCTGATCGGAGAAGGGTTCGTTCCTTGGCTGTTCACCGAAGGACGGTACGACACTCGCTTGGAGACCATAAGCGACTTGCCCAAGGGCAAGGTTGTCTACTGGCTGAATACTACGAACATCTTCCGAGCCAAGCAGATACTGGGTGACATCGGCTGCATTCAGGGGAACGTGCCCGTTTCCATGATGACCATGAGCGAGCCGGAAGAAGTAGAGCAGTATTGTCGCGGGCTCATCGACGGCGTCGGGTCGGGCGGAGGGTTCATCCTGGACCTTGGGGCCGGGCCCGACAGAGCCAGAGCGGAAAACATACACGCAATGGTCGGTACCGCCAAGAATTACAGAGCGTCTTGGCAGCTGTAGGAGCACTTTCAGCCCACACGTTCAAGCCCGTCTCTATCGGCCATCGTGGAAGTGCGGAACGATGTTCCGGGATCCCGCGCTTGGTTTCTGCCGACGGCTTTGAGAGGGTGGACACGCAGGTGGGCCCCCTATGTTCACGCGAAACCGACGCCTACTCCACCACAATCTCCACTAGCCATTTGACCCAGGGAGAGCCAATCTGACCGGGGAGCACAGCGCGCAGGGGGAAGCCCTGCAGCACGGGCATGGTCTGCCCCCTCAATTGGTAGGCCAAGAAGTACTCCGGCATGAGGGTATCCTGCAGGTCGACGAAGCCGTAGTGGCCGTCCGCACCGTTCATCCTGATCCGCGCAGCATCTGGCCGGACTCGGGTCATGCCGAGAATCGTCTTGAGCGGCACGCCGGACCAGGTGGCAGTATCGGTGAAGGTTTCTGGACAGACCAGTTTCGGCGTAGCGGTCACTATCGGTAGGCGGCGGATATCGTCGTACGAGAGACTCAGCGGGTACGTGACCTTGCCGTCGACCTTCAGGCGGTAGCTGGCCAGGTCGATGACCTGGGGAGTACCTATCACGTGGAGGCCGGTCGCGGGATCAACGTCGCCGTTGCCGGGGGTGATCTTGGCGGGAAAGGTCGGCACGACGACGGGTGGCAGTGCGACGGTGGTGGGAGCCGCCGTAGTGGTTGTGGCTCCACTGGTCGCGGTAGAGGTCCCGACCCCCTCCGCCGTCCCGGCAGTCCTTCCGCCGGCGCAGGCGGCCAACAACCCGCTCAGGCCGCCGCACACAGCGATGGTCGCTCCGGCGGCGGAGGCGACTTTCAAGAACTCGCGCCGGCTGTAGGGTTTGCCCTCAATCATGTGCTTCATCCCCGTATCCCCATCGCCAGCGGTAAGATGGCCTGGGCTTTTCGTCTCCTGAACATGACCTCCCCACGCAGGGTAACGTAGAAACCCGCGCGTGCGAATGCGATACGTCCGCGACGAAAGGATCCTCCAAGAAGCTTCCGCAAACACCGCGTCATCCCAGGTCTGTATGCCGTGGGAAACAACGCCGGAAGCTTCTACGGGATGATCTACCCGCCGCAGACAGAAGGCAGCCGCATCGGGCACGCTTTCACGTTCGCGTACCTGGCTGCGGAGCACGTGGTTTCTCAGACCTGCTAAGCGGCGGCGCCTGTAAACATTCTGCAAACGAACCGCCAAGAACAGGCGACAACTGGGTGTCACGATGATTCGGCAAAGACCGAGTTTTGCAGGGAAAAGGTCAGGGCCCGCAATCTGCGATCACCGCAGAAAACGGGCCCTGTCTCTCTTTTAATCCGATGGTGAAACGGAGTGACTGTCGCTCGCCTGCGCGGCTTGATTTGTACTGCGGATTGGCACGGCGTAAGCACGGCCAACCGAGGCGCTTGTTGTGACCAACGCGTGACATGGCATTTAGCCGATGTGAAGATATGGCTTAGAAAAGCCAAGGAAGTCAATCAAAACTGCTCACTCGTAATGAGCAGACCCGATGGTCGCACGCCACACTAATTCGCGGGGGCGTCGCCCACCAAGTGCCTACGGGCCTCACACGTGGTTTGCTCGCCTGGTCAGACAGCTGAAGACGTATCAGTGGGTTGGCACCGGAACAAGAGAAATGAGGGAGTGGAAGTGAGTGTAGGTCATGAGGAGTCCCCGTAAGGCGGCTCCAATTGGCCCCTGGTGAGGCCGTTCTTGTCTGATTGGGGACGGGAAACATCAAATCCTCGCCCGCCCGAGCGTCTCCCTCAGGCCTGAGCGCCACAAGTCGCCAGTGCGTTATTGTGTACCAATTGTGGTACACTACGTGCATGAGTGAACCGGGCAACAATGAGCCTATCCTGTCCGTCGTGTTCTACGCGACCTCCGGGGGCAATGAGCCTGTTCGTGAGTGGCTGCTCGGGCTGTCGCGCGATGACCGGCGAGTGATCGGGCTCGACATCAAGACGGCGCAGTACGGATGGCCGCTCGGAATGCCGCTCATCGGTAAGCTCGAGCCAGGTCTATGGGAGGTCCGGTCCCATATTGGCGGCGGAATCGCCCGAGTGCTCTTCACGGTGACAGGCGACACGATGGTGCTGCTACACGGCTTTGTGAAGAAGTCCCAGAAGACGCCAGCAACAGATCTGAAGACGGCCAAGCAACGTTTGGCCGACCTGGAGGAAAGGTGAGAGAAATGACCAACAAGCACATAGGCAGTGACTTCGACGACTTCCTGCGAGACGAGGGCATCCTCGAGGACGCCGAGGCCGTGGCGGCCAAGCGCGTGATCGCCTTCCAGATCGCTCGTGAGATGGAAAGCGCGCACATCTCCCAGTCGGAACTTGCGCGTCGGATGAATACCAGCCGCTCGGCCGTCGAGCGACTACTTGACCCGACGAACCCCTCGGTCACGCTTCAGACGCTTGAGCGAGCCGCGAGTGCGGTGGGTAAGCGGCTCCGGGTCCAGTTGACGGGGTAGCGTCAGCCGGCGCCAATCAGTCGCTCCGTTCGCACCCATTTGGACGCCCGTAGGAGGATGACACGGGGTAGCACACCATGGGCAAGGTGAGCTGCAAGGGCTGCGTTTGCAGACAGAGCAATAGGCCCTGATACAGCGGATCTCCGAGACGACTTCCCAAATCTGGTGCGCCTCTTCGCGGGTCAGTAGTAGTCATGACGGGATGGACATACCTCGTCAACCGGCCCAGCATGACGTCGCTCTACATCCCTCCCGTTGTCCCACCGGGATAACGGCATGGGTAGCAGCAGGGAGGGCAGCCCGTCCTTGGTAGCGTCCCACGAAGTGGTGTAAGAGCCATCGTGTTCTCGTAGGGTCTTCACAGCTTAGTCGTTAGTGGACGGGAATGGCAACGGCGTGGGTGACCTCTCCTTCGATCTCCGGGGTTGATGACTGGTAGATGCGGGCGAGGGAGTGCCGGCTCATGTATCTGCGGGAGACGGCCCATTCGTCGTTCTGCTCGGCCAAGACGGCGCCGATCAGGCGGATGAGGCTCTTCTCGTCGGGGAAGATGCCGACGACGCGGGTGCGGCGGTTGATCTCCTTGTTCAAGCGTTCCAAGGGATTGGTGGAGGAGATCTGTTTCCAGTGCTCGCTGGGGAACTCCATGTGGGCGAGGATCTCCTCTTCGGCCTCAAGAAGAGCGGCCGACACCCGCGGAAGCCGGTCCCGAAGGCGATCGGCGAGAGCCCGCAGTTCCTCGCTCGCCCGGGTCTTGTCCGGCTGCTGAAAGACGAGCCTCACCGCGGCCAGCACCATGCCCTGCCCGTCTTTGGGCACAAGCGAGAGGAGATTGCGAAGGAAGTGCACCCGGCAGCGCTGCCAGCTCGCCCCCAGGAACACCTCCTCGATGGCTCGTTTGAGGCCCTGGTGGGCATCGGAAACCACCAGGCTGACCCCGGCAAGTCCCCGAGCCACAAGACCGGAGAGAAATCCCCGCCAGAAGGGATAATCCTCACTTCTGCACACCTCGAGTCCCAGCACCTCCCGTTCGCCGGTCTCCGCCACCCCGTAGGCGACGACGAGAGCCATGGAGACCACTCTTCCCGAGTCGTCTCTCACCTTCTCGTAGGTGGCGTCCAGGAAGAGGTAGGGATAGCGGCCGACAAGCGGCCGGCCCCGGAAGGCTTCCACCTGCTCATCCAGGCGCGCGCAGATCCGGGAGACCTCGCTCTTGGAGATGCCGTCCAGCCCCAGAGCCGCGACCAGGTCCTCAACCTTGCGCGTCGAGACGCCTTTAACATAGGCTTCGGCGATCACGGCCAGAAGCGCTTCTTCGCTGCGCCGGCGGGGTTCAAGAAAGCTGGGGAAGTAGCTGCCCTCGCGGAGCTTGGGGATGGGCAGGGAAAGCGAGCCCACCCGGGTATCTAGGCGCCGCTCCCGATACCCATTGCGCATGCAGAGACGGTCATCGGTGCGCTCTCCGAGAGCGGCCCCGGTCTTGGCGCTCACCTCGATCTCCATCAGCTCCCGAAGGACGGAGAGCATGGCTTCCCGGAAGAAATCGAACTCTCGGCCCTCGGCCAGCTTGCTGAGGAGCTCTTTGGGGGTGACAATGGAATCGGCCATCGTTGTGTCCTTCCTGTTAGGTACGGTTGCGAGCCACTACCTACGGAAACACACGATGGCTTTTCTCTTCAAGGAAAACGGCATGATCAACCGTCTCCTGTTACACCACGTCCGGGGACACTACCCCGTCCTTCCTGCCAGAGTCCCTACTGACAGGCAATGGACGGCAGCAGGCAAGCTCCTGACACAAAGGGCGCAAGATCAGCTTTCCGCTGCGACCAGGAACCGCGGTAACTGGGCCAACTGAGGTTGTATCAGTGAGTCACGGCAGGGAATGAGAGAGTCCACCTCTGTCCATCTAGTGGCCCGGATGGCCAATCGGACTGGGACAAAAATCCGAGGCTGCACAGTCCGCTCGCTTACCATCGGCTTATCTGCTTCAGGGATGTCGCTGCTTTGCAGGTAGGGTTCACTCACTCGTGATGAGCAGGCCTTGGATTTGGTCCTCCGCCCTACGCATGACCCGAAGGTGTTGAGCGCCGGGTGGGCGGATCGCTAGACGTATTCTCGCCACACGGCAGTCTTGGAGGTAGCCCAAGTATCTACGACGCAGCGGAACGACGCGGGCCGTTTGCAGAGCGTTGGCAGGCCTCAGGACTAAGCTGCGAGACAGCCCGTTTTCCTTCAAGCATGGGATCACTAATCCGAAGGTATCGTTGCGGACTGACTGTGTCAGACGGCGCTCGGTGTGCATGCCTTCGGATTTCGTAGCCCGGAGGTGTTGAGTCCCCGCGATCTCCTCACGCAGGCGTCGACGTCGAGTTTGACTTCTCGCGCGCCGCTACCTAGTATGCTAATGGCTGGCATGCTAGGTAATCGGAGCGGGAGGTTCTGGCTTGATCCCTCCAGCCCTGCGGCGAGACGACGCTCTGAGTTTTCACGGCTGGCTGACGCACAAGGCATTTTGGGCGGTCCTGGAAAGAAAGCTGAAGGGAACCGGCTTAAGCCCCGTCCAGTACCTCGCCCTCGGCTATCTCATGTCGCCCGAGCCTATGATCCAGTCCTATCTTGCTGAAAGTCTCTCGATAACGGTCCCCACCTGCGTCCGCCTGATCGACCGGCTGGAGCGAGACGGTTTCGTCACTCGGCAGGCGGATCCAAATGACGCTCGCATGAAGCTGCTCAGACCTACCGTCAAGGCGGCAAGGCTATGGGAGGATATCGGCCATTTGGGTCCGGAACTACTGGAGGACGCCTACGAAGGGATCAGTGCTGAGGAGATCGACACGGTGAAACGGGTTCTTGCCCGCGTTCGGCGGAACTACGAACGGTCGGCACCACAGGGCTGACCCGGCGGGCAACTGGAGGAGAGCTATCGTGGATGAGTTGATTACACGCGCCCCCAACGAAGCCGGCGAGAAGACGCTGGTCAGAGACTTGAGTTGGTGCGGCGTCTTCAACGGTGCGAATGCCTCGATGGTGGATGTGAAGGATGGGAAGATCATCCGCATCCGCCCTGCCCGCTACTACGACCAGTACACGAGGGAGGAAGTTGAGCCCTGGGTGATGCACGCTCGGGGCAAGACCTTCGAGCCAAGCGACAAGAGCCTCATCCCTCCTCTCAGCCTGGCCTACAAGAAACGGGTGTTCTCACCCGGCCGCATTCGCTACCCCCTGAAAAGGGTGGACTTCGATCCCAAGGGCGAGCGTAATCCGCAGAACCGCGGCGTCAGCAAGTACGAGCGCATCAACTGGGACGAGGCCCTGGACATCATCGTGAGTGAGATGGTACGGATCAAAGAGACCTACGGGCCCACCGCGATCCTGAACCAGTCCGACCAGCACGGCGAGAACAAATGCGTGCACGGGCCCCACGGCTGCATGCGGAACTTGCTCAAGTTGTTCGGCGGCTACACGCTGCAGGTCCGGGACCCGGACAGCTGGGAGGGCTGGTGGTGGGGCGCCAAGCACGTCTGGGGTTGCGAGCCGGTGGGCCAGCAGATGCCGCAGAAGAACATCCTCTATGACATTGCCAAGAACACCGAACTGCTCCTTCATTGGGGCTGCGACCTCGAGACGACGGTCTGGGGCTGGCAGGGCCAGTTGACCAGCCGCCTGAGCTTCTGGTGGAGCGACCTCGGGATCAAGCAGATCTTCATCGCGCCCGATGTGAACTACGCCAATGCCATCCACGCTGACAAGTGGATCCCCATCCTGCCGAACACGGACGCGGCCCTCTATCTGGCTATCGCCCACGAGTGGTTCGAGAACGGCACCTACGACAAGGAGTACCTCGACACCCACGCCTACGGCGTCGACAAGTTCGAGGACTACGTCATGGGCCGCGAGGACGCCCAGCCCAAGAGCCCCGAGTGGGCCTCGCCTATAACCGGCGTCCCCGCTCGCATCATCAGGGCGCTCGCGACAGAGTGGGCTTCCAAGCGCACCACCATCTTGATCGGCAACGGCGGCCCCGGTATCCGCGGTCCTTACGCCACCGAACCGGCCCGCCTCCAGGTCCTCTGCCTCGCCATGCAGGGGCTGGGTAAACCGGGCTGCAATCAGTCCAAGATGATCGAGTGGGGTCTGCTCGACAACTACGAGCAGGTGTCGCCGCCCGCCCCGTCGATCATGACCAACCTGTACGAAGCCTACCGGGGTAGCACCCCCATGGAGACCTGCCACCCCTCGTTCATCCCTAAGAGCCTCATCCCTAAGGCTCTGCTCGAAGGTCATGTCGAGTGGTTCGGCAACGAGCACGAGATGGCTCACCGCACCGACCAGTTCGTCCCCTACACCTACCCGGCGGAAGGTTGCTCCAAGATCCACATGATCTGGACCGACTCGCCCTCCTGGATCACCTGCTGGAACGCCGGCAACGACTATGTCAAGGCCGTGCGCCAGCCCGACATCGAGTTCATGCTCGCGCAGCACCCGTGGCTGGAGAACGATTGTCTGTTCGCCGACATCATCCTGCCCATCAACACCAAGCTCGAGGAAGATGACATCGGTAGCGACATCTTCAGCGGGCAGATGAACCTACTGTTCCCGGAGGAGAGGTGCGTGGAGCCCCTGGGCGAGTCCGTGAGCGACTACGAGGCGGTCGTTCTCATCGCGGAACGGCTTGGGTTGCTGGAGGAATACACCGGCGGCAAGACCATCCCCGAGCTCATCAAGCTGGGCTACGAGACCTCTCGCGCGGCCGACAGCATCAGCTGGGAGGACCTGTGCCGCAAGGGTTACTACGTGGTCCCGCCCATGCGGGGCTGGGAGGATATCCCGGCCGGCCTGATCGAATTCTACGAAGATCCCGAGAAACACCCGCTCTCCACGCCCACGGGCAAGATCGAGTTCTACGCCACCGGCCTCGCCGACAACTTTCCCGACGACGAGGAGCGGCCGCCGGTGCCCAAGTGGATCCCGCAAGGTGTGTCTCACCAGGAGACCATCGGAACGGAACGGAGCAAGAAGTTTCCGCTGCTGGTCATGAGCAACCATCCACGCTGGGGCGTGCACTCGCAGCACGACGACATCACGTGGTTCCGTGAGATCGACACCTGCAAGGTCAAAGGACCGGACGGCTACCAATACCAGCCGCTGTGGATGAACCCGGTGGACGCCGGCGCGCGGGGGATCAGGAACGGCGATGTGGTGGCCATCTACAACGAGCGGGGAACGGTGCTGGCTGGGGCCTACGTTACCCAGCGCATCATGGCCGGGGCTGTAGGTATCGATCACGGTGCCAAATTCGATCCCATCGAGGTGGGGGTCATCGACCGCGGCGGCGCCATCAACACCATCGTTCCGCGTAACGTCACGTCCAAGAACGCCTGCGGACACGCCGTGAGCGGTTTCCTCGCGGAGGTGGAGAAGGCCGACCTGGAGGCGCTCAAGGCCAGGTACCCGGACGCGTTTGCTCGGGAGTGTCATATCACCGCCGGACCGTGCTTAGCCGGCTTCACCGAGGGGGGCGCCTGATGGGCAAGGTCCTGGTCATCGATCTCGCCATCTGCAACGGCTGCCACAACTGCCAGATCTCGTGCAAAGACGAGCACGTGGGCAACGACTGGACCCCGATCGCCAAGCCGCAGCCCGACACGGGACAGTTCTGGAACAAGGTCATTGACCTGGAGCGGGGCACGGTGCCCAAAGTGCAGGTGACCTACCACCACACCATCTGCCAGCACTGCGACAACGCCCCCTGCATCGATGCCTGCAACGCGAGCGCCATCTACCGCCGCCCCGACGGCATCGTCATCATCGACCCGGAGAAGTGCCGGGGCAACCAGCTCTGCATAGAAGCCTGCCCCTACGAGAACGTCATCTACTTCAACGACGACTTGAACATCGCCCAGAAGTGCACGTTCTGCGCCCATCTGGTCGATAGAGGCTGGACCGAGACCAGGTGCTCCGACGCCTGCCCCACGGGTGCCTTCACCTTCGGCGAAGAGGACGACCCCGCCATCAAGGAGAAGATCACCCAGGCGGAGTTCCTCAAGCCCGAACTTCCCACGCGCCCTCGGGTCTACTACCTCAACCTGCCCAAGAAGTGGATCGCCGGCGCAGTCTTCGACCCACAGGCCGACGAATGCCTGGAGGGGGCGACGGTCACCGCCACCAACCGAGAGACCGGCCACATCCTGACCGCGGCCACCGACAACTACGGCGACTTCTGGCTCAAGAACCTGGAGGCCGGCTCCTACATGCTGCTCATCGAGAAGTCGGGCTACCTGGCGAAGAAGCTGGGGCCGGTCGATGCGACGACCGCCGACCAGAACGTGGGTGACCTGGAGCTGTGGAGGACATAGTCGGGATCGTAGACGGAGAAGACGCATGCTGAAGGACTTCCGGGAATACATGGTCAGGTGCGCCCGCTGCTCCAACTGCAAGTTCATACCGCAGGGAAGGATCAGCAACGCCCGCTATGCCTACTCCTGCCCAAGCATAACCCGATACTTCTTCCACACGTATTCGGGTGGCGGCAGACTGATTACCGCCCTTTCGCTCACCGACGGACGCATCGAATACAGCGACGCGTTCATGGATATCGTCTACCAATGCCAGATGTGCGGCGCGTGCGACGTCTCCTGCAAATACAGCCAGGACATAGAGGTGTTGCAGCCCCTCTACGAGGTCCGGGCCCAGTGCGTCGGGGACGGGCAATTGAACCCGGTGCACATGATGACCATCGAGGGCCTGAGGAAAGAAGACAACATGCTCGGTGAGGCCAGAGCCGCGAGGGGCAACTGGGCCGAGGGTCTCGACGTCAAGAACATCACCCGAGAGGGAGCCGATGTCTACCTCCATACCGGCTGCCGCTACAGCTACGACACGGAACTCTGGCCCATCGCACGGGCTGCCCTCAGGCTGCTGCAAAAGGCCGGGGTCGACGTGGCCATCGCCGGGAAAGATGAGAACTGCTGCGGGGGCCGGGCATACGACCTCGGCTACCTGGGGGAGCTCACCAAGTATGCCGAGAACAACGTGGAGATGCTCGCCGCGGCCAGGGTGAACACGGTGGTCGCCTGCTGCTCCGACTGCTACCACGCCTTCAAGGTGCTCTATGACAAGCTCGGTCTGAAAAAGGACGTCGAGGTCTACCACATCACCGAGTACCTGGAGAAGCTGATCGAAGAAGGCCGGCTGACACCGAGCAGCGAAGTGCCCCTGACTGTCACCTACCACGATCCCTGTCACCTGGGGAGATTGGGGGAGTCCTGGGTCGCCTGGGACGGGGTCATCAGCACCAAGCCCGACGAACGCTGGCGGCACGTACCGGAGAAGACCATGCGCAAGGGCACCTACGGGGTGTACGAGCCGCCACGGAACGTGCTGAAGAGCATCCCCGGACTGAAGCTCGTCGAGATGACGAGGATCAAGGAGTACACATGGTGCTGCGGGGCCGGGGGCGGAGTGGCGGACGCATATCCGGAATTCAGCGAGTGGACGGCCGCGGAGCGGATCGAAGAGGCCAAGGACACCGGGGCGCAGGCCCTCGTTACCGCCTGTCCCTGGTGCGTCAGGAGCTTTAGGGACGCCGCGAAGGCGAGCGGCGATCCTCTTCCCGTCTATGACGTGGTCGAGCTCCTTGCGAAGTCCCTCGAGGGCTAGAAGGAGAGGCGAAGAATGGCCCTCCATAACAGAGACGCCTACAAGGCTCTTGAGGAGGTAGTCGGCCCGGATTACATCTCGGAGGAGCCGGCGGTACTCGACTCCTACGCCTTTCAGTGGGGCGCGGAAATATCCACCGGTACTCCTTTTCTCCCCCGGTCAGGGGCCATCATTCTCCCCGGGGGCACCGAGGAGGTCCAAAGCCTCGTCAAGACATGCAACAAGTACGGCGTTAGGTACAAGGCCATATCCAACGGCTGGGGCTTTTACAGCGCTCTGGGTCTCGATCAAGACGCTATCCAAGTGGATATGCGCCGCCTGAACCGCATCATCGAGATAAACGAGAAGAGTATGTACGCGGTGGTGGAGCCCTATGTCACCTGCGCCGTGCTCCAGGCCGAGGTCATGAAGAAGGGCTTCACTGTGCACATGATCGGCGCCGGATGCAACACCAGCGCCATGCCCATCACCGCTCATCAGGGCACGGGCTCCAGCGGTGTCAGCACCAGTTGCGGAGACCGCAATACACTCGCGGTCGAATGGGTGACACCCGACGGCGAACTCATCAAGTTCGGTTCGTTGGGGGCGGGGGCGGGATGGTTCTGCGGCGACGGTCCCGGTCCGTCTCTGCGAGGACTCATCCATGGTCCCCAGGGGGTAATGGGCGGGCTCGGAATCTACACCAAGGCCGCGCTGAAGTTGTATCCCTACTTCGGACCGCTCGAACCGGAACTGGAAGGCGTCTCCCCTTGTTACAGATTCAAAGAAATGCCGAGTAATTTCGAGATCCACCATCCCATCTTCTCGGATTGGGACACGTTGATCGAGGCCGCAATCAAGATCGGGGAGAGCGAAATCGCCATGATGGTCTTCAGGTTGCCCTTGCCGATGTTGGCCGAGGCATTCACCGGTACCGGTGCCGACGCAGAAGTCTTGCTTGAGCAGATGCAGGAAGAATCTAACGGAAGACCGGGATTTCTGGTTGTTATCGCAGGCGCCACTGCAGCAGAGTTCAGTTATAGAAAGAGGGTGCTCGCGCAGATCTTGGACGAAACCGACGCTACGCTCCTAAGCCATATTGAAGAACCTGATGTCAAAAGGGAAATCCTGTGGTCGGAAACCAGGTTCAGCGGAGGCGTGAGGGAAGGATTTCGAGCCACTGGGAGATTTCACGGTCTGATTGGCGATTCCGCCATGTTCCAGACCTCCACCAGATTCATGCTGGAGTGCATGGGGTTAAAGAAGGGGCTCCAGGCCAAGGGCAATGTCAGGGCTGACGATGGTTTTGACTGCGTCATAGGGATGGTCTTCGAGAACGGCCACACCGGGCACGCGGAGCAGCTCGTCATGACCCACCCGACCGGAGAGGGGTGGAGAGACTTGATGGAATTCTCCGACCAGTGTGAAGACCTGGGTATTCGCCGAGGCTATACCGCCCCGGTCACCGTCTGGGGCGACCACGCCCACGACAAATGGGGCCCGCATCTCGGCAACTACCACCTGTGGTTGCGCAAGATCAAGAAGGCTTTCGATCCGGATGCGGTGTCGGAGCCGGCAATGTACATCTCCGCCAAAGAATAGGCAGGGGGGCTGACTTCGTGGCTATCGCTCGCGAATGGGGTTAGACATGCCAGGGGAGGATCTGTTGTCCGCCATAGTCGGGGCAGAGAACGTCTCTGACTCACGCGAGAAGCTGGAAGAGTACATGGCGGACGAAAGCTCCGTCCCTGCGATCGCTCCCGCCTTCGTGGTCAGGCCCAAAGACGCGCGTGAAGTGCAGGAGATAGTCACCTGGGCAAACGCGTCGGGGACCCCGCTCATCCCGGCGAGTTCGGGGGAACCCCATGTGAGAGGCGACACCGCTCCCAGCGTGGGCGGAGCGGTCATTGTCGATCTGCGCCGGATGAACCGGGTGGTAAGACTCGATCTTGAGCACCGCGTCGCCCTGATCGAGCCCGGCGTCACCTTCCGGGAACTCGTGCCCGCCGCCCGGGCGGCCGGACTGCGCCTGAACCTGCCCCTCCTGCCCCGATCCACCAAGTCTGTCGTAGCCAGCATGCTGGAACGGGAACCGGTGATCATGCCCAAGTATCACTGGGACATCTCAGACCCCCTGGCATGTACAGAAGTTGTGTATGGATCGGGGGACATCTTCAAGACGGGTTCCGCGGCCGGCCCGGGAACCCTCGAGGAGCAATGGGAAATCGGCGCCGCCCAGAACGAAGCGGCCGGTCCCATGCAGGCGGACTTTCTCCGGCTCATCCAAGGCGCCCAAGGCACCATGGGTATCGTCACCTGGGCCACCGCCCGGTGTGAGCACCTGCCCAGCATCGAGGAACCCTACCTCGTCGGTTCCGATCGGCTGGCCGATCTCCTCGAGTTCGCCCATTGGCTCGTAAGGAACCGGTCCGCTGATGACTGTCTGGTGCTGAACGACGCGAACCTCGCGCGGATCATGGCGCAGGGTCAGGTCGGCGACGACGAAAGGCTGAGGCCTGGCCTGCCTCCCTGGATCTTGTTCTATACGATCTCCGGTACCCGGTACTTCCCCGAAGAGAAGGTCAGCTACCTGCAGAAGGACACAGCGGAGTTGGCCCGAGCCATCGGCCTGGAACCGTCACGGTCCGTCGGAGACGTGTCGGCGTTCGACCTAATGAAAGTGCTGCACGATCCGCCCGCCGATGTCCACTGGAAGTCAACTGGCGGAACGGGCTCTACGGACCTCTTCTTTATCTCCACCCACGGGAACCTGGAAGAACTAATCGACACCATGAAGAATGTCGCCACCGAGTTCGAGTACCCTGTGCAAAACCTGGGCGTCTATCTCCAACCCGTCGTCCAAGCCGTTAACTATCACTGCGAGTTCACTCTCTTCTTCGATAAGACGGACGCCCGCCAGAGGGCACGCCTGGCAGCGCTGGCGGAGGCCGCGTCCGGCGCCCTGTCAAACCGGGGCGCTTTCTTCTCCCGCCCCTACGGTCCATGGGCCGATATGGCCTACGGGAAGGACGCCGCGACCACGACGGCTTTGCGCAAGGTGAAGAAGATCTTTGATCCGAATAGCGTCATGAACCCAGGAAAGCTATGCTTCTGACGGAGACCAGGATCCGCGGTAAACGGTCGCTTCCGGCAGGGCGGGAGTGTCGGCAGGCAGTTGGGCCACAAGTGCGGAGGAGGTGACGTAGCCTGGGGGGGTGTTCCGTGATCACGGTTGAACGTCGAGTCGGTTACCCGCAGCATCAGCAAAGGGGGAGACGATGAAAGACCAAAACGACGATCTGAACGTTCGAAATGCGGATCACAACAGTATTCTCGCCAACAAACATGTCAGCCGCCGTCAGTTCTTGAAGGTGGCCGGCCTAGCCGGCGCAACGGTGGGAGTAGGAGCCGGTCTCGGGGGGTTGCTGGCCGCCTGCGGCAGCACCACCACGACGACTACTGCGGGCGCCACGACGACCGCCGGTGCGACCGCGACGACCGCCGGCGCCACCACGACTACCGCCGGTGCGACAACCACGGTCAGCGCCGCGGTGGAGACCGGCCGTGAGATCAAGTTCGGTTTCGTTACGCCGACTACCGGTGCCCTGGCCTCTTTCGGCGTGCCCGACGGATACTGCGTCAAGCGGGCGCAAGCGTTAATCGGCGACGGGATCGTATGCGGTGACGGGTTGAAACACCCCATCACCATTAAGGTCCAGGACAGTCAGTCGGACCCCAACCGGGCGGGTCAGGTCGCGGGCGACCTCATCCTTAACGACAAGGTCGACATCATGCTCGTATCCTCCTCGCCCGACACCGTTGTCCCGGTGGCCGGTCAGTCTGAGGCGCTGGGCGTGCCGTGTCTCTCGTGCGACGCCCCCTGGCAGAGTTACATTGCTCCGCGGGCCGGAGGCAACCTTGCCGCGGTGTTCAAGTGGACCTATCACGTCTTCTTTGGTGCGGAGGACAGCGTAGGCGTCCTGAATGACATGCTGACCAAGATCCCGACCAACAAAGTCCTGGCCTTGCTGTATTCCAATAGCGCGGACGGCAACGCCGTACACGACATCGAAGCGCCGATACTCAAGGAGCAGGGATTCACCGTTATTGACGGTAGTGGTTTTCAGGAAGGCGCCGAAGACTTCACCCAGCAAATCAGCATGTTCAAGAAGGCGGGGGCCGAAATGGGGCACGGCCTGGTGAGTCCCGGGGACTTCATCAACTTCTGGAAGCAGTCGATCCAGCAGTCGTGGTTGCCGAAAGTGTCCATATGGGGCAAAGCCTTGCTCTTTCCACAGTCCCTGGAAGCCATCGGCCCTACAGGCTACGGTCTCTGCGCGGATCAATGGTGGGGAGCGGACTGGCCGTTCAAGTCGGCTCTTCTCGGACAGACCTGTCGGCAGTTCGCGGATGATTTTGAAGCCAGCGAGAAGCAGCAGTGGACCCAGCCCTTGGCCCACTTCATGCTCTTCGAGTGGGCTATCGACGTGCTCAACCGCACGACCAGTGTGGATGACAAGAATGCCATCATGACGGCGGTCAAGAGCACCAAGCTCGAGACAATTCTCGGCACCGTCGATTTCTCGGCGCCGGTAGAGCCGCCCGGCCCGCCCTGGGCCGCGGGTCCCCGGCACGTCGTGGAGAACGTGTATAAGATCAGCCATCCTGCCGGCCAGTGGGTCAAGGGCACCAAGTGGCCCTTCGATCTGGTAACCGTCAGCAATGCTGATTCTCCCAACATTCCCCTGGGGGGCACGCTACAGCCGTACGCCCTTCCGTGAGTCGCGGGCCTGGCGGGCGGTCAGTGAGCGCGACGAGTGGCAGGCAGCGACCTCATCTTCGGCGCCATTCCCCGGCCACTGAAGGCCCTTGAGCGATAGGAGCGGCGGTGCCCGAGGGCCCGTGCCGCCGCTCCATCTGTCCTGCAGTCAGAAGGGACAATAATGCTAACCATCGTAGTCTGCGTAAAACAGGTGGTCGACCCCGAGGCGCCCCTCTCACTCTTTGCCATCGCGCCGGACGGGAGGAACTTGGTCCCGCCCCCGGGCACTCCGCCGGTTCTAAGCACGTTCGACGAGAACGCCCTTGAGGCTGCGCTTTGCATCAAAGACGCGGTGGAGGCTCGGGTCGTCGTCCTCAGTCTTGGCAACAAGCTGGCGAGACCAGTTCTCAAGAAGACACTCGCTGCCGGCGCGGACGAGCTGATCCTCCTCGAAGATGAGCAATTTGGGCAACTAGGCAGCAGCGGCACCGCTCTGGCTCTGGCCAAGGCCGTTCAGAAGATAGGCGGCGTCCACCTTGTGCTCTGCGGCCGGCAGGCGGCGGACACCGACGCCGGCCAAGTGGGGATCGGCATCGCCACTATCCTCGACATGCCTGCCATCACCCTGGCCCAGAAGGTCGAAGTGGCCGGTCGCACGCTTCGGGTCGAGCGTCTCCTTTCTGACGGGTACGAAATCGTCGAGACCTCCCTGCCCGCCCTGGTCACCGCCAGCAACGAGATCGGGGAGATGCGCTTCCCTCCGGTGAAGGCGGTGATCGCGGCGCAGAAGATGCAACCCATCGTTTGGAGTGCGGACGACCTGGATCTCGATCTCTCCGACTCGGCCCGCATCAGCCTGGTCAACTATTTCGTCCCGGATCGCCATGTCGACTGCCACATGATCGAGGGCGCGACGCCGGAGGAGATCGCCGACGGGATAGCCGCGGTCCTTGTGACCCGGGTGGCCTGAAGACCGGCCGGTCAACGCAAAGCGTAGTCAGGGGGCACGGAAGGTGAGCGAAAACAGAGGCGTGTTGTTCCTTGCCGAACGCAAGGGCACGGAGCTTGCCAATACGAGCGCGGAGCTGGTCACTGCCGGGCTGAAGCTTGCGGGGGAGCTGGGCGAACGGCTCTTCGCGGTCATCGCCGGCAGTGAGCTGCAGGACAGCGCCCGCGACCTCTCGAACCTGGGTGTCTCCCCGGTGCTTACCGTCACGGACTCGCTCTTCGATCAGTACAGTCCGGAGCCCTACCTCGCCTTCATGACGGAGATTTGCCGGGAAGTGAGGCCGAAAGTCGTCTTGATGGGGCACACGGATCTGGGGCGCGACCTGGCTCCTCGCCTAGCCTTCAAGCTCGGCGTGGGATTCGCCCCCAACTGTTTGGGGATGGAGTTTGTCGGGGGATCGGGGATTCTCCAGGTTACCCGGCCGGTCTTCGGTGGAAGGGCCCACGGACTGTTCACCATGGGCGCCGCAGAGCCCCATGTGCTTACGGTTGGCCAGAAAGTCTTCGTGCCGGCCGTACCGAGCCCCGATAGCGGAGGCGAGATACGAGCCATTGCCCCGGAGGTCGATCCCGCCACGTTCAGGACAGCGATCGTCGAGCAGGTCGACAGCGGCACTGAGGGGATCAGGCTGGACGACGCCTCGGTCATCGTCTCAGGCGGGCGCGGCATCGGTAGTATCGAGGCTTTCGCGCAACTTGAGGAGCTCGCCGAAGTCCTTGGCGGCTGCGTGGGGGCTTCGCGGGCGGCGGTCGACAGCGGCTGGGTTCGGAGCAACCTGCAGGTGGGACTCACGGGCACCATCGTCAGCCCCAACGTCTACCTCGCCATCGGCATCTCCGGCGCGGCGCAGCACATGGCCGGTTGCTCGTCGGCCAAGACCATCATCGCAATCAACAAGGACCCCGAAGCCCCGATCTTTCAGCGAGCGCCTTTCGGGGCCGTCGCCGACTGGAGAGAGGTAGTGCCGCCGCTTATCGAGAAGTGCCGCTCGATGCTGAGCTAGAGGAACAAAGGACTTTACCGCGATGCCTTCCCGCCAACTCTACTGGAATGTCACGTGGCACTGGCTGCTTTACCCTCTCTTTGTCGTTGCTCTTGCCGTGTTCGCCTATGGCTTCTACCGGCGCTGGCGACTGTGGCGACAGGGGAGGCCGGGTAGGCGCCAGCACCAGTTCTGGTCGGGAGTGGGAGACGTCCTTACCTTCGGCTTCGGGCACAAGCGCATCGCATCCGAGCCCTACCCGGGGATCATGCACGTCCTCATCTTCTGGGGCGCGGTTCTGCTGGTGTTCGCTACCGCCATCGTCGCTCTCCAAGCAGACTTCGGTATCGCCGTTTTTCGGGGGAATCTCTACCTCTTTATCAAGGCGACCGCCAATCTGTTCGGCCTCTTGGTCCTTGTCGGGATCTCCATGGCTGGCTGGCGGAGATACGTCACGAAGCCGAAGAAGCTGGACAATAAGGCCGATGATGCCGTAACTCTCGCTCTCCTCACCCTTCTCCTCATCACCGGGTTCCTCATCGAGGGAGCCCGGATGGCAGCGGTTCCCGACCTCTGGGCCAGGTGGGGTTTCGTGGGCTACTGGCTCTCCGGGTCGCTAGGCTCCGCGTTCAGCCAGTCGGGGCTGCTTGTCTTCCACCGTGCCCTCTGGTGGTTCCATCTCTCCCTCACTTTTGGGCTCGTCGCCTACATGCCCTACTCGAAGCTGTTCCACCTGCTACTCGCCCCCGCAAACCAGTTTATGCGGCCGCGGGGTGCAGTCGGGGTCCCTGATTTGATCGACTTCGAGGACGAGAGCGTCGAGAGCTACGGCATCGCTGCTCTCCCAGATCTCCCGCGCAAGAACCTATTCGATACCGACGTGTGCCTACGCTGCGGACGCTGCCAGGACAACTGCCCGGCCACTGCCAGTGGTAAGCATCTTAACCCCAAGGCGGCGATACAGGATATTCGGGCGTTCATGATAGAGACAGGGCGCCAAGTGCCGCCGGCGTCGACGGGCCGTGCATTGATTGGCGAGGTGATACCCGAGAAGGACCTCTGGTCCTGTACCACGTGCCGGGCCTGCGAAGCCGCCTGCCCTGTGTTCGTCGGCCATGTGGACAAGACCGTCGAAATGCGGCGCAATCTCGTCCTCATGGAGAGCCGCTTCCCGTCGCCGGCCAGGCTCATCTTCGACAACATCGAGGTGAACGCCAATCCTCTGGGGGAAAGTGCCCTCATCCGCGGCGATCATCTGCGCAGCCTGGGTGTTCCCACCATCGCCGAAAGCCCGAAGGCGGAGATTCTGTATTGGCCCGGGTGCGCCGGCGCGCTCGATGTCCGGAATCAGAAGACCTCGGCCGCTCTAGTGAGATTGATGCAGTCCGCCGGCGTGTCGTTTGCCACTCTCGGCAACGAAGAGAAGTGCTGCGGGGAACCGGCCCGGCGGCTGGGGAACGAGTATCTATTCCAGAGCCTGGCGCTCGGCAACGCCGAGGTGATGAACGGATACGGCGTAAACAAGATCGTGACGCAGTGCCCGCACTGCTTCAACACGCTCAAGAACGAATATCCGCAACTGGGGGGCAGTTTTCAGGTGCTTCATCACACCGAGTTTCTCCTGCAACTGGTCGCCGACAAGAGACTACGGCTCGAAACAACGGAGCGGAAGAGCATCGCCTATCACGATTCCTGCTATCTGGGGCGCTACAACGGGATGTTCCGGCAGCCACGCGAGTTGCTGGAGGCCGCCGGGCTTGACCTGCTAGAGATGCCGCGCGCGCGGACGAAGGCCTTCTGCTGCGGCGGGGGAGGCGGGCGGATGTGGTTGGAAGAGGACGAGGGTGAGCGGATCAGCAACCTCAGGGTCGACGAGATCCTCGGTGTGTCGCCGGAGGTAGTCGCGGTCGCCTGTCCCTACTGTTTGACCATGCTTCGCGACGGAGTCGATGCTCGCGGTGCGGGTGAACGGCTCAAGGTGGTGGACATCGCGGATCTCCTTGAAGCGGCCGACGGGTCCACGCCGCAGGCGGTGGGGCATGTCGAGGTCGGAAGCCCCGCTCTGACAGAGGAGAGAGATGTGGCGGATGCGGTGGAGGTTCTTCTCCACGCGGGAAGAGGGGGAGCCGGATAGACGAGTGCGATGAGACCCTCAGTCAATCAGTCTTAGGAAGGTAGTGAAGATGGTAACCAAGAGCGGACTAGCGGAGATCGTAGGAGCGGGGAACGCGAGCGCGGATCCGGCGACCCTCGCGACCTACGCCGCCGACATGAGTTTCGTCGGCAAGATGACTCCCCAGTTTGTCGTCAAAGTCGACAGTCGGGAGACCATCCAAAGACTCGTCAACCTCGCCAAAGAGACGAGCACGCCCCTGGTGCCGGTCAGCTCCGGTGGCCCTCACTTCTACGGCGACACCGTGCCCGCGACCGGCGACGCTGTGATCGTGGACTTGAGCGCCCTGAAGAAGATCGACCTGATCGAGCCTAAGGAACGGGTCGCCTCCGTTGTCGAGCCCGGGGTCACCTTCGGCGAGCTCATCCCGGCGGTGGCGGCCAAGGGACTACGCCTGAACATGCCGCTGGCGCCGCGCTCGACCAAGTCGGTGGTGGGGAGCATGCTGTCTCGGGAACCGGTCATCATGCCCCACTATCACTGGGACATCTCCGACCCGATCGGATCGACCGAAGTGATCTTCGGCACCGGTGACCTGTTCCGCACCGGCGCCGCGGCGGGCCCCGGGAGCGTCGCCGAGCAGCGAGCGGCGGGTGGCCGCCAAAAAGAAGCGGCCGGTCCCTCGGCCATGTCCCTTCACCGTCTCCTGCAAGGTGCCCAAGGCACCATGGGCATCGTCACCTGGGCCTCGGTCCGTTGCGAGCTCCTACCCGCACGGGAGCAGCCCTACTTCGTGGGTTCCGACGACGTGGCCAAGCTCCTTGCAGCGGCTCATTGGCTCGTGCGTCTGCGCTTGGGCAACGAACTGCTCATCCTTAACCGCACGGATGTCGCCGCGCTTGTGGCCCAGGACGACGCCGACTATGCGCGGCTCGTCGCCAAGTTGCCCACGTGGCTGCTCTTCTTCAACCTGGCCGCCTATGACTACCTGCCCGACCTGCGGATGGAGGGCCAGATCGAGGACACCCGGGAGACCATGCAGCGACTAGGTCTTGAGACCGTGAACAGCATCGGGGGGATCGGTGCGGGACAGTTCCTCAAAACCATCCGCCGGCCTTCCGAAGAACCCTACTGGAAGCTCCGCCGAGGGGGGGGCTGCCAGGACATCTTCTTCCTTAGCACCTATGCGAAGATCCCCGGGCAGATAAAGATCATGATCGAAGACGCCGAAGCCGCCGGTTACGCGGCCGGCAAGATGGGCATTTACCTGCAGCCCATCGTCCAGGGCTCGAGCTGCCACGCGGAGTTCAGCCTCTTCTACGACCGGGCGGACGCCGCCGAGGCGCGCATAGTGCGAGGGCTGGCGACAAACGCTATCCAGTCGCTCATGAACGCTGGCGCCTTCTTCTCCCGTCCGTTCGGAGAAGCCTCGAGACAGATCATGAACCGGGATGCAGCCAGTGTCGAGGCGTTGAAGAAGTTCAAGGCGATCGTCGACCCGGCCGGCATCCTCAACCCAGGCAAACTCTGCTTCTAAGGGAAGGGACGAGATATGGCGCTAGAAGATCACCGAGCGGATATGGAGTCTTGCTGCCGCTGCTCGGCATGTAAGTTCATTCCCTTGGAGAAGATCACCGGTCAGGAGCATGCCAACGTCTGCCCCAGCATCTCTCGCCACAACTTCCATTCTTATTCAGGCGGAGGCCGTATGGGCTTCGGTTTGGGGCTCATCCACGGAAGAGTGGAACACACACGCAAAACGGCTGAGGTCGTGTACAACTGCAACTTGTGCGGGGCCTGCGATGTCTCGTGCAAGTACGCCATGGAGTTCGACGTCCTCGAGCCTCTCTACGCTGTGCGCGAGGAATGCGTGAAGAACGGGCGGACCGTCCCGGTGTGGGACGGACTGGTCAAGAACATGACCAAGGGGGGCCCCACCCTCCTCACTCCGGCCGGCGCCCGGGGCCAGTGGGCGAAGGACCTCGAGGTCAAGGATTACAGCGAGGATAAGGTCGGTGTGATCTATCACGCCGGGTGTCTTGCGAGCTACGACGAAAAGAGCGGCAAGGTGGCCGCCGCTGCCCTGTCCCTCCTGGGGAAAGCCGGCGTCGAAGTGGGCATTGCCGGCGACCGGGAGCTCTGCTGCGGGGGCCGGGCCTATGAGATGGGCTACCGGGAGGAAGCCACACGTCAGGCAGAAAGAAACGTCGAGCGCTTCAAGGAATCCGGCGCCAAAGAGCTCGTCACCGGCTGCGCCCACTGCTACCAGTACTTCAAGGTGCTCTATCCGAAGCTGGGGCTGGATCCCGGCGTTAAGGTCTCGCATATCACCGAGTATCTGGCCGATTTGGTCGCCCAGGGCGAGCTGAAGGCGGCGAAACCCGTCGATATGACCGTCACCTACCACGACCCCTGCCACCTGGGGCGCCTGAGCGAGCCCTGGATCGACTGGAAGGGCGTGCAGCGGGAACGGCACTTCCGAGTCTATGACCCTCCGAGAGTCCTTCGGCGCGGCACCTACGGCGTCTATGAGCCGCCGCGGGATCTCCTTAAGGCGATCCCCGGAGTCAAGCTCGTGGAAATGGACCGCATCAAGGAATACGCCTGGTGCTGCGGCGCCGGCGGAGGCGTGCGGGAGACCAATCCCGGCTTCGCGGCCTGGACCGCGGGTGAACGGATGGCAGAGGCGGAGTCGACCGGGGTGGAGGCTCTCGTCACCGCCTGTCCGCACTGCGTGCAGAACCTTGCAGGGAATGGCAGTCCTCTCAAGGTCTATGACGTCGTCGAGATCCTGGACAAAGCGATTTAGGGGGCGTCAAGACATGGCACTAGCAAGAGAGCACTACAAGGCCTTCGAGGCCATCGTCGGGCCGGAGAACATCTCCGAGGACCCCGTGGATCTGGATGCCTGGGCATGGCGCTCCGGCCAAGCGGCTATGGCGCAGGACTTTAAGCCCCGTTTCGAGGCCATCGTTATGCCGGCAACCACCGAAGAGGTGCAGGCCGTCGTCCGCCTCTGCAACAAGTTCGACGTCCAGTTCAAGGCCTCCAGCACCGGCTGGGGCGTCTACTGTGACGCCGGGGGACCGGGTTGCATCAAGCTGGACCTGCGGCGCATGAACCGCATCATCGAGATCAATGAAGACAACATGTATGCGGTGGTCGAGCCGTACGTGATTCACGCCCAGCTCCAGGCGGAACTCATGAAGCGCGGTCTGACCTGCAACGTCAACGGGGCCGGAGGCATCACCTCCGCCATGCCGCTGGCCGCACACGAAGGCATCGGCCATATGAGCGGCACGTGCAGCATCAGTGAAAGGAACCAACTGGCGGCGGAGTGGATCACTCCGGAGGGAGAGATCGTTCGCACCGGGTCGTTGGGCGTCCTCGGCGAATGGTTTTGCGGCGACGGCCCGGGCCCCTCCGTTCGCGGCATCATCCGCGGAAACGTGATGCCTCTCGGGGGGCTCGGGGTCTACACCAGAGCCGCAGTCAAGATCTACCATTGGCCTGGACCTCCAGCCATGGAGATCAAGGGCACCTCGCCCAACTACGCTCCCACGAAGGCGCCGGCGAACTTCCTGCTCAGATACCTTTCCTGGCCGACGGAGGAAGGCCGCGCCGCCGGGATCCAGAAGATCGGCGAGAGTGAGATTGCCTTCGGCTTGATGGGGTTTAACCCGAACATGGTGGCCGCGAACGTGGCCACCAGCAACGAGGAAGAGCTCATTCTGGCCGAGGAGTACTCGAAGGAGATTGTCGGCCCCGGCTTCTGCGTGGTGATAGCTGGGAACTCGCCGCGGGACTTCGAATACAAGAAAGCGGTGCTGGAGCAGGTGATTAAGGATACCGGAGCTACTTCGCTGAAGGCGGTCGAAGAAGGCGACGTGCAGACGTCCTTCCTATGGCGGTTCATCCGGGTGACCGCCTCCATTCGGGAGACCATGCGAGGCACCGGGGTGTTCGGCGGAGAGGTGTTTGGGACCGACTCCTACCTGGTCCAGTCAAACTTCATCCAGCACTCCCGCACCGACAAGAAAGACCTGATCGATCGCGGACTTGTCTACCCGGACAACACCGATCCGTTCATCACCTCGCTCGAGCAGGGTCAACTCACCCACTCCGAGGTGCTGTTGCGCTGGACGCCGGCCCCCGACGTGGCCGAGGCGGCGATGGAATACGTCGGCAAGGCCAACGCGAATGCGGTCAATGGACATTACGGCTTGCCGCACCATCTCTTCAACGACTTCCAGCATGACTTCTTCGGACCCCACACCTCGAACTACACGCGATGGCTAAGAGAGATCAAGAGGAGCTTCGACCCCAAGGGCGTGTCCGAGGCGAGCAACCACATCACAGCGAAAGAATGAAGGGGGCCATGCGAATCAGGTAGAAGAGGCCTCGCCGACAGGAACGAGCGCGACTTTGAGGGAGAGGAGACTATTCATGCCCGAGCAGGTCTTCACCAACGCGACGATCTCAGGTCCGGTGTCGGTGTACGTCAAAGACGGCAGGATAGTCAGGATCAGGCCGCTGCAGGTCGACGAGAAGGACCTGAAACCCTGGACGATCGCGGACGCCAATGGCGCCAGCTATTCGCCACCCACAGAGCTCAAGGTCGGACCATATGTGATGGCCGCCCGTACCCAGATCTATTCAGAAGACCGCCTGCTCTCTCCCATGAAGAGGGTCGATTTCGACCCCCAGGGAGACCGGCATCCGGAGAACCGGGGCAAGTCAGGATACGAGCGGATCAGCTGGGAAGAAGCACTGGCGATCGTGGCGGGCGAGATGGAGCGGTTGCGGAGCGCCTATGGTCCCGCTGCGATTGGAGCCCTCGACCAAGATCATCACAACTGGGGCATCGTGGGCTATAGGTTCGGTCCCTACTTCCGATTCTTCAACACCATCGGCTTCACCGAGGTGCTCCACAATCCCGATAGCTGGGAAGGCTGGCACTGGGGCGCGCCGCACGTCTACGGCTACTGGTGGCAGCTAGGGGTGCCGGAGCAGTTCGACCTTCTGGAAGACACCATGCGGCACGCGGACAACATCGTGTACTGGTCGATCGACCCCGATTTCGTCCGGGCCGCCTACAACGGCATGGAGTCGGCCATCTGGTTCGAGTGGATGAAGGCCTCCGGCAAGCAGCAGATATTCATCGATCCATTCTGCAACTACAGCGCCTCGAGGATCGCGGACAAATGGATCGCCCCGCGCCCGGGAACCGACGCTGCTCTGGCTCTGGCGATCGCCAATGTCTGGATCAGGGAAGGCACCTACGACAAGCAGTACCTGGCCGATCGGACCGTCGGTTTCGAGGAGTTCGTGGATCAGGTGACCGGCACGGCGGACGGGGTGCCGAAGACTCCCGCATGGGCCGCGGAGATCACCGGCGTCCCGGCGAGAATCATCGAAGCCCTGGCCACGGAGTGGGCGGCCAAGAAGACGACGGTCATGGGGTGCGGCATGGGAGGTGCCTGTCGTACCGCGTACGGACACGAATACGCGAGGTTGGTCGTGCTACTGCAGGCGATGCAGGGACTCGGCAAGCCGGGGATCAACCTCTGGGGCAACGCCACCGGAGCGCCCGCCGACTACGATACGTTCTTCCCGGGCTACGCCGACCTCGATGCCATGATGAGCTTTTCGAGGGCCGCCGAGCGAAAGGCCATCAACCCCGTGGAACAGCGCCTATACCGGCTCTTGCTGGCCGACTCTGTCTTGAATCCTCCGGTGAAGTGGACGGGCGAAGGCTTCTGCGGCCAGAAACTGGAGCAGCAGTTCGCAGAGTTCGTCTATCCAATGCCCGGCTACCCCGAGGTAAGGATGCTCTATCGGTACGGTGCTGCTTCCATCGGGACCATGACCGAAGGCAATAAGCTCGTGAAGATGTTCCAGAGCCCTAAGCTGGAGACCGTGGTAGTGCAGGACTGCTGGTGGCATACGGAAACCAAATTCGCCGACGTGATTCTTCCAGCGTGTACGAATTTCGAGCGGAACGACATCGCCGAGTGGGGAGAGGCAGGCGGTTACCTCAAGTGGGGTACTACGGGCTCCAACTACCGGGTTGTCACTCTGCAGCAAAAATGCATCGAGCCGCTGGGTGAATCGAAGTCGGACTACTGGATATTCTCCGAACTCGCGAAGCGATTGGGGGTCTGGAACGAGTTCTCGGACGGCGGCAAGTCGGAAGAGGATTGGATCCGGGCGTACTTCGACGTCAGTGACCTGCCCAAGCGCATCTCCTGGGATGAACTAGTTGCGAAGGGCTACTACGTGGTCCCGGTACCGGAGCCTTACAGGTCTACCCCTGCCTTTCGCTGGTTCTACGAGGGGAGGGACTGCGACACGCCGGACCTCATGAACCCGAACAAAGGTACCGAGCGAGCCAGCCAGTTGGCCACCCCAAGCGGAAAGATAGAGTTCGTATCGGGGAGCCTCACCACTTTTGCTCCGGATGACGACGAAAGGCCACCAGTTCCACGTTACATTCCGAGTTGGGAAGGCCATGAATCGGAATTGGCAGCCAGATACCCCCTGCAGATGATCTCGCCCCACCCCCGGTATTCCTTCCATAGCCATTTCGACAAGAAAGGCTCGTGGATCAACGACATCCCCGACCACCGCAGGCTCATCAATGGCTACTACTACTGGACGGTGAGGATCCACCCCGCCGACGCGGCTGCCCGGGGCATCAAGGACGGCGACGTCGTCCGGCTCCACAACGATCGTGGCTCTGTTCTTGGGGCGGCGACGGTCACGGAGCGCATCAGACCCGGGGTCATCCACAGCTTTTGCTCCTCCGGGAAGTACGACCCGGCGGAGCCGGGCAAGGCCTATTCGCTGGACCGGGGTGGCTGCGTCAACTTGCTCACGTCGGACAGGCTGATGTCTCGGAATGCGCCGGGCATGGCGCCGAATTCCTGTCTTGTAGAGATCGAGAGATGGGAGGCGTGACATGACTCGGTTCGGTCTGTTGATCGATATGAGCCGCTGCAACGGCTGCTACGGCTGCTTCATGGCCTGCCGGGACGAGTTCTGCGGCAACGACCATCTGCCCTACTCCGCCGCCCAGCCGTATTCCGAGCACTTCTGGATGCGTCTCGTCGAGCGCGAGCGCGGTGCTTACCCTAAGGTGAAGACCTCGTACTTCAAGATCCCTTGCATGCACTGCGACGATGCCCCGTGCATCGAGCAGCACCGCGACAAGGTCTACCAACGCCCGGACGGCATCGTGATCATCGATCCGGCCAAGGCCAAGGGAGCCAAGGAGGTGCTCGAATCCTGTCCCTACAACGCCATCTTCTGGAACGAGGAGATCGGTGTTCCCCAGAAGTGCACCTTGTGCGCTCACCTGCTCGATCAGGGCTGGAAGGTACCCAGGTGCGTCGAGGTGTGCCCTAACAAGGCACTACTTTTCGGGGATTTCGACGATCCGGACAGCGAAGTGTCCAGGCGCGCCGCCGAGGAGAGGGCCGAGGTGCTCCATCCTGAGTACGGGTTGAAGGGTGGCGTCTGGTATATCAACGTACCCAAACGGTTCGTTGCTGGCAGTCTGGTGTTTGGCGACACCGACAGATGCGCCGGCAATGTGCTGGTCACGCTCACCGGCGGAGGCGACGAGAAGCGAGCGGCGAGCAACGGCTTCGGTGACTTCGAATTCGAGGGATTGGCCAAGGACAAGGAATACACGGTGCGAATCAGCCACCCCGGTTATCAGGCGAAAGAGCTCAAGGTACGTACGCAGATGGACAAGTATCTCGGAGACATAGTGCTGGAAAAGGCCTAGGAGATCTACCTCGCGAGGAGGGAAACGTGTTCCAGGTCCGGGCTACAGTCATCGGCTTCATGGGCAACATGGACCTCTACCCATGCCACATGAAGCACCAGGTGGGGGACGAGGTAGTATTCGATGGAGAGAGCTATCATGGGAGACTCTGTCCCGACGTCTGGCCTTTGATAGTCCCAAAAGTCGTTGCTCTCCATCAGGCCGGCCCTCGATATGTCGAATCGCTGTCGTTCTATCCGCATTGGTACTGCTCACCGAGCGTTCCCGACCCCGCGGAACAGAAGAACGACGGGCTCGGTTTCAAAAACGTCCTCGAGACCCTTGTCCCTCCCGACTACGACATGGCGAACCTCCGTCCCCCCGGTTCCTTCATCTGGCCGCCGAACGAGGAGGGGGGCGTCGCGAGGCAGATGGACGTGGTGTGCCCGGACTCGAGGTCTTCGATGGTGGTCCGGCTCGAGGCGTTCGATCTCAGCGAGAAGGGCTTCGACACCCCCTATTTCAGAAGGCAGATGGCCATCCTGGCCAAACTACATAAGAAGGGAGGGGTGGAGTCGGAGAACCTCCTGGGCACCTTCACCAAGGAGGAGATCGAAGAGATCTATCCGCCTCTGAGTAAGGTCATGGTGCGCATGCTTGCCGACGAGTTGGAACTCATGGGATACGTCGCGACCGTGGGCGGCAGCATAGCGGCAACCCCGAAAGGCGAGGCCAAGTTGCAGGCCTTCAGGGTAGGGCTACCCCCCGACCATCTGGAGGCCTTCGAAAGATACGTCCGGTAGGGATCGTGCACAGCACCACGGGAGGGCTGACATGAAGCTGGAAGGCAAGACCGCGCTCATCAGTGGAGGAGGCACGGGTATCGGCGCCGCGATCGCCGAACGGTTCGTGGCCGAGGGGGCGAAGGTCTGCATCACCGGCCGCCGTCCAGAGAAGCTGGAGCGGCGGCTCGCCGCGTTTCCCCGGGGTTCAGCAATCGCGTGCCCTGGGGACGTGTCCATCCACGAGGATGTAAGAAGAATCGTCGCCACGACGGTCGCTTTTGGCGGTGGAATCGACATACTGGTGAACAATGCGGCGTACGACGTGATGGGAAGCATCATCGAACTGGACCCGGACGATTGGCGACGCGTCCTGGAAGTGAACCTCACTGGCCCCTTTCTCCTCATGAAAGAGACCCTGCCTCACATGATCAAGAACGGACGTGGCTCCATCATCAATATCTCCTCAATAGGCGGGATCCGCTGCATGCCGGCTTGTGCAGGCTATGGCACCACGAAGGCTGGTCTCATCCTGCTCACCCAGCAGGCGGCCCTGGATTACGGTCCCGCCGGCGTTCGCTGCAATGTCGTCTGCCCTGGAGGGACGAGGACCGAGATGTTGGAAGAGGCTGTCTCAGGAATGGCGAAGGACATGGGCACGGAAATGGAGTGTCTCATGGACCAGTTCTGCTCCCACGTGCCACTACGCAGGGTCTCGAGACCAGATGAGATGGCAGGCGTGTGCACCTTCCTCGCGAGTGAGGATTCGTCCTTCATGACCGGGGCTGTTCTCGTGGTTGATGGAGGGGCAAACGTGGTCGACGTGTCGGGCGCCTCGATGAGTTGAGCGAGGCCTGACCTATGGAACCGAGTGCCGGCCCGCTCTTGTGTGTAGCCGCTCCGTGCTCGCCGTCGGAAGGACTGGAACCGGAGGCACAGACCCAAGAAAGTGTCACATAGGCACCGGAGCCACTGTCGCACATCTACCGAGACACGTATCGCTTTGGTCCCTGAACTAATGGCGGGATAACCCGGAATAATCCGCCACGTTGCAGGCGCTGCCCTCGCTTCAACGCTACGATTGCCTGAGCGGCTCTTTGCCGTGATAGCCTACGATTGCGTCGTGACCGACATCCGGCGGCGGGAAGTGAAGGCGCCCATGGCTTACCTCGTGCTGCGCAACCACGATTTAGAAGAGCATCTTTCCCTATCACGAATTGGCCGGTGGGGAGCACGATCTCCCGCACAGAGGTGAAGGGCAATGGCTAGCTTTGACCGACGCGGAAGCTTGGCGCTGGGGTGGGTTCGAAGAACAGCGGGAATACCGGGGTCTTCGCCGAGCAGCGGCCGGCGTCGTGGTCAGGCTGGGCTGCGCGGGTTAGATACCGTGCCATTCTCGGAACAAGAGGTTCTGGACGGAAGGAGTCGACCATGAGGAGCCTGGCGAGGCGACGCCGCCTACATGCTTTTCGTCGGGTTCTGACCGTCGCGGTCGCGTCGCTCATCCTTGGCGGTCTACATGCCGTCCCCAGCGAAGCCCGGGACTTGAGCCTGGCGAACGGGATGCCGGCCCACCCGGAAGTGTCTGTATCGTCCCCGGCCTCCGGCTCCGACGCCATCCGTTCTCTCGGGGGCGATCTGTCATCAGTGGCCGCTTTCTATGGGTGGACGGCTTCCGAGCTGAGTGCTCGTCTCGCTTCGGATTCGTCTCTCTGGGTGGACCAAAACGGATATCTCTTCTACAAGGATCCGGTTGCGGCCGCGCCATCGGCCGCGCCTGTGGACTCGCCCCCCGAGGCTCTTGTC
Organism: uncultured Actinomycetota bacterium; assembly: GCA_963843455.1. GTDB lineage: Bacteria > Actinomycetota > Thermoleophilia > RBG-16-64-13 > RBG-16-64-13 > CAIQPS01. The sequence continues at coordinate 311,385 of CAWJKE010000008.1, forward strand.
CCTCTCGCCGATACCTTCACCCTTCATAGCCTCTCAGGGGCCAAGAAGGTGATCTACCTTGATTTCGACGGGCATCTGCTCCACAACGATGCATGGACCGACGGCTACAACAACGGAGCAGACATCGTTGCTCCTCCGTACGACACCGACGGAAATCCGGGGTCCTTCTCCTCAGACGAACTCACCACGATCCAGCATGTCTGGCAGGGAGTCGCCGAGGACTACGCGCCATTCGCTGTTGATGTGACCACCGAGTACCCGGGCGAGAGTGCGATCACCTTGGATAGCGACACCGACACCCGCTATGGCACACGGGCTCTTATCAGCTCGATTTCGAGCTACTTCGGCCCCTATGCCGGGATTGCATACTTGGGCGCATTCTCTTGGGGCGGGGACTACTATCTGCCGGCGCTTATCTTTTCGGACCATGTGAGCGAGGACCAGGGAATCGCCAACGTTATCTCCCACGAGGTTGGGCACAACCTCGGTCTCAATCATGACGGGACGACCACCGGCAAGGAGTACTACCCCGGGCACGCGTCGGGGACGACCGGCTGGGGGCCCATCATGGGTAACGGCGGACCCATCAATCAATGGAGCAAAGGTGAGTACCTCAACGCGAACAACCACGAGGACGACGTCGCGCTGATTGCAGCCATGGTCGGGTCGGTGAGGCCGGACGAGGCGGGAGACACCCGAGGAACGGCCGCCGCCGTCCCTGGCGACGGAGCGCTCACGGCTTTGGGGGTAGTCGGGGCGTCGGGAGACGTCGACTACTACGCCGTCGCGAGCGGGGCCGGGACCCTTGCGGTCACAGCGTCCCCGGCTGCACTCGGACCGAACTTGGATATCCTACTTGAGATCCGGGACGCGAGCGGCGGTCTGGTTGCCAGCGGCAATCCATATGATCCGCTGTCGGCAAGTCTCTCGGCGACGGTCGCCCCGGGCATCTACTACATAGGGGTGCGAGGCACTGGCAAGGGCGACCCGCTCGTGGACGGATACACCAGCTACGGGTCCATGGGGGCCTACACCCTTTGGATGACGGTGCCCGCCAGCCCGTTCACCGTGCTAGGACTCAGCCCCAGCGAGGGACCGATTGCGGGTGGTAACTCGGTTGTGATTACCGGGGCCGGGTTCACCGGAGCTAGCGCCGTCACCTTCGGCGGCATTGCCGTCACCAGCTTCACGGTCAGCAACGCTAACCAGATCATTGCCACAGCCCCGGCCCATGCCGCCGGAGCCGTGCAGGTCCAGGTGACCACCCCGGGCGGATCGACCGCCGACACCGCCGCCGACGACTACAGCTACCTCCCGCCACTGAAGTACTTCGAGCAGACCGACCCCCACCTGGCCTGGTCCGGTAGTTGGACCACCGCCACAAGCACCCTCTACTCCGGAGGCAGCTTCAACTACGCGAACAGCACGGCGGCGGTCACCATCAAGTTCTCCGGGATGAGGCTCGACCTCATCGGCACCACCGCCTACTCCTACGGCAAGATGAAGGTGACTATAGACGGCGCGAGCACGACCGTGGACCTCTACACCCCCACGGCCCTTTATAAGCAGACCATCTTCTCGAGCGGTCTTCTTGCCCCAGGCGAGCACACGGTCGTAATGGAGTGGACCGGGGAGAAGAACCCCGCCTCTTCTAACACCTACGTGAGCCTGGACGCCGTGGAGGTGGCCGGCGATCTCCTTTATGGTCCCCCGAGCATCACCTCCCTTAGCCCCAGCTTGGGCAGCACCGCCGGCGACACCAGCGTCATCATCACCGGCAGCAATCTCACCGGGGCCACCGCTGTCAGCTTCGGGGCCAGCCCCGCCTCGAGCTACGTGGTCAACTCTGCCACCAAGATCACCGCCGTCGCCCCGGCTCAGGCGGCCGGGGCCGTCCGGGTGCAGGTGACCACCCCGTCCGGGACCACCCCGGACACCGCTGCCGATGACTACACCTACGCGCTCATCCCGGTCCCCGCCATCTCCTCGGTGGCGCCCACCTCCGGCAGCACCGCCGGGGGCACCAGTGTCATCATCACCGGCACCGACCTCACCGGAGCCACGGCCGTCAGCTTCGGGGGCAGTGCCGCCTCGAGCTACGTGGTCAACTCCGCCACCAAGATCACCGCCACCAGTCCGGCCCACGCAGCCGGAGCCGTGGACGTGCGGGTGACCACTCCCGGGGGGACCAGCCCCATCGGAGCCGGCGACCAGTTCACCTACGTGACCCCGGTGCCCGTCACCGGCTACGAGCAGTCAGACACCCGCCTCTACTACTCCGGCACCTGGACCGTGGGGTCAAGCTCCGTCTACTCCGGCAGTTCCTATAAATACACCAACACCGCCGGCTCCTTCGTCACCCTGGCCTTCAACGGTACCGGTCTCTCCCTCCTTGCCACCAAGAGCCCCAGCCAGGGCAAAGCCCTGGTGTCCGTGGACGGCGGGGCCTCGGTCACGGTGGACCTCTACCGCTCCGCCACGGCCTACAAGCAGACGGTGTTCTCCATCACTCTTGCTAACGGTCTTCACACCGTCAAGATCACCCGGGCCGGCACCAAGAACCCCGCGTCCACCGGCTACACCATCAACCTAGACGCCCTCGCCATCGCCGGCAGCCTCACCGCCTTCACCAAGGCCCAGGAGACCGACACCCGCCTCTTCTTCTCCGGCACCTGGCTCTCGCGCCGCCAACGCCTCGGCCTCCGGGGGCGCCTATAAGTACGCGAACGCCCCCACGGCTTCGCTCACCATCCCCTTCAACGGCCAACGCCTGGACTGGATAGCGGTCAAGAGCCCCAGCATGGGCAAAGCTAACGTATCGGTGGACGGGGGCACTGCGGTGAGCGTCAACCTTAACGCCGCCACCACCTCCTGGCAGCAGAAGGTGTTCTCCACCGGCACCCTGGCCGCCGGTCTTCACACCCTCACCATCACCCCGGACCCGGCTAATACCGCCACCCAGTATCTGAACCTCGACGGGCTGGAGGTGGTGGGGACCCTGGCCTCGGCCACCCGCTTCGAGGAGACCGACACCCACCTCACCTTCGCCGGCAGCTGGGCGAGCGCCGCAAGCACGGCCTACTCCGGGGGGACCTTCAAATACGCGAACACCTCCGGGGCCTCGGTCACCATCAAGTTCTTCGGGGTGAAGCTCACTCTCATCGGCACCAAGGCCTACTCCTACGGGAAGATGAAAGTGAGCGTGGACGGCTCGAGCCCCACCACGGTGGACCTCTACAACCCCACCACCGTCCTTTACAAGCAGACCCTCTTCTCCAGTGGTCTCGTGCCTCTGGGCGAGCACACCGTCACTCTCGAGTGGACCGGGGAGAAGAACCCCGCCTCCTCCAACACCTACGTGAGTCTGGATGCCGTCGATGTGACGGGGACGGTGAGATAGGGGAGAGCGAGGGTCGGGTCGGACCGGTTCACGTTAGGCTATGGTCAAGGGGCCGTCCGTGGGGCGGCCTCTTGCTTTGGGGTTGCTGCCAAGCCTTGCCAGCGGGGGCTGTCCCACTTTGTGACTGCCGTATTCCCGGCGTAAGATGGTGGCGGCCGCGTTCGTGACGACTGAGGGGGCCGCTCATGCGAGCATTGGGAGCCATTCTGATTCTGGCCGCGCTGTTGCTCGGTCTGGCCGGCTGCGCACCAGATACCCCCGGCACTACTACTGCCGCAAACGCCGCCTTGCAGGCGCGTCTGATTGCCTCCGAAGAAGCGATACGTAGTCTTGAGGCACGTGTTGGTGCTATCGAGACGAACGCGACAACCACGACAGTCGCAATCGCCGCGCCTACCACCGCAACGACAGCAGGCCCCCTGGCCATTTCGTTGGATACCATCGAGAAGCTCACCGCGAGTCCATCGAGTTCGGGCCCCAAGTGGGAGGTGCGTCATTACAGGACGGTCGACGATTGGGCCGCCGCCGTCTTGCAGGCTGGGGGCTCGGGTGAGACAGGGGTGGATATCTTCAGGTGGGGAGACCAAGACTGGGTCTCCGTGGATGAATTTCTGCCCTCCTCCTTCGACCCGGTGGAACTAGAGCACGACCTTGTCGGGCGGGGGGTGCCGCGGGCTCTGGTTGACTGGCTCATCTGGGGTACGTTGTGGCCGGGAGAAGGCGTCGACGAAGGCCTCTAATTGGCAGGTGACCGACTGAGTCGCTGCATGATCGCGCCCTGTTGCCTTCGGGTTGGCGCCTACCAAGCCTTGCCGCCCAGGGGGCTGCTCTCTTGCCGGCCGCCGGCCCTAGCCGCTTGATTTGCAGTCAGGGGCTTTAGCATGTTTGCGCCTCGCTTATGCGTAACCGGCAAGAGGTGGATTTGCAGGCATACTAGGCTGATTTGCGGTCAGAGGGGTTGGAGGTTAGAGTCCCTTTGCCGGCTCCTCACGGATCCAAGAGAACGTCTGCAAACGGGGCAGGGTAGTGTCCCCGGACGTGGTGTAACAGGAGACGGTTCATCATGCCGTTTCCCTTGAAGAGAAAAGCCATCGTGTGTTTCCGTAGGTATGGCTCGCAACCGTACCCAACAGGAAGGACACAACGATGGCCGATTCCATTGTCACCCCCAAGGAGCTGCTCAGCAAGCTGGCCGAGGGCCGAGAGTTCGACTTCTTCCGGGAAGCCATGCTCTCCGTCCTTCGAGAGCTGATGGAGATCGAGGTGAGCGCCAAGACCGGGGCCGCTCTCGGAGAGCGCACCGATGACCGTCTCTGCATGCGCAATGGGTATCGGGAGCGGCGCCTGGATACCCGGGTGGGCTCGCTTTCCCTGCCCATCCCCAAGCTCCGCGAAGGCAGCTACTTCCCCAGCTTTCTTGAACCCCGCCGGCGCAGCGAAGAAGCGCTTCTGGCCGTGATCGCCGAAGCCTATGTTAAAGGCGTCTCGACGCGCAAGGTTGAGGACCTGGTCGCGGCTCTGGGGCTGGACGGCATCTCCAAGAGCGAGGTCTCCCGGATCTGCGCGCGCCTGGATGAGCAGGTGGAAGCCTTCCGGGGCCGACCCCTTCTCGGCCGCTATCCCTACCTCTTCCTGGACGCCACCTACGAGAAGGTGAGAGACGACTCGGGAAGAGTGGTCTCCATGGCTCTCGTCGTCGCCTACGGGGTGGCGGAGACCGGCGAACGGGAGGTGCTGGGCCTAGAGGTGTGCAGAGAGTGAGGACTACGCCTTCTGGCGGGGATTTCTCTCCGGTCTTGTGGCTCGGGGACTTGCCGGGGTCAGCCTGGTGGTTTCCGATGCCCACCAGGGCCTCAAACGAGCCATCGAGGAGGCCTTCCTGGGGGCGAGCTGGCAGCGCTGCCGGGTGCATTTCCTTCGCAATCTCCTCTCGCTCGTGCCCAAAGACGGGCAGGGCATGGTGCTGGCCGCGGTGAGGCTCGTCTTTCAGCAGCCGGACAAGACCCGGGCGAGCGAGGAACTGCGGGCTCTCGCCGATCGCCTTCGGGACCGGCTTCCGCGGGTGTCGGCCGCTCTTCTTGAGGCCGAAGAGGAGATCCTCGCCCACATGGAGTTCCCGCCCGAGCACTGGAAACAGATCTCCTCCACCAATCCCTTGGAACGCTTGAACAAGGAGATCAACCGCCGCACCCGCGTCGTCGGCATCTTCCCCGACGAGAAGAGCCTCATCCGCCTGATCGGCGCCGTCTTGGCCGAGCAGAACGACGAATGGGCCGTCTCCCGCAGATACATGAGCCGGCACTCCCTCGCCCGCATCTACCAGTCATCAACCCCGGAGATCGAAGGAGAGGTCACCCACCCCGTTGCCATTCCCATCCACTAACGACTAAGCTGTGAAGACCCTACGAGACCACGATGGCTCTTACACCACATGCCGGGGCAGGAGCATTTGCAGTCTACGTTTGCTCTGACACCGTCTCTCTGACGCTATTTGGGCCAGGCTGCTTACCCGGTCGATGTGATCAGGCTCCCGACAGCGCTCCTTGCAGGCTGCGGAAACGTTCGCGCCTCGGTGCTCGTGTTGGACGGCGCGGAAGGGAGCGCGGTCCACCGATCAAGAGGTGCGGACGTCAGCCAACGCCGGTCGGGGCGCCTTCTGAGTCATCATCTTTGCTGAGAGGGAGGCCAAGCTGAAGGGCTGGCGACGCCGACACCCTCGAGTTCGTCGATGACCCGAGCATGGGGTCAGCGCGCTGTATAGGTCTTCCCGTCCGCGACGCCTGATAGAGTTGTTCCTCGGGAGGAGGGTGATACATCTCCCCACATCCATCGTTTCGATCCCGACCTATTCCTGTCCTGAGGAGGAACGATGGACCGCGCCCAGCTTCTCGCCATGCTTCTCGACCTCTCTTTCGACGGGGACCAACTGCTGCTCGAAAGAGGTGACCAAGCCGAACTGCTGGACTTCGCGGACGGCACCGCGGTGTTTCCGGCGGCACTCGGAGCGTTCTTGACTGGCTACTTGCTCGCCCGGCAGGAACTTGTCGAGTCGGAGGACGAACTGGCGTTCTTGCTGGCGCTCGAAAGGGCCGGTCCCTTAAGGCTCGATGACTGAGCCGGCAGAGCATAGAGGGCTCGGCAACGTGAACGGCACTGATGGCTCATCGGCGATGTCCGGCACGTCTCACGCCGCCTTTTCGACTTCCCGATGGAGATATTCCCAGGTTCCTTCGGGGAACTCGACCCGGTAGATTCCCACCAGTTCCCGGAGAGCTTCCACCTTGGTCACCGTACCGCACTGACCAACCTTCTCAGCTCCGAAGCCCTTGCACTCACTGAACAAGACCGTCACCTTGTCTCCTACCGCCAGCATCGATCTCACCTCCCAAGGCCGGCACCGGCCTCCTTCTTTATCTGAACCTGCTCTTCCAGCGTAGTGAGCAACAGCAGCAGGAGAAACGGGCGGATGCAGGGAATGATGGCCGACCGGGTGGCGAGTCTTACACTAGCCAGTCGGGGAGTGCGGCGTCAGATGGTACGCGCATCCTCCCCTCAAGACGCAGCCCTGAGCGCCGGGCCGGCGTGAATCAGGCAGACTGTCGATGGACTCCCGCGCCCACATGTGTGTAAGGTTGAGACAAGCGCAGTCTACAAAACGTTAACGCGAGGTCGTCCCGCCTTCCTCGACAGATCAATGAGTGATTCTCAAACGGATGTCGTTATCGTGGGGGCCGGCCCGGCAGGCTCGGCGGCGGCCACCTTTCTCGCCCGTGAGGGCCTGGAGGTCCTGGTGGTCGATCGAGCCGTGTTTCCCAGGGACAAGGTGTGCGGTGATGGCCTCACGCCGCGGGCGGTGGCCGTGCTTCAGCGGCTTGGCGTAGACGCTCGCCTGCGTCATATGGGCATTCGTCCTCTTAGGGAGTATCGCGCAGTTACCTCCCGGGGCCACGAGATCACAATTCCCTTCTCCGCCCCAAGGGAGGGACCCGACTACGGTTACGTCATGCCTCGCCGGGAACTGGACCTCTTGCTCGTCGAGACCGCCCGCGCCGCCGGAGCAGTCGTTTGGGAGGGGACTCGCGCCCTCAACCTAGAGCGTGACTCGTTCGGCCGGCCGGTGGTTGTTTGCCGGCGTCTGGGAGGGGATTTGTTCCGGCTGCGGGCTCGGGTCCTTATCGCTGCCGATGGCTCCCGCGGCTCGTTTTCGCGCACGCTGTTACCTTCCCGGCGGCTCGAACCCTCCGCCATCGGCATCCGTGCGTACATGGAGCAGGTGGAGGGAGTCGACGGAGCGCTCAACTTCTTCCTGGAACGCCACTTGCTGCCCGGGTACGGGTGGATCTTCCCGGGCGCTAAGGAGGGTGCACCGGCTAATGTCGGGGTGTTAGTTCGTACGGCCGCCTTGCGACGCAGTCGTCTAAGCCTGCGCGCCCTATTCAATGGCTTTCTCGCCTCTGGCTCCCTGGCCTGGCCGCACCTCCGCCACGCCCGTCTTATCTCTGCGCCGGCGGCCTTTCCTCTGCAGATGGACTTTCGCAAAGCACGACGGCCGGAGGATAGCGTTCTCTTTCTGGGAGACGCGGCCGGTCTCGTCAATCCTCTTTCGGGGCAGGGGATCGGCTCCGCGCTTGAGAGCGCTCAGGCAGCTGCCAGAGCCATCGTGTCTGCGTTGCGAGCTGGCGAGTCTGGTGCCCTCAGTGAATACCAGACTTCTGTCAGTCGGGTTTTCTCTCCGCAGTTCCTGGGGGCGGTGCTCGTTCGCGGGCTTCTGGCCCAGCCCTGGGGAAACGGCCTGGGAAACGAGATCATCGCCGGTCTGGTCAGGTGTGGAGGTCCGGTTGGACGCGCCGTCTCCGGGGGATTCTGGTGGACGGTGGGATGATTCCGCGAGCCCGACGACCGACCCGGTGCGCGTAATCGCTCAGCGTGTCGCCCATTTCGCCGGTGTGCAGGCCCGTCTGCCGCTGGCTGGTGTTACCATCACCCTACTGGAAGTCACGTGCGTCGGAACGCGCTGCTACAGTCGGCTGCCGCCACCACGTCACCTATCACCAAGAGGTCCCGTGCCATGAAGATAGCCTCGCTGGTGCAATCCCGGATGAGCTTCTCGTTTGAGGTCTTCCCGCCAAGGACAGACGCGGGCATGGACCATTTGAAGGAAGCTATCGATCACTTCCATGACTTCAAGCCAGATTTCATCAGTTGCACCTACGGCGCCGGCGGGACCAACGCCGGCCGCCACCTTGAAGTCTGCACTCTGCTCAAGGCTGATGGCGTGACGGAGGTCATGCCTCACTTCACCTGTATCGGAAACACCCGGGAGCAGATCACGGCGGCCGTCAGAGAATACGAGTCGCTGCAGATAAAGAACATCTTGGCCATGCGCGGCGATCTACCGGCAGGCTGGGAAGGGACAAACGGCGATTTCGGCAACGCCGATGGGCTGATCAAGTACATCAAGAATGAATTCCCCGACTTCTGCATCGCCGCGGCCTGTTATCCGGAGAAGCACATCACGGCGCCCACCTTCGCGGCCGACATCGCTCATCTGCGCAGTAAGCAAGACAACGGCGCGGAATTCTTGATGTCGCAGTTGTGCCACGACGTCGAGGCGTTTGCCGCGTTCGTGGAGCGGATCGAGCGGGCGGGAGTCACCATTCCGGTGATCATCGGCATCATGCCGGTGCTGGTCAAAGACGCCATCATCCGAATGACCTTGAGCAACGGCTGCTCCATCCCGGCTGAACTGGCGGCGATCATCGGAAAATACGGAGATCAGCCCGACGAATTCAAGAAGGCCGGTATCGACTACACCGTCAAGCAGATCCACAGGTTCATGGAGGCCGGGATCGCTGGTCTGCACATCTACACGCTGAACAAGTGGGAAGACGTGGAGGCCATCATGACCGAGTCGGGTATCCGCAAGGACGTCTAGCTTCGAGGGCTCTCGAGGGGCATAGGGTCGAACTGTGTCGACTAACTGACCTGGAATCAGCAGGTCGTGGGTTCAGGTCCCTTCGCCGGCCTTCCTCTCTAACAGACGCCTTACACCAAATGGGCTAAACTACCGTCTGTAGTAATGAGCAGGCATTCTCGCGTGCGGATGATTTCCGCACCGTACTGTATTTGACCAGATACTGCCGCACTAACCCCGCGAGGGAGGGCTGTCCGTTGAGCCTCCGCCCGCGGTAGTGTCGGCCGGGAGAAACGTATGAAGTTCAGCCTTGGCACGGGCAGGCTTGCCGACATGAGCGCGCGTCGTCCGTGGTGGGTGATCGGGCTGTGGCTCGTCTTGCTCGTCGCCGGGATTGCCAGCTTCCCCGGTTTGAGCCATGCTCTGACCGCCAGCGAGATGCAGTTTCTCAACTCCCCGGAATCGGCAAAAGGGCAGAAACTGCTCGAGCAGAAGGTCTCGGGGAACTCAGCCGACGTCGAGACACTCCTGATCCATTCGGATCAATACACGGTAGACGATGGTGCCTTCCGCCAGGTGGTACAGCAATCGAGCGCGGCCGTCACGGCAAAGACCGAGGCCGTGCAGAGCGCCTTCGACTACTACCAGGTCTCCACGCTCGATCCATCCTCGGCCGATGCCATGGTCTCGTCCGACAGGCACAGCACCTTCATCTACGTCACTCTGGCCCAAGGAGACAAGGACCTTGGCGCCTACTTGAGCACGGTGGACGGACTCGGCCGTGATGGCTTCACCGTGACCACCGTCGGCCAGGCGAGCATCGGAGATGAACTCTCGTCCGCAGCCACGAGGGATCTGCGAAGCGCGGAGACTGTGGGCCTGCCAATCACGCTGGGTGTCTTGGTGCTGGTGTTCGGGGCTTTCGTCGCGGCCGGAGTCTCTCTTGTCCTTGCTCTTGTCACCATCGGCGTGACCATCGGGGCGGTCATCGGGATCGGGACCATAATGCCGCAGTCGTTCTTCATCGTGAACATCGTGATGATGATCGGGCTGGCGGTGGGGATCGACTACGCCCTGTTCATCATCCAACGGTATCGGGAAGAGCGGCGCCAGGGTCTCGGGAAGCACGACGCCATCGTGATGACTGGCCGCACTGCCAGTCGGGCGGTCTTGTTCTCGGGTGGCACGGTGATGCTCGCCCTGCTGGGTCTGTTCATCGTTCCCATCACGACATTCCGCAGCTTGGGACTGGGAGCGGTGCTGGTGGTCGGGATCGCAGTCCTTGCGATGCTGACACTGGTCCCGGCTCTCATCAGCCTGCTGGGCGACCGGCTGGACTGGCCCGTTCTGCGCCGGCCGCACAAGATGAAGGCCGGCGAACGGGTCCATAGCGGCGTCAACATGTACAGAGGATTCTGGGGTCGTCTCACCAGGCAGGTCATGAGGCGTCCCCTCATTGCGGTGATCATCACCGTGATCATTCTCCTGGCGGCTACGGTTCCCGCCTTCTCCCTCAAGACCGGGGCCGCAGGCGGCGCCGATTCGCTGCCGGACGGCGAGCGCAGGACGGCCTACGAACTCTTGGTCAACAACTTCCCGGCCGGGATGTTGGCTCCCGTCCAGATCGTGGTGGACGGTACGCAGACCCCGACGCTCGACGCAGACATTGCCACACTCATTGCGAAGATGGATGCCTCCGGTGACTTCGCATCCGCGGCTACGGTCAGCTGGAACCAGACCAAAGATGTAGCTGTGGTCACGGCCCCTCTGACAGTCGACCCGAATTCGCAAGAGGCCTACGGGGTGATCACTGCCCTGCGTGCCACCACGGTTCACGATTCTTTCGCCGGCTCGAACACTCCAGTCTATGTAACCGGCCAGACTGCTTCGAGTGCAGACTCGACGCAGATGGTCAGTCGGCTGACCCCCTTCGTATTGGCGTTCGTGCTTGGGCTGACGTTCATACTGCTGATGGTGGTGTTTCGCTCGCTCATAGTCCCGCTCAAGGCCATCATCATGAACCTGCTCTCCGTTGGGGCAGCCTACGGCTTGTTAGTGATAGTGTTCCAGAAGGGTTACGGCCACCAACTCTTCGGATTCCAGCAGACGACGACCGTCCAATCGTGGGTGCCCATCTTTCTCTTCTGCATCTTATTCGGTCTTAGCATGGACTATCACGTGTTCCTCCTCAGCCGGATACGCGAGCATTACGAGGAGACAGGGAAGAACAAGGAAGCGGTGGCGGTGGGGCTCAGGGCGACAAGCCGCATCATCACCGGTGCCGCCGCCATCATGGTGGTGGTGTTCGCCACCTTCGCCGCCGGTCACCTCGTGATGCTCCAGCAGTTGGGGTTTGGGCTCGCGGTGGCGGTACTGCTGGATGCGACCCTGATCCGTTCGATCCTTGTTCCCGCCAGCATGGCGCTGCTCGGCAAGGTGAACTGGTATCTACCGGTGGTCCTGCATCGGATCCTGCCGCGGATACACGTGGAAGGACCCCGTACGAAGCCGGCTCTTCCGCCCGCTTGACCTAGGGGCGGGGCCGCGCTGGGTCAGCGGCCTTGCGGCCGGCGCGAAGCCCCCGCGCTGTCAGGGTGGCGAGCGCTGCCACTATCAATGCCATGCCGATCGCCTCGATTGCCCCCGGCCGTTCTCCCAACTGTATCCAGGCCGCCAGGACGCCCACAACGGGGATCGCCAGGCTGCTGATACCCGCGGTACCGGCCGGGAGGTTGTGGAGGACGTACAGCCAGAGCAACCAGGCGACCGCACTGGCCACGAGCACGTTGTAGAAGAGAGCTGCCACGAAGCTCCCGTTCCAGACCGGCGCTCGCGACGCCGTGAATGCCGCGGCCAGGATCAGGGGGATCGAACCGATCAGCGCCTGCCACGCGGTGAACGACAAGATCTCCACCGCGTGCCACTTGCGTATGATCTTGAAAAGCACCGAGGCTATCGCCCAAGAGAGGCCTCCGGCAACAGCCAGAAGGCCGGCCGAGAGGCCCCGAAGCTGCCAGGGCTCGAGCACGAGCAGAAGGCCGGCCAGCGCGAGCGCGATCACCACCCATTGGATGGATGCCTCGGATCCGCTCACCCAGCACCGGCCATGCGACCAAGAGGAGCCAAAACGGCATTGTGTAGGTGAGGACGGAGGTCTTGCCGGCGCTCCCGATATAGAGAGCCCAGACGGATAGGCCGGAGAGGCTGGTCTGGAAGAGACCGAAGACCGCCGTCAACCAGAGGGGGTTGGGCGGGCGCAGCGAGCCACGGCGCGCGGCGACGAGCACGAACAGCGCCAGCGCTCCCAGGAAGTTGCGAAGGGCGGAGAACGTGAAGGGGTCGGAGTAGCGCACGCCCACTTTCATGACCACCCAGTTGTATCCCCAAATGAGCGCGAGCAGAGCGAGCGCCACAAAGGGAAGGTATGCCCAGCGTCTGACTCCCCGGTTCGTCACGGTCCAATTCTATCCGCTTGGTACCGCGCAGCGCCTTTCGGCAGTAGGGTGGCGTGGGAATTGGAAAAGCGCCATTACCTATTGACTATTCCGCGAATGGGATGTACAAGACCTGGGAGAAACGGCGGCGATCACCTCTCCTCGGGCTCGCGCGTGAACCACCACGGTGGAGAGTCAGGCGTCAACGCCAAAAAGGAAAGGCCGTTTTACCAATGGGGTCAAGGTTGTCGTTCGCGGGATGTCGAAGGTGCTCGCCTTGACCGGTCCGCCGAGCCATCCAGTATGCTGTGCGCCAAGGGGTCGATTGTTGGAGAGCGAAGGGGACGGCAGAGATGGGTTGGTCCGAGCAATACTGGGAGGATGTCAAATCTGAACTGGAGCAATCGGCGACCGAGTCGGATCCGACCAGCGAGGATGAGACTCTCGACCAGCCCCTGGATGCCACGGGCGCTGAGCTCGTAGGCCGCGGTCCCGCTTACCCGGACGCCGCGACGGCGTAAACTGGGTTACGCAGTTCAAGCAAGGGAGTGCGACGATGAACAATGCTGGCGGCCTCGAGTGGGGGGATCGAGATCTCGAGGACCTGCGACGGGCCAAGACGTTCCTGGTCTCGCCGAGCCTAACAGCCCGACTCGGTGACCTGATCGGCGGCCCCATCGAGCGAGGTCTCAGGCTTCTGCCCAAGAACTGGAACGACAGGGTGTCCGAGGGAACGGAGACCGCCCTCTTCAGGGCGTTGGCATTTTCCGTGTCCACCATGGGCCGAGGCGAACCAAGACGCTCCCGCGATTGGCTTCACAAGGCGACTGTCGTCACCTCCGGGGCGGTGGCCGGGGCGCTCGGCTTCTACTCTGTGATCGTCGAACTGCCGTTCTCCACCACTGTGATGCTTCGTTCGATAGCCGACATCGCTCGCAGTGAGGGGCACGATCTCTCCCAGATCGACACTAAGCTCGCTTGTCTCGAGGTGTTCGCTCTCGGGGGCGGTGGGCTGGCCAGCGATTCGGCAGAGACCGGGTACTGGGCGATCAGGACGGCGCTCGCCGTCACTATGCGGGAGGCAGCCAGCCACATCGCGGCAAAAGGGCTGACCCAAAGCGGAGCTCCGCCTCTTGTGCGGCTGATTGCCGGAATATCGTCACGTTTCGGGGCGGTCGTCACGGCCCAAGCGGCGGCACTTGCCGTCCCCGTCGCGGGCGCGGTCTCGGGTGGGGCGGTCAACTACCTCTTCATCAACCACTTCCAGGACCTGGCCCGGGCGCATTTCATCATCAAGCGTCTGGAGAACGAATACGGGACCGCGGCGGTTCGGCTGGCCTACGACAGTCTGAATATCTGACGGACCTGATGGTCTATCAGCATGTCGACCAGCGAATGATCCGGGTGGAGGCTGAGAGAATCGACGGAGGGCGGGCTCAGGCTACCCGGTATCCCTCGAACCCTTCCTCGCCACCTCGCTCCGGCCGGCCCCGCCGGCTCGTCTACGCCTTGGTGGGAGGCGGGGCTGCCTTCCTGCTCGTGGTGCTGGTCGTGTTGGCGACCATCGGGGCCTTTGGGAGTAGTTCAGGTGCGCCCGTGACCCGGCCCGGTGCCGCACATACGGCGAGCTCGGGAGTCTCCGATGTAGTTCCTGAGGACGTTGTGGCCGCGGTCGGCGGTACGTTGATTGTGAAACAGCAGTTCGACCAGAGAGTGGCCGATTTCGAAGCACAGTACGCGAGTCAGATCCCTGACAAGAGCACTCAGCCCGATCGGTACAAGCTGTTCAGGCAGGACGTTCTCGAGTACATGATCACCTACGAGGTGGTCGCTCAGAAGGCCCGACAGCTCAACATCGCGGTCACCGACCAGGATGTGCAGACGTGGGTCGACTCGGTTGTCAAGGACGCCTTCAGCGGCGATCAGGCCCGGTTCGACGCGTCCCTCAAGCAGCAGGCCATGACCCTGGACCAGCTTAAACGAAGCTACAAAGAGTCCACGCTCTTCCGGAAGGTCTACGACCAAGTGACCAATGAGATCGCGACGGTCCCGGATGGCCAGACCCTGGATGCCCGGCGCAAGGAAGTCTGGCAGAAGTGGATCGAGCAGGCTAGGGTGGAGTCAGGGGTGACCTATGCTGATGGTTGGAAGCCGACCGGAACCACCGGGACCCTGGTTCCGTGATCTTCTGCAGGAATGCAGACCGCGGCAGTTCCGTCTGTCCAGCGGTCACTCGTTCATGAGAATGCTCTGAATCTGGTCGACTGCTTCCCTGCTCTTGTCATCCAAGGGTGTCAACCGTATTGCCGAGGCGGATGTGGCGCCAACCCCCAGTTCTGCTGCTCTCCGTATCTGCTCCTGCTGGAAGATCGGTTCCCCCTCGAGGCTTGCTGCGCCAAATCTCCGCAGAATCGCCACTCCGATTGCGTCGATAGCCACCCTGTCTGTGCTCGCAAGCATGAGCCCCGGCGTGACCTCTGCTCCCTTGTCCGGGCCGCCACTTACAAACGCTTCTGCTGCGTCCATGATCACAAGGTGCACCGGATAGAACTTGTTGATCTCGGCGATCATCAGCCTCTGGTGGGGAGAGCCATGCAACTCCCCCATGAAGTCGTGCGGGTCACCCGGCACCATTCTGGCCACCAAGCCAACAGAATTCTTGAGAGACATCGTGAAATGACCGCCGAATCTGTGGGTCTTGAGGCAGCACGTCTGAACCACCAGATCAGCGTCAAGAAGGACCTTGGGAAGGTAGAAGCCTTTGCGCCAATGATTCCCGGCGTGTTCGATCATCACCCAGTCTTCCCTGGCTGCTTCATCCAGGACGACGATCCTGAAGCCCAAGCGTTTGGCCAGATCGAGGATGCCGAGCTGCTCCAAGGTCCCTCGCGTGTCTCCCATGCCGCTTCGTTCGGTCAGAGTGATCTCCCTCGCGCCGGCCTCCTGTAACACAGTCACTATCGCCGTGAGGGTTTCGGGGTGAGTCGAGGCGGGGAAGGGGTCGGCACTATTGAAATTGGCTTTCAGGACCACGCTCTTTCCAAGAACATCAGTCACGTCGATTTTGTGGAGCAGGCTTCGTACCGCCGCCTCTCTGCCTGACGATTCACTGAGAAAGACCTCAAAATTGTCTTCGGAATGCATGCACTACGCTCCGTTCAAACGCTGCGGTTGGCCACGACCCTCCCACCCTTTCTCGATTCTAGGCCAACCGGGGGGTCGGCGCGAGAGCAGTCTCTGGCTCGTTTCCATAAGGCCGACATAAGGAGCGCGGCCAAGGCGTAGCTCGACGGGAACTAAGCGCTCTTCGCGGCACTCTGAGGCTCGGCGGTCTTCACCACCGCAGTGTGTCTAGCAGCTTCTTCCCGGAGGGATCGACATGGAGAAAACGAGTGTAAGAAGATTCTTGGGTTCATTGCCACGGCGCACCCGGTGGGCGGTGGCGTTGGTGGCCGTGGCGCTGGTCGTAGTCGCCGTCACGGGTGGCCTGCTCAGCTCGACCGGCCAGGCTGCGGCGGCGGCCCAGGCAAACGTCAGCCCTGCTCAAGACGTGGCCAAGGTCCTCGGCCCGAGCGTGGTCAACATCAAGGTCGCGTGGGGACAGCAGCAGTACTCGGCCGAGGGTTCGGGCGTCATCTACCGCGCCGATGGCATGATCATCACGAACAATCACGTGGTAAGCGACGAGAACACCGGGAATGCGGTCTCGGCCATAAAGGTCACGCTGGCAACCGGCGAACAGCTTGACGGGACTCTGGTTGGCCGCGACCCGACGACCGAGATCGCGGTCATCAAAGTCAACGCCGGCCACGATCTGCCCGCGGCCAAGTTCGCCGGACAACTGCCGACTGTGGGCGAATACGCGGTAGCCATCGGCAGCCCCCTCGGCTACGACAACTCGGTGACTCTCGGTGTGGTCTCCGGACTCAGCCGTCAGGTCGAGGGAGCCACGGGTACCGAGGCAGTCGCTCTCAGCAACCTGATCCAGACCGACGCGCCGATAAGCCCGGGCAACTCCGGTGGTGCCTTGGCCGATGCGAGCGCACAGGTGATCGGGGTCAACGTGGCCTACGAGCCGCCGGCTCAAACCGGTGCGGTAAGCATCGGCTTCGCTATCCCGGCTACCACCGCCACCTCCGTGGCAGAACAGCTCATCAACAACGGTAGTGTGAAGCAGGCGTACCTAGGTATCGGACTGGTCGAGGTCACGCCTGAGCTTCAGCAGCAATACGGGCTGTCCCGTTCCTCCGGCGTTCTTATCGCCGAAGTGGCGCAGGGTAGCCCGGCGGAGGCGGCCGGCCTGCAGCAGGGCGACATCATCTTCAAAGCCGACGGCCAGGACGTCACCAACTCGTCCGCGCTGTATGCGATCGACCGAGACAAGAAGCCCGGTGATCAGGTCCAACTGACCATCGACCGCAACGGCCAGGAGCAGACCGTCGCTGTCACGCTCGGCGAGCGTCCGGCGAGCGCGCAGTAGTACCAGACAGGGTAGGGCCAGGTGGGGCCCTTCACCGGTGAGGCCGGTGGAGGGCCCCACGTGTATTCGCCGGGGAGATTCCTCGCTCGTGCGTTACGCGAGGTCAATCTATGAACTTCGCTAGGCTGTCCGTCGGCACGCGCGAGGAAGACGACCGGTAGTAAGGCGTATGCCTCGATCCATACGGATAATGCCTCAGGTGCTCCACGCTGGGGGTATCGTAGCGGGAGCAGACATCTTCCCATCCCTGAGCATTCGTCGCCCGATCTTCACGATGCGCGTGTGCGTGCGTGACAAGCGCGAGCAGTAAGGAAAAGCTGAAGGCCTTCATCTCGCCTTCCCGTTCCTTTCTCCTCCTCGACAGTGTATTACCCAGCGAGCCGAAGAACTATGCTCGGGAGGTAGCACAATTGCCGCAATATCGCCGGCGGGGGAACTTCGGAAGGAATCTCCCTCGTCAGCTCCTTCGAACGGGTGGCTGCGAAGGACCGCGTCTCGAGTGGACTACAGTCTCGGGGCCTCGCCTTCCTCCTCCGACCGAATAGCTTCTATACTTGCGTAACTGCTTGTCTAGGCGGCAGGTTTGGAGTTCGAGTCTTTGGCCGGCTGCTCAGGATGCGAGGCTGTTTGTGGAGCAAGAGACGATTCGCAAGAGGCGCCTTACGAGGACCGTCTGGTTCTGGGTCCTCGTGGGGTTCGGAACCGTGGTGCTTGCCTGCGCGCTGGCCGTGCTGGTCGATGCTCTCCTCTATACCGACGAGGTCCATGCCGGTGTTGGCGTATACGGTGTCGACCTGGGGGGCATGACGAAGGGGCAGGCAACGGCCGCTCTCTCCCGATTGGCGGACAGCGCCGGGCCCGTGACCCTCAAGAGTGGTGATAAGACCTGGTCGGTGGCCCCAGCCGACGCGGGCACGGCCATGGACGTGCAGGGTGCGGTCGTCAAGGCGATGGCGGTGACTCGCCAGGGCAACTTCTTCGAAGACGTCGTCACGCGGTTCAAGCTGTACTTCAATCGCCAGGATCTGCCGCTGAGCGGTACGGTCGACAGACCCAAGATCGAGGCCCTGCTTAGCAGCATAGGCACCGAACTGCACGTGGCTCCCGTCAACGCCGGGCTGGCCATCCGGAACAGCACGGTCGAGGTGATCGAGGGTCGGAAGGGGCAGGATGCGGACACCAGCGCTTTGGGTGACCAAATGGCGTCGCTCTTTGTGACCCTGCGCACCGCCACGCTCGACGTCCCCACCGTAGCCACGCAGCCCCCAGTGCAGGCTGAGGACAACCGGGCCGCGCAGGAGCAGGCCCAGGCCATGATCGGCGCCCCCGTCACCCTTATCAACCATGACAAACGGTGGACGATCACGCCCGAGCAGATGGCCTATTATCTGGATTTCAGGTCGGAGGACCACAATGGAGTCCCCACCCTGGTCCCGTATATCTCCGAGGGCAAGATGGCGCTCTTCTTGGGCAGCCTGGCTCCCGAGGTGAAGATAGACCCCCGGAACGCTAGGTTCGCCAGCAATGGTGCGAACGTCCAGGTCATAGCGGGCGTGACCGGCGAGGCGCTGGACGTAACGGCGACCGCCAAAGCCGTGAATGCCACCGCGTTGAAGCCTACCGGCCGGACGGTCGCGGTGGCCGTGACCAGCACCGAACCCGCTTTCACCACGGCGGACGCCGAAGCCACTACCTTCAATGATCAACTGTCGACCTATACCACCAAGTATCTGGGGGTACCCAACCGGCGGGTCAACGTAGCCATCACCACCAAGTACGCGACGAACGTGTTCCTGGCCCCGGGACAGTCCTACAACTTCGACAAGCAGATCGGCCCCCGGACGGCCGCGCGTGGTTACAAGCTTGCTCCCGGGATCACCGGCCCCAACACCCTTGAGGACGTGCTCGGCGGGGGCATCTGCCAGGTCTCGACCACGATGTTCAACGCGGTCTTTTTCGCGGGGCTCAAAGTGACCGAGCGCCATAATCACTCCATCTATATCTCTCACTACCCCAAGGGGAGAGATGCGACCGTCACCGGCGGCGGCAAGAATCTGCGTTTTGTAAACGACACCGACCACTACGTCTGGATCCGGGGGTCGTCCGATGGCATCACCACCACCATCTCCATCTACGGCACCAGCGACGGCCGCAAGGTGACCTACAGCGTCGGCAACTTCTACAATGTGAAGGGCCCGGCGACCGTCCGCGTCAAGGACCCGACGTTACCTGTGGGCGCGACCAAGGTCATCGACAGCGGTCAGACCGGCAAACAGCTAAAGACCATTCGGGTGGTGACGGCCGCCGATGGCACAGTCATTCGCAAAGATACGTGGATAAGCACCTGGCCGGCATACCCGATCCAGGTCGCCGTTGGCACCAAGCCCGTCAACTCCTAGAGGAGTGCCATGAACATAGGTCTTATCTGCTGCTGGTGCGACATGAGGATCTATCCCATCTACTCTGCCAGCCTACGAAACTCACTTGAAGCCTTGACCGGTAGCAAGGTGGGGGTCATAACCACGGACTGTTTCTGTTTTGAGCGCACCCGCGCGGTCAATGGCGATTACGACTACATTAACTTGAGATACGTTGGCCGCCAGTTATCGAAGCACCGGGCAAAAAACAGCCTGAAACTTTGGATGTATCCTCGATTCGAACGTCGCAGGGGGAGACTCTTTGCTTCTCGTGCGGACGACTTTGACGTCGTTGATTTTCAGCAGTCGTCGTACGCCTTCGGATACGAGGCGCTCGAGTCATTTCTGCGCGCGGGTTCGAAAGCAAAGAAGATCGTTACCATCCACAAGTTCGACGCGATCCAAAGGGAGAGACCAGAGCTAAACCTCATCTATAACCAGGCGGACGGCGTCATCGTCTTCAGCAAGCATATGAAGGAAGGGTTGATCAAGGACGGGGTCGACGCCGACAGGATCGCGGTGGTGTATCACGGCACAGCTCTGCCGGCTGCATTGGGCGTGCCCAAAGAGCAAGCGATATATTTCTGCGGTTCCCCTATTCCCGGGATTAAAGGTTTTGAGCAAACGACGGTCGCTCTGAGGATGCTGCGAGAAGAGGGGATCGATCTGAGCGTCAAGGTGTATGGCTTCTTTTCGGCTGCAGACAAGGACTACGCTCTTGACCTGGCCCGCGCGGAGGGAGTTGACGATCTGCTGAAGTGGCAGAGCTTCCGGAATGAGGGGGAGCTGACCGAGGAGTACCAGAAGAGCCTTTTCTGCTTAATCCCCAACACCGGGTATGCGGGCTATTTCCCGGCCGCATACGCGATGGGAAACGGCGTTCCGATCATCGCGACCGATATCCTCGGCCATTCGGAATACGTCGATGGCGCGGGCATCATGGTCCCGCCTGGGTCGCCTGAGCACCTGGTGTCGGCCATCAAGACGATCCTGAGTGACGATGCCCTTCGAGAGGAACTCGGAGCAAACGGTAGAAAACGGGCGGAAGATACGTTGAGCTGGGAGACGGTGGCGGTCGAGACACTGAAAGTCTTCCGGGCCGCCGTGCATGGGAAAGCAGTCGCGGCTGGCACTGTGTGACCGGGGTTCCCGGGCCGGCGCTGCCACGCTATACTCTCCCACTCAATGAACTGGTTGGACGGATTGATAGGAATCAAGCGGGGTCTCGCGCTCGTCCTGACAGCGTCGGTCCTTCTCCTCACCCTCTCCGGTATCGCGCAGGCGTGGACACCGGCCATCGATAAGGCCCAGAGCCAAGCGGAGGCGGTGCAAAGACTCATCGATCAGCTGGACGAAGAGCTGAGCGCCGCCGATGAGGAATACGTCTACGCCGCCCAGCAGCTCGAGGACACCCAGGCCGCCATCAAGAAGACCCAGAAGCTCTTGACGAAGTCGGAGAGCGACCTCACGATCATCCAGGATCGACTCAACCGTCGCGTGGTGGAGATCTACAAGAGCGGAGATCTCACCATGCTCTCAGTGCTGCTCGACGCCAGCAGCTTCACCGATCTGATCGACCGCTACGATCAACTCCAACGCCTCAGCAAGCAGGACGCGGATCTTCTCGCGCAGGTCCAGGACTACAAGACCCAGGTGGCCGACCGCAAAGCTCAGCTCGACAGCCAGCAGAAGCAGGAGCAGATCGACGTCCAGATGACCGCGTCGGCCAGGGACAAGGTCACCGCCCAGCTCGCGAAGCAGAAGACGGCGCTCAAAGGCAAGGAAGCCCTGATCGCCAAGCTCAAGAAGGCCGAGGCGGTGCGCCAGGCGGCCCTTGTGGCGGCGGCCAAGAAGGCTGCGGCGGAGGCGGCGCGCAAGGCCGCGGCCGCGAAGGCGGCGAGAGAGGCGGCGGCCCGGGCCGCCAAGAACAAGAAGACCGCCCCCACCACGGGGAGCTCAGGCGGGGCCACCGCGGGATCCTACGACGCCGACCGATCGGCCCAGGTGGTCCAGATCGCCCTGCAGTACACCGGCGTGCCCTACGTGTGGGGCGGGTCCAGCCCCAGCGGGTTCGATTGTTCGGGCCTAATGAAGTACGCCTACGCCAAGATCGGGGTCTATCTGCCGCACTCCAGCGCCATGCAGTACGGCTACGGGACGTACGTGCCAAGGGACCAACTGAAACCGGGCGACCTCGTCTTCTTCTACTCGCCGATCCATCATGTGGGGATGTACATCGGGAACGGCCAGATGGTTAACGCCACCGGCGATCACGTCCAGGTCGGGACGGTGTGGAAGACCAGCTACTATGGGGCGCGCCGCATCCTGAACTAGCATGCCGGGGCGCCGGGCCCGCGCCTACCGCGCCGCCTTCACTGCCACGACCGGGCACGGAGCGGTCAGCAGGATCTCCTGCCCGTCACTGCCCATGAGCAGTTTCCCGACCCGCGATTGCTCGCGTATGCCGATGGCGAGCAAGTCGGCCTCCTCCTCCGTGACCACCTGCGCGAGATCTTCGGCGGGGGTGAGGCCGCGAATGAGCCGGCGGGTGGTGTGGGGGATGCCGGCGTCGCTGAGGCGCTTCTCGATGGCATCCAGTTCTTTGCGGTAGGTGAGCACTTCCTCCTGCTCTGCGTCCATGCCGCCGCCGCCCCTGATGGAGTGCGTCACCACGATGTGAGTGTCGCCGCGCTCGGCCTGGCGGATGGCCCAGTCGAGCGCCGCTTTGCTCTCGTCCGTCATCACATAGCCGACCACGATCTTCATCTCTGCTCCTTGGTTGAGTCCGGTACAGTAACTATACCATTTTGTTGAGCTGCCGCTCAGCCGGTCGCGATATTGATCGCCCGGGCTACGAGCATAGCTATCGTCGCCAGCGACATGATCGCCTCGACCCCCATAACCAGTTTGGCCCACCTGGAATACGGCATGGCGTCGGTGGGT
The DNA here is from genome assembly GCA_963843455.1 of uncultured Actinomycetota bacterium. Classification (GTDB taxonomy): domain Bacteria; phylum Actinomycetota; class Thermoleophilia; order RBG-16-64-13; family RBG-16-64-13; genus CAIQPS01. Next base: position 333,973 of record CAWJKE010000008.1, read on the forward strand.
GAGAAGGCGGTGGCTGTGGTGAGCGAGACGAACAGATAGTCCGGAAACATCGGCTTCCAGTCTGCGGGCGCCAGCCCCTGCTGATCCTGCTGCTGCTGAGGGAAGACCAGGTCGGGATAATCCGGCTCTCCCTTGGCGCGAGCTTCAGGCCCGTTGCCGTCGAGCTCCCAGAGGATGAGCGCGAACACCGCGAGGTTGACCACCCAAAAGATGATCCCGGTGAGGAACAGGCGTCCGGGGGTGAGGTGGGTCCCCACGAAGACGCTGCGGACAAGGAGGACGAGGACCACGAAGCTCGCGATCACCAGGACCGCGGTGAGCCCCAGAGAGACTATCCGCAGGGCGCGCGGGGGCTCCCGTCGTGAGGGTAGGTAGATGACCAGCGAGGCGACAAGAAGGATGCCCGCGACCACCGGATAGATCCACACGGGGCGCACCGAGAGGTTGGCCGCGACCCAGGTCTGCCCGCCGATGATGATGACCGCAGCCAGAAAGGCCGGCCAGCGGTGCTCGGGCCTGGTCGGCTGTCGCCATGACGGTCGGAACTCTCCCCGGGCTGGTTGGCTGCCCGGGGCGTGGTCGCTCAGCTTGCTCTTGTCGTTCACCAGGTCGCTTCCCCTCCTAGCGAGCGCGTTGCACGGTCATGATCCGAACATCACGCTAGAAGAAGCAGGAGTCGCTGTCAAACCGGGACCACGCCGTGACAGTCCACGGACAGGCTGGGAAGGGGAGCGCCGGTAGCCTTAGGTCGACTCCCTCATGGCTTGGACCTCCAACGCCCCCTTGATCTTCTCGAGGGCCATGGCCTCGATCTGGCGAATGCGCTCGCGGCTGACATTGAAACGGGCGCTGACCTCAGCCAGTGTCCGCGGATGCTCGCCCTTGAAGCCAAAGCGGAGTTCCACCACCTTGCGCTCCCGCTCGTCCATGGCCGCTAGGACTTTGGCCAGGCTCTCCTTGGCGATGATACCGGACACCACGTCGGCCGGATCGGGCGTGCTCTGGTTCTGGACGAAGTCGCCCAGTTCCGCGTCCCCTTCGTCGCCGATGGGAGTCTGGAGGGAGGTGGTGCGCCGGGCGATTCTGCGTATCTCCGGCACTTCGCGGGGCTCGATGCCCAGTTCGGCGGCCAGCTCGTCGTCGCTCGGTTCTTTGCCGGTCTCCTGAAGCAGCTTCCGCTCGGTGCGGACCATCTTGTTGATCTTCTCGATCATGTGCACCGGGATGCGGATGTTGCGGTCCTGGTTGGCGATGGCCCGAGTGATGGCCTGCCGGATCCACCAGGTGGCGTAGGTGGAGAACTTGTAGCCCTTGCGGTAGTCGAACTTCTCCACCGCGTGCATGAGGCCGGTGTTGCCCTCCTGGATGAGGTCGAGCAGGTCCATGTCCTGGGCGAAGTAGTTCTTGGCGATGGAGATGACCAGGCGCAGGTTGGACCGGACCATGTGATCCTTGGCCCGCTTATCGCCCATCTCGATGCGCTTGGCCAGCTCGATCTCCTCGTTCTTGGTGAGAAGAGGGGTCTTCCCGGCTTCTTTCAAGTAGAGTCGAAGGGGGTCGTTGGTCACCGTCTGTATCGACAGATCGAGAGTGGGCTCGATGGCATCCAGGACACCCTGGCTCACCGGGCTCTGCTCGTAGATCTCGATGGACTGATCGAAGAGCTGCGAGTACAGATCTTCGATCTCCTCCACGGTCATGTCGTACTCTTCCACCAGCGCCATGATCTCTTCGCTGGTGACGTAGCCCCGCTCCTGACCGACTTGCAGGAGACCTTGGACGTCGGCGATCGAGCGGACGTCCTGTTGTAGGTCAAGGATGGTCATTGCATCTCCAAGGACACAGAAACGCCGGCCGAGAGGCCGGCGTTTCTGAAGTGTCGGTTGTGGACGACTCTTACCAGCGGTTTCCGCTGCTGTAGCCGCCGCCGTTGCCGCCGCTGTTGTAGCCGCCATCTGAACGAGGCGCACGGGGCACCTGTTCTTTGGCCACGTCCACTTTGAGGGCACGGCCGTCCATCTGGGTCCCGTCGAGGGCACCTTTGGCCTTCTGAGCTTCGTCGGCCGATCCCATCTCCACGAAACCGAAGCCCTTGGGGCGCCCGGAATCACGGTCGGTGATGAGGTTGACCGAGGACACTTCGCCGTGAGCTTCGAAAGCAGTCCTGATGCTCGCCTCGGACGTGTCGTAGCTCAGGTTGCCCACGTACAGTTTTGCTGAATTCACTAGATCCTCCATGAACGGAGTTATATTGCGACACGCGAAAGGGCAAAACTGGAGACTGGGCGGGGAGGTTGCGAGGCTCGGCGCTTGGCCTAGAGAAGATACCTGACGAATGCTTGCTCGTAGTGTAGCACAGCGTGGTGCCATGTGCCCGTGGCGCGGCCGAACTCCCTAATGAACCTGGCCGCGGATCTCCCCGGCGGGGTTCTTGGTGGTCCCCACGTTCACGTAGGCTTGGCCGCTCTCGAGCAGGGCAACAAAATCGGCGATGGTCCCGCCACTGAGCGATCCGATCAGGACCGAAGCGTCGAAGTTGCCTCCGGCGAGAGCTCCGGTGAAAGGACCGTCCTGGGTCGGGCCGGGATAGAGAATGAGCAGACCTGAGCCGTTAGTGCGAGGCTTGCCCTCGTGCAAGCGGGAAGCTATTACGTCGCTGATATTGCTCACTTCGAGCACGAAGTGGACCTTAGTGCCGGTAGGGTCGACGGTAAAGGTGGCAGAACCGGTTGCCGTTGTGGTAACCGCCGGGACGACCTCCGCGCCCGAGAGCTGGGCCGTGAACGTCTTGATCCCCGTCGCGGGAGGAGTTGCGGCTGCGGTTGTGGAGGTAGAGCTTGCGGTGGAGTTGGTGGGAGCATAGGTGGTAAGCGGGCTGGTAGAGAGCGGGCTGGAAGCTGGGGGACTGGAAGTGGGCGGGCTCGTGGTAGTCGTAGCTGTCTTGCCCCCGCAGCCGGGGAGCAGCAGCAGGACCGCAAGAAGTGGGATGAACACTCGAACCGACTTCATCGCCGCGGCCTCCAGGGGACAGGTGACTCCCACAGGTATTCACCCTCAACCAGGGCTTGTCCTGCCTGGGCCGAGATCCTCAAGCTCCGCCCACCGCGAATACGCCTCATCGAGCTCCACATGCAGCGTCCCCAGTCGGGCGCTGGTCGAGGCCACCTGGGCCGAGTCGCTCCCGGCATAAAACTCCGATGAACTTAGGGCGGCGATGATCTCTGTCTGTTCCGCTTCCAGGGCCTCGATCCTATGGGGCAGCGACTCCAATTCCCTGGTCTCTTTGAAGGAGAGTTTGCGTGTCGCCCGCGAGGGCTTTGCTCTGGCGGGCGGTATCGCTTTGGCGGGCTGCTCGGCCTTTTTCGGCGCTCTCGGTTCTTCGGGCACTGCCGTCTCTCGTCGCTCACGAAGCCAGTCGTCGTATCCGCCCACATATTCGCGCAGCCATCCGTCGTTCTCGAAGACCAGAGTGGAGGTGACGACGTTGTCGAGGAAGGCCCGGTCGTGGCTGACCAGCAGGATTGTGCCGCTGTAGCTCAGAAGCCGTTCTTCTAGAAGCGAGAGGGTCTCGGTATCGAGGTCGTTCGTCGGTTCATCGAGGACTAGGACGTTCGACGGGACGGCGAAGAGCTTTGCAAGGAGAAGTCGGTTGCGTTCGCCGCCGGAGAGCAACCGGACTGGCGCCTGAATCTGGTCTGGGGAGAAGAGAAAGTCCTGGAGATACCCTACGACGTGCCGGGAGGCGCCTCCCACAAAGACGGTCTGGCCGCCATCCGCGATGCTGTCTCTGACGGTGCGGTCGTCGTCGAGCTGTGCCCGGAGTTGGTCGAAGTAGGCGATCTTCAGACCGGCCCCCAAGCGGACCCGGCCCTTCTGCGGTTTCAGCTCGCCCAGAAGGATCTTGAGCAGAGTCGTCTTTCCAGATCCGTTGGGGCCGAGAATGCCGACCTTGTCTCCCCGGATGATGGCTGTGGAGAAGTTCTGCACGATCTTCTTGTCCTCGAAGGCGAACCAGATCTTCTCAGCTTCCGCCACGAGACGTCCGCTGCGGGCCGCCTCCACGATGGCGATCTGTGCGTTTCCCATCCGTTCCCGCCGGAGGTCTCGTTCTAGCCGTAGTTGCTCCAGGGCTCGGACCCTGCCCTCATTTCGCGTCCGGCGGGCCTTGATGCCCTGGCGGATCCAGACCTCTTCCTTGGCCAGCTTCTTGTCAAAAGCCTGCCAGTTCTTCTCTTCGGCATCGAGCAGGGCCTGACGGCGTTCCAGGTAGGTGCCGTAGTCGCAGTCGAAGGACAGCAGGCGACCCCGGTCGATCTCTACTATCCGGGTCGCCACCCGCTGCAGGAAGACGCGGTCGTGGGTCACAAAGACGATGGTCTTGTTGAACTTGAGCAGGAACTCCTCAAGCCAGAGGATGGCGTCGATGTCCAGGTGATTCGTGGGTTCGTCCAGCAGGAGGACATCGGGGTCGTTGGCGAGAGCCCTGGCGAGCAAGACCCGTCGCTTCATGCCTGCGGAGAGTAGGCGAAACTCCGCATTCTCGTCGAGGCCGGTCAAGGAGATCACCAGCTCGACCCTCTGATGAAAGTGCCAGGCGCCGGATGTCTCCAGCCGGTGCTGAACTCGCTCGAGTTTCTTCAGAAGGGCCGAGTCCCCGCCCTGGGCCATCTGGACCGTCAGGTCGTGGTACTGCCGTATCAAATCCAGATGTCCCTGTCCGCCGGAAGCGACTACGTCGTAGACCGTTCCAGGCAGAGCATCGGGGACATCCTGGGGGAGAAGGGAGATCCGGGTGGCGGCGCTCACGACGATCTCGCCCGAATCCGGGGGGATATCGCCGACGAGCATCTTGAGAAGGGTGGACTTGCCGGCTCCATTCCTGCCGAGAAGACCGATCCGGTCGCTTTCTTCGATCGGGAGCGTCGCCCCATCCAGGAGGAGTGGTCCGCCGAGACTCACCGAGACATCATGGATCCATATCCGTGTCATCAGAACTGCTGCCAATAGCTCATGCCGCTAGTTTACTGAAGCGCGCGGAGGTGGCGGCCTCCGGAGTCGTGAGCCACGAAGCGCGATCGGGCCGGCCCTCGATCTTCCTGTCCGCCGCGCCTGCTACGGTGATCGTCGAGCCGCGTGGATGGCGAGTCACTCGGCCCAGGGAGGCGCGCGATGGAGGTATACGACCCAAGAAGCCGCGATTGCTGCGCCGCCATGACTTATGGTGGTCAATTTCAGGTCATCAGTGTCGAGAAGGGCACTCTGCCCCCGAGGACTACTACTCGCGCGTGGAGAAGATGAGCTGCGGAGAATACAAGACCCTCTGGCAACAGGGTCGCCCGGAACGAGGCCGCGGCGCGACGTAAGAAGTCCCATGAGAAGTCCCACAACCTGTCTCGGCTGTTCGTGGCCATGGGGTCGCGCGAAGCGGCGAACGGAATAGGGAGCTTCTTGAAAGGGTAGTGGGGGACGGCGCCGGCGAGGGTGATGGGCCAACCAGGTGCGGGTCGACGCGCTGTCGTGCGCTAGCATGGTCATGCACCAGCGCGAACCGGTCGGAAGGAAGGACGATGCGCTTCATCCATACGGCAGACTGGCATTTGGGCCGTCTCTTCCATAGCCGTCATCTCACCGAGGACCAGCGCTTTGCCCTCGATGGGCTCGTCCGGTTGGCCCAGAGCTCGCAGGCCGACGCCGTGATCATCGCCGGCGACGTCTTCGACCGGGCGGTGCCGCCGCCGGAGGCGGTCAGGCTTCTCGACAGCATCGTGGCGTCACTCGCGCTCGAGGCTGGGGTGGCGGTAGTGATGATCGCCGGTAACCACGACAGCGCGCCGCGCCTGGAGTATTTCAGCGAGCTGGCGCGCAGGACCGGCGTCCATGTCGTGGGTCGCGTCGGCCGGGAGGTCCGGCCCGCGGAGGTCAGAGGCGCCGACGGCACCGAAGTGCGTTTCTGGCCCATCGCCTACACCGACCCCGAGAGTGCTCGGGACGAGATGGGGCGGGACGACATCCACACGCACCAACAAGTGATGGCCGCTCAGTTGGAGACCATCGCCCGCGGGGCCGAGGGTTCCGCGCGAAATGTGGTCGTAGGGCATGCGTTCGTATCGGGTTGCCGACAGAGCGAATCCGAGCGGGAGCTGACCGTGGGAGGATCGGCCGCGGTGAGTGCCTCACTCTTCAGTGATTTCGACTACGTCGCACTCGGCCACCTGCACGAAGGGCAGACGGCGGGTTCCGGCCGCATCCGCTACTCGGGCTCCCTGCTCAAGTACTCTTTCAGCGAGACCGACCAGCAGAAATCGGTCGCCATCGTGGATCTTGGACCCCGGGGCCAGTTGTCGGTGCAGGAGGCGATTCTCCCCATACGGCGGGATGTGCGGCGGGTACGGGGCGCGTTCGAGGAGCTGTTGAGTCAGGAGGTGGACGACCAACTGGCGGAAGCTTACGTTGAGGTGATCCTCACCGACCCCGACCCGATCCTGAACCCCGTGGATAAGCTGCGCAAGAAGTTCCCGTTCCTCTTGTCCCTCCGGCGAGAGGAGAGCGAGCGGGTGGTGCTCGGTCCGGCCGTCGGCAGTTCCGGCATCAAGAGCCGGGGCACTGCCGAGCTGTTCGAGGAATTCTTCCTGGACGTGAGCGGACGTCCTGTGAGCGAGGCGCAGGCCACCGAGGTGGCGGCGGCATTGAACGATCTGGAGCGCGCCGGGCGGGAGGCGAGGGGATGAGACCCATCAGGCTGACGATGCAGGCCTTCGGCCCGTATCAGGAGCAAGAGACAGTCGACTTCACCGAACTGGGGCCCAACCGGGTGTTCCTCATTCACGGCGACACGGGGTCCGGCAAGACCACCATCCTGGACGCCATGGTCTTCGGCCTCTACGGGGAAACGAGCGGGGGCGAGCGGCGGGCCGACCAGATGCGCTGCGAAGCCGCAGCGGCGGATCTGCCAACGGAGGTCACGTTCGATTTCTCGCTGGGGTCGGAGAGCTTCCGGGTCCGGCGCCGTCCGGCCCAGGAACTGGTGGGTGCGAGAGGCGCGAGAGTTTCCAAGCCGGCCGAGGCCACGCTGTGGGACCGCACCGGCTGCACGGACGAACAAGAGGGCAGACCCCTGACTACGAAGATCACCGAGGCGAACGCGCTCGTCAAGAACCGCCTCGGTTTCTCCTGCGACCAGTTCCGTCAGGTGGTCGTCCTGCCTCAGGGTCGGTTCCGCGAGCTGCTCTCGGCCGGCTCCGACAAGCGGGAGGAGATCCTCCGGCAGCTCTTCAAGACTTCGCGGTTCAGCCAACTGGAGGGGGCGCTTCTCGAGCGGGCCAAAGCAGTGCGCAAGCAGATGGACGAGTTGAAGACCCAGCGCGACGCGCAACTGGGGCTGGTTGAGGCGGCCGATGACGGGGAACTCGTAGCGCTGATCGAGGCGGCGGCCTCCGAGCTCGAGGCTGCCACGGTTTCAATGGGCTCCGCGGCGGTGGCGTCTCTCCAAGCCGATGAGGCGCTGACCGCCGCGGAGGCCTCGGACGAGGCCCGCGCCGCGCTGCTGGAGGCAAGGGCCCAGCTCGAAGACCTGGAGGAACACAAGGTCGAGGTCGATGCGGTTCGACGGCGAGTCGAGACCGCCGCTCGCGCCGAGAAGGTGCAGCAGGCGGCGGACCGGCTCGTGGAGGCCAGGAACCAGTCGGGCGCCACGACGGCCGCCGGCCTGGAGGCCGAGGCAGCCCTCGGCCGCGCGCGGGAGGTCGAGCAGAGCGCGGCGGAAGCCCTGACCGCCGAGAATAGCCGGGCGCCTGAGCGCGAGGCTGCCTCTGAGAGCGTGCGCCGCCTGGAGAGCCTCACGGGCGCGATCGCGACTTGGAGGGCCGCCGGCAAAGAGTTCGAGGCAGCTCAGGAACGGACGGCAGACGCGCGTCACGCGAGTCAGGCCGCCGTGGAAGCACACACCCAGGCTGAGCAGGAACGCTCTGCGCTGCGGCAGCAACTCGACGCGGCGCAGGCGGCCGCCGCTTTGGTGGAGGGCGCGCGGGCCCGCTACGACGGAGTCAAACAGCACCAGGAACGCTGCAGGCGTCTACTTGCCGCTCGGGACGCGGTGGAGGCTGCCGAGGACCGCCGTTCGCGTTTCGCGGTGGCCGAGGACACGGCGCTAGGAGTCGCGAAGCAGGCGGAATCCGAGCTCGCCGACCTCGAGGAGCGTTGGCGGGCAGGCCGGGCGGCCGCCCTTGCCGCCGGTCTGGTGGCCGGCAGCCCGTGTCCGGTGTGCGGGGCCAAGGACCACCCGGCGCCCGCTAGAGCGGGGGAGACCGATGTCTCCGACGACGAGCTGAACGAAGGCAGGTCGGCTGCCGACCGGGCGCGTCACGCGCTTTCGGAGGCCCACGAGGCGACCGCCGAGGCGAAGAACGAGGTGACCGCCGCGCAGACCGTCGAGCAGTCCATCCGTCGGGAGCCGGGTGCCCACCCGGATATGGCGCTGGCCTGGGCCGAAAGCGCCGTCGCGGCCTGCCGGGCAGAGTTGGACGAGTTGACCGCTCAAGCCGAGGTTGGCGAGTTGGAGGAGCAGGCGGCCGCCGCCGAAGCGGCGACTGCAGAGGGCCACTCCCAGGCGAAGATCGCCTGGGATGCGGTGCTCACCGAAGAGAAGGCACTTGCGGTGGTCGAGGCGCGCCTGAACGAGCGCGCGGCGCTGGTCCCCCATGAGCTTCGAGCGACCGGGGCGCTGGAAGAAGCCATCGTTGAAGCACGTCGCGCGAAGAAAGCCCTTGACGACTCGTTTGAGTCGGCGCAGCGTGGACTGTCCGAGGCGAAAGAGAAGAGGATCGCGCTGGAGAGCGCCGCGGCCGCGGCTGCGGCGGCCCAGGCGGGGGCCGCGCAGCACGAAGAGACCTGCGTCGCCGGCTTCACCGCAGCGCTTGAGAAGCACGCCTTCGCCGGTGAGGAAGACTGGCTTGGGTCGCTCTTGACCGAGCGGGAGCGCGGGGAATTCCAGGCGGAGTTGGAGGCCTATGGCAACGCCCTCAATCAGGCGAAGGGGAGGCTGCACCAGGCGGAGTTGGCGGTCGCGGATCAACCCGAGCCGGCAGACCTCGCCGTGCTGCGGGAGGCGGCCGCAGGCGGCGCGCTCCGCGCACACGGCGGCGATCTCTCATCAGGCCGACGCAAGGAGCGCCATCGGCAAGCTGGCGAAGGTCAAGCAGAGCCTAGACGAGATCGATGTCAGGTCGGGGGACATACGGCATGCGTACGAGACGGTGGGGGTTCTCGCGGAGGCAGCAAACGGGAACAACGCCAGCCGGGTGTCGTTCCAGCGCTGGGTGCTCGGCGTCTATCTGGACGAGGTGTTGGTGGGAGCCAGCCGCAAACTGTTCGCCATGAGCAAGGGTCGCTACCAGTTGAAGCGGCAACGGGATTCCGCGGGTGGCCGCCGCCCCTCCGGGCTCGATCTGGCGGTCTTCGACGAGTTCTCGGGTACCGCACGGCCTGCGGTGACGCTCTCCGGCGGTGAGAGCTTCCTTGCTGCGTTGGCCTTGGCGCTTGGTCTCGCCGAAACAGTCCAGGAGCATGCCGCGGGCATCCCGCTCGAGACGATCTTCGTGGATGAGGGCTTCGGCGCCCTCGACAGCGACGCGCTCGAACTGGCCATCGATGCGCTGATGGAGTTGCAGCTCGGGGGCCGTCTCGTGGGCGTCATCTCCCATGTCCCGGAGTTGCGGCAGGTGATACCTGCCCGGCTAGAGGTGTGCAGCGGGTCGGGAGGGAGCTCGACCCGGTTCATCGTCCCGTGACCGCCGGTCCCGCGATACACTGAGCCGAACCGCCGACGAAGGGAAGAGCAGAATGGGATCGAGATACGAGCACGTGTTCGCCCCTATCCGGATCAGGGGGGTCGACTTCAAGAACCGCCTGGAACTGGCCCCGCCGTCGCCCAACCTCGCCGATCGCCAGGGAAGAGTGACCACGGAGTTCGTCGACTTCTTCCGGGTGTTCGCCAACGGCGGGGCGGCCGTTCTGCACGTCGGCAATTCTGTGGTCGACATCAGGGAGGCCAGTGACGAAGAGCGGCAACTGGACCTGGGCACCGACGAATGTCTGCTCCCTCTCACGCTCTTCACCGAGATGTGCCACGGCTTCGGCGCGCTTGCCTCCCTCGAGATCAATCACAACGGCAAGGACTCCCACTCCGACAAGACCGGCCGGCGTGCCTACAGCCCCACGTCTTTCATCCCCACCATGGAGAAATGGCGCGCCCCGCTGTACGGCCGGGAACCCCTGCCCACCATCGAGATGGATCACGCCAAGATCCGGGAGACCATCGACAAGTACGCCGCCGCCGCGTACCGCTGCAAGAGGGCCGGCTTCAAGATGTGCATGATCCACGGCGGCCACGGGAACCTGATAGCCCAGTTCGCCAGCCCTCTCTACAACAAGCGCACCGACGAATGGGGCGGCTCCCTCCAGAACAGGGCCCGCTTTGCCATAGAGGTGCTCGACGGAGTCCGCGCTCAGTGCGGTGAAGACTTCGTCATCGAATACCGCATCTCAGCCGACGAGATCCATCCCGATGGCCTGCACCTCGCCGAGACGTTGCGGTTCATCGAACTGATCCAGGACAAGGTCGACATATTGCACGTCTCCGCCGGCCTGCACGGCGAGTTCGAGTACATGCGCAACTGGTGGCAGAACTACCTTATGGACCGGGAGTACAACGTCCACTACGCGGCTTCGGTCAAGAAGGCGTTCCCGAACAAGGTGGTGTGCACGGTCGGCTCCATCATGAACATCGCGCGCGCCGAGGAGATCATCTCTTCCGGCAAGGCCGACATGGTGGCCATGTGCCGCCCGCTCCTGGCCGACCCCGAGATGCCGCGCAAGTACGCCCTCGGCCATGAGGACGACCACCGTCCCTGCCTCCGCTGCCAGTACTGCGGCTTCCGGCTGATGGTCCCCGCGCGCATCAACTGCGCCGTAAACCCATACCTGGGTAACGAGACCGAGTTCCCGCTGGGCAAGGTCAATAAGGCTGACGTCAAGAGGAAGGTCGCGGTCATCGGCGGCGGCCCCGCCGGCATCCAGGCCCTGCTGACGCTCTGCGATCGCGGGCACGACGTCACTCTCTACGAGAAGAGCGACCACTTGGGTGGATCGGTCGTTCCCGGGGCTGCGCTGCCGTTCAAGCAGGACGTGGCGGACTATCTCGCCTACCTGTTGCGGCAGGCGGACAAGGCTCCGGCACGCATACTCCTGAACACCGAGGCGACCAAAGAGATGCTCGATGTCGAAGGCTACGAGGCGCTCGTCAGTCGCCGTCGGATCGGAACCCATCGTCCCCAGGCTTCCCGGCATCGACAAACCCCACGTCCACTGGGCGCCCGAAGCCGACACCGGCCGGGTGGTACCGGGCGACAGGACGGTGATCGTCGGCGCGGCCGCTGTCGGCGTGGAGTGCGCCATCGGACTCAAGCGCGCGGGCAAGGATGTGACCGTGGTCGAGATGGCGCCGGATATGGCGAATCTGAGGGCTTCTGCCGGCGGCGTCGCCGGAGAGCTCATGACGCTGATAGCGGAGCTCGAGATACCCATCCATCTCGGCTGCAGGCTCGAAGAGGTCACCGATTCCGCGGTGATCTGCCGCGACGTGAAGACCGGAGAGCAAGTCGAGTTTCCCGCCGACACGGTACTCCTGGCCGTGGGCATGGCCGCGCGGTGGGAGGTGGCCGACTCCTTGCGCCGCAGTGCCCCCGAGACCGAAGTGTTCGTCGTCGGCGACGCGTCGCAGGTGGGCAGCATCGCCACCGCGGTCCAGTCCGCCTTCAGAGCCGCTGCGTATATCTAGCCAGCCCGGAGGCCGCGGCGTCCAGGCGATGTCCGGGGCGCCGCGGCCTCCGCGGCAAGTCCGGCTACACCAGATCGAGCTCGGTGCGCTTGATCACGTCGTCCTGCAGACCCTTGTGGAGCTCGACGAAGTACGCGCTGAAGCCGGCGATGCGGACCACCAGGTCCCTGTGAGCGTCGGGGTGCAGTTGCGCCTCCCTGAGCATCTCGCTGCTCGCGATGTTGAACTGGAGCTCCATGCCGTCGAGGTCGAAGTAGGTCTTCATGAGGGCGATGAGCTTGTCCTTGCCCCCGCCCTCGAGCGCCTTGGGATGGAACTTCATGTTGAGCAGCGTTCCGTTGCCGCTGTGCCGGTGATCGATCCTCAGAGCAGATTTCAAGGTGGCGGCCGGGCCGCTCGTGTCCATGCACTGGATGGGGGAGATGCCGTCGGAAAGGGGCTCGCCGGTCCTGCGGCCGTCCGGGGTCGCCCAGGTGATCTTGCCCCAGGCGACGTGAGTGGCCACAGGGTAGAGTCCCGCGGACCAGTGATTGCCGCGAGGACCGATGCACGAGCGCACCTTGTCGGTGATGACCTTCGAGAGCCACTCGGCTATCTCATCGGGATAGTCGAGGTCGTTCCCGTAGTGCGGGATCTCTTTCATGATCCGCTGGCGCAGCTGCTCGTGCCCTTCCCAGTTCGCCATGAGGGCGTCGTAGAACTCGCGGGCGGTGCAGAGCTTCTTGTCGAAGACCATGTACTTGATGGCCACGAGACTGTCGGTCGCGGTGCCGATGCCGACGCCCGCGAACCCGGTGCCGTTGTACTTGGCGCCGCCGTACATGACGTCCTTGCCGCTCTCCATGCAGCCGTCCATGGTCGCCGAGACTATGGGAAGGGGCATGTGCTGGCGCGCGACGTATTCGCGGACGCTGGTGAAGGCGACCTGCCAATCGATGAAGTGCTCGATCTGCCGCTTGGTGGCGTCGAGCACCTCGTCGAAGCTCTTCATGTCGTAGAGGTAGCCGGTCGGAAGGCCGGTCTGGTGCTGAGGCTCGCCGTCGAGGCGAGGCATGGGGTTCACGCCGTCGTTGATGGCCAGGAGAACGGCGCCGGGGATCCTCCAGAACGTCTCCTGACCGGGGCCGCCGTTCGCGGGCCAGTCGTCCCCGCAGCCTCCCGGTTCCACACAGCCGATGAGGCAGTAGTTGCGGGCCGATTCGAGGGAGAGCCCGCGGTCCAGCAGCGCGGGGATGATCACCTTGTCGCTCTCGAAGGTCGGCACGCCCCCGCAGGCTTTGGTGGTCTCGACGGCGACGTCCCACAGCTTGTCGGGCGTGCCCTCGTGGATCCGCAGAGACATGGGGGGATCGTGGAGCATCAGACGGCGCGCGCACTCGAGGAGCATGTAGGTGACCTCGTTGGTGGCGTCGGTGCCGTCCTTCTTGATGCCGCCGACGGTGATGAGCTGACCGGAGGTGTAGCCCCCGGCGGCCTCGGTGGCGAAAGCGGGCCAGATCTTGTTCATCTCGGCGACCTTGAGGCAGAAGAGGTCGAGGATCTCCTGCGCGCGCTCGCGGGTGATCCTGCCGGCGGCGAGATCGGACTCGTAGAAGCTGCTGAGGTACTGGTCGACGCGACCGAAGGTGAGGCCGTGCAGGTTGCCGTCGAGGGAGAGGACGATCTGGTAGAGGTACAGGCACTGGACGGCCTCGTGCGAAGGTGCGCGCCGGGTTCTCCATTATCCAGTCGAGCCCCTCCGCCATCTGCGAGCAGCTCGGCTCGGCGGGCTTCGTCGGTGCACTCGGCCGCCTGGCGGCGGCATTCGGCGGCGTAGCGCTTCGACAAGCGTGATGGCGGCGTCGCAGACGATGGTCACGGCGTAGTAGAACTGCTCGCGCTCGGCGTCGTCGCCGTAGAGCCTGCCCTTCATGCCCGTCGATCTTCTCTTGCGCCTCTTGCTTGATGGCTGAGAAGCCCTTGCGGATGGCCTTGTCGTAGTTGGCGCAGAAGTGGCCGACGGGCCCGGCGCCGGTGCCCTTGTCGCCGAAAGTGACGATGCCGTTGCCGACGATGTCGTGGAACTCGGGGGGCAGGGCGGCGTCGGTCAGACGGCTCAGGTCGTTCTTCGACCAGAAGTCCTCGAACTGCATGACATAGTCCATGTCTTCTTGATCCATGTCATACGGGTCGAGGGTGCGCTCCAGGAAATGGCCGCTCCTGATCTCGTCGAAGAGCCAGCCGATCGCGTATTCGGGGAAGAGCGCCGAGCCGTGATAGGTGGAGGTCAGCTCGCCGACTATGAACTCGTCCTCGTGCACGACGACCGGCATGTTCTCGCAGAGGTGGAGAAGGTTCTTCGCCCTCTTCAGCATGGGCGGAAGGGTCGGGTGGTCCTGATAGAACTCGGTGACGAGCTTGAAACGCTCTATGCAGACCTTAGGCTTGGTGTCGCGGTACCTCTTGCGGATGCGCGCCACTCGCGGTGTGACAGGAGAGAACTCATACATCGAGCATCATCCTTCTGAACCGCGCTACTCAGCAACCGTCTAGTGCACCTGTACGGTCAACCCGTATGTCCTCCAGGATCGCTTTAAGCTCGTCGATCTTCTCGTCGGACGGAGCGGCCGCTTCGAGGACCGGGCCATCGCGTCTTGATCCGGTCCCACTTCGAAACGCCCATCGCATGATACGGAAGCAACTGCACGATGGTCACCGCCTCGCCGAGCTCCTCGCAAGAACTCGCCGACCGCCCGCAAGTTCTCCTCGGAGTCGTTGAACCGGGGGATCACGGGGATCCTTACCTGTATCTTGCCGCCCGCGGCCGCGATCTTGCGGGCGTTGTCGAGGATCGGCTCGTTGGGGACCCCCACGACGGCCTTGTGGGCGCGGACCGTCCATGCTCTTCAGATCGAGCAGGAAGAGGTCGATGTAGGGGAGCGCCTTCTCGACGACCTGCCCAGGGCGCGAAGCCGGTGGTGTCGAGCGCGGTGTGCTATTCCCTGCTCCTTGAACGCCTTCAGGAGGGCCAGCGTGAATTCCGGTTGGGAGAGGGGTTCTCCGCCCGAGATGGTGACGCCGCCGCCGGACTTCTCGAAGAACGGCCGGTCGCGCAGGACCCGGTCGACCACTTCGGAGACGGTGTAGCGTTTGCCCCACATGGAGAGCGCGCCGGCAGGACAGTGCCTCGGCGCAGAGGCCGCAGTCGTCGCACTTGTCCCAGTCGACCTCGATGAGTCGGAGGTCGTCGCCGTCGGCGGTCGCCTCGAGGCGCCCGCGGATCGCGTCGTGCGGGACAGACACGCGAGGCACAAGCCGCAGACCTCCGTACCGATGCACTTACGGCATTGCCACGACAGCTGGATGTCGAAGCGCGGGATTCAGGACTGTGGCACCACGGGCAGTGCAGGGGACAGCCCTTCAGGAAGACGGTGGTCCTGATGCCCGGACCGTCTTGCACGGAGAAGCCCTGGATATCGTAGATCGTCCCTGACAGGGTCAGAGGACATTCTCGGTCCTGTTGATGATGTCGTTCTGCATCCTGGGGCTGAGCTCCACGAAGTAGGCCGAGAAGCCGGCGATGCGGACCACCAGGTCACGGTAGGCGGCCGGGTCCTTCTGTGCGGCCCTCATGTCGTCGGAGCTGACGACGTTGTACTGGACCTCCATGCCGCCCCCGTCGAAGTAGGCCTTGGTCACATCCCTCAGCTTGGCGGCGCCCTCCTCGCTTCTCAGGGCGGTCGGGTGGATCCTCAGGTTGAGCGCGATGCCGTCCAGATAATGGCTGTGGTCGAAACAGAGCTCGGAGTTGAACACGCCGGTGGGACCGTGTCGATCCCTGCCCTGCGCCGGAGAGGCGGCGTCGGCCAGAGGCTCGCCGGTGCGCCGTCCGTCGGGGGTGGCCCAGGTGTGAGCACCTTGCGCCACGTGGTCGGCCGCTCCGTAGAGGCCCGCCTTGTAGATCGTGCTCTGTCGCTGTACATCTCGCGGCAGGCGTCGTAGTAGACGTCGCAGATCCACTTCATCTGCTCGTCCGCGTACGGGTCGTTGTTGCCGAAGTGGGGGACCTCGCTCAGGATCCTCTGGCGAAGCGGCTCGTAGCCCTCCCAGTCGGCCATGTAGGCGTCGTAGAGCTCGCGGGCGGTGCAGAGCTTCTTGTCGAAGACCATGTACCTGATGGTGGTGAGGGAGTCGGCGACCGTGGCGAGACCGGTGGCCGTGCCGCCGAAGGAGTTGTACTTCGCGCCACCGCAGACGCAGTCCTTGCCGGACTCCATGCAGCCCTCCATGGAGATGGAGAGCGCGGCGTGAGGGCTCACGATCATCGCGATGCGCTCGGAGTGGTTGTTCATGGTGACCAACCACCTGAGGAAGTACTCCACCTGGGCCTTCACCGCCGCTCTTGACCTCGTCGAACGACTCCATGTCGTAGAGGTAGCCGGTCTTGAGGGCCCCGCTCCTGCCGTTCATGGGGTTGGTGCCGTTGTTGAGGGCCAGGTCGAGGATGACGCCGTAGTGGATGGTGGCCTTGCACATGGTGCCGTTGGGCGCCGGGTAGTCGTTACCGGAACCGACGATCTCCTGGCAGCCGATGAGGCTGTAGTCCCGGGCGTCCTTGAGCTCGAAGCCGCTCTCCACCAGGGCCGGGACGATGACCTCGTCGTTCTGGAACAGGGGAAGACCGCCGACGAGCTTGGTCATCTCGATGGCGCGCTCCCACAGTTCGTCGGGGGTGTTCTTGTGGATGCGGATGGAGATGGTCGGGTCGTGCAGCAGGAGCCTGCCCATCGACTCGAGGATCATGTAGGTCACGGGGTTGGTGGCGTCCTCGCCGGTGTCGGGGTCGACCCCGCCGATGGTGGTGTGCTGGTAGGTGTTGCCGACGCCGACGATCTCGTTCAGGAAGGGCGGCGCGGCGCGGTAGAAGCAGTTGGCCTTGAGGAGGAAGGCGTCGACGATCTCCTGCGCCTCGTCCATGGTGAGGCGCCCGGCCTCGAGGTCGGCCTCGAGGAACGGCCAGGTGTACTGGTCGAAACGGCCGAAGGCGAGAGCCGGGTACCTGGCAGTCCATGTAGAGGAGGAGTTGGTACATGATGGTGGCCTGGACCGCCTCCCAGAACGTGCGGGCCGGCTTCTCGGAGATCCACATCGAGGCCGTCGCCCATCTGCTCGAGCTCGGCCTTGCGCGCGGCGTCCGTGCACCCCTCGGCCTTGCGTGGCAGGCCTGGGCGTAGCGTCCGATCATGACGGTGGCGGCATCGCAGGCGAGGACGGCGGACTTGTAGAACATGTACTTCTCTACGTCGCCCCCCATCAGGTTCCCCTGGTGGGCGTCCACCCAGTCCTGCGCCTGTTCGCGGATGGCCGCGTAGCCCACGTTGATGATCTTGGGGTATCCCGCGGTGAGGTGCCCGCTGGGAAGGTCGCCGATGGGCTTGCCGGGGAAGTAGCTGGAGGCCCCGATGGCGCACCACTCCTCGTATCCGTCGGGATACCAGGAGTCCATGTGGTCGGAGACGGTCTTGCCCTTCCAGAAATCGCGGACGGAGAAGAGTTTGTCCTTCTCCTCCTCGGTGATGGACAGTCTCGTTCCCATGTCCTCGCGGTGGTAGACGCCGTCGTCATCGGGCATCCAGAGTCCGCCGCCGTCGAACTCCTCGTAGAACCATTCAAATCCCTCTTCCGGCCACACCGCGGAGCCCAAGAAAGGTGGTCGCCGAAGTTGCCGACGATGAGCTCGAAGTCCTCTACGCGGCAGGTCATCTTGGAGCAGACGTCGTACGTGGCCATGGGCCTCTTGATGCTGGGGGGCACCATGAGGTGCTTCCTGTACGACTCGGTGATGTTGAGCGCTCGCTCGGCATCGATGGCGATGACCCTGTCCCGGACGAGCTCCCTCATCTGGGCTATCCGGTCGGTCACGGGTGCGGGCCTGCGCGTGGTGTATCCCTCAGCCATCCGAATATAGTACCCTGCATTCTCGCCGGTGAGCGACTACCATAGGCGGAGCAGTCAGTGGGCGGAGCAGTTACTAACGAGAGGGGCGGACGCGCCCTTCAGAAAGTGAGCCGACACAGATGAAGATGGGAGTGACCGGAGCCAGCGGGCAGTTGGGCCGTCTGGTGGTGCAGCAATTACTCGATAGGTGCCAGGCGACGGATGTGGTGGCCATCGTTCGCGACCCCAGCAAAGCGGAGGACCTCGCCGGCGCGGGTGTCGAGCTCAGGGTGGCGGATTACGATGATCGTCCGTCTCTGGACGCGGCCGTCGCGGGGTTGGACAAGCTGCTGCTCATCTCGTCGAACGAGCTGGGCCGGCGTTTTGCTCAGCACAGGAACGTCATCGATGCCGCGAAAGCCGCGGGAGTCAAGCACGTCATCTACACAAGCGCGCCCAAGGCGACCACTTCCTCGCTGATCCTCGCGCCCGAGCACAAGGCTACCGAAGAGTATTTGGCGTCTTCGGGCCTCTCGTACACCGTCCTTCGCAACAACTGGTACACCGAGAATTACGGGCAATCCATCCAGACCGCCCGGGCGACCGGCACCCTGGTGGCCGCGGCCGGCGAGGGCCGCGTGGCGAGCGCTTCCCGCGCCGACTACGCCGAGGCAGCGGCCGTCGTGCTGGTCGGCGAGGGTCACGAGGGCAAGGTCTACGAGCTCAGCGGCGACCGCGCCTGGGACTACAACGAACTCGCGGCCACCATTGCGGAGGTCACGGGCACGCCGTGCTCCTACAAAGCCGTGGAGCCCGCGGAGATCGCGGCGGCCATGACGGCGGCCGGGCTGGACGAGAACATCGCCGGCTTCGTGGCCGCGCTCGATGGCAACATCGCCGAGGGCGCGCTTGCAGACGCCACCGACGATCTCGCGACGCTGACGGGAAGGCCCACCACTCCGCTCAAGGAGACTGTGCAGAAGCTGGTCGACTGACGTTTTCGGGCGGGCGGGGCTCCAGCGCCGGCCGCAGTGTTGCGAAAGTGAATACGATTCTGTAGATTGCCAGACATCTACTCGATGGTTTCGTCCCCGAGGTGACCTGCTGGCAGAATCTGCAGAGAAACGCACGCGCAAGACCAAAGCCGTTCGGCGACGCGAGATCGCCGAAGCAGCTCTGGTGGTCATGGCAAGACATGGCTACCATGGCGCTTCGGTAGCGCGGATCGCCCGGGCCGTGGGCATTTCCAACAGCGCGCTCTACCAGCATTTCCACAACCGTGAGGAGGTGCTGGTGGCCGCCACCGAGCTTCTGGGCGAGCAGGCGCACGAGTGGATCGTAACCCCCTCGGGGGCGACGGCCATGGAGCGACTGGACAAGATCGCCGAGAGCCATCTCCAGTGGTCCGCCGGCGCGCTTGAATCCTTCGTCCGCCCGGTGTTCGCCTTCGTGGGAGTCACAGAGAAAGCGCGCCTGGAGCCGAGCACGCCTCGCGGCTTGCTGCAGTCCTACGAACTGCTTCTCCCCATAGTGCAAGAGGGGCAGCGCGAAGGCAGTATCCGCGACGACGTCGACCCGGGGGACCTCGCCTGGGCGGTCTTGATGTTCGCCTGGGCAGAGGACATGGCGCTTC
Organism: uncultured Actinomycetota bacterium; assembly: GCA_963843455.1. Classification (GTDB taxonomy): domain Bacteria; phylum Actinomycetota; class Thermoleophilia; order RBG-16-64-13; family RBG-16-64-13; genus CAIQPS01. The sequence continues at coordinate 353,355 of CAWJKE010000008.1, forward strand.
TTGCGCGAGTCGACGAGGTGACCAGCGCCGGTGCCTCCCGGCGGAACTTCCGGCGACTACTGGCGGCCTACGCCCCGCCGGAAACCAAGGGCTAGGCCCATGCGTCTTCGTGATGGGCGCGGCGGACACGCAAGGGCAAACGGGCGACGCTCTACTTTTGGTTTATTTAGCAGCCCTTTGCCTGCATTCGGACATGAGCGTGGGGGCTCTTGACTCTGACCGGCGCCGCGTGGTAAAGGTAGACGGTCTAACTGAACTTGATTCAGGAAGCCGGGCATTCCAAGGGGGGAAATGACCGCACTTGCAGCGACTTTGTTCCGGGAACGTCGAAGGCGGTTCGACGAGGCCATCCGCCTCGAGGTCCCCGACAGAGTCCCGGTCGAGATTCACTTCGGTTATTTTCCCGCCAAGTACTGTGGGGTCCGTTACGACGCGGCCTACTACGATTACGACACCTGGCTTTCGGCCTGCAAGCAGACGCTCCTCGACTTCGACGCCGATGTCAGCAGCGTGCAGCCCTTCTTTCCGGGGAGCGTCTTGGATCTGGTCGATCCCCAAGTCATCACCTGGCCGGGGCGGGGCGGCGCGCAGATCCAGTCGCACCAGTACATCGACGGAGAGTACATGCGCGAGACTGAGTACGCGCACCTCATCTCCAACCCCACCGACTTCATGGTCACGCGGTACATGCCAAGAATGTCGGGGGCCATGAAGGGTTTTGACTCGGTCAGTCTCACGCCTGCACCCGACGCGGGCTACCGTAGCGTTATCAGCCTCGCGGAGATCCTTTCCTCGCCGGATGTGGCTGCGTCCATCGAAGTGCTCCAGGAGATCGGGCGCGAGATGCAGACGTGGCGTCCCAAGATCGAGTCCTTCTTAGGGGAGATCGAGGTTGAAGGCTTTCCGCCGCTCAACGACGGGTTCGCCCTGGCTCCGTATGACGTCATCGCAGACCACCTCCGAGGCATGCGGGGCACGATGACGGATCTGTACAAGCATCCCGACGAGCTGCAGGAGGCCTGCGACGCGGTGATGAGGCGGATGCTCGCGAGTATCGGCATGGGGCGGGACGGCGCGCTCAACTTCGTCCTACTCCCCTTGCACTTCGGGTCCGAGGGCTTCTGCTCGCTCAAGCAGTTCGAGACCTTCTATTGGCCGACGCTGAGGGGGCTCATAGTCGGGCTGATCGAACAGGGTTTCACGCCGATAGTGATGACCGAAGGCGACTATACTTCGCGCCTGGAGTATCTACTCGAGATCCCCAAGGGGAAGGCGTTCCTGCACTTCGACACCACCGACATGTTCCGGGCCAAAGACGTGCTGGGCGGGCACCTGTGCATCAGTGGCAACGTACCCGCCACGCTGCTCGCGCTGGGTTCGCCCAGCGAAGTGCGCGAGGTGGCAAAGCAGCTCATCGATTACTGCGGGCGTGACGGTGGTTTTGTCATGTCCTCGCGCACCCCGGTGGACGACGCGCGACCGGAGAATCTCAAGGCGCTGATCGACTTCACGAAGGAGTATGGCACGTATGCCTGAGTGGTCTGAGCGAGCCCCCTGGGCTCCGGGCTCCGGGTCTGGGAGCCGGTAGATGGGCACCTACATCATCCGGCGGTTGCTTTGGGGTGCGGTGGTCATCTTTCTGGTGTCGCTCATAGTGTTCTTCTCGGTCCGGCTGCTGCCGGGGGACCCAGTGCTCATCTTCGTTTCCCAGCAGGCAGGTTCGGGAGGGGTGACCCAGGAGCAACTGGAGCTGCTGCGGCAGGAGTACGGGCTGGACAAGCCGATCCCGGTCCAGTACCTGAACTGGGTCAAAGGGGTGGTTACCGGGAACCTGGGTGAGTCGATCAAGTATCGGGCGGATGTGGGCCAGCTGCTTGCTCAGCGCTTCCCGCCCACCCTGTACTTGGGACTCATCGCCATCGTGGTTAGCACCGTTTTCGGGATATTCTTCGGGCTTATGGCCGCCATCCGGCGGGGAAAATGGATCGACTCCGTTGTCACCTTCTGCTCCTATATAGGCCTGACCGTGCCGGTCTTCCTCCTGCTCATAGTTCTGATCTACGTATTCGGACTCAAGCTGGGGTGGCTACCCATCGCCGGCTACGTGTCGCCGTTCGACGACCTTTGGCTTTTCACCAAGATGAGCGTAATACCCGTGATCTGTCTTGCCGTGGTTCCACTGGCCATGACGGCCCGCCAGATGAGGTCGAGCGTGTTGGAGGTCAACAATATGGACTTCATCCGCACGGCGTGGTCCAAGGGTCTGAAGGAGAAGGTCGTCGTCAGTCGGCACGTCCTCAAGAACAGCATGTTGCCGGTGGTCACGATGCTCGGGATCGGCGTGGGTCTGGTCATCGGCGGATCGGTGATCATCGAGAGCATGTACGCCATTCCCGGGGTCGGAAGCCTCCTGGTGCAGAGCGTCTTCGCCCAGGACTACGTGGTGATCCAGGGCACGACGCTGGTCATCGCCACCATCATCGTTATCATCAATCTGATCGTGGATATCTCGTACGGCTGGCTTGATCCGAGGATCCGCTATGAGTGAGGTTGTGGATTTGAACGACGCTTCCGCAGTGCCACAAATCGGCCTACTGGACGCCACAGCTCCACCGCAGGTGAGCGAGCGCAGGCGCTTCTTCCGGATCCTCTTCCAGCGTAAGCTGGTGATGTTCGGGGTCGGCGTGCTCGCGATCCTTGTCATCGTGGGGATCTTCGCCCCGCTGATCGCAAACCACGACCCCTATAAGAACGACTTGGCCCAGTCGCTGCAGCCGATCAGCCGGGATCACATCCTCGGCACCGACAGCCTGGGCCGCGATACCTTCAGCCGCCTGGTCTACGGGGCGAGAACGGCGCTCATCGTCGGCTTCGGCACCGTCGCCGTGGCCTCAATCGCTGGGATCATCCTCGGGCTGCTCGCCGGCTATCTGGGCGGGGCCACCAATACCGTCATCATGCGCATCATGGATGCGCTGATGGGCTTTCCGATGCTCATCCTGGCCTTGCTCTTGGCTGCGGTCCTGGGGGGTGGGATACACAACGTCATCATCGCTCTGGCCATCGCCACACTGCCGGGCTACACCCGGCTCATGTGCGGCGAGACCCTGAGCGTCAAGGAGAACGAGTACATCATGGCGCAGCGGGCAATGGGCGGAAAGAGCCTGCGCACCATGGCGAAGCACATCCTGCCCAACGCGTTCCAGCCCACCCTGGTGCTGATCACCGCGATGCTCGGTAACGTGATCCTTGCCGAGGCGGCCCTCAGCTTCCTGGGCATCGGCATCAAGCCGCCCGGGGTGGCGTGGGGAAGCATGGCTGCCGACGGGTACCGCTACCTGGGGGATCATGCCCAGCTCTCGTTCGCCCCGGCCATTGCCATCATGGTGGTGGTGTTCGCCTTCAACATGGTTGGCGACGGCCTGCGGGACGCTCTCGACCCGAAACTCCGAGGTGTGCTGTGAGCGCCCAGCAGACCGCGGTCCAGGGGGCGTCATGCGATCTGTCGCCGGCGGGCCGGATGTTGGAGGTCAAGAACCTGCGGACGGAGTTCAAGATCGAGCAGGGCATCGTACACGCGGTGAACGACGTCTCCTACACGGTGGACGAGCGGGAGATCGTGGGTATGGTGGGCGAGAGCGGCTGCGGAAAGTCGGTCTCCCAGCTCTCGGTGATGCAGCTTGTGCGGCCCCCCGGTCGCGTCACCGGGGGAGAGGTGTGGTTCGAAGGCGCCAATCTGCTCGAGTATCCCTCCAATAGCGACGAGATGCGCTCCATCCGGGGCGGGAAGATCAGCATGATCTTTCAGGAGCCCATGACCTCGCTCAACCCCACGTTGACCATCGGCCGTCAACTCACCGAGTCGCTGGAACTTCACTTGAAGATGAACAAGAAAGAGGCGCGGAGCCGGGCGATCGAGTTGCTCGAAATGGTGGGTATATCGAGCGCGGCAAGCCGTACGGACGACTACCCGCACCAGTTCAGCGGCGGGATGAGGCAGCGGGTCATGATCGCCATAGGCGTGGCCTGTCAGCCGAAGATGGTCATCGCCGATGAGCCCACCACGGCGCTGGACTGCACCACCCAGGCACAACTGCTGGAGCTCATGCTCACCACCATCGACGGGTGCCGCGGGTCCCTGATGCTCGTGACCCACAACCTTGGGGTGGTCGCCCGCTACGCGCAACGCCTCTACATCATGTACGCGGGCAGGATCGTCGAGGAGGGAAGCTGCCGGGACATCTTCTACCGGCCCAGCCATCCGTACACGATCGGCCTGCTCAAGAGCGTCCCCCGCGTGGACGAGGTCCATGGCCAACGCCTGATTCCTATCTTCGGCACCCCGCCTAATCTCATCAACCTCCCCCCGACGTGCGCCTTCCTGCCTCGCTGTACCGAGCGGGGCGAGCGCTGCTTCGTGGAGCCCTGCCCGGAGCTGCAGTCCGTCGACGGCGATGGGCACAGGGTGCGGTGCTACATGCGGGAGCAGGGAGCGGAGCCGAAGCTGGCCGCGGCGCGAGGGGTCGTGGCATGACAGACGTTCCCGGCACCACCACCGCTCCCGAGACGAGTGCCGTCACCGCGGTGGAGAACGACGTCCTTCTCGAGGTCGACTCTCTCAAGATGTACTTTCCAATCACCCGCGGGCTGCTGAAGAAGAAGGTGGGCGAGATCAAGGCCGTCGACGGCGTGTCGCTCAAGCTGCGGAAGGGAGAGACCCTCGGCCTTGTGGGCGAGAGCGGCTGCGGCAAGACCACCGTGGGGCGCTGCCTGTGCCGGGTGTACAACCCGACAGGGGGGCGCATCTGGTTCGATCACAGAGAGATCGCTTCGATGCCGGAGAAAGAGTTCAGGATCTCTCCGTCGCGAGATCGCCGTCATCTTCCAGGACCCCTACGCCTCGCTCGATCCCCGGCAGACGGCCGGCAGCATCGTGGGCGAGCCGCTCAAGATCCACCAGATGGTGGAGAGATAAGTCGGAGTACGACCAGCGAGTGGACGGTCTCTTCAGAAAAGTGGGCCTGGATCCGGATCTCATGTCGCGCTACCCCCATGAGTTCAGCGGGGGCCAGCGACAGCGCATAGGGATCGCCCGGGCTCTGGCCGGCGACCCGAAACTGATCATCTGTGACGAGCCGGTATCGGCGCTGGACGTGTCCATCCAGGCCCAGATCATCAACCTTCTCATGGATCTGCAAGAAGGGTTGGCGGGACTGACGTACATCTTCATCGCGCACGATCTCTCGGTGGTCAAGCACATCAGCGACCGGATCGCGGTGATGTACCTGGGACGCATACTGGAGATCACCACGCCGGTCGAGCTCTACGCCAATCCCATCCACCCGTACACGCGCGCCTTGCTCTCGGCGGTCTGCGTGCCGGACCCGGACCTCGAGGCCAGCCGCGAGCGGATCGTGCTGGAAGGCGAGGTGCCGAGCCCCGTGAATCCGCCTAGCGGCTGCAACTTTCACACAAGGTGCCCCGACGCCACGCCGGCGTGCAGTACCACCGTGCCCGGACTCGTACAGGTCGGTGACGACCACGAGGTCGCCTGCCTCGCGGCGGGCTCGCCCGGCAAGACGGAGGCGGCGTGATCGAGCAGCAAGCCATTCATCATGCCACATACCCCCGGGCATGCGTCACTGCCCGTTGCGGTAGCCGGCTGAGTGATGCTGGGTGTCCGAGAGTGACGAGATCGGGCGAACGACGTCGGACAGGAGGGAGTAGCGCGTCGGGAGGTGGTAGATTGAAGTGTGTGGGCCAACGTGTTCAAAAAAGGTCAGCGATAATTGGGGGAGGGCAACACGATGACAGATGAATCACGGGAAACCAAAGACGAGAGCATCGTCAAGAAGCCGGTCAGCCGGCGAGAGTTTCTGAAGTACGCAGGTGTGGCAGGCGGCGCGATCGCCGTGAGCGGCGGCCTCGGCGGCCTCATCGCGGCGTGCGGAGGCGAGACCACGACCACCACGGGAGGGGCCACCACCACGGCAGGGGTCACGACCACGGCCGGCGCGACCACGACCACGGCGGCAGCCGAAACGACGACGACCGCGGCCGCAGGGCCGGTCACCGGCGGCATCGCGCGGCACATCGTGCCGGCGGGTCCGCAGAACGTCGGCTACTGGCCCAAGATGGGCCCCACGGACGAGGGTCCGATATTCCCCTCCGTCGAGAGGATCAACGAGTACACGGTCGACCGGACGATCGTCCCCCACCTGGCGAAGACCTTCACCGAGGAACCGGACAAGCTCACCATGACGTGCGAGCTCAAGCCGGGCATCAAGTTCCATGACGGCACCGAGCTGACCGCCGACGTGGCCAAGTGGAACTACATGCTGGGCAAGGACGGCAAGAAGCTGCAGTTTGCCGATGCCCTCGAGTCGCTTCGAAGTCACGGGCAAGTACACGTACGTGCTGCACCTGACACGGTGGGACAACCAGCTGATCCATTCCTTCGGCTGGGTGCCCATGTTCTCCCAGGCGGCCTTCGAGGCCAACGGCGGCGAGAAGTGGGCCATGGACCACTGCGTCGGTACCGGGCCGATGGTCATGAAGGAGTTCGTCCGCGACCAGTCCATCACGTGGGAGAAGTTCCCCGACTACTGGCAGAAGCCCCTGCCCAACCTGGATGGGATCGACTACAAGATCATCCCCGACGCCACCACCTCATCTTCGCTGATGCAGGCGGGCCAGGCGGATATCTGGCAGAACGCCGATGCCCAGGCCCAGGACGAGATGAAGAAGAAGGGCTTCACCGACCAGTCTGGGTGGGCGTCGTTCCTGTACCATCTCATGCCCAACACCATGGACGCCGCTTCCCCGATGAACAAGCAGCCGGTGCGCGAAGCGGTGGAGTACGCTCTCGACAAGGAAGCCATCTGCAAGGCTGTTGGCTACGGGATCTACAAGCCGATCTACGAAGTGGCGCCTGAGGGAGAATGGGGCGCGGGTTCGTCCAAGGTCAAGCGTACGTACGATCCGGCCAAGGCCAAGCAGCTCCTGGTCGACGCCGGCTACGCCGATGGTTGCGCCATCGACCTCCTGGCGATCGCGGAAACGGGCGGTCGGAGTGTGGTCGGCGAGGCGTGCAAAGGCTATCTCGATGCCGCGGGGTTCAAGACCAACCTCGACATCGCCGATCCCGGCCGGTTCTACGGGTCGATGTTCGGCACCGGGTGGAAAGACCTGGGTCTCATGTTCAGCGGCGTGGACCCGAACTACCTGATCTCCTGTAACCGCTGGTGGTCGCCGACCCCGATGACCAACCTGACGAGCTTCAAACGTCCGCCCGAGATGGCCGCGATGTTCACGGCCGCCAACAGCGCGAAAGACCCGGCGGAGCAGGAGAAGTTGACCGGACCCATCGTGGGCATCATGGGCGACCAGGCTCTGATGATCCCCGTGTACAGCGCACCGGCCGGTCTGATCATGGCCAAGTACGTGCACACCGAGTACCCGCTGGCCGGCTTCATCCGTTGGGACTGGGCGAACTTCTGGATGGACAAGAAGTAGTACCTAGCACCTAGCGAATTGCAGCCGGAGCGCCGGCTGCCCTGCTCGGCCCGCCTCCAGACTTCGGTCTGGGGCGGGCCGAGCTACGATGTCCCTCGAAGCTCCGCCGCCTACTCCTTGGGAGCGTCCAGGCCCCACCTTCGAAGTACTCCAGGTAGAACGGGGGCTGTTGAAAGTCGGAGTGAAGCGAGAGACTGAAGCGCCGGAATCCCATGCCCGACTCTTCAAAGTGATAGACCCCGTCCATCAATTCCTTGAGTCTTGCCGTCGGGACTGTCAGGACCATCTCATCTTCCTGAGCGCCCGCGCGCTCGAAATCGCCGGGATCGGGCACGGTGACCCTGCATTCCCCATACAACAACGACGGGACGACTGAATGCACGCAGGAACCGATGGGATCGAGCGTCGAGGTCACCTGGGTCCCGTTCGCGTACCTCAAGGCAAGAAGCAGGTGCCGCAACTGCGCGGGGTTGCAGTAGATCATCGTGAGGTCCGGGTCGAAATCAGCCGTCTTCAGGGGTCCCACGACCATTCCGGGGTATTGCCCCACAGGCAGCCGCGTCATTTCGCGAGCATGCTTTGCTGCTGCCTCTTTGTCGGCGATGAAGAAGGAATTCGTGAACCCGTCGAGATAATCCTGAGGGGGCTCCACAAGCCCGTAAGAGATGATCGGTTCGAAGCACCAATGATCTTCGAGAAACATGGCTACCGTCATGCCCTGGCGGCGCGCAAGCGAGAAGACCTGGCAAACGGCGTAGTGTTCGCCGTTATCCCTTTTGGGCCGGATGGCTCCCCCTGGGATCTCGGATTCGCTCCTGAGCATTCTTATCGCTAGGGGATATGTCCTCAAGGACAGCAGCCTCTCGAGGTCCGCTCCGTACGTGTTGAATGCGGTCTGTGACGTCATCTTCTGGTCTCCAGTTTGCGGATTCCCCGTCCAGTTCTATCTCAAGATAGGGTATCTTTCCCGGCTCCACCATGGACAGTCATCCGATGAAGACGAGTACCGAGCTACTATAGGGGCGGACAAGGGGTGGCAATTGATTCCAACCTGGGCTGTCTTTGCGATCGTCGTGGTCATCGTTGTCGGATACTTCCTCCTGACCGCTTCGGCGCGGCAGAGGAGGAGGGAGAGCGTCGCTGCCGACTTCGCGAAGCTCCCGAATTTCCGCGCCAATCAGGTGTTCATCGACATACGGGGCGACTCGGCGATCGGCATTGACGATAGGGGACGGCGCATTGCCGTCGCGCGCCGACACGCGCAGCCTCGGACCAAGCTCCTTTCCTTCGCCCATATCGTCTCGGCCGAGCTGGTCCAGAACGGCGTCGCCATCGCCTCCACGTCGAGAGACGGGCACGCACGCTCTGCACGGGCGGGACCGGGCGAGGCCGAAACCTCGCTGTTTGGCTCGACCGGTCGAGCCGCCGCGGGAATGCCCACCGTCAAGGCTGCGCCTGGGCCGGTGACGACGCTTGCCGTGCGCGTGACCTTTCACGACGTAGCAGACGGGGAGCTGCTCGTGCGCTTCTACGAGGGCAAGGCCATCGCGGTCGAGAGCGTGGCCGGCGAGAAGGCATTCGCCGATGCCCGGGTGTGTCTGGGGGCACTTGACATCGCCATCAGACGGGCGGCGGCGCCGCCCAGGCCGGCAACGATGTAAGCGCCCCCAAGACCGCGCTTGCGGCTTTCCTGTCCGGTCCGCCTGTTAATCTGAGTCCAGTCGAGTCGCGCGGCGGTAGCGCCCGAAGCCGCGATGAGGAGCGCGGCGACAACTTACGCAGTGAGGTGCGACATGGCGGCATGGACTCCCAGGCTCTCAAAGTCCCGCTTTCAAGCGGGGCTTCAATGCTCCAAGTACCTGTGGCTGCTCTGTCGCTCGCCCCAACTCGCCGATCCCGTCACGGAGTCGAAGCAGGCCATCTTCGACCAGGGGCACGCGGTGGGAGCCCTTGCGCGGCAACTCTTCCCCGGCGGAGTGCTGGTCGAGGAGGACTACACCCAGGCCGACCAGGCCCTCGAGACCACCCAGTGCCTTCTGGGCGACGGTACCAGCTGCCTCTATGAGGGCGCCTTCCGCTACGACGGCGTACTCGTTCGCCCCGACGCCTTGTTCAAGGAAGACGGCCAAAACTGGACGCTTGTCGAGGTCAAATCGTCGACCGAGGTCAAGCCCGAATACCTCACCGACCTCGGCATCCAGGCCTACGTGCTGCGTGGCGCGAGCGTCCCGGTCATCAGCACCCGCCTGCTCCACCTCAATAGTGCCTATGTCTATCCCGGCGGCTCCTACGATCTGGGGCAGCTCTTCACCCTGGAGGATCTCACCCCTCAGGTGGAGCAGTTCATCGAGTCGATCCCCGGGCTGCTCCGCGAGTTCAGGCAGATGCTTGCCGGTCCCATGCCCGATGTGCAGATCAGCAAGCGCTGCGACAATCCCTATACCTGCCCCTTCTACGGCTACTGCCACGACGACCTCCCCGAGTTCCCGGTCACCGAGATTCCGCGGGTCAACAACGAGTTGCTCTGCTCGCTCCTCGGCGACGGCTACCGCTCTATCCGCGAGGTACCGCTCGGTTACCCGGGTCTCACCCCAACCCAACGTACTGTCTGTGACGTCATCCAGACAGGGGAGCCGCGTTTCGATCCCGAACTCAGGAATCAGCTGTCCGGGCTAGGCGAGCCGATCCACTTCCTCGACTTCGAGACCTGGCGTTCCGCACTCCCTACCCACACCGGCACCCGGCCTTACCAGCCGCTCCCCGTACAGTGGTCCTGTCATACGCTGGTGCGGAGCGGAGAGATCGAGCACGCAGAGTTCCTTCACGCCGACCCAACAGATCCGCGCCGACCTTTTCTGAAGAGTCTGCTGGCGGCCCTCGGCGCCGCCGATGGCGATGCCGACGACAGTCCCATCGTCGTCTACACCGGGTATGAGAACACCATCCTGGCCCAGCTGGCCCAGGATCTGCCGGAGTTCGCCACCCCCATCGCCGCGATCCAGGCGCGGCTCTTCGATCTCGAGAAGCTCGTCCGCACTTACGTCCAGCACCCGGGCTTCCACGGCCGCACATCGCTCAAGTGCGTCTTGCCCGCGTTGGTGGACGACCTCTCCTACCAAGGTTTGGCGGTGCAGAGCGGTGACGTGGCCATGCTCCGCTGGGGCGAGGCGATCTATGGAGGTGCCCTCGCCTCAGTCCGCATGGCCATCTTTGACGATCTGCGCGCCTACTGTGCAACCGATACACTGGCTCTTGTCAGACTGTACGAGGAGCTGCTGCGGGCGGCATAAGAAGGGTGGCCTGATGAAAGTCGATCTGGCGCTGCTGGCCGACTACGCGGAGGTCACGCAGCGGGGTGGCAAGCTGATCGTCTGCGGCATATTCGATCGGATCACACTAGTTGATTTTGACACCGTCCATCCGCACATGGCGCTAGCGCTCAAGCTGGTCTCCGATCCCGGAGAAGAGCCAGGGCATCACCTCACCGTCAGGCTTGTCGACCCCGACGGTGTCGATGTCGTCACTCCCATGGAGGGTGACGTTGAGGTCAAGGGAGAGGGTGCGGGCGAGGCCTCGGTCAACCTCATTCTCGACCTTAACCTTGTCAAATTCGGCACCCACGGCCCACACTCGTTCGACATTTTTCTCGACGGCAATCTGGAGCGCCAGGTGCCGCTCACCGTCGAGCGCCTCGGTTAGGGTCGGGCTATTAGGCGGAGTCTGGCTCGGCCGGCTCGATGTGGACCACGACGTCGGCCAGTTGGGGATATCTGGCCCGCAAAGCGTTCTCCACCTCATGTGCCACCGCGTGTCCCTGCTCCACGGTGGTGTGGGGTGCGACGAGCACGTGTAGGTCCGCAGCGATCTGGTTCTCCGAACCGCGGGTCCGCACCGAGTGGCAACCAACGACGCCCTCGACCTTCCCGGCGATGCTGGCGAGATCCTCCTCGGGCAAACGGGCGGAATCGCCAAGGGTACGTGCCACGCCCCGTATTATGGTGAGCGCCGTATAGGCTATGACGACCGCGACCAAGAGGGCGACCACTCCGTCGGCCTTCTCGAAGCCGAGCTTGACAAGGATGAGGCTGATAATCACCCCGATGCTCACCAGGACGTCGCTCAAGGTGTGGCGGCTATCGGCGATGAGCACCTCGCTGCCGAGACGGCGCCCGGCGCGGGCCTCCCAGGTGGTCACACCGATGTTCACCGCGAGCGTCCCGAGCATGATGGCGAACGACGCGATGGTCACTTCGGTCGCCTCATCGCCCTGCAGACCCGCGATCGCGCCGCGGACCACGCTGTAGCACGCGATGCCGAGCATGACGGCGATGATCGCGGCAGTGAACGTCTCGAACTTGGCATGACCGTAGGGATGATCTCGATCAGCCGGGCGGGCTGCGAATCCCATGCCGACGAGGGCCACCACGTTCGACACCCCGTCGAAGAGCGAACTTATGCCGTCGGCCTGCATCGCGGCCGAGTTGCTGAATATGCCGTAGAGGAGTTTGGCGAACGCCACGACGACATTGAGGGCAAGGACGACCCAGAGCACTCGACGGATCGAGTGGATGCGATCTCCGGCCGAGAGGGGGGCGCCAACAGGTGTGGGAGCAGTGTCCACGGCTCTAGAGTCTACCCCAGCCGAGAAGTCCGTCCCTAACGGTCGGTACGCGGCTCCCGGCGCCGGTCCATCAGGTGCCGCACGGCCAGGTAGGGATGCCGGTAGGTCATGCGCGGGCCCGAATAGCGCATGGCAGCCCTGATCCGCTCCCGCATCGTAGGGCGGAAGCAGTGGACCGTACACCGGGCGCAGGTCGGTTTGCCGTCGCCGAAGCGGCACGAGTCGACGCGGTCGAGCGAATAATGGAGGAGGCTGGTGCAGTCGGGGCAGAGGCAGGACCGGCCGCCGTGAGTCTGGCGGCAGTACATCCGGATCATCAGGTCGATGGTCCGTGCCTCTCGCCGCAGCCGCCGGGGTTGCGATGAGGACACGGTCTACTCCCAGCGATCGACTGCGATGATGTCCGACAGCGGCTTGCGGGTCTTGATTTGGGGCGAGTCGGCAGGGTAGCCGACGGTCATCAGCTCGATGACTTTCGCGGAACGCGGTATCCCCAAAACGTCGCGGACCTCGTCCTGCGAGAATGCTCCGATCCAGCAGGTTGCCAAGCCCTCCGCCGTGGCAGCCAGAGATAGGTGCTCCATGGCGATGGCTACGTCCACGGGATCGCCGGGGATGCCGCAGCTCATTATCCGGTCCGGCATGAGACCGCACCCCGCGACCACTACCGGCGCCGTGGCAATGAAGCGTTGATTGGCACATGCCCGCACCAGTCTCTGTTTGATCTCAAGGTCGTGGACCAGGATGAACTTCCAGGGTTGGCGGTTGGAACCTGACGGGGCGAGACGTACCGCCTCGAGGACTCGCAGCAGTTTCTCCGGCTCCACCGCGCGGGGCTGGTAAGAGCGGCAGGCATAGCGGGTCTTGGCTAGTTCGAGGAAGTCCATGCCCGGCTAGAAGAGGCGGGTGGCCCCGAGGTAGCTACTCGTCCACACTGTGCTGATCTGCACGTGGTTCCCGGTGGCGTTGATCATATTTCCGTTACCGATGTAGATGCCTACGTGGTGGATGGGGTTGTAGAAGAAGACGAGATCGCCCGGCTTCAACTGGGCTCGTGAAACGTGTGCGCCGTAGTGATACTGCATCGCGCTGGAGTGGGGCAGGGAGATACCTACCCTCGCAAAGGAATACTTGACCAGACCGGAGCAATCGAACCCGCTGGGGCTCGACCCGCCCCACACGTAGGGCACCCCCAGATACCTCATGGCGGTGCTGATGACTATGCCCGGTCGGGAGGCGAGGAACCGCTGACGCGCCCGGGCCTCGGCTGCGAGTTTTGCCTGGCGAGCGGCCTCCGCCTTCTTGAGTTTGGCAATCTGGACTTCCTTGCCTTTGAGCGCCTTCTTCTGTTTCGCGATCTGGCTCAGCACCTTCTTCCGCGCGCCCTCGACCCTGTCGGCATATGCCTGCTGCTCTGTTTGCTGAACGACCAACTCGGCCTTTCGATCGGCCACCTTCTGTTTGTAGCTCGTCACCTGGTTGACCAGCTGCGAGTCTTGCTTGCCGAGCCGCTGCATCTGACCGACTCGGGAGATCAGATCGGTGAAGCTGCTCGCGTTGAGGATGACGCCAAGCATGGTGAGATCGCCGGCCTTGTAGATGTTTACCAGCCTCCGGTTGAGCTGATCTTGGGCCGTGTTCAGGTCGCGCTCAGCCTTGGTGATGTTGTTGGTGGTCCTTTTGACCGCGGCCTGCGTGTCCTCGAGCTGCTGGTTGGCGTAGTCGTACTCCTCGGCCACGGCACTCAGTTCTTCGTCGAGCTTGTTGATGAGGTTCAACAGCGCCTGAGCCTGAGCATTTGCTTTATCTATGGCCGGGGTGGCCTGGACAAAGGTGGAGCCGGAGAGGACTAGAACAGACGCGACGAGGAGCACCACCAGCAGGCGCTTGAGCGATGCGTGTGCGATGCGTCTGGTGCCAGGCACCTTCCCCTCCTGGTCCGCCTGATCCCTTGGCTGCGGGGGCGGGCGTTGCCAGCCGTGTCACGGTGGGGCGGGATTATACCGTCGCCCATCGCATCTGTCATTTTCGCGGCCGGGACCGCGGGTCCTGTCTAGTCGGAGCGATCGCCGCTCTTTCGGTCTGCGCCCGCGGTCTGGGCACGCCCGAGAAACATGGGTGGCCACAATCCGACACTAAAGCGCTACCATTGAGTATAGGATGCTTGGTTGCTCGGCGCGGCGTCTCACGAGACAAACGGAGAGGGTCTATGCGGGTAGGTCTGGTTTCGCCGTATGCGTGGACAGTGCCGGGAGGGGTGAACAACCACGTGATGAGTCTTGTCCGCCATCTGGAGCGCGCGGACAATGAGGTCTACGTGATCGCCCCGGCCGGCGACCTGCGTCGCTCCCAGACCACCATACCCACGAACTTCATCTCGGCCGGCAGAGCTTTCCCGGTCCGCTCGAACGGCTCTGTAGCCTACGTCAACGGTTCGTTCTTCATGCTGGGAAGGATGAACCGCATCCTGTCCCCTCTGGAACTCGACGTTGTGCACGTCCACGAGCCCACCATCCCCGCCGTCGGCGCGGCGGCCACCATGATGGCCAAGGTCCCGGTGGTGGCGACGTTCCACGCGGCCGGGGCAGCTTCGGCCTTCTATTTGCGCTGGCGGCCGCTCGCGGAGAGGATACTCACCAGCATCACCCTGCGGATCGTCGTCTCCGAGACCGCTCGGCAGACGGTCATCGGCGAATTCCCCGGGGAGTACCGGGTCATCCCTAACGGTATCGAGATCGAACGCTATGCACCGGCCAGGGGAGGCCAAAAGGTACCAGGCCGGATTCTTTTTGTCGGCCGTCCCGAGCCCCGCAAGGGGCTGCCGGCGTTGCTCGAGGCGTTCGAAGGTCTTCGCCGCCGCCGCCCCGACGCTACCCTGGTGCTCGCGGGTCCCACGCCCGAGGAACTCCAGGCGCTCGCCTCGCGGGAGCGTCACACGCCCAACAGGAGCCTGGGCGGAGTCACCGCCCTCGGCCGGGTGCCCCACGAAGTCAAGGTGAGGGAGATGGCGGCGGCCCAGGTGCTGTGCGCTCCTTCGAATGGGGGCGAGAGTTTCGGGATCGTTCTGATCGAGGCCATGGCCGCCGGTCTTCCGGTGGTCGCGTCCGACATCCCCGGCTACCGTGCCGTCCTCGCCGAAGGGTCGGCCGGTGTGCTCGTCCCGCCCGACCATCCCTCCGCCCTCGAGAACGCCCTTTTCGGCGTGCTGGAGAACGATGAACTTCGGCAGGATCTTACCTTTTCAGGTATCGCGCGGGCCGAGCGCTACTCCTGGGACCGGCTGATAGATCAGGTGACGGAGGCATACGGGGACGCCATCGCCCTCGGTCCGAGGATGGTCCGGGAGCCCCCCGTGCCCGCCTTTGCTCAGCTCGTCTACTTCATGCGGGCAAAGAGCCGCGAGGCGGAGAGGCTGCGCGAAGCGCAGGGCCAAGCTCCGACGTAGCAGCGGGCCCTCGTGTGACCCCGGGCTGCTCCTATTGCACGATCACCGTGCCGGTCATGCCCGGGTGGATGCTGCAGTAGTATGGGTATGTGCCTGCCTTGGTGAACGTGAAGCTGAAACTCTGCCCCTTGTCGAACAGCTCGCTCTTGAACTCACCGTTCTTTGCGACGACATCGTGCTGCGGCGCGTCCTGATTGACCCAGGTGACGGTGTCGCCGACCTTGACGGTGATCTCCTGGGGGTTGTATGAGCGGTTGGTCATGATCACCTGAGGGCCGTTGCCGGCCGCCGTGCTGCCCGTGGTCGCAGAGGCGGAAGAGCCGCCGCAACCGGTCAGCAGGCCGAAGGCGAGCAGTAGCGACGCCGAGACGGCGAACCAGAGTGCCCCTCGCAGGGTGACGGCGCGAAACATCATCGGGTGGCCTCCCTCAATCTGTCATGCGAGTGTCGCATCGCGCTTCATTAATGTGAGCATCATACTCGGGCTCAAAGATCCTTGCGGGCGAACAACCAGCAGCCGGCCGCCAGGGCGACCACCAGATACCCGAGGCAGTAGAGAAGCATGGCCGGGCTCACAGGGGAGGGGGTGCCGAAGGGCCCGGTTTGGACGAGTTGAGAAAGCGCGCCGGGGATGACCGGGGCGAGGTCGTGCAGGCCGCCCCGGAACAAGAGATCTGAGGGCACAAGGAAGGCGACCGCCTTCCCGATGGTCTGTGCCGTCTGGTTGGCGAGGAGGATCCCGATCTGGTTCACCACTCCGGCGATGAAGGCCAGACCGTAGGCCATGAACACGAGGATACCGGTGGCAAGGGGAGGCAGGAAGGTGGTGCCCACCGCTGCCAGGGCCAGGAGGATGAGACCCTGAAGGGCTATCAGGCCGACGGCCTGCACCGGGTCGGGCGGGGCGTAGCCGCTGAAGGCCCACGTGAGCCCGATGAGCAGAGCCGTCACCATGATCAAATACGCCAGGAAGATGCTGGCGAAGCCGAGGTAGCGGCCCAGAAGCAACTGGTACCGCGCCAGCGGCCGGGTGACAATGGTCTGCAGCGTGCCGTTCTCGGCATCCCCCGACACCATGCCCGAGGCGGAGAACACGAGCATCGTCACCGTCAGTATGCTGGCCATGAAGATCCCAAGGGAGAGCATCACGTAGGCGGCGATCTGTCTCATGAGTGAGGCGAGGTCGGTGTCCGTGGGTAGTAGGCCGCGTGCCGCGGCCGGGGCCTGATCGATCCCGAGGTCGGTCTGGTAGCTGAAGGCAAAGTAACCGCCCAGACCGTAGAGGACGACGAACGCGAGGGTGAGGATCAGCCCGACGATGACCATCCGCCGCCGCAGGCCCTCCTTCCAGGTGAAGGCCGCCAGAGTCAGCACCTGACGCGGCGCGCTTCCCGGCGAGAGCCAACCGCGGGCCGCAGGGGCAGTCTGGTTCATGACCGGTCCCCCTGGCTGGGGGCGGGCTCGTGGTCTTTGACGAGTTGGACGAAGGCGTCCTCGAGGGAGCGCCGAACGAGCCCCGCTTCGTACACGGGTACCCCGAGACCCACAAGAGTGGCGACGACTCTGGGAAGGTCCTCCCGGGTGGCGACCGGCACCACGAACTCCTCGCCGGTGTAAGTCGCATCGGCGACCCCGGACGCCCGCAGGGCGGCCCCAGCGGCCTCGACCGACTCCTGAGACAAGCGGCCGACCTCCACCCGGGCCACCGGCCCTTGGAGAAGGTCGTCCATGGACCCCAGGGCTACGACCGAGCCTCGGTCGATCACCGCCACGCGGTCGCAGATCTTCTCCACTTCGGTGAGCAGGTGGCTGTTGAGGAAGACCGTCGTCCCCTGGTCCTTGAGGTGCAGGAGAACGTCGCGCACCTCGATCCTGCCCAGGGGATCGAGGGCGCTGGTGGGCTCATCGAGGAAGATGACTCGGGGCTGTCCCACCAGGGCCTGAGCAAGGCCCAACCGCTGCTGCATGCCCTTGGAAAGCTCCGCCACCCGCCGGTCAGCGGCGTCGGCGAGACCGACGAGTGCGAGAAGACGGTCGGTGTCGACGGTGACTCCCAGTAGTCGGCCGTGGAAGCGCAGCAACTCGCGCCCAGTCAGCCATCCGGGAAAGCGGAAGTGCTCGGGGAGATATCCGACCCCGCGTTGGGTGACTCTGGTGCCCGGCTTGCCCCCCAGCACACGGACGCTGCCGGAGCTCGCGTGTACCAGACCGGTGAGGATCTTGACCAGGGTGGACTTGCCGGCGCCGTTGGGACCCAAGAAGCCGAAGATGCTGCCGCTGGGCACCTCCAAGGAGACCCCCTGAAGCGCGAGGGTGGTCCCGAAGCGCTTGCGGACGTCGTGGCACTCCGCCGCTGCACGTGGTTGCTCCATGTCCCGGGAGGATAGCACTGCCCAGTTTCCTCGACGCGCGTTTCCGTGTAGCATGGCACCCACCAATGTGGACCGAGATCGGGGGAAGCGTGGTAGCGACGACCTGCCAGAAGGTTTCGCCGTCGTGACCGGCGAGGAGAAACTGGAGCGGCTGCGCCTGCTGAAGAAAGAGGCCCTTCTCGAAGGGGGGCCCGAGCAAGCGGCGGCTCGGCGCAAGAACGACCTCCTGAGCGCGCGCGAGCGCGTACTCGCACTGCTGGATGCCGGGAGCTTTGTGGAGTTGGACGTGCTTGTGGGCGGGGTGGTCACCGGACACGGCAAGGTCGGCGGCCGTGATGTCTACGTGTTCTCGCAAGACGGGACCGACGCAGACGGCTATTCGCGGGAGCGCTTCGCCCAGAAGACTGTCAAAGTGGTCGACCTGGCCATGAAGAACGGGGCGCCTCTCATCGGCATCCACGATGCGGGCGATCGCTGGGCACACGAAGGCGGGTTGGGGGCACTCGGTGCCTACGCCGATATTTTCTTCCGGAACGTGATGGCCTCGGGCCTGGTCCCGCAGATCTCCGCGATCATGGGACAGTGCGGCGGGGCCGCCGCGTATTCTCCGGTTCTGGCCGACTTCACGCTCATGGTGAAGGGATCGAGCCAGCTCTTCCTGGCCGGCCCCGAGGCCGCTCGGGCTGTGCTGGGTGAGGAGACCACCATCGAGGAGTTGGGTGGGGGCAGGACCCACAGTGAGAGCAGTGGTCTCGCCCACCTGGCTGCGGATGACGAGGGCAAGTGCCTGCAGGCCGTGCGTGGTCTGCTGTCGTATCTGCCCCAGAACAACCTGGAAGAAGCCCCGCGTGCGGTCTGCACCGACCCGGCCGACCGGCGCGACGAGGGCCTGGAAAGACTTATGCTCGCGGATCGAGGAGCCTCCGGTGAAGGCGGCTATGACGTGCGCGAGGTGGTGACCGGTGTGGTCGACTCGGGTGAGTTCCTCGAGTTGCAGGCCGAGTGGGCTCGCAATCTGGTCATCGGCTTCGGCCGGCTGAACGGCCGGGCCGTCGGCATCGTTGCGAATCAGCCGGCGCAATTTGCCGGCAGGCTCGACATCGACGCCTGCGCGAAGGGCGCCCGGTTCGTCCGGACGTGCGATGCCTTCAACATCCCGCTGCTGACCTTCGTCGACACGCCCGGATTCGTTCCGGGCAAGGCGCAGGAGCGCGGTGGGCTGTTGCGCGACGCCACCAAGCTGCTCTATGCGTTCTGCGAGGCGACGGTGCCCAAGCTGACGGTCGTCACCGGCAAAGCGTACGGAGAAGCCTACGAGGTGATGTGCTCCAAGCACATCCGGGCCGACTTCAACCTGGCCTGGCCGTCGGCCGAGATCGCCGCCTCGGCCACGGCGAGCGCGGTCCGGCGCTGGGAGGCCCACTCACCGTTCACCGCAGCCAAGCGGGGGTACCTGGACGACGTCGTCGAGCCCCGCGACACCAGGCCGCGACTGGTCGCGGCACTCGAAGCCTGTGCTTCGAAGCGGGAAGGCCGCCCTCCCAAGAAGCACGGGAATATCCCCCTGTGAGCGCAGACACCACGACCGCCGCGGCTCCCGCCACGGCGGGCGGCTCCAACCCGGTCCACATCACCGATCTCGTACTTCGCGATGCTCACCAGTCGCTGCTCGCGACGCGGATGCGCACCGAGGACATGCTTCCCGTCGCCGGAAAGATCAACCAGGCCGGCTACTGGTCAATCGAGATGTGGGGTGGAGCTACCTTCGACTCGATGATGCGGTTCCTCAATGAGGATCCCTGGGAGAGGGTCCGAGCGCTCAAGACGACCATGCCCGATACCCGCCTGCAGATGCTGCTCCGCGGTCAGAACGCAGTGGGCTACCGCAACTATGCCGACGACGTGGTGCAAGAGTTCGTGCGCCTGGCGGCGCTGGCCGGCATCGACGTGTTCAGGGTGTTCGACGCGCTCAACGACCCGCGGAACCTCGAGACGGCCATCGCCGCAGTCAGGGAGAGCGGCAAGTGGGTGGAGGGGACCATCAGCTACACCAAGAGCCCCGTCCACAACGTGCAGGCGTTCCTGGAGTACGCGGCGCGCCTCGCGGAGCTAGGCGCCCAGAGCTTCTGCATCAAGGACATGGCGGGTCTGCTCGATCCCCAGGATGCATACGAGCTCGTCTCTGCCCTCAAGCAGGCGCACCCCGAAATCCTCGTGCATATGCACTGCCACTACACGTCCGGTATGGCGTCCATGGCCTACTTACGGGCGGTGGATGCGGGGGCCGACATCCTCGACTGCGCCATCTCGTCCATGTCCATGGGGACCTCACACCCGCCCACTGAGTCTATGGTGGCTGCTCTCGCGAACAGCGACAGGGCGACCGGCATGGATATCAAGGTGCTCGAGGAGATCTCGGAGTACTTCCGCGACGTGCGCAAGAAGTACCGGGCGTACGAGAGCGCGTTCACGGCTGTCGACCCCGCGGTGCTGCTGTGGCAGATCCCGGGCGGGATGATCTCCAACCTGTCGTCGCAGCTCAAGGACCAAGGCGCGCTCGACCGCATGGAGGAGGTGCTCGCCGAGGTGCCCCGCGTGCGACAGGAGCTTGGGTATCCGCCGCTGGTAACGCCCACCTCACAGATCGTCGGCACTCAGGCGACCCTCAACGTGCTCATGGGGCGCTACAAGATGGTCACCAAGGAGACCCGGGGGTATGTTCAGGGCTACTACGGGCGCCCGCCGGGCACGGTCGACCCCGAAGTCCAGAAGCTCATCATCGGTGACGAGATCCCCATCACCGTCCGGCCGGCCGACATGCTGGAGCCGGAGTTGCCCAAGCGGCGGGCCGAGCTCGACGAGTTGGGGATCGCATACAGCGACGAAGACCTCATGTCCTACGCTCTGTTTCCCCAGGTGGCTCTGGAGTTCTTCGCGCGCAGAGATCGGACCGAGCGCTCGCGGGAAGAGCTGGCAGCTCTAGTCGCAGTGGTGGCGGGACTGCTGGGGGTCGACAAGGAAGCGGCGTGCGCTCCGCAACCGGCCGCGCCTGTCGGCGCCGCTGACACGGCAGCGGGTGATAGGGGCACGCCCGAGGCGCAGCCGGGACCGGGCCTCGTCGAGTCCGCGGTCGCGGCTCCCAACACCGGCTCGGCATGGGCGGCAGCCGGGCGGGCGGAGCTCGTCAACGCCCGCGCCGTGGCCTGGAGGTATTAGGGTGAAGTTCAGGCTTCAGGTCGACGGCAAGGAGTATCTGATCACGGCCGCCGCCGACGGGATAGTGACCATCGACGGCGAGACGTTCGAGAGCAAGACCGGGGCGACGAACCCCGACCGCCGCATGATCCAGGTCGGGGATACGAACTACGAGATCCGGGTGGTGGAGAGCACCGAGGACGTCGGCTGCTTCACCCTCGAAGTGGCGGGGGAGAGGGTTCCCCTGACCGTGTCCGACCTGGTCCGGGAGACGCCGGGCGCAGCCGGCGCGGTGGGCTCGGGTGCGGGTTCCGCCGGAGGGTTGGGTTCGGCCTCCGGCACCGGAGCTCCCGCGGACGGTAGTGCGGACACGGGCTCAGCCGGGAGTCAGGCCCCGGCGCCTGCCGAGGTCAGTGACGGTCTGTTCGCGCCGGTTCCCGGCAAGATCGTCGACGTTTTCGTCAAACCCGGCGACAACGTCGAGGAAGGCGCTCCGCTGGTGGTCCTCGAGGCCATGAAGATGGAGAACGAGCTACGTGCGCCCAAGAAGGGTGTCGTGACCGCGGTACTCATCAAGAAAGGCGACACCGCCGAGCGCGGCCAGCTGCTGGTGGGTATCGAGTAGCCCGGGTCCTAGCGTTCGATCGCCCGGATAGTCTCGACCCGTTCTCTCAGACGCGCAGCCTCCTCGTCCCGGCCGATGTCCTGGTAGAGCGCGGCGATGCCGTCCAGAGTCGCGGCCACATCGGGATGGTCGCTTCCCAGCGCCTTTTCGCGAATGGCCAGGGCTCGAGCATACTCAGTCTCCGCGGCCTCGAGATTCCCATGGGCTCGGTGCAGTTCCGCCAGTCCCTGTAGGGTGAGAGCTACGTCTGGATGATCGGGGCCGAGCGCGGCCTCCGCCACCACCAGGGCTCGCTCGTAGAGAGGAGCGGCTTCGTCGAACCGGCCTTGGAGCCTGTAGAGCTCGGCCAGGTTGTTGAGGCTTACCGCTACCTCCGGGTGCTCGGGACCGAGGCTCTTCTCGCCGATCGCCAAGGCCCGCAGGTACAAGGGCTCGGCTTCGTCGTAGCGACCCTGCGCACGGTACAGTTCGGCGAGATTCTCGAGGCTCGTGGCAACGTGGGCGTGCTCGGGGCCCAACGTCTCCTCTCGTATGGCCAGGGCCCGCTTGTGCAGCGGCTCGGCTTCGTCGTATCGGCCCTGCTCGTAGTAGAGCACGGCAAGGTTGCCCAGGCCGGTGGCCACGTCGGGATGCTGGGGCCCCAGACTCTTCTCCCATATCTCCAGCGACCGCTTGTAGAGCGGCTCCGCCGCCGCGTAGTGGCCCTGCACCGACGAGAGCACTGCGAGCCCGTTGAGGAAAAGAGCCAGGCTGGGATCGTCAGGGCCGAGCACCCTCTCTTTTGTTGCGATGGCGCGCTCGTAGAGCGGCTTGGCGTCGGCGTAGCGGCCCCGCACATAGTAGAGCTCCGCCAGATCGGCCAGGCTCTTTGCCAGCTCGGGATCGTCGGCGCTCAGGGTCTTGTCCCTGATGGCCAGGGCGCGCTCGAACAGGGGCTCGGCGAGGGCGTACTGCCCGCTCGCCCGATAGAGTTCGGCCACCTGTGTGAGACTCGTTGCCACGAGCGGATGATCGCCGCCGAGGTCGTCCGTCCGTATACGGAGGGCCCGCTCGGAGTTCCACAGCGCGTCGGTAGTGCGTCCCCTTGCGTCCAGCAATGAACCAAGGGTCGCGAGGACACGGGCGACCTCGGGATGAACCAGCCCGAGGCTCTTCTCCCGGATCGCGAGCGCGCGCTCCAAGAGCGGCTGGGCGTCCGCCGTGTTGTCATCGGCGATAGCGTAGGCGGCCAGTGCTTCGAGGCTGACTGCCATCTGCAAGTCGTCGGGTCCGAGCGCCGCCTCGAGAAGATCGAGAGCCTGCTGGTGGCCCGCCCGGGCGTCTTCTAGGCGGCCTCGCTGTGCCTGCAGGTCGGCCAGACGCTGCAGACTCAATGCGACGGCCGGGTCGCCGGCGCCGAGCGCCGCTTTCCGCAGGGCCAGCGACTTCTGGAAGCCCTCGTCCGCTTTTGCATAGTCCTCTCGGGCTTGGTGCAGCGCGGCTATCCGGTCCAGACTGACGGCCACTCGGGGATGGCCCTCACCGAACGCGTCTTGGCGGATGGCACAGGATCGGCGGTAGAGCTCGAGAGCATCCATGAACCGGCCCTCGGCGACGAGGACGTCGCCCAGATCGTCGAGGGTGGATGCCACCCTGGGGTGATCGGCCCCGAGCGACTCCTCTCGGATGGCGAGCGCCGTCTCGTACAGAGGGATCGCAGCCTGGTTGCGCCCAAGCAGGTGGTACACGTGAGCTAGATTTTCCCGAGCCAGAGCGTTGGCGGGATCGGCGGCTCCCTGGCGCACCTTCTCACGTAGCGCAAGAGCCCGCTCATAGAACGCGGCCGCCTGCACGTAGGCGCCGGCGGTCTCGTGGAGAACAGCGAGGTCGGCGACGATCGCAGCCGTAGCGGCATGATCGGCTCCCAGCTCGAGCTCGGCGGCGGCAAGCGCCTTCTCTCCGGCCTCTATAGCCTGACCCAATTCACCCTGGGCCGCAAGCGAAGAGGCCTCGATGGTAAGGGTTCTCCATTCAGCCTGTGATGTGTGTCCGTTCATGAAAAGCGACTGTATAGGCTGGCCGATTCTCCGTCAACCTTCCTTCACGTCCGGCCGGTACGCGCAGCTTGCCACCTTGACGTTTGACGAGGATATACTTCTGTGCAAAACTGTTTTGTACGGAACTAACGACCGTGATGCGCAGCTCGAAAGGAGCCCGATAGTCCATATGCCCAGGGTCGTCGACCATTCTCGCATGCCACATCTCCCGCCTCCTCCGGTGGTCAACATCGACCAGGCGACCATCCAGGCCTTCGAGGCGCTGGGGAGAGTGTTCCACCTGCATCGGCAGGCGATGCAGCGCAGACTGAGCAACCCCGAGACACACCACGCCGAGTTGATAAGCCTGCGCTTGCTGACAATCACCGACGGCATGAGCCAGCGCGAGCTTGCCGACACCCTTCATTTGTCTCGCCCGCGCGTGACCGGCATCTTGCAGGGGCTGGAGAGGGCGGGAGCAGTGCGGCGCGAAGTCGATGCGGCCGATCAGCGCGTCACTCGGGTGTTCCTGACGGCCGAGGGCCGGCGGCAGGAGTTGGAGCATCGGGCAGCGTTCGAGGAATACCTCCAGCGGACCATCGGTATGCTGACCGACGCCGACAAGATCGAATTGGCACGGCTGCTCGACAAGTTGTCGAGTAATATCGCGGAGTTGGTGTGCCCTGTGGGGCAGGAACAAGAGGCGACAAAAGAGGCGAAAACGTCATGAAGCATCTTCTGCTCACGTATCTACGCCCTTACCGCAAGCGCATCAGCCTGGTCGTCATGCTGGTCCTCGTTCAGGCGATCGGCAACCTCTACCTGCCCACGCTCAACGCGGACATCATCAATAACGGCGTAGCCAAAGGGGACACGTCCTACATACTCCACACCGGCCTCATCATGCTCGGCGTTGCCCTGCTGATCACCGCCTGCTCCATCATCGCCGTATTCCACGCTTCGAAGACGGCTATGAGCATGGGTCGCGACGTCAGAGGCTCGCTCTTCCGCAAGGTGGAAAGTCTCTCCCAGAGTGAGATGGGGCGCTTCGGGACGCCCTCTCTGATCACGCGGAACACCAACGACGTGCAGCAGGTGCAGATGCTGATAGCCATCGGCCTGACTTTGATGGTCATGGCCCCGATGATGGCCATCGGCGGCATCATCATGGCCCTCCGCCAGGACGTGACCCTTTCCGCCGCCCTGGCCGTCATCCTGCCCATCATGGGGATCTTTATCTTCGTCGTTCTCCGCAGGGCCATACCGATGTTCCGGACAATCCAGGCCCGCCTCGACAAGATCAACCAGATCATGCGCGAGGCTCTCGGCGGGATCCGAGTCATCAGGGCGTTCGCCCGGACCGACTACGAGGAGAGGCGGTTCGCCCAGGCCAACCAGGAACTGACCGACGTGACTATCCGGGTCTTCAAGCTCTTCGCGCTCGTCATCCCCATGCTCTTCCTCATCATGAACCTGTCGATCGTGGCCATCATGTGGTTCGGCGGCCAGCGGGTGGACAGCGGAGCAATGCCGATCGGGAATCTCTTTGCCTTCATCGCCTACGTCATGCAGATCCTTTTCGCGGTCCTCATGTCTACCATGCTTGCCGCGATGGTCCCTCGCGCGGTGGCGTCCGGGGGCCGGATACAGGACGTTCTGGACGTTGAGCCGGCGATCCACGATCCTAAGGTGGCCCGCCTCATTCCGGCGAGGAACGGGGGCCAGCGCGGACTCGTGGAATTCAGGGACGTCGAGTTCCGGTATCCCGGAGCTCAGGATGCCATCCTCGGCCACATCTCGTTCACCGCGCGCCCGGGCGAGACCACGGCGATCGTGGGCAGCACGGGGAGCGGCAAGTCCACTTTGATCGGGCTCATCCCCCGCCTGAACGACGTCACGGACGGCAGCATCCTCATCGACGGGATAGACATCAGGGAGATGGACCGGGCCGATCTTTGGCAGCACATCGGATTCGTTCCGCAGAAGGTCTTTCTCTTCTCAGGGACGGTGGCGAGCAATCTGCGCTACGGCGATCCGGACGCCACCGACGAGGAACTGTGGCACGCTCTGCGGGTCGCGCAGGCGCGACGAGTTCGTCTCGGCGATGACGGAAGGTCTCGACGAACCCATAACCCAGGGGGGAACCAACGTCTCGGGCGGTCAGAGGCAACGACTGGCGATAGCCCGGGCGGTGGTCAAGAAGCCCGATATCTACGTCTTTGACGACAGCTTCTCGGCCCTCGACCTCAAGACCGACTCGGCTGCTACGCGCCGCCCTCAAGCGCGAGACGAAGAATGCGACGGTGATCGTCGTCGCTCAGCGGGTCAGCACCATCCTCCACGCCGATCGGATCGTGGTGCTCGAAGAGGGCGGGATCTGCGGTATTGGCGAGCACAAGGACCTGGTCGATAGGTGCGAGACCTACCGCGAGATCGTCTACTCGCAGTTGACGGCGGAGGAAGTGGCATGAGCCCCGAAGAGCGCCACGACCAGGCAGCGTCGGTGGAAGCCGCCCCCCGAGATGGCGGCCCAAGCGCGGCCGCGGAGAAGCCCGAGACCGGACGGAAAGCTCGCCCTCGGGGCAGCCAACCCCACGGTCCCGGCTTCGGCCCGCCCGGCCTTATCGGCTCTGGGGAGAAGGCCAAAGACTTCAAGGGGTCGTTCAAGAGGCTAGTCGGGAGGTTGCGCCCCGAGAGGAGCAAGATCGTCCTGATAATCCTTCTCGCGGTCATCAGCGTGACCTGCACGGTGGCGGCGCCCAAGATACTGGCCCAGGCGACCAACCTGATCTTCTCCGGCGTCGTGAGCAAGCAACTGCCCGCCGGGCGTCACCCAGGAGCAGGCGGTCGCGGCCTTGCGGGTGCAAGGTCAGGATAATCTAGCCAACATGTTGGCGGGGATGAGCGACATCAACCCCGGCCAGGGAGTGGATTTCGCCGCCGTGGGCCGGGTGTTGCTCGTCGTCACTGCGATCTATCTTCTCAGCGCCTTGTTCGGATGGCTGCAGGGCTACATCATGGCCGGAGTGGTCGCCCGCGTGATCTTCCGGCTGCGCCGAGATATCGACGTCAAGCTCGCTCGCCTGCCTCTTAGGTACTTCGACAGCCATCCGCGGGGCGATATCCTCAGCAGGGTCACGAACGACATCGACAACATCCAGCAGACGCTGCAGCAGACGCTCTCTCAGATCATCACATCGATCCTGACACTCATCGGAGTGCTCGCGATGATGTTCTGGCTCAGCCCGCTCCTGGCCGTGATCTGCCTCGTCACCGTGCCGATCTCAGTGGTGATCACGATGTTGATCGCCAAGCGCTCCCAGAAACAGTTCGCCCTGCAGTGGGAGCACACGGGCGACCTCACCGGACACGTGGAGGAGAGCTTCACCGGCCACACTATCGTGAAGATCTTCGGGCGCCAGAAAGAGGCGATCGAGCAATTCGACGAGGAGAACGAGGATCTCTACCAGGCCAGCTTCAAGGCCCAGTTCATCTCCGGCATCATCATGCCCATGATGATGTTCGTGGGGAACCTCCAATATGTCGCCATCGCGGTGGTCGGGGGGCTGCGCGTCGCCACGGGCGCCATGACCTTGGGTGACGTCCAGGCGTTCATCCAGTACTCCCAGATGTTCATGCAGCCCATCACCCAGACGGCCAGCGTCGCCAACGTGCTTCAGTCGGCCGTCGCCTCGTCCGAGCGCGTGTTCGAGTTGCTCGACGAGGGCGAGGAATCGGCCGATCCGGCCAAGCCCGTGGTCCTCACGCACGTCACCGGCCGCGTGCAGTTCGCGGACGTGTCCTTCCGCTATCTGCCCGATGTGCCTTTGATCGAGCACCTCAATGTCGAGGTGCAGCCGGGGCAGACAGTCGCCATCGTCGGCCCGACTGGCGCCGGGAAGACCACCCTCGTCAACCTGCTCATGCGCTTCTACGAGATCGACGGCGGGGCCATCCTTGTCGACGGCGTGGACACCCGCAAGATGGCTCGCCCCGACCTACGACGCCTCTTCGGCATGGTGTTGCAGGACGCCTGGCTGTTCGGGGGCACCATCCGGGAGAACATCGCTTACGGCAAAGAGGGAGCCACGGAAGCCCAGATCCGCGCGGCGGCGGAGGCGGCTCACGTGGATCACTTCGTGCGCACCCTTCCCGAGGCTTACGATACGAAGTTGGATGACGATTCCGCCAACGTGTCGCAGGGGGAGAGGCAGCTGCTCACCATCGCCCGGGCGTTCCTGGCCGATCCGGAGATCTTGATCCTGGACGAGGCGACCAGCTCGGTCGACACTCGTACTGAGGTGCTTATCCAGAAGGCGATGGCGCGCCTGCTTACCGGGCGGACAAGCTTCGTCATTGCGCACCGGCTGTCGACCATCCGCGGCGCCGATCTCATATTGGTGATGAACGAGGGGAACATCGTGGAGCAGGGCACCCACGAGCAGCTTCTCGCAGCAGGCGGCTTCTACTACGACCTCTACAACAGCCAGTTCGTGGAGGCTCTCGCCGAGGCTTCTTGACGGCCGCTATTGAGCGCGAACCCGGGCAAACGGAAGGCCCCGGCGGATGGACCACCGGGGCCTTGGCATTTCGCAAATCCCGCGAGGAGCGGTTCGCGCCCGGGCTTCGCGCCGGGCGCCGCTCCTGCTACGCGAAGTAGCGCAGCAGCAGACCCTTGAACGCCTTGCCGTGCCGGGCTTCGTCGCGGGCCATCTCGTGGACGGTGTCGTGGATGGCGTCGTAGCCCAGTTCTTTGGCCAGTTTCGCCAGCTCGACCTTGCCTTCGGTGGCGCCATATTCGGCGTCCACCCGGGCATGAAGATTCTCCTTGGTCTCGGCCGAAAGGCACTCGCCGAGTAGCTCGGCGAACCGGGAAGCATGGTCGGCCTCTTCAAAAGCGATGCGCTTGTAGGCCTCGGCAACCTCGGGGTAGCCCTGCCGGTCGGCCGCGCGTGACATGGCGAGATACATGCCCACTTCGCTGCACTCGCCGTTGAAGTTCATGCGCAGGCCTTCGATGACCCGGGGATCGACGTCTTTGGCGACGCCGATGACATGCTCCGCGGCCCACACGACGGGAGCGTCGCTGGGGGCTTTGAAGCTCAAACCGGGAGCTCTGCAGGAGGGGCATTGCTCCGGGGGCGCATCACCTTCGAAGACGTAGCCGCAGACTGGGCAGGTCCATTTCATGTAAGGGTCCTCCTGTAACGGTTGTCGTGCTGGGCTGATGGATGCGGGAGATTATACAAAGTCGGTGGCACACTGGGAGTTGCGCACTTCGACGAAGATATGGGTCACCTGAGGATAGGGGACCCGGATCTGCTGCTCTATTCGGCGAACGGCTGCGTCTACCTCTTCCACCGGTATCTGCGGCCTGAACTGGACCTCGATGTTCAGCAACACCTGGTCGGGGCCCAGATGCATGGTCAGCACTTCTCCTAGATCCATCACGGCCGGGTCGTTCATCGCGATGTCGCGGAGCGCCGCTACGAGCTCCGGATCGGCCACTTCGCCCACAAGGAGGCTCCTGCTCTCCTCGGCAAGCCATATGGCCGCGCTCACGAGGATCAGGCCGATCACCACCGAAGCTGCGCCATCGAGGACCGGCATATCGAACAGGTCGCTGAGGAGGACCCCCATGAATGCCACGAACAGCCCGACCAGGGCAGCAGAGTCCTCGAAGACCACAGTGAACAGGCTCGGGTCCTTTCCCCCGCGGACCGCGGCCACCACGCTCCTCGAGCCTCTCTGTGTGCTTGAACGCGCGCCAGGCGATGGTGAAGGAGATGGCCTCGAACACGGCCGACAGCCCGAGTACGATGTAGTTCACCCAGGGGTCCTCGAGGGGAGTGGGGTGGATCATGTGGGTGATCCCCTCGTAGATGGACATCCCGCCGCCCACCGCAAAGATGCTGATGGCCACGATCAACGTCCAGAAGTAGACCTCCATGCCGTGGCCGAAGACATGGTGCTCGTCGGGCGGGCGGGCTCCGCGCCGCAGCCCGTGGTACAAGAGGATCCCGTTGCCGGTATCCACGAGGGAGTGGATGCCTTCGGAGATCATCGCCGAACTGCCGGTCATCGCCGCCGCGATGAACTTGATGGTGGCGATAGCGAGGTTCCCGACGATCGCGGCGACGATCGCTCTCTTTGATTCGGCGGCCATGAGGGCAAGTCTACACGGAGCTCGGGCACCGCGGAAGGCGGCGGCGCCAGGGCCGCCGCGCGGTCGCCAACGCGGCGCGCTTGACAATGGGGGCGGGCTGGGCGACTCTTGGCTGCATGGACTCTGAGCCCGAGAGGACACGACAAGGTCGCCCGGTTGATCGAGAGGGGCGTGAGCATCTCCGCTCCCGCCACCGTCGACATCGGGGATGACGTGGACCTCTCCCGCATATCGGACCACGATGTGGTCATCTACCCTGGCTGCCGGATATATGGCTCGCAGACGGTCATCTCCGCCGGCGTCCGCCTGGGCGCCGAGGGCCCGGTGACGGTGGAGGACTGCTATCTGGGCCCGCGGGTGGAGCTGAAGGGCGGCTACCTCAGGCAGTCGGTCTTTCTGGAGAAGGCCGAGCATGGGGCTCGGTGCCCACGTCCGCGAGGGCTGCCTGCTCGAGGAAGAGGCGAGCGGCGCGCATTGCGTGGGACTCAAGCAGACCATCCTTCTCCCGTTCGTCACTCTCGGCAGCCTCGTCAATTTCTGCGACTGCCTCATGGCCGGGGGGACCAGCCGCGAGAACCACAGCGAGGTGGGCAGCTCCTATATCCACTTCAATTACACCCCCGACGGCGACAAATGCACGCCGTCGCTTTTCGGGGAGGTCCCCCGGGGGGTGATGCTCGACCAGCGGCCGATCTTTCTCGGCGGGCAGGGTGGGGCGGCCGGACCGGTGCGGGTGGCTTTCGGGACGGTAGTCGTCGCCGGGTGCATCCTCCGCGAGGACATCCTCGAGGAAGGGCGCCTGGTGGTGGTGGGCGCCCACCGGGAGGCGAAGCGGAGGTATATACCGCGCACCTACGGCAACCTGGCGCGGCTCATGCGCAACAACGTCGTCTACATGGCGAACCTGGTCGCTCTCGAGCAGTGGTACAGAGCGGTGCGGCAACCGTTCTTCGCCCGGCAACCTCTCGGGGAACTGGTGTATGCGGGAGCGCGCGAGCTGCTTGCCCGCGCCAAGGAGGAACGGCTGAAGCGGCTGAGAGCCATGGCCGCGAAAGTCCCTGCTTCGCACCGTTCCAGCGCGGAACTGAACGAGAACCTCGACGCCCTTGGAGAGATGTTCGCGACCGCAGCCGAGCGTGACCTCACGCCACCATCCGGCGCCGGTGACGCGTTCCTAACTGGACTGTGGCAGGCGGTGGAAGGAGAGACCTCGTATATCGCGGCGGTCAAGGCCCTTACCCCGGCCTTATCGGGTCAGGGGGTACAGTGGCTCGAGCAGATCGTCGATTCCCTCTGCACCCGCGCGGATGCGCTTTTCCCTTCCCTGAGCCTGTTCGCTCCGGGAAAGAGATAGGAGATCGCCTAGATGGGCACTTTGTTCGGCACCGATGGCATCCGCGGAGAGGCAAACCGCTATCCCATGGACGCCGCCACCGCCTTCGCCGCCGGGCAGGCTATCACCCAGGTGCTCAAGCGTAACGGGCACGTTCCCGTGGTCATCATCGGCAAGGACACCCGCATCTCGGGATACATGCTCGAGAGCGCCCTCGAATCAGGTGTGACGTCGATGGGGGGAATGGCCTATCTGGTGGGAGTCATGCCGACCCCCGCCATGGCCTACCTCACTGAAAGTATGCGGGCCGATGCGGGAGTGGCGATATCGGCTTCCCACAATCCGTACCATGACAACGGGATAAAGCTGTTTGCCGGGAACGGGCGCAAACTCTCCGATGAGCAAGAGCACGAGATAGAAGAACTCATCCTGGGGGGGAGACTGCCGGAGATGGTACCGGCGCCTCGCGGCATGGGGCGGGCCAAGCGGCTGGAGGATGCCCAGGGACGCTACATCGTCTTTCTCAAGAACACGTTCCCCCGCGGGCTCTCCATGGAGGGACTCAAGGTGGCCATGGACGTCGCCAACGGCGCCACGTACAAGGTCGCCCCGGCGACGTTCAGGGAACTCGGGGCCGACGTCACCGTCATCAACAATGTGCCGAACGGCATGAACATCAACGACGGCTGCGGATCGCAGCACACCGAGGATCTTCGGCGCACCGTCCGGGCCACGGGGTCGGTCCTCGGCCTGGCCTTCGATGGCGACGGAGATCGTCTGATAGCGGTGGACGAGAAGGGCACCGAGATATCCGGCGACCAGATCCTTCTTATCTGTGCGCGCATGCTGCAGGCCGAGGGCCGGTTGAGCCAGGACCTGCTGGTGTCGACCGTCATGAGCAACCTGGGGTTGCGCGTAGCCGCGCAGCGGTATGGCATTCGCCACCACGCCGCCAAAGTGGGCGACCGGAACGTCCTCGAGGACATGAGGGCCATGGGAGCCGTGCTGGGGGGCGAGGATTCGGGGCACGTCATCTTCCTCGAGCATCACACCACGGGGGACGGCATCTTGACCGCCCTGCAGCTGTTGGCTGCCGTGCTCAAGGAGGGGAGACCCCTGTCCGAACTGGCGGCCCTCATGGACGTCTTTCCGCAGCGGCTCGTAAACGTCCGGGTGGCGCGGAAGCCCGATCTGCAGGAGGTGCCCGAGATCGTGCTGGCCGTGGCCGGGGCAGAAGCGGCGTTGGGCGATCAAGGCCGGGTGCTGGTGCGCTACTCCGGCACCGAATCTTTGTGCCGGGTCATGGTGGAGGGTCCCACCGCGGAGGTCACCGACAGGTGGGCGGAGGAGATCGCTGAGGTCGTTCAGCATGCCCTCCGCGAGTAGCAGAGTGCGTACATACGATTCTTATTTACAGGGGCGTCTGTACGCGATATGCTGGGCAATATGAGCACGAAGCCTTTCAACGTCCGTCTCCCGGAGTGGGCCGTTCAATACATCAACGAGCGCGCCGCCACGTCGGGCACGACCAAGACAGATGTCCTGCTCGAGGCGTTGCAGTCGCTGAAGGTGCAGGACCGAGAGGCGCTGATGCGCCAAGGCTACGAGGAGATGCGCGAGATCAACCGGCTTCTGGCCGAGGAGAGCCTGTGATGGCGGCTGAGGGCATCAAGCGGGGCTGTATCTACCTGGTGGACCTCAACTCCGACCCGGACTTGGAGCCCAAGAAGCGTCCCATGCTCGTTGTGCAGAACGACCAGGGCAACCAAACGGGCGCGACGACCATCGTGGTGTCGCTCACCTCGGTCACCCCGTCTCAGACGTTTCCCTTTCATGTCCACCTGCCGGCAGACGTGCTCGGCAGGCCCGGGGTGATCCTCTGCGAACAGGTCAAGACGTTCAGCTTCGACCGGGTGGATCCCTATCGGCTGGCCGAATGCTCGCCCGAGATCATGCGACAGGTCGACGAAGCACTGCGGCTTTCGCTCGGGCTCTAGGACTCGCTCGCTCTCACAGCGCGGCAGTCCCAGGTCTGCGCCCGCAGACCTTTTTCGCTCAAAAAGCGGATGACTCGGTCCCCAGCGCGTAGTTCGGCGCTGTCGGGGGCGACGTGCACCTGGATGTGCTGGTCGGGATGCCTCGCACGAAAGATGTTGGCCAACAGGAGGGCCTTCTCGGTCCCGTCGCCGCGGCCGTAGTTCCATACCTCGTCGGGCTGGGCCAGCCGTCCCATCTCGTCGTAGATCGACTCGGCGGCCAATGCCTCGATCTTCCTGATCACCGTGTCGTCGTCCAGCCCAACCGCAGCGGCGATGGAGACCGGGCAGCGCTCGAGGGCCGCCTTGAGGAACGGCTCCACCTGCGTCCTGCTCAGGTCGCGATAGGCGTAGAAGGCCAACTCCGCGAGTTCGTTGCCTTCGCGGACGGCCTCGAGGCGCGCGATGACCTGCTCCCGGTCCATCCCCGTCTCAAGCTCGAGAGGGGCTTGATCGCGCACAAAGCTCTTGCTCGTGGGATCCGGGAGGCGAGGCTCGGTCCAGCAGAAGGCGCGCAGCCTCTCGATGGCATCCTGGGCGCTCGGGCACGACCGCCCCACCTGGTCCACCAGCAACGCGAAGCCCTGGGGCGTCCGGATGTCTACCCGCTGCTGCTTGACTAGCTGTTCCAGGTCGTCGATGACGATGCGGCTCGGAAGTGGGTGGGGAGCAAAATCTTCGCCGGCCACCTCCATGAACAAGCGCTCTCGCGTGTCATCGTTGAAGCGGTAGGGGAAATCCCGCTCGTACTGCAGCAGCTTTTCCATCTCGATGTAGTGGTCCACTCCGAAGTTGCGCCAGCGTGACTGGAAACAATTCTGCAGGTCGGGGCTATGGCGGACGAAGTTGCCGAGCAGTTCGGGTGTCAACGGGCTCTGCAGGAACTTGCGCAGCTTGCCGGCAAAACGGGAGTAGGCGCTCGGGTCGATGGTCGCTTCCGGGAACAGGATATGGGTCCAACCGGTCTCGTGGGCCACCACCGTGACGCGCTCGTTCTCGAGAGCGCGCCGGGCCTGGGCGGAGAGGGCGGTACCGTTGAACCACATGTTCTTGGTCACCAGGCGGCGGTTGTTGGTAAGGATGCCTTGGCCGCTGTCGACGAAGTTCTGGGAGTGCAGAGGCGTGGCCATCAGGAAGATGTCGCGGAGGGGGACCATGCCCACGATGAAAAGGGCGGCCGCGTAGAGGGCCGCGAGAGAGACGCATTCGCCTGCGCCGGTGGAGTAGTCGGGCTTGTGGCAAAAGGCGTCCATCGCCTCGACGGTCTCGGTCTTCCAGTAGGGGATGACCTCACCCTCGTACTCGTCCAGCCCGAAGTGGGTGCGGATGTCGATGTCGAAGTAGTACTTGTCGCCTTCGTAGCCGAACAGCGCGTTGGATTGGGCCAGCGCCTCCGGGCTGACGTAGTCCTTGAACCGGGCGATCTCGGTCTGCTTGGTGGTGAGCCCCCAGGTGTCGAGGTCCAGGTTGAAGGCGTAGTGCTCCATGACGTACTGCTTGAGCCGGGTGATGCGCCGGTAGGGCGTCATCTCCTTGATGCCGGCGAACCAGGGGTCGTCCCGCCACTTCCAGATGCGGGGCGACATGATGTTGGCCAGCACGAGGCTGTACATCAGCTCAGGGAAGATGAAGACCTCCATGTCGGAGAGCGTGACGGCGGAGGACTTGCGCTCCAGATCCTGCGCGGGCGCACCCACTAGGACGCGACGACCTGGAGAAGCGTCTCCTCCATGATGTCCAGACCCCTCTCCAAAGTCTCCCAGTCGATGGTGAGAGGCATCAGGGTGCGGATCACATTGTCGTAAGTGCCGGCGATGACGTTCACCACTCCGTTCTGGTAGAGCTTGACTCGGTAGGCCTTGGTGAGGGCCGTGGCCGGCTTCTTGGTCTTCGGGTCTTCCACGAACTCCATGGCCATCATGGCCCCGAGACCCCGGACGTCGCCTATCTGCGGGAAGCGTTCCTGCATCGCGGTCCAGCGCTCCCTCACCCGGCGTCCGATCTCAACTGCTCGTTCGGGCAGCCGCTCCTCTTCCATGATGTCGAAGACGGCCAGTCCCGCCTCGCACGCCAACGGATTCCCGCCGTACGTGCCGCCGATGCTGCCCGGGTCGGGCTTGTCCATGATCTCGGCCTTGCCGGTGATGGCGCCCAGAGGGTATCCCGCCCCAAGGGACTTGGCGGTGGTCATGATGTCGGCTTCTACCCCGTACTGCT
Source organism: uncultured Actinomycetota bacterium (assembly GCA_963843455.1). Lineage (GTDB taxonomy): Bacteria > Actinomycetota > Thermoleophilia > RBG-16-64-13 > RBG-16-64-13 > CAIQPS01. The sequence goes on from CAWJKE010000008.1 coordinate 388,895, forward strand.
CCATGGCGAAGAGCGTGCCGGTCCGGCCGAACCCGGTCTGCACCTCGTCGGCGATGAACACGATGCCCTTGTCCTCGCAGATGGCCTTGAGCTTGGCGTGGTATTCCGGAGGCGGCACGATGAAGCCGCCCTCGCCCTGCACCGGCTCGACGATGACTGCGGCGATCTTGTCGGCCTGGTACTGGTTCTCGAAGCCCTGCTCCAGGAGTTCTGCGCATGCCACTCCGCAGCCTGGATACTCCAGGCTCAACGGGCAGCGGTAGCAGTAGGCGTAGGGGATGCGGTAGATATCGGCTGGAAAGGGCCCGAAGTCCTTCTTGTAGGGGACGATCTTGGAGGTGAGGCCCATGGTCATGTTGGTCCGGCCGTGGAAGCCGTTGGTTGAAAGCGATGATCCCCGGCCGGCCGGTGGCGCAGCGGGCGATCTTGACGGCGTTCTCCACGGCTTCGGCCCCGGAGTTGACGAACATGCTGCGTTTGGGAGTGGTTCCGGGTGCCTTCTCGTTCAGGCGGGCGGCCAACTTGATATACGCCTCCCAGGGGAAGACGCTGATGGAGGTATGCGCGAAACGGTCGATCTGCGCGTGGGCGGCAGCGACCACCCGCGGGTGCGAGTGGCCGACGTTCATCACGCCGATTCCGCCGGCGAAGTCGATGAACTCCCGGCCGTCGGTGTCGGTGATGATGGCGTTCTTGGCGGTCCCCACCAGCGACGTGGTCGCGCTGACCACTCCTCGCGGCAGCGCTTCGGCCCGCAGGCGATTCGTGTCGGCGCTGCCCGGACCGGCGCTCATTGGACGGGCTCCTTGACCGGCTCCGTCGGGGCCGCCGGGTCGGCCGGGGCCCCCGCGATGACGGTCCAGCCGTTTGTTTCGCTCTCGGCATCCTCCAGTTCGGCGGCCGTGAACCGAGGCCCGATTCTCTCCTCCATCGCATAGCGCTTGCGACGCAGGCGGGCCGGCTGCACGTAGTAGAACTCGAAGAGGGGCTTGAGTACGTCCAGCAGCCACTCCGCCTCGCCTTCCTTCACCGGGGCGAGCGAGTCGCAGCGGTAGCTCTTGGGCTCGTCGTCTTCCAGTCCGGCCACGACGGCCAGTGTTTCCAGTGCCTCCTTCAGATATGGCGGCATCGCCGAGGACGAGATCGCCCGCCGAATCTGCTCGGCCAGTCCGCCGTAGCCGGCGCCGGCCTGACCGGAGAGCACGCGCTGAAGCAAGCGGCGGGAGATGGCAGCGGACGCTTCTTCGCTGTAGGGAAGTATCTGCGCGGCCGTCCAATACTCGGATGCCAGGTCGGCCGGTACGTCCGCGCTGAGCCTCGCCCTAAGGGAGGCGGCGGGATAGGCGGGGTAGCTCGTACCTTCTTTCGAACAGATGCCGACTACCAACCGGTCACACGTGGGGCAGCGGGTGCTCGTGACCTGCCAGGTGCCGTCCTGGTCGATCCCAAGAGAGAAGGTATGGGGGGTGGTTTCGAAGTCCGAGCCACAATGTGCGCATTCCATGCCTTGGTGATCCTCCTTGGCCCTCAAAGAGCGAGTGTCTGACGCTGGTGGTGATTCGAGGATACTCGCGCGATGGGCTGTCCGGCAACCGCTTGACCGAACGGGAGTAGGGAGAGATTCTGAGCGGTAGAGTTACCGGAGAGAAACTTCGACGGGGAGGCACAGATGACGTACGACATAACCATCATCAGGCCGGAGATGAGGGAAGAGCAGGTCCGACCAAGAGGCCGGGACCTGGGGGAAGACAAGAGAAAGGCACTAAGGAAGGGACTGCAGACGCTCCACGCGTTGGAGATCATGGCCACCAACATCTACAAGTGCCAGATCACCAAGGACGTCACCCCCCTGAACACCGCCCTCACCAACGCCATGTCCAACGAGATGACGCACATGCAGGACTTCCAAACCCGCCTCTACGAGTACGGCTTCAAGCCGGCCAAGCTGCGCGGCCGCTTCTGGCTGATCGGCTACGTGTTCGGGCTCGGCTCGCGGATGATGGGTACGGAGCGGGTGCTCAAGACCGGGATCTGGGCCGAGAACAAGGCAGTGGAGCACTACGGCAAGCTGCTGGCCAGCGCTGAGTGGGACGACGAGACCCGGGTGTTCATCGAGAAAGACCGGGCGGACGAATACGGGCACATCGCCCGCTGGAAAGGATTCCTGGAGCGGTCCTAGGAGCCTGCTGGTGATATGGTTGATGCAGGTTCTGCATAAAGGGAGGACTAGGACATGGCGAAGCACAGGATCGGATGGTTGCCCGGCGACGGGATAGGGATCGAGGTCTGCACGGCCGCCCGGGTGGTCCTCGACCGCCTGGGTCTCGATGCCCAGTACGTGGAGGGCGATATCGGCTGGGAGTGCTGGCGAAAAGAAGGCGACGCCTTTCCGCAGCGGACGGTAGATCTTCTCAAGAGCGTGGACGCAGCGCTTTTCGGCGCGATCACCTCCAAGCCGGTCAAGGCCGCCGAAGCAGAGCTGGTTACCGAGCTGCAGGGCAAGGGGCTGGTCTACCGCTCGCCCATCGTGCGCATGCGCCAGCTTTTCGACCTGTATGTGTGTCTGCGGCCCTGCAAAGCCTATCCGGGTAACCCGATCAATTTCAAAGAGGGCATAGATCTGGTCGTCTTCCGGGAGAACACCGAGGACCTCTACGCGGGCGTCGAGTTCAACCCGGTGCCCCAGGAGTTGGCCGACACCCTGGGCCATCTCTCCAAGAGTTTCGCTCCTTTCCAGAAGTTGCCCGGCGACGAGTACGCCATCTCGTGCAAGATCAATACCCGGGGCGGGTCGGAGCGCATCACTCGGGCGGCGTTCGAGTTCGCCCGGCTCCACGGGCGCAAGAAGGTGACCATCGTCCACAAGGCCAACGTGGTCAGAGCCACCGACGGGCTCTTCCTCGAGGCTGCGCGCTCGGTGGCCAAAGAGTTCCCCGATATCCAGGTGAACGACGCCAATATCGACGCCATCTGCATGTGGCTGCTCAAGAACCCCTTCGACTACGACGTCCTGGTGGCGCCGAATCTGTACGGGGACATCATCTCCGACCTCTGCGCCCAGATGGTGGGCGGGCTCGGCTTCGGCTGCTCCGGCAACATCGGGACCCAACTCGCGGTCTTCGAGCCTACACACGGCTCGGCGCCCAAATACGCCGGCCAGAACAAGGTGAACCCCCTCGCGACGATCCTGGCCGCGAAGATGATGCTCGACTGGCTGGGCGAGAAAGACCTGGCGGTCCGGCTGGAGAGTGCCGTGGCGGCTCTCATCGCCGAGGGCGCGGTGCGCACCTACGACATGGGGGGCGCGAACACCACCATGGAGATGGCGGAGGCGGTGGCCTCCAAGCTGTAGTGAGCGAGCGGAGCGGGCAAATCGACGCCCCCGGGAAACGGGGGAGGAGGCGGTACGTGAGCAATTCCAAGTCGGCGGTGTTGCGCAAGGCCATTATGGAGCGGCGGGCGGTGGTCGTGCCGGGTGCGTACGACGCTTTCAGCGCCAAGATCATCGAGAAGTGTGGCTTTGAGGCCATCCAGGTATCGGGGTACGGCGTGGCGGGCTCGGTGCTCGGCAAGCCCGACGTGGGTCTGGTGCAGATGAAGGACGTGCTCGACGTAACCTGGAATATCGCCCAGGCCGTCGACATCCCGGTCATGGCCGACATCGACACTGGTGGCGGCAACGCGGTCAACGCGGCCTGGATCGCCGAGCGGCTCATCGCCATGGGCGTGGCGGGGATGAACATCGAGGATCAGGTCTTCCCCAAGAGGTGTGGCCATATGGCCGGCAAGGAAGTCATCGACGCCCAGGAGATGGCCGGCAAGGTGAGGGCCTGCGCCGACGTGCGCGACCGGCTGGATGCCGACTTCATCATCAACGCCCGCACCGACGCGGCGAGCGTGCTCGGCCTGGACGAGGCCATCGCCCGGTGCAACCTGTACCTGGAGGCGGGGGCCGATCTGGGCTTCATCGACGGCATCAGGACCAGGGCCGACGTGGAGCGGGCCGTCCACGAGGTCAAGGGGCCGGTGTCGGTCAACCTCATGGACGCCATCAGCGGCATGAAGACCGAGCTCATCCCCATCCCGGAACTGGCGGCCATGGGTGTGGGACGGGTATCTATCCCGGTGGCATCCATCATGGTGGTCCACAAGGCGCTCATGGAGTTCTTCGCCGCCCTCAAGGCCTCGCCCACCGGCACCCTGCCCGGGCAGACCCAGTGGGCCAGTTCGTTTGAGGAGTACACGGACTTCGTGGGCCTCAAGGACTACAAGTGCATGGAGGACGAATACCTGCCGCGGCAGCGGATGGAGACCAAGTACGGGGACGCCAAGAAGATCGTCGGCTGAGAGGCCGGAGGCCGGCGCTTGGAGGGCCCGGGTGCCAAGAAGCGGGCGTGCCGCGGCTGGCCGCCTGAACGCCCAGTGGACGCGCGAAAGGAGAGAAGCCCGTGGGAATGACCGTTGCGGAGAAGATACTGGCCCGGGCGGCCGGCGTCGCGGAGGTGTCGCCGGGGATGGTCGTAGAGCCGGCCGTAGACCTGGCCATGTCACACGAGAACTCGGCCTTGGTCATGAACCAGTTCTCGGAGATATTCGAGGGCACCGGTCTCGAGCCGACCGTGTGGGATCCCGGCAAGATCGCGATCATCTTCGACCACCGCGTCCCGGCGGAGACGGCCAAGACGGCCACCAATCAGAAGAAGATCCGAGACTTCGTGGCCAAGCAGGGCATCACAAAGTTCCACGACGTGCGGGGCGACGAGGGCGGCATCTGCCACCAGATCCTGGCGGAGAGCGGCTACGTGGTGCCGGGAATGGTGGTCGTCGGCGCCGACAGCCACACCAGCAGCCACGGGGCCATGGGGGCGATGGCCATCGGTGTGGGGGCGACCGACATGGCTGGGGTGTGGGCGCTCGGCCGGCTGGTCAACGTGGAAGTGCCACCCACCATCAAAGTCGTGGCCGACGGCGAGTTCAGGCCGTATGTGGGCCCCAAAGACCTCATCCTCTACCTCATCGGCATGATCTCCGCTGAGGGCGCCAACTTTAGGGTGATCGAGTTCCACGGTCGGGCTATCAAGCACATGCCGGTGTCAGGCCGCCTGGTGCTCTGCAACATGTCCGTGGAAGCCGGCGCCACGTGTGGCATCGTCCCCGCCGACGAGGAGACCTTCCGCTACCTCCGGGACGAAGCTTGCGCGAGCGGCCCCTTCACAGCTGTCGCTCCGGACCCGGATGCCACCTACGAGAAGGTGATCGAGATCGACGTCACCCGGCTGGAGCCGCAGGTGGCCCGGCCGCACACCGTGGACAACGTCGTGCCTGTCGGCCAGGTCGAAGGCGTTCACGTGGATCAGGTGGTCATCGGCTCGTGCACCAACGGCCGGCTGGACGACCTGGAGGCGGCGGCGGCTGTTGTCCGAGGCAAGAAGCTGCCTCCTGGCACCCGGATGCTCGTGTTCCCGGCTTCGTGGCGTATCTGGACCGAGGCCATGCGCAGAGGCTATTTGAGCGACCTGGCCGACGCCGGAGCGGTGATCATGAACCCGGGTTGCGGCTGCTGCCTGGGCGTCCACCAAGGCGCGCTGGGCGATGGGGAGGTGGCCTTGGCTACCACCAACCGCAACTTCAAGGGCCGGATGGGCAACCCGAACGCCTCGGTCTACCTGGCCTCGCCGCTGACGGCGGCGGCGAGCGCGCTGCGCGGAGAGATAACCGACCCGCGGAAAGGAGTCTGAGATGGCGAAGGTAGTCCTCCGTCTGGGCGACGATGTGTCGACCGATGCCATCTATCCAGGTCGCTTCATGGCCACGGTGCTCCCCACCGAGACGCCGCAGTACTGTTTCGCCGACCTGACCGATTTCAACAAGAAACTCAAAGACGGGGGCGTCGCCCCGGGCAGCGTGGTGGTCGCCGACCGCAACTTCGGCACCGGCTCGTCGCGAGAGCAGGCCGCCTCCTGCCTCAAGGGTTGGGACCTGACTGTGGTCGCGAACAACTACTCGCGCATCTTCCTGCAAAACGCTGTCAACCTGGGCCTGCGGTTGGTCATCTGTCCGGACCTCGAGGCGGCCGAAGGCGACGAGCTGGAATTCAGGGACGGCGAGGTGGTCGACGTCACCACGGGCAAGAAGTACGCGGTGGAGCCGCTGCCTCCGGCCCGGCAGGCCATCGTGGATGCCGGTGGACTGATCCCCTACATCCGCAAACGCGTAGTGGAGGAGCGGGCTCGGTAGGAGGGGCCGCCTTGCGATGAGACGACCGGGGGCGCGGCGCCCGGCGCCGCGCCCCCGCACCCAAACTGGGCCGGTCACCCGACCTCCGGCAGTGCGTCCCGTTCGCGCACCAGGTCACGCTCGCTCACCGCTCGGCGCGCATCGCGGCTGCGCACCCATAGCCAGCAGGTGCGGACGAATTCCCCGAAGGTGAAGGCCGCCAGCGCCACATAGAGGCCCACCGCCCCGCCCCAGAGCACACCGGCGATCAAGGCCACGGTGACCACACCCAAGAAGATCAGCACCGCCTCGGTTATGCTCCGCGTCCGGCGGCTGTGAAGGATCATCCCCTGGAAGTAGCTCTGTGCCACCGCCAAGGCCGGCATGGGCAGGAGTATGTACAGCGACTTGTGGATCATGGCCGGCAAAGGCGGGGCCAGATGCATGAGATCGGCGAAGATGGCGGTCGAAACGGCCGGGATGATGAGCACGACCAGACAGGCGGTAGCGACGCCGGCGATGACCACGGCGAAGCGGAACAGCAACCGGGATGAACGTCTGCGTTCCACCAGCGCCACCACCACTTCGTTGTATGAGCCGCCAAAACTCCCGGTGATGTAGCGGACGGCCCCCACCACCGGCCAGGCCGCTAGGGAAAGCAGAGGGAGGGGCATGCGGCTCATGGCCGCACTGCCGATGGGGTTCGCGACAAGTATCAGCACCTGGGTGAGCGACAGCGGGATGTAGAAATCGAGCATGGCCCGGGTCGTGAGGGGGATCGCGACTCGAGGCGCAGGTCTCAGCTGGTCGCGGAGCGTCGGACGCACGGCCAGATGCACGTAGAAGGCCTCGGTGAGCACGCCGGCGATCACACCGCAGCCCGCGACGACGATCCCCGGCCAACCACCGAAGTATCCGATAGCGAGCATCGTGGCGTCGGCCGTGAAGCGCACGGCCGTCCCCACACCGACCTTAAGAGAGTGCCCAAAGCGGATGAGCACACCCTGGTGGAACCGGCGATAACCGATCGACCAGGTCCAGGGGATCATGATGAACAGACCGACCCGAGCAGGTGCGAGGACTGCCTTCGGAGCGCCGAGCAGGTCTTCGGCGATCACGTAGTAGAGCGGCGTGGCCACGATCAGGATATGGAGCGCGGTCATCGAGGCCCCAAGCCGGTTCATGAAGCGGCGCATCTTGATGTAAGAGTCCCAGTCGCGGGACAACGCGGTGGAGAAGGCGAGCATCATGATGATGGGCGCCTCGACCATGAGAGCGAGTGGGAACACGACGCCGCCCCAAGCCGCGAGGTTGACGGTGGGGTTGGGCAGCCGGGACACGACCGCGGCCACGGCAGGTCCTTCGAAGCCCATGAGGATCCAGCTCGCGGTGAGCGGCCACCAGGTGCGCAGTATCTCGCGGATGCGAAGAGTGGTTTCGGGCATGGCAGGGAGGGATATTCGCGTACTATTGGCCCGCAATCAACGGTGCGGGTTCTAAGTGGCGTTTTCCGGTGGGGTAGATATACACCTGACGAGCGTATCTGCAGCGGATGGAACGGCGCTAGCCGAGGAGGATATCAGCAGATGAAGCCACGCGAAATGCGACCGGGTGTCTACTGGGTAGGTGCGGTGGATTGGGACCGGAGGACATTCGACTCGCTCATCCCGCTTCCTGAGGGGACCAGCTACAACTCGTACCTGGTGAAGGGGACCGAGAAGACCGCGTTGCTCGATACGGTGGACCCGACGATGACACATGTCCTGCTCGACAGGCTCCGGGGAGTGGACCGTCTCGACTACGTGATCATCCAGCATGTGGAGCAGGACCACTCGGGCTCGCTGCCGGCCGTCCTCTCCCGCTTTCCCCGAGGCGCGCGTGTTCTGCAGCGCTCGGGCGGTGGACCTGTTGGCGACGCATGTGCACGTGTCGGGCGACGTGGTCACTGCCGTGGAAGACGGCCAGGAATTTTCTCTGGGCGGAAAGACGCTCCGCTTCGTCTACACGCCCTGGGCCCACTGGCCCGAGACTATGTCCACCTTCCTTCCCGAGGACAAGACGCTCTTCAGTTGCGACATGTTCGGCTCGCACCTGGCCACGACCGACCTGTACGGGAGCGAAGACGAGGTCTACCCGGCGGCCAAGCGCTACTTCGCCGAGATCATGATGCCGTTCCGGCCCATGCTGAAGAAGAACCTCGACAAGATCGAGCCGCTGGGCGCCGAGTTGATCGCACCCAGCCACGGACCGGTCTACGCGCACCCCCAGTACATCATCGACGCCCACCGAGACTGGGTGGACGGGCCGCCACACAACCTGGTCCTCATCCCGTTCGTGACCATGCACGGGAGCACCACGATCATGGTCGATAGGTTGACCGCCGCTCTGACGGAACGCGGGGTGAAGGTGGAGCGACTCGATCTCCAGGGCGTCGACCTCGGAAGATTGGCGACGGTCCTCGTGGACGCGGCGACGGTCGTCGCCGCCACCCCCACGGTCATGACCCACCCGCATCCGCTCATGGTCTCGGCCTTGTACCTGGCCAACGCCCTCAAGCCCAAAGTGCAGTTTCTGTCGGCAATGGTCACCTATGGCTGGGCGACGAGCGCTCTGGAGCACATCGGCACCCTGACGAGCGGCCTGAAGGCCGAGTTCATCGAACCGGTGCTGGTCAAAGGTCTGCCGACCGAGGAGGACCTCCTCAGGGTCGACGCTCTGGCGGACGCGATCGCGGCGAAGCATGCCGAGGCGGGCCTGGTTTGAGGGGAGGGTGCGAAGAACGAGGCGGCGGAATGAAGCGCACGGGCGGCGCCGCCGTGCGTGGCCATCGGAGGCGAGGTTATAATTCGGTTGCGCCATTTCCTCGCCGACCCCACTCAACAAGCGCTGGAGAGCCTCACATGATCCTCAAACTCGGCATACCCAAGGGCAGCCTCGAGAACGCTACCGTCGACCTTTTCCGGCGGGCGGGCTTCAACGTCACCACCTCCAGCCGGTCGTACTTCCCGGTCGTCGACGACCCGGAGTTGCAGTGCATGCTCATCCGCGCGCAGGAGATGGCCCGCTACGTGGAGGACGGCGTGCTCGACGCCGGCATCACCGGACTGGACTGGGTCCAGGAGAACGAGGTCGTGGTCCAGTCTGTATGCGATCTCGTCTACGCCAAGCAGAGCTTCGGCAAGGTGCGCTGGGTGCTCGCGGTGCCCGAGGGCGCGCCGTTCCAGTCGGTCAAAGACCTCGAAGGCAAGATCATCGCCACCGAGTTGGTCGCCACTACCAAGAGGTATCTCGCCGAGAACGGTGTCAACGCCAAAGTCGAATTCAGTTGGGGCGCGACCGAAGTGAAGCCGCCGGAACTGGCCGACGCCATCGTGGAGGTCACCGAGACCGGGAGCTCGTTGCGCGCCAACAAACTCCGCATCATCGAGACGGTGCTCGAGTCCAATACGCAGTTGATCGCCAACGTCGATTCGTGGGAGGACCCAGAGAAGCGGCGCAAGCTCGAGGACATCACCATGCTGCTGCAAGGCGCCATCGCGGCGCTGGGCAAGGTCGGACTGATGTTGAACGTGCGCCGCGCCGACCTATCGGCCGTCTCTGGATGTGCTGCCGGCGCTCCTGAAGCCGACCATCTCCACCCTCAGCGACGAGGACTGGCTGGCAGTCAACACGATCCTCGACGAATCGACCGTTCGCGTCATCATCCCGCGTCTCAAGGAAGCGGGCGCGCAGGGCATCGTGGAATACCCCTTGAACAAGATCGTCATGTAGCGACGGGAACCGAAGTGCAGAGCTCGTACCCATCCAGGCTCGTCGAGAAGATACCGCGGGTGGCCGACGTGGTGTCGTTCCGCTTCGAGCGACCCGAAGCCTACCGATTCCAGGCAGGCCAGTGGTTCGAGATCACGTTTGCCCGCCCGAGACTCCGCAGAGCCGTTCGAGCACCACTTCTCGCACTCCGATGCTCCCACCGAGCCCTGGCTGGAGTTCACCACGCGTATGCGGGGATCCGAGTTCAAGAACGCGCTGTCCGCGCTTCCCGTAGGCAGTGACGTCCGGCTGGAGGGACCCTTATGGTTCCTTCGTCATGCCGCCGGAAGTCGAGCGAGCGGCCTTTCTTGCCGGCGGTATCGGCATCACCTGTGCCCGGAGCATCCTTCGCTGGGTAGCGCATCTGCGAACGCCTCGGCGGCAGGATCGGGAGGGGGAGAGCAGCCGTCTCTGGCGTTGCGGGAGATGATGCTGTTCTTCGCCAATCGCTCGGAAGACGCGATCCCGTTCGCTGCGGAACTGGAGGAACTGGCGGCGAGCCTCCCGGGTCTGCGGGTGGTTCACGTGCTCAGCCAACCCGCGAGAGAGCTGGCACGGCCACCGCGGACATCTCGATCAGACGATCCTCGCGGCCGAGGTTGGCGAGCCGGAGGCGTGGAACTACTTCGTGAGCGGTCCACCGTCATTCGATCAGGCGATGCAAGGAGATGCTCGTGGAGTGGGGCATCGACGCCGCGCGCGTCAAGATGGAGCGGTTCGAGGGCTACTAGGAGCGCACCCCCGCGGGTAAGGTTGTTCTGCGGAGGCCGCCGGAGGGCGCTGGGCGCCCTCCGGCAGCGGGGTGGTTCGAGAGGCCACGCGGAAAGGCGCGGCGTCCGCGGCCCTTGGAGACTAGGCCAGCATCGCTGCCAGGTCTTCGTCCGCCGTGGTTATCGGCTGCAGGTTGAAGGTGTCGACGATGTACTTGGCCACGTCCGGCGTCAGGAAGGCCGGCAGCGTCGGGCCAAGACGGATGTCCTTCAGACCGAGGTAGAGCAGGGTGAGCAGGATGGCCGCGGCCTTCTGCTCGTACCAGGACAGGACCAGGGTGAGGGGCAGGTCGTTCACTCCCACCTGGAAGGCGTCGGCCAGCGCCAGGGCGACCTGGATGGCCGAGTAGGCGTCGTTGCACTGGCCCATGTCGAGGAGGCGAGGAATGCCGTCGATGGTGCCCAGGTCCATGTCGTAGAAGCGGTAGCGGCCGCAGGCCAGGGTCAGGATGACGGTATCCTCTGGGGACTTCTCCACGAACTGCGGTGTAGTAGTTGCGGCCCGGCTTGGCGCCGTCGCAGCCGCCGACCAGGAAGAAGTGGCGGATCTTGCCGGCCTTGACCAGTTCGATGATCTTCTCGGCATGGGAGAGGACGGCGTTCCGCATGAAGCCCACGTGCACCGTCTTGCCGGGGACGTCTTCGGGGAAGCCCGGCATCTCGAGGGCCTTCTCGATGACCGCCGTGAAGTCGCGGTCCTCGAGATGGGTGACCCCCGGCCAGCCGACCGCCGACCTGGTGAAGATGTTGTCGAAGTACGAGTCCTGCGGCTCCCGGATGCAGTTGGTGGTCATCAGGATCGCGCCCGGGAACTTGGGGAACTCCTGGATCTGGTTGTGCCACGCGGTGCCCCAGTTGCCGTAGAGGTGCGGATACTGCCTTGAGGCTTGGGGTAGGCGTGGGTGGGCAGCATCTCGCCGTGGGTGTAGACCGTGATGCCTTTGCCCTCGGTCTGCTTGAGCAGCTCCTGGAGGTCGAGCAGGTCGTGCCCGGAGACCAGGATGGCCTTGCCGGCCTTGACCCCCAGCGGGACCTCGGTGGGCACCGGCGTGCCGAACGTCTCGGTGTTCGCCCGGTCGAGCAGTTCCATGGTCTTGTAGTTCATCTCGCCGCAGAGCATGGCCTTGCCCAGCCAGTCGTTCAGGTCGCCCTCGTCGTAGCGGGCGAGGTCGGCCAGCGCCTCGACGTGATACCCGTCGATGGCCTCGTCGCTGTAGCCGAGCTCGTGGGCGTGATGGGCGTAGGCGGCGACCCCCTTGAGGCCGTAGAGGACGGTGTGCTGCAAGGAGCGGACGTTCTCGTCGCTCGACGCTTCGGCGTTGATGCCGTGCTGCCGGCCCTGCTCCGCGACGGCGGCCGAGGTATAGTCGGCGATGAACGTGGCCGGTCCCTCGGAGAAGGTCACGTCGGGCTGCTTGGCGGCCAGGGCGGACTTGATCGTCTCCCGCCGCTCGACCGTCTCCCGTACCCGGTCGGTCAAAGCCTCCGGATCGTAGTTCACGTTGGTCAGCGTGGTGAAAAGGCCCTCCTCGACAAAGGGATAGGTGTCGTCAGGCACCACGCCCGCCGCGGCGGCCTTCTCGGCGACGAGCGCCAGGCCCTTGAGGGCGTACACCAGGGCATCCTGAATGGATGCCACGTCGTCATCCTTGCCGCACACCCCTCGTACGGTGCAGGCGGTCGATTTCGACGTCTGCTCACACTGGTAGCAAAACATCAGCGTCCTCCATTTCTCGCGCAGAACGCTTCGCCATCCCCATGATGGCGAGCATCGTGCTCTTTTTTCCCGGTCAGAAGCTAACATATTCGCTTGGGCCGTCCCTTGACGTAAGTCAAGTGGATCGCTTCTCTACTCGGGACTCCAACGGGGGTGACAGACGGGCCAGGATCGCACACGTCCGGGTACGACTCTGCGGCAGGAATTGGTCGATATCCTGCGGCAGACGAGCCTGTTCTCCGGGCTGGACGAGGCCGCCGTTCTCGAGGTCGTGGGTCGGGGCCGGCTCCGCCTGTTCGCCGGTGGCCAGATCATCTTTCTCCAGGGTGACGCCGCCCGGGGCCTTCACGTGATTGTTCACGGCCGAGTCAAGGTGTTCAAGAGCTCGCCTCAAGGGCGGGCCCAGACGCTCATGATCATGGGGCCGGGGGAGCCGATCGGGGAGGTGGCGACGCTTTCGGGTGAGAGCTATCCGGCAACAGCCGAGACTCTGGAAAGCACCGAGACGTTCTATATCCCCCGGGATGCATTCCTCGATCTGATCCGCAGCCAACCTGAGGTGGCACTCAGGCTTCTCGCCGCCCTGTCGGGGCGGCTCCGAGCCTTCGCCTCGCTCATCGAGGACTTGTCGCTCAAGGGAGTCTCGGAGCGGCTGGCCGCCTATCTGCTGTCGCTCGCCCCGGAAGGCGGGTCCCCCCAGGCCGTCGACCTCGGGATGTCCAAGAGCGAGGTTGCCGCCGCGGTCGGCACAGTCCCCGAGACTCTTTCCCGGGCTTTCCAGCAGCTCGCAAGGGCAGGCGCCGTTCAGACCAAGGGGCGCCGGGTAGTCATCAAGAACCGGGAGCTTCTCGAGCGGGTGGCTCGCGCCAAGCTATGAGCGCGACTGCGATCAAGCGCGCGATCCTCGTGGCCCTGGTCTTGGCGACCGCCGCAGGCGCGACTGCTTGTGGCGCCGGCGCGGCACCGGGCTCCTCGACGTCGGCCGCCGCTTCCTCGGGGGCCACAGTCATCGCCGAGACGACCTACCTCGCCGATATCGTCCAGAACGTCGCGGGAGACAGGTTCAAGGTGGAATCATTGCTGCCTCTGGGCGCCGATCCGCACAGTTTCGACCCGACCCCTCGAGACGCGGCCAAGGTGGCCAAGGCGCGGGCCATCGTGATCAACAGCCCAGGGTTCGAACCGCCGGTGGATCGGCTGGTCGCCGGCGCGGGAAGCCAGGACCTGGCCGTGATAGACGCGGCGAAGGGGTTGGCTGGCGAGAAGGTGGATCCCCACTTCTGGCTGGACCCCGTAGACGTGATCACTTACGTAGACAACATACGGGCGGGCCTCACGGCGGTCGACCCCGAGGGCGCCGACGAATACGCGGCGAACGCGGCCGCGTACGAACAGAAGTTGCGCGACCTCGATTCCTGGGCAAAGTCCCGGGTCGCGACCATCCCAGCGCCGCGCAGGCTGCTGGTGACCAACCACGAGAGCTTCGGCCACTTCGCCGCTCGCTACGGATTCAAGGTGGTGGGGACGGTGTTTCCCACCACCAGCGCTGAGGGGGCCCCGTCCGCTAAGACTCTCGGGACCCTGATCGACGATATTCGAGCGACCGGCGCTCCGGCCATCTTTCTCGAGACGGGTAGCAATCCGGATCTTGCCGACCAGGTGGGGCGCGAGACCGGCGTCAAGGTCGTCACCGACCTGTACACTCACTCCCTAGCCGAGAACGCTCCGACGTATCTCGACATGATGAGGTGGAACGTCGACCACATCGTGGAGGCCCTGCGGTGAGCGGGCCCATCGAGCTTCGCGGCGTTTCCGTCTTCTACGGCTCTCGGCCGGCCCTCGACTCCGTGTCGCTCGCTGTCGATCGGGGAGCGCAGGTTGCCATCGTCGGTCCGAACGGGGCCGGTAAGTCCACTCTCTTCAAGGCCATGGTAGGTCTGTTGCCACTTGCCGCCGGTGACATGCTCATGGGGGGCGCGCCTCTGCGGGAGCATCGGGACATAGCGTACGTACCTCAGCGCGAGGAGGTGGATTGGCGCTTTCCCGTGGACGTCTTCGACGTCGTCGCGATGGGCCGCTACGGCCCGGGCAGATGGCTCAAGCGGCTGTCGCGGTCCGACCGCCATATCATCCAGCGCTCGATGGAGCAGCTGGGCATCGCCGATCTTGGGCATCGCTCCATCGGCGAACTGTCCGGGGGTCAGCAGCAGCGTGTCTTCTTGGCCCGGGCGCTGGCGCAGGAGCCGCAGGTCCTGTTGCTGGACGAGCCCTTCACCGGCGTGGACGTCAGCACACGCGAGGCGACTCTCGACGTTCTGGCCGGACTACGGGAACACGCCGTAACCGTCCTCGTTTCCACTCACGACCTCGATCTTGCCGCGGAGCGATTCGATCAGGTGGTGCTCCTGAGCGGGCGTTTGGTCGCCTCCGGAGGCCCGGGCGAGGTGTTCACGGAGCGGAATCTGCAGGCGGCCTTCGGGGGCCAGATGGTCGTCGTGGACGGCAGGATGATGGTGGTCGACCAGTGCTGCGGCGGAGCCGAACACGGCCGGGGGGATGGCGAGTGATCACTTGGCTCACCGAGCCCTTCACTTTCGCTTTCATGCAGAAGGCCTTGGTCGCCTCCGTGATCGTGGGCGTGCTGTGCGCGGTCATCGGCTGCTACATAGTCCTCCGCTCCATGGCCTTTTTGGGGGATGCCCTGGCCCATGCCATCCTGCCCGGGGTGGCGGTCGCCTACCTGCTGGGGGTCAATCTCCTCGCTGGAGCGTTGGTCGCCGGCATACTGGTGGCCGTGGGCATCAGCTACGTGTCCCGGGCCGGCACCATCAAGGAAGACACGGCCATCGGGATCTTCTTCGCGGCCGCGTTGGCTTTGGGGGTTGTGCTCATCAGCACCACGCACACCTACGCGGTGGACCTGACCCACGTGCTTTTCGGCAACGTGCTCGGTGTGACTGCCCTGGATCTTTGGGTGACCGGAGCGCTGGCCCTGGCGGTGCTGGTGGCCATCGTCCTGCTGTACAAGCAGTTGCTGGTAGTTTCATTCGATCCCATTCTCGGCAAGACCCTGGGGCTTCACACCAACGCATTGCGCACAGGCCTGTTCCTCATGCTGGCCGCGACCATCGTAGTGGCGCTCCAGACGGTCGGTGTGGCACTCGTAGCCGCGATGCTGGTGACGCCCCCGGCAACGGCGTATCTACTCACCCGCCGACTTCCGGCCATGATGGCCCTGTCGGCGTTGCTCGGCGCCATCCCCGCCGTCGTCGGGCTCTACGCGAGTTACTACCTGGGCGTGTCCACCAGCGGGGCGATGGTGCTGGTCGCCACGTTCATCTTTCTCGTGACCTTCCTGTTCGCCCCTGCCAAGGGTGTTGTGTGGCGGAGGAGGCGCGGTTCGCGCGCCTCCGAGGGCCATGCGGGCGCCAAGGGCTGAGGGGTAAGGTCGCAAGAACGGGCGGCCGGCGCTTCCGCGCCGGCCGCCCCCAGAGTCGCAGCGTCGTGTGGACTCTAGAACCCCGCTATGCCGCCCAGGAAGTCGTAGCTGATCTTCTTGCGGAGGTCGGCGGAGACCGAGAAGAGCCGCTTTAGCCTGGCCTCTTCGGCCGAGGTGAGTTCCTCGGGCGTGATGAGGTTGCTGGGCGCCTTACCTTCTTCGATCGCTATAGCCTGCCGGCGCAGCCGGATGCGCATGAGGCTCTCGTAGTCGGGATACATCTGGTCGTACGACTCACGACTGAGCACACCTCGATCGCGCAACTCGGTGAGCCGGTCCAGAGTGTTGGTGGAGTCGATGCGGTTTCGCAGGGCATAGAGGCGCGAGAAGTTGACGATGGGCATCAGCGCTTCCTTCAGACTGAGGGTCTTTGCCCCGTCACCGGAAGAGGTGGTCTGGATGTTGCCCAGAATGCTGATTGGTGGCTTGTAGAGCAGCGCGTTCTGAGCGAAATGCAGGAAGAAGAGCGGGTAGTCCTCCATCTGGTCGAACACCCAGGCGCGCAGATCGCGGGCGAACTGCTGCTCCCCGCTGACGCAACGGAAGTCGAACAGCATGTTCAGTTCCAGGAGTTCCTGCGGATCGGCATTGTGGATCCAGTGGGAGAACTGCTGGCGCCAGATGGACCGCGGCAGGTTCCAGCGCGGGTTCTTGGCCATGATGCCGCCTTCGCAATACGCGTATCCGGCCTCGTTGAGACTGTCGCAGACCAGGGTTCCCATCGAGAGGAAGTAGTCGGCCACTTCTTTGGAGCGGTCCGGGGCGGGGTCGTCATAGAGCAGGGCGTTGTCCTGATCGGTCAGCAGGGTCTGTTCCTCGCGGCCCTCGCTCCCCAGCGTCAGGAAGGCGAACCGGACCGGAGGCGGCCCCAGCTTCTTGGTCGCCATCTGGATCAGTTTCTGCACCACGGCGTCGGAGACTCCGGACACTATGTGGTTGACGTATCTCGTCTCCGCGCCGGAATCGACGACGGCCCTCACCAACGCGGGCAGGCGGTCGTGAGCCTCGAGGATGTCGGGACAGGAGCGTGCCCGGCGTATCGAGTCGGTGATGATCACCGAGGAAGACTGCTGGTAACGGGCGAGATCGCGCAGATGCACCGTACCCGCGAGCTTTCCAGCCCCATCCATGACCGCCAGGTGTTGGACGTCTCGCTCCTGCATCCGCAGCAGAGCTTCGTAGACGGGCGCGCTGACCGATATGGAGGCCACCGGGGCGCTCATGACGGAGCGCACCGGGCTGTTCGGGTCGAGACCCACGCTCACGACCCGCTCGCGGAAGTCGTGGTCTGTGGCGATACCCACGACGGTTCCGTCCGGGCCGGTGACAAAGACGGCAGTCGTCCGGTTCTTCTTCATCAATGTCGCGGCTCGCGCCACGGTCTCGTCCATGTCTACGGAGAGAGCGGGGGTGACTGCCTGGGTGATGGGCTCGCGCAGGAAGAAGAGTGACGTCTGGAGCTGGGATATCAGGGCCTCACGTTCTTCCTCGGTCTTCCTCTGCCTCGAGATATCCTCAAAGATGCCGTCCAGGTACGCCGGCTGACCGCCATCGCCGTCGACCAAGGCCGCGAACAGCGAGACTTCCACGCGTCCGCCATCCTCGCGACGAAGACCGAGGTGGTAGTTCTGCACCGCCTTGTCTCGGGTCAGGGTGGCTACGAGCGCACTCCTCTGTTCGGGGTCGATGATCCTGTCGAGCCAGTCGGCCCCTGTGAGGTCCGCCGTGACGGGAAGCCCCAGGATGGAGCGCATTGCCGGGTTGACCTCGACCAGGCCGGCCTTGCGGCCCCAGGTGCTGCGGAAGACGCCCAGACTGAGGGCGTCGGACATCGTCCTGAATTGGTGGCGCGTCTCGTCAAGTGCCGCCTCCAGCGCCTGCTGGCTGGTCAGACTCCTCACCAGGAATATGAACCCGAATTTGCCGGCGAGGGTGATGGGCGTCGCGGTGACGAGGGCATCGATCGTCTGGCCGTCTTTCCTCCGGAACGTGGCATCGAAGTTGCTGGGCATGCCTTCCTGAGAACCGTCGGTCAGCAGAGCCAGCGCCCGCTCGTCGGTCCCCTCCGGAACAAACAGCCGGCTCACACTCCATGGCGCCGAGCTCCTCATCCGTATAGCCGAGCAGGTCGAGGAGCGGTTTGTTGGAGTAGGTCGCTCTGCCTTCCAGCGTCATGAGGAGGCCTTCCGTGGCAGCCTCGACCAGCGCGCGATACTTCTCATTCGACTCGCTTGAGGCCCTTCTCGGCGACCGCCCTTCGTCTCTCGATCTTGAGACTCTGGCGTCCGCTGTAGAGCAGCAGTAGGGCGACAAGGATGGCGATGCCCAGGGAGACGTAGATCAAGTTCCGCTGTACGCTGGCGATCGCCGCGTCCACGTCGTCCAGGTAGATACCGGTCCCGACCACCCACTGCCAGGGACTGAAGGCCTCGACGTAGGAAAGCTTGGGGACGATTCTGCGTGGGGTCGTCCTTGTATTGCCAGTAATACTCGACGTACCCGGACCCGTCCTTCTGCACGACGTCGACCATCTCCACGAACAACTTGTTGCCGGCCTGGTCCGTGTAGTTGGTCAGATCCTGGCCGTCCAGTTCCGGCAGGTAGGGGTGCATGATCATGGTGGGGTGCATGTCGGTTATCCAGAAGTAGTCCTTACCTTCGTCTCCCCACCGGAGTTGCTCGATACTGACCTTGGCCTCTGCCTGCGCCTGTTCGCGGGTGAGGGTCCCCGCTACCTCTTCGCGGTAGTACTCATCGATGACGCTGATGGCCGACCGGGTCAGTTCCTGTGTGGTCTCCTTCTTGCCCTCGAGCATCTGATTCTCGACGGCAGGGATCAACAGAAGAAACGTGGCGAGGATGAACAGAATCACCGCCAAGACGGCGGGTAGCACCACACGCAGGATGAAGCTACGTCTTGCGCGTGAGTTATCGTTCCTAGACGGCTCCGTGGTTTCCAAACCCCCTCCTCAGCTCGTGGTCTTCTGTTCCGGTGGCCGCAGAAGGCACCGGCCTCTGTTTAATCCCCAGATACTTGGTCATGTGGCCCCATTCTTCGACGGGCACATCTACACCGAGACTCGCGCCGTCGGAGTGGTCGAGGCCATGGAAGTCGCTCCCTCCGGTCGGGACCAAGTCCCGCCTCACAGCAAGAGCTAGAAGCGCGGCCCGAACGCCTTCAGGATACGACTTGTGGAACACTTCGAGTCCGTCCAGTCCTTCCGCCTGAAGGAAATCGAGGGCTTCCTCCAGCCGCTTGAAGCTTCGGAGACTCTCGAGGGGATGGGCGAGGAAGGCAACGCCCCCAGCCTCATGTATGAGGCAGATGGCCCGCTGCGTGGTAAGCGGGCCTTGCGGCCCGCCATTCATCTCCGGTGGCACGCAGGACACTTCGGGCGGTGGGGAATCTCGATACAGAGAGCGGATGCGAGCGAGCCAGTAGCGAGTCGATGAACGCCACGGCTCTCGCACGGTGCGCAGTGCGGCGAGCAGGGGCATGTTGTCGAGATCGATACCGTAGCCGAGCACGTGAAGAGGTCCGAACGGCGAGCGGCCGTCGATTTCGACCCCCGGGATATAGCCGATCCCGTGGCGCGCCAAGGCGGCCTGAAACTCGTCCTGCCCGCTTACGGTGTTGTGGTCGGTGAGGGACGCCCAGGTGACGCCGATCGTCGGCCAGCCGCCACGCGACGTGTGCGGGTGAGTGGTCGCCGTCGCTGGCCGACGAATGGCAGTGCAGGTCTATGCGGATCGTTTCAGTCACGGGAGACGGCGCCCTCTTGGTCCAGCTAAACCGAGCCCCCACGGGCCATGCGAATCAGCGGACATTCTACAAGAATCGTTCGCGAGAGGTGGACAACCCCGCTTTGCCTCAGTATATTGTCGCGCTGCTCGGACGCGCACCCTGAGGGGGGGTAGCGGCAGCGACCGGCAGTAGTATTGCGGACCTGCATGAGCAAAGGAGAGTAGACGCGCGAGATGGCCAATCCATTCAGTTCTAACGAGACAGTCACCAAGTTACTGGACACCAATGCGAACCCGGCGCCCCTGGGGCTCATGGGCTTCGGTCTCACCACCGTCCTCCTCAACCTCCATAACGCCGGCTTCTTCGAGCTCAACGCCATGATCCTCGCCATGGGCATCTTCTATGGCGGTATGGCCCAGATCATCGCCGGGATCATGGAGTGGAGGAAGAACAACACCTTCGGTACGCTGGCCTTCACCTCGTACGGTTTCTTCTGGCTCACCCTGGCCGGCATCTGGCTCTTCCCAACGATCTTCGATGGTGCCGGTGCGGCTGCCCCCGCGAGCGAGACGGCCCTTGCCTGGTTCTTCGTCTTCTGGGGCATATTCACCGCTTATATGTTCGTCGGCACGCTCAAGTTGAATCGGGCCCTTCAAGTGGTGTTCGGCGGGCTCACCATCCTGTTCTTTCTGCTGGCCGCCCGTGATTTTGGCGGTGGCGCTACGGTGGGCAAGATCGCAGGATACGAGGGGATCCTCGTCGGGCTGGCGGCCGTCTATGCGGCAATGGCGCAGATACTCAACGAGACCTACAAACGGGTGCTTCTTCCGCTTGGACCGGTTAGTCAATTGCCTCGAGGATTCGTGCAGGACTTCGGAGAAGAGATCGCCGACATGTGGCTTGGAGCTCTTCGTGCCAGTCCTCAGACCCCATCGTACGGCGTTGTGAGCGATGAAGAGTTGGTCACGGCCAGCGAGTTCGCCCTCACCCAGGTGGAGGAATACTTCACCGGAAAGCCGAGCGAAGTCCGACATCGGGGCCTACTTCCACAAGCTTGGCGCGACTCGGGCCGCCCAGGGTCTGCCCCTCCCCGAGCTCGTGAGCGCCATCCTGTTGTTCAAGCGCGAGATCTGGATGTCGGCCCGCACACACGGGGTGTGGGAGTCGGCCATGGACCTGCAGCGGGCGGTCGACTTGAACCGCGAGCTGGGCCGGTTCTTCGACCGCGCGGTCTACTACTCGACGGCTGGCTATACCGGTTATCCGCTGCGGCCGAAGGACGTGTTCTAGAGGCAACGCAAGGGGCTGGACGTACGGCGGGAAGTCGTCACAGCAAGAGAAAAGCCGCCGGATGCGGGTCGCATCCGGCGGCTTTTTCGTCCGCCCGTGTGGTTGCGCCCGACCTACTCGGCGGGCACCATACCGGCCGCGGGCTCGGTCTTCGGGACTATCGGGGGAGAGGCGCGGTGCTCCTCCATCATGTCCGGCTTGGTCATCTTCGACACCAGGTAGATGGCGATGAAGCTCAGCGGGATGGAGATGATGCCCGGGTTCTTGAGCGGGATCGGCGCATCGGCGGGATTCAAGCCGAACAGTTCCCACGCGGTGGGTGAGAACAAGATGAGGCCGACGGAGACGACGGTACCCACGATGATCGAGGCGACCATCCCGGTGGAGGTCGTGCGCTTCCAAAACAGCATCATGATGATGCAGGGCAGGTTGGCCGAGGCAGCGACGGCGAAGGCGAGACCAACCAGAAACGAAACGTTGATCCCCTGGAACGCGAGTCCCAGGAGGATCGCGATCCCGCCGACGACGAAGGCACTGACGCGACCAGCCACGACCTTCTGGCGCTCGGTCTTGATCAGGCCGCCGAAGCGGTCCATCAAGTCGTGCGCGACCGCGCCCGAGGCGGCGATGATGAGACCGCTCACCGTGCCGAGGACGGTGGCGAAGGCGATGGCGGAGATCATGGCGAACAGGAAGGTGCCGAACGACTTCGCCAGCAGCGGCGCCGACATGTTGTTGTCAAGCACGTTTATGGTGGCGTTCGTCATCGCCCCCAATCCCAGGAAGAGCGTCAGCACGTAGAAGAAACCGATGGCGGCGATGGCGACCACGGTCGACTTCCGCGCCGCCCTCTGGCTGGGAACGGTGTAGTAACGGATGAGGATGTGCGGCAGAGCCGCGGTCCCGAGGAATAGCGCGATCATCAGGGAGACGAAGTCGACCCGGTCGACCCAGGACCCCTCCACCTTGAAGTTCAGGCCGGGGCGGGTCACTGTATCTCCCGGGGTGGGGGACTCGTAGTACACCGAGATAGATTGGCCGGCGTCCGTCCACGCGGCCTTCTTCCAAAGACCGATGGTGCTATCGGGCGCCCCGATCTTCGCCAGGTAGCTGAAAGGACTCAGAGCCCCGGTGTTGGCGTCCGTTTCCCCCTCGATGCGGCTCATGTTCCCCACCAGCCGCAACTGATTATCGTCGGATGCAGGTGCACCGTTGATGTACTTGGCGCCGTCCTCACTGACTACGACCTCTTGGGTCTCGTGGAGCGCCACCGCGTCCGCGCCGACAGTGGCTTTCCACCACGTGGTAACACCCTCATGCTGGAGTTGAACGAAGGTGGTGACCTTGTCCTTCACCTTGACGTCGTGCGTGCCGACCACCGTATAGGCCGGGTCTGTGGGCGCGATCGCGCCGTTCGTCTGAGTGGCGGTGATCGTCTTGTACTCGTAGAACGGGACTTTGCCTCCCTGATCGGGCGCGGTGGAAAGGCCGCGCACCAGGAGGGCGATCACGATCACGAGAGCGAAGACGATCAGGAGCGAACCCTTGATGAACTGAACGTAGGTGGTGGAGGTCATGCCCGCCGTGGCGACGATCGTTATGACGATGACGCCGACGAGGACCACACCCACCCAGTACGGGAAGCCGAGCAGCGGCTCGATAAGCACGCCGGCCCCGACCATCTGCGGGATGAGGTAGAAGATGGATACGATGAGCGTCGCTAGGGCGGCAAAAAGCTTCACCTTGCGCTTATTGAACTTCGCGTCCAACGCGTCTGTGAAGGTGTATCGACCCAGGCGCCGCATAGGCTCGGCAACGACGAAGAGGGCCACGACCCAGCCGGCCAGGTAGCCGATCGAGTAGAGGAAACCATCGTAGCCGGCGACCGCGATGAGCCCGCAGATGCCGAGGAACGACGCCGCCGAGAGATAGTCCCCGGCGAAGGCGATACCGTTGACCCCCCAGTGGATACGTCCACCAGCTGCGTAGTATCCGCTGGCGGAGCGGGCCCGCCGGGCCGTGTAGAAGGACACGAAAAGGACAAGCCCGACGATTACGATGAAGATGATTACGGCGAGAGCGGAGACTTCGCCCATATCAGGCCTTCCCCTCGGTCTCGAAAGTCTTCTCGTGCCGGGTGCACAGCCAGTTGTAAACGAGGGCGAGCAGGAAGGCTATGATGATCAGCGCGAAACCATAGATGATCGCGAGGTTGAGACCGGCCACCACCATGGTGCCCATGGCCTTGGGCCACACGACGTTGATTATGATGAAGATCACGTAGAGAGTGCCGTAGAAGGCCAGCATCTTGAGCCCAAGGCGCCGCTTGTACGCAGCCGCCTCGTCGATGCCGTGAACCTGTGCAGGCTCGTGGAGCATGCGCATCCCCCTCTCCATAGACGGTGGCCGCGAAGGGCCAACTGCTTGTTTACGCCCCTGCCGATGGCAGAGACGCCCCAGGGCATTGTGGGTGCTGGCGACCGTCCGTGTCAAGTGGGGGCAGGAGGCCCTCTCCGCAGCCCTAACGCCTGCCGGGATGTTGTGCCGATATAGGTGA
The DNA here is from genome assembly GCA_963843455.1 of uncultured Actinomycetota bacterium. Lineage (GTDB taxonomy): Bacteria > Actinomycetota > Thermoleophilia > RBG-16-64-13 > RBG-16-64-13 > CAIQPS01. The sequence continues at coordinate 412,499 of CAWJKE010000008.1, forward strand.
GAGGCCAGTGAGTTAGAATCGGGGCAGAATGATTCTTTGGGGAGACATAGCGGAGTTCCCGCTCTTCGGGGTGCTGCAGTTCCTTGCGACACAGCGGCGGACCGGGGTGCTCGAGATCCAGGACTTCGAGGAGCAAGGCGCCGTGTACCTATCCGCCGGACGGATCGAGGCGATCAGCCTGGCGCAGGCCGATGAGGATCTTGGCTCCCGGCTTGTGGCCGCTGGGGCGCTGACCGAGACGGAAGTCAAGGAGTGCTGGATGCGGTGGTCCAACGATGACGAGGGTCCTCCTCTTCTCGCGCGACTGCTGCAGGCCGCTCACGCCGACACCCCGGCTTTGGTCTCGGTGGTCGACAAGCATGCCGCCGATCAGGTCATGCAACTGATGTACTGGACCTCGGGGACCTTCAGGTTCATCGTGCCCGCGCATTTGGCGCATTTCCGGGCGGTGCCGTCCATCTCCGTGGAGAACTTGTTGCTCGACGCCTACCGAAGGGTTGACGAGGGGGAAAGGCCGCGCAGGGAGAAGATCTTCGTCGAGGAAGAACTATGCCTGAGTTGCACGATGGAATGCTCCGACAAGATCAAAGCGCGCTATCTCAAGCAGGACGTGTGTCTGTGGCGCAACATGCCGAGCGTCCTCAAGGATGCCACTTTCCAGGGACGCCGGAGGAAACGGGCCCTCGAGATCCTCGAAGAGGACGACCCCGACGATCTTGCCTTCATCTGACGTTGTCGCGGGGCGGTGCAAATGCGGCTGACCCTCATCTGTGTGGGGCGTCTGGCTCGCGAGCATCGATCGGTATGGGCCCACTACGAGGGACTCCTGCGGCCGTACGCTGAGGTGGAGGTACTCGAGGTACCCGAGACACCTCTGGCCGGGGGAGAGGACACTGCCCGGGGGAGAGAAGGGGCGGCTTTGCTCGGCTTGCTCCGCAAGGGGGCCTTCACCATCGCACTCGACAGCCTGGGCCGGCAGTACTCCTCAAGAGAGTGGAGCGACTTCCTCGCGCAGAAGAAGCTCCACGGTCTGAGTCACTTCCAATTCCTTCTCGGCGGAACTGCCGGACTCGACACTCGTGTCCTCGCGGCGGCGGACGAGCGCTGGTCTCTTTCACGTTTGACTTTCCCTCATCAGATGGCACGGTGTATCGTTCTGGAGCAGTTGTACCGGGCCATCCGCATCGAGCGCGGAGAGCCCTATCATCACTAGGAAGGTTGCCGCGGAATGAGGCTTCGCCGTCGGAGTGCGCTCAGTATTCCTGGGGAGTTGAAGACCCTTCTCGTCGTCGTCGCCGCGGTCGTCGCGATCATCGTCGTGGGTACCGTGGGCTACACCGTGATCGAGGGGTGGGGCCTGCTAGACTCCCTCTTCATGACCGTGACCACCATCTTCACGGTCGGGTTCGGAGAGGTGCACCCGCTCTCGCGTGCGGGCCAGATCTTCACGCTGCTGCTTATCATCGGCGGCGTCGGCACCATCCTGTACGGCCTCGGGCGGATGGTCGAGTTCGTGATTGGCGGACAACTCACGGGTGTGTTCCGAAGAAGGGTGGTGCGGCGACAGGTGGACAGGCTGGACTCACATTTCATCATATGCGGCTACGGCCGGGTCGGGGCGGCGGTGGCCCGACACTTCGCGGCGCACGGCGCGCCATTCGTCGTCGTGGAGAGCGATCCGGAGAGCGTCGAGCGGGTGGAGGCCGACGGGTTCTTGGCAGTGGCCGGCGACGCGACCGCCGACGAGGTCCTACAGAGCGCCGGTGTCGCTCGCGCGAAAGGCTTGGTGGCCGCGCTTGGGTCCGACGCGGGCAACATCTTCCTGACGCTGTCGGCCCGGGTCCTCAACCCGAGGCTCCTGATTGTTGCCCGGGCCGGCTCGGACGATATCGTCAACAAGCTCGAGAGGGCTGGGGCCGATCACGTGGTGACGCCCTATGGTATCGGCGGCAAGAGGATGGCCACGCTCATGCTCAAACCGTTGGTCGGTGATTATCTGGATGTGGTCACCGGCGGAGGCGAGTTGGAGTTCCGGGTGGAGGAATTGGAGCTCGGAGGACAGTGTTGCGCCATCGGCCGTTCCATCGGCGACCTGGAGGTCCGCAGCCGGACGGGAGCCACCATTCTGGCGGTGAGGAGCGCCGCCACGGGGGTCTTCGCCACCAACCCGGCGCCCGAATCGCATTTGAACACCGGCGATACGATCATCGCCATCGGTACTCCCGCTCAGATAACCAAGCTCGAGCAGCTCATGGCCGCTCCCGCCGGGGTCGATTCGTAGAGAGGACGACGGAGCTAGTGATAACCGAACTCGTTCAGAGAGTGGTGGCCGGCTGGGCTGACGAACATGGGTGGACCGAGACGCCGGCCGTCCGGCTGGAGCGCCCGGCCGAGGAGGCCCACGGCGACTACGCCACCCCGGTCTGTATGCAGCTTGCAAAGACCGCCAAACGCGCCCCCAAGGCGCTCGCCGAAGAGTTGCGGGCCCGCCTGTCGGCCGATCCGGACATCTCGCCGCTGGTCGAGAGCATCGAGGTGGCGGGGCCCGGCTTTCTCAATTTCACTCTGAGCACCGCGGCGTACGCCGCGGTGATGACCGGGATGCTCGAGGAGGGAGAACTGATAGGTCGAGGCGAAGCGCGTCCCCGTCCCTGGGTGAACCTCGAGTTCGTCAGCGTGAACCCCAACGGCCCGCTGCACGTGGGGCACGGCCGGTATGCCGCCTACGGTGACGCCCTCTACCGGTTGATGGCGTTCAGCGGTGCCAGGGTATCTACCGAGTTCTATATCAACGACTACGGCCGGCAGATGGACCGTTTCGGCCGCAGCGTGGCCGCCAGATACGCCCAGTCCTTCGGGATCGACCTGCCCGTCCCCACCGATGGATACCAGGGGGAGTACGTCAAGGATGTGGCGGCGACTATCAGGGCGGAGGCCGGGGATCGATACCTGCCCGCGCTGTCGCAGGCGGCGGCGAGTGTCGGTAGGCCTGCCGCATCGACGGCCAGGACGGCGGAAGCTGAGCCGGAAGACGAGGACGAGGGGCTCGACGAGCCCGAAGGGCAGTCCGAGTGGCCGGCAGACTTCGCCGTCGACGAGGCAGTGGCGTTCTTCCGGCAACGGGCCTGCGCGTTGATGCTCGAAGAGATGCGTCACGAGTTGGCCGCGTTCCGGGTCGAGTTTGACTGCTGGTTCAGCGAGACCACCGTTCACGTCGGTGGAGGACTCGATCGGGTAGTCGCCGGACTGCTCGCACAGGGCGAGGCCTACCAGGAGGGCGGCGCCGTCTGGCTGCGTACGACTTCGCGGGGTGACGACAAAGACCGGGTGCTCATCCGTGGCAACGGGCGGCCGACCTACTTCGCCGCGGACATCGCGTATCACGAGAACAAGCTCGAACGGGGATTCGACCATCTCATCAACATCTGGGGCGCCGACCATCACGGCTACGTCCCGCGCATGAAGGCGGCGGTCGAGATCCTCGCGGGCAGGCCGGGCGCCCTGGAGGTCATCATCGGACAACTTGTCAACCTGATGGAAGAGGGCGAGTCGCGGCAGATGTCCACCCGGCGGGGCGAGATGGTCACCCTTACTGAGTTGGTGGAAGCCATCGGGGTGGACGCGGCCCGCTTCTTCCTTGTCATGCGGTCGCACGACCAGACCCTCGACCTCGATCTTGGTCTGGCGAAGCAACAGTCGCAGGAAAACCCTGTCTACTACGTGCAGTACGCGCATGCGCGCATCGCGAGCATCCTGCGCAATGTGCCGGCCGATACCCAAGCCGGCATCCCGGACGGTCCCGCTGTCTTCGCCACTCCCTACGAGCGGGCCCTCATCAAGCGGCTCGAGACCTTCGGCTGGGTGGTGCAGGATTCCGCCGAACGCCGCGCGCCGCACCGCATCGCCGCGTACGCTCAGGAGTTGGCCGCCGATTTCCACGTGTTCTACAAGCACTGCCGGGTGATCGGCGTGCCTCCGGCCGAAGCTGCTTCGCGCCTGGCGCTGTGTCTGGTGACGAGGACGGTGATATCCCGTTGCCTCGATCTTGTCGGGGTGGCTGCCCCGGAGATCATGTAGCGGCCGGCCGGCGGTGCCCGAACTCCCCGAAGTCGAGACCGTCAGACGACAGCTCGCCGCTGGTCTGGAGGGCATGACCTTCCTCTCGGTCGAGCAGGTCGAGTCGTTCATGCTGCGGGATTGCCGCCCGGAGGACGTGCTCACCCTGCTGCCCGGCCGCCACATCGAGCGGGTGGACCGTCTGGGCAAGTTCCTTATCGTAGTCCTGGACGGCGGTGTGTTCCTCACGCTCCATCTCGGCATGACCGGTCAGTTGCTGATAGACCCGGGGGAGGGTGGCGGGCATACCCGGTTCGTCTTCACCCTGAGCGGCAGAGCTGTTGGCCGAGCGGTACGCCTCGAATTCCGCGACATGCGCAAGTTCGGCCGGCTGCACCTGACCGCCGGGGCGCCGGCTCCCCGGCTCGCCGTGCTCGGTCCCGACGCCTTGGAAGGGGAATGGGACGCCGGGTACCTCGCTCGCCGTCTGCGCGGGCGGTCGGCCCCTCTCAAGGCGTTCCTTCTCGATCAGAGACACCTGGCTGGCATAGGGAATATCTACGCGGACGAGATCTTGTGGTGGACGGCGCTGTCGCCCTTGCGGTCAGCGGGTTCCTTGACCGAGGAACAGGTGTGCTGCCTTGCCGACGAGATACGGACAAGACTGGCGGAGGGAGTGCGACTGCTGGGCTGCACGCTGTCGGACTTCGTCGACACCCAAGGCCGGGCCGGCAGCTTCCAGGACTGGCTGCAGGCCTACGGCAGACAAGGACTTGTCTGCCGGCGCTGCGGCGGCACCATGGTGCGCACGGTGGTGGGGGGGCGCGGGACCTGTTTCTGTCCAGGCTGCCAGAGGTAGGGTGGCGGACCGGCCCGCCGTCGCCGACAGCGGGTGGTCACGCGGCGGCTGCCCAGCGCAACAAAAAACGAGCCCCGAGTGGACTCGCTTTTCATCTTTCAACGGCTCCTACTTCGTCCCCGCTTCGCTGTACTCCGCGATCATTTACCTTCGCGTTTCCTCTGCGGGTCCCCTTGTAAGCTCCTCAGATGCTGCGTCTGAACTCTCGGGACTCTGTTAAGAATTTTACTCGGTTCGACCGGCCCGTCAAGTCCCTACCGGTCCTTTTCCAGGGGAAAGAAACCGGTGTTACCGTGAACTCGCAGCGGAAGGGCCGTCCGCTTGGAGCGTACGAGGAGACTCGCGACTGGGGAGGGATCGGGGCGGGCCGGGGAATCGGCTTGTGGTAGAATTCCTGCCTCCCGGCGGGTCTACGGGCGGGCGGAGTTAACTCAGTTGGTAGAGTGCCAGCTTCCCAAGCTGGATGTCGCGGGTTCGACCCCCGTACTCCGCTCCATTCTCCCCTCATCCTATCTCGCGCGTCGCGTCATTGAAGCCCCTTGTCTCTCCGGTACCCCGGTGAGTATCATCGCGGCGTGGGCAAAAGCCCTTCCAGGGCGAAGGAGGACCGGATGTCGACTGACGCCGCGGACGCCAAACGGGCCATGGCCGAGGATGATGCGCGCATACTCAACCGGTTGGCGCGTATCGAGGGCCAGGTGCGGGGCCTGCAACGGATGATCGAGCAGGGCAAGGATTGCGAGGAGATCCTCGCGCAGTTGGCTGCTGTCAAATCCGCCCTCGACCGGGTAGGCACTTACCTCATAAGCCATCACATGAAAGATTGTCTCGAGGACCAGACGGGGGCGCAACTCGACCCGGCCGCCCTCGAGAAGGCGTTTGACGTCTTCTTCAAGTACGTCCAGTGCATGCGCTCGTAACCTGGTCGAGCAGCCAGCGGGCGGTCAACCGGTGGATGCCGGGGTCGTGCTGAGCACTCGTGTGTGTGCCGCCCGCAAGCGCGAGCAAGGTGGCGTCCACTGCCAGGTGCCGCGCCAGCGCGAGAGAGTGCTCGAAGGGGACCACCGGGTCTGCTCGGGCGTGGATCAGTAGCACCGGGCACCGGATGTGCCCGGCCAGCTCTAGACTGTCCTGCCGCTCGAAGTAGGCCCTGAGACTGAGGGCGTCCCATCTTGTCGGGGCGGCGGGCTGCGCCGCGCCGCCCGCCCAAGTCGTGCCGCCCGGCCCCTCTTGGGCTCCACGGAGCGAGTCGAGGATCACCTGCTCGCTCGCCGGGCAAAGAAGCGCCGCCGCGGTGAAACCTGCCTCGGGCGCAGCCTTGAGCCCGTAGAACCCGCCCATACTCGAGCCCCGATAGCAGATACGAGCGCCATCGACGGCCGGATGGTCGCGGAGGAAAGTCGTCGCCGCAAGGACGTCTCGCTCCAGGGGCCCGTCCGCCACGCCTGTGCTGTCCCCGTGGCCGCGGAAATCCAAAGCGAGAACGGCGAACCCGTGGCAGCAGGCTTCCCGGCAGAAGACATCGTGGCGCGCCCTCTCGCTCCCGGCGCCGTGGCCCACAACCAGCCCCGGGGCGGGAAGACCATGCTGGGGGTCGGGAAGGTACAGGGTCGCAGCCAGTTCGATATCCATCTCCAAGCCGGCGGCGGCGGAGCGAAGAAGAACGGTTTCCGTGCGCACAGAAGCGGGGTCAAAAGAGAGCCGGTCGGTAATCGCCGGTCTCAAGGTAGGCCACGAAGGGGAGATTGCGGAACAACTGCCTGTAGTCGAACCCGTAGCCCACGAAGAAGTCGTCGGGCACTTCGAAGCCTCGGTACCGGACTTCGATGTCGACGAGCCGCAACTGGGGACGGTCGAAGAGGATGCAGGCTTCGAGAGTGCGTGGCCGCCGCAGGCTCAGCGAGCGGTTGATGTAGTGGAGCGTGAGCCCCGAGTCGATCATGTCCTGTACGACGATCACGTTCTTGTCCTTGACCGGTTGGTCGAGGTCCTTGAGGAAGCGTATGGCCTTCGTGCCGGTCTGGTGGTGCTCCTGCGCAAACGAGCTGAGGCTGAGGAAGTCGATCTCGAGCGGCACGTCTGATCGCCCGGGCGAGGTCCGCCAGGAAGAAGACTGAGCCTTTGAGCAGGCCGACGAGGAGGATCTCTTCGTGCTGGTAGTCGCGGCTTATCTCGGCGCCCAGCTCCCGCACGCGCGCGGCGATGGCGTCCGCACTCAGGAAGACCGGGCCAATATCGGATCTCGTGGGCCCCTCTGCTTCCATCAGAGCCTCACAAGCCGTACTTCTGAGCCATCCGGACGAAATCCTTGCGGTAGAGGAGCTTGATGCGGACCGCCGGATACTTCTCCCGCAGTTTTCTCACCTTGCGGTTCTTCGCGGTCACGAGGGACTGCTTCATCTCGGTCACTTCGACGAACAGTTCTAGGTCGGGCAGATAGAAATCCGGAGTGAAGGCCTCGAGGATGTTGCCTCGCTCGTCCTGTTCGAGGATGAAGGTACGTGGCTCGTACTCCCAGGCGATGCGGTGATAGTCGAACAGCTTGGCCGCCTCGAGCTCAGTCCGGGTGGCGAAACTGGGTTCTTTCGTGCCCCGGAAGTAGGAGAAGATGGACGGCTGCTCGGTCATGCTGGATGTTCATTCTATCAGCCTCAGTCGCGTCAATATCGCTGCTATTCACGCTCCCTCCGGCCTCTGTGGTAACGTACCGGTGTTTCCTGTCTGGAGGCCGTCTTGACCCACACGCTTGTCTATCCCATCACCGCGTCGCACAACGCCGCGGGGCACCTCGAGATCGACGGCTGCGACGTCGTCGAATTGGCCGCGACGTTTGGAACACCGCTGCTCGTGTACGAGGCGACGTCCGTCCGCGACCAATGCCGCCGGTACATGAGCGCTTTCGGAGAACACACCCAGGATTTCGAGATCATCTACGCGAGTAAGGCGTTCTCCGCGGTGGCGATCGCCCAACTGGTCCTCGAAGAAGGTCTCTCGATCGACGTCTCCTCCGGTGGCGAGTACCACGTGGCCAGAGTGGCCGGCTTCCCCCCCGAGAAGATCTTCTTCCATGGCAATAACAAGACCCGGGAAGAGTTGGAGTACGCCCTCTCCGGGGGTGTCGGCTTCGTCGTGGCCGACAGCTTCCAGGAGCTGGCTCTGCTCGAGGAGTTGGTGGGAGCGCGAAGCGAGCGCCAGAAGGTACTGCTGCGCATCACCCCGGGCATCGAGGCCCACACCCATTCCTACATCCAGACAGGGCAGGTCGACTCTAAGTTCGGCTTCGGCCTGGGAGACGGGGTTGCCATCGAGGCGATCCGGCGGGCGAGGGCGGCGCCCCATCTGGACTTGATCGGTCTACACGCCCACATAGGCAGCCAGATCTTCGAACTGGAGGGTTTCCGCAAGGCCATCGACATACTGGTGGGCCTCATCGCGCAGGCCCACGAGAGCCTTGGCTTCGAGTGCCGCTACCTCAACATCGGGGGCGGACTGGGCATCCGTTACACGGAGGAAGACACCCCTTCGTCCATTGGCGATTACGCGGCGGTCAAGGTGGAGGGCGTGAGAGACGAGATGGCCGCTCGGGGGCTGCCTATGCCGCGGGTGCTCATCGAACCGGGGCGGTCCATCGTCGGTAAGGCCGGCATCACAGCGTACACAGTGGGCACCATCAAGGAGATCCCCGGGGTGCGGACCTATGTGAGCGTCGACGGGGGCATGAGCGACAACATCCGTCCCATGCTGTATGACGCGCTCTATGAGGGGATGCTCGCTAACAAAGCCGGCGTTGCTGCCGATACCAGAGTCACGGTGGCCGGCAAGCATTGCGAGAGCGGAGACATCCTCATCCGGGACGCCGTCCTTGCCCGGCCAGAGCCGGGAGACATTCTCGTGATGCCGGCCACCGGTGCGTATTGCTTCGCCATGGCGTCGAATTACAATGGTAGCCCGCGGCCCGCGGTGATCCTCGTCCACGACGGGCAGGCCCGGGTGATCATAGAGCGTGAGAGCTACGCCGATCTGGTGGCGAAACACCATCCACTGCACGAGGAGAGAGCATGAGCCGGGATAGGGTCGTGCGGATAGGTCTGCTGGGGTTCGGTACGATCGGATCGAGCGTGTACCGCCTTATCCAGAAAGAGCACGACCAGATCCTCGAGGGCACCGGCGTGGACCTGCAGGTAGCCAGGGTGCTCGAGATCGACTCGGGCAAGAAGCCGGTGGATGCTCCCGATGGCCTGTTTACCACCGATTTCAACGTGATCCTCGACGACCCGTCGATCGACATCGTCGTCGAGGTGATAGGCGGAACGGGTGCGGCCTTCGACTTTCTCGACGCCGCCCTGCGCAAGGGCAAGAACGTGGTGACGGCCAACAAGCAACTGCTGGCCAGCCGGGGCCAGGCCCTCTTCACGCTCGCCCGGGAGGAGCGGCGGCATCTCCGCTTCGAAGCCTCGGTCGCCGGCGCGATCCCCATCATCAAGGTCATGCGCGAGAGCATGATCGCGGCGGGCCTGAAGACCGTCTACGGCATCGTCAACGGCACCACGAACTACATCCTCACTCGTATGTACAACAACGAGGGCGATTACGCCGAGATCCTCGCCAAGGCGCAGGAATTGGGGTACGCCGAGGCCGATCCTACCGCCGACGTCGGCGGGGCCGACGCGGCCGCCAAGATGGCCATCCTCGGGTCCATCGCCTTCCACTCCCGGGTCAGGCTCGCCGATGTGGCCTACGAGGGCATTCAGAACGTCAGCCTGGACGACGTCCGGTACGCCAAGGATCTGGGCTTCGCGGTTAAGCTCATCGGGGCGGCGCGGCTCGTCGACGGCAGGGTGAGCGTACGCGTGTTTCCCGCCCTCGTGCCGGTGGATCACCCGTTGGCGGCCATTGGAGGGTCCAACAACGCCGTGTTCCTGCGCGGAGACGAGATCGGCGAGATCATGTTGATGGGTCCGGGAGCCGGAGGGGTGCCGACGGCCACCGCGGTGGTGAGCGACATCGTCTCGATCGCCAATACCAAGGACGTGGGTTTCCTGCAAAGCTGCTCGTGCTATCGGGACCTCGGCTTCTATCCCGCCGACGAGATGGAGTCCGCGTTCTTCATCAAGATGAATGTGGAGGACGTTTCGGGAGTGCTGGCCCGCATCGCCTCGGTGTTCGGAGAGCACGGGGTCTCGATAGCCAGCATGATCCAGAAGGGCAGAGGCGCCGAGGCCGAACTGGTGCTCATCACGCACCCCACCAAGGAGAAGAACTTCTTCGCCGCCATCCGGGAGGCGACCGCTCTGACATGTTGCAGGAGCGAGCCGATGACCCTGAGGGTGCTCTAGATGAGTGGCGACCCGCGCAGGAGCGGTGGAGGGAACCCGGCCGGCGGCCATGCGGGTGGCTGCGCAGCAGCGCCGTTCGGCGTCATTGAGCGGTACCGCGAGTTCCTGCCTCTACGGCCCGACACCATTCCGGCGACGCTTGGCGAAGGCAGCACGCCGCTTGTCCCCGCCAGATGGCTGAGCAGGGAACTCGGCTGCGAGGTGTTCCTCAAGTACGAGGCCGCCAACCCCACCGGCTCTTTCAAGGACCGCGGGATGACCATGGCCATCACCAAGGCCCTGGAAGAGAAGGCGACCGCGGTCATATGCGCTTCCACTGGTAACACGTCGGCCTCGGCGGCCGCGTACGCGGCCCGGGCCGGGCTGCGCTGCGTGGTGCTCATCCCCGAAGGCAAGATCGCCATGGGCAAGCTCTCCCAGGCCCTCATGCACGGCGCGGTCGCAATCGCAATCGAGGGCAACTTCGACTTGGCGCTCGAGTACGTCAAGGAGCTGTCCGAACGGCAGCGCATCACGCTGGTCAATTCGCTCAACCCCTACCGCATCGAGGGTCAGAAAACGGCGGCTTTCGAGATCGTCGACACCTTGGGCGAAGCGCCAGCCATGCTGTCGATCCCGGTGGGTAACGCCGGGAACATCACCTCGTACTGGAAGGGATTCCGCGAATACAAGGAGCGGGGCCTCGCCGGCCGGCTACCCATCGTCTGGGGGTTCCAAGCGGAGGGGGCGAACCCGCTGGTGCGCGGCCACGTCGTGGAAAAGCCCGAGACCATCGCCACCGCCATCCGTATCGGTAACCCCGCCCGGGGCGACGAGGCGCTGGCGGCCGCGCGCGACTCGGGCGGCCTGATACGTGATGTGACGGACGAGGAGATCCTGGCGGCTCAGCGGCTGCTCGCCCAAAAAGAAGGCGTGTTCTGCGAGCCTGCGTCGGCGGCAAGCGTCGCTGGGCTCCTCAAGTATGGCGCCTCCGGCCTCCCCAAGGGCGACACACTGGTGTGCGTGCTCACCGGTCATGGCCTCAAGGACCCACAGACCGCCATCGATCAGTCCCGCCCCATTATCCATTGTCCTGCCGATCTTGCCGCAGTCGAGGAGATCATCGCCAAGGACCCGTTTCGGAATGGAATCACGGCCACCTAGTGCGCACTGGTCGGTGCGATGCGTCGTCCTCGGTCGCGTGCGTAGCGCTGCTACGCACGCTTCCTGCGTCCTCGCATCGCCCGCGACCATAGCGTCCCTGACGGCGAGACTCCATTCCGAAACGGGTCAGGACCCGGAGTAGACACGATGGGAGATCCGACCCGCTCGTGCGTCATCGCTCACTTGTCCGACCTGCATCTGGGCTCGCAGTACTTCGTGCCCAACCTGCTCGACCGGACGCTGGTCGAAGTGAACGATCTCAACCCCGACATCGTGGCTGTCACGGGAGACCTCACGAACATGGGGTACCGTCAGGAATTCCGGGAGGCGCGTGAATACCTGGACCGACTGACCTGCCCCGACGTGCTCGTGGTGCCCGGCAACCACGACAGCCGCAACGTGGGCTACGCGCACTTCGAGCGCCTCTTCGCCACCCGCCAGATGATCGTGCGAAAGCTGGGAGTGACCCTGCTGGGGGTGGATTCTACCGAACCGGACCTCGACTACGGACGCATCGGCCGGCACCGGTACCAGTGGATCCGGGAAGCGTTCATGGATAATCCCGACGACGTCAAGATCTTCATGCTCCACCACCACCTGCTGCCCATCCCGGGGACGGGGAGGGAGCGCAACATCGTCAACGACGCTGGTGACGTGCTCGAAGTCCTCGTGGAGTGCGGAGTGGATCTGGTGCTCTCTGGACACAAACACGTGCCGTACGCTTGGCGCCTGGAGAAGTTGTACGTCGTCAATGCCGGTACCGTGGCCACGCTTCGTCTGCGAGGCGACACCAAGCCCTGCTACAACGTCGTGGAGATCACAGGTGAGCATGTGAAGGTTTTGCGCCGCTACCCCTTCCATGGTGGCGAGACTATCGTGGAATTCGATCGATCTCCTGGCTGATGCCGTCTCCCTCGACACGATGAGGCCCGCCGCCGTAGTCCTCATCGACGGCGAGCACTACCCTCAGGTGGTGGCCGACGCTCTACGGCAGGCCGCCGACCGGTTTGACTTCCGGGCGGCACTCTTCCTCGGCGGGGCCGAAAAGATACGAAGCGGGCCGGCGCTCGAAGAAGTCGCCGAGGAACTGTACGGACTACCGGTGATCTTCGACGATGACTGGTTGCGCGGCCTCGACACGGCCATCGACAAGTACCATCCCCAAGTCGTCGTTGACCTGAGTGACGAACCGGTGCTAGGATACGTAGAACGTTTTCGCCTTGCGAGCAAGATCCTGGCGCGCGAGGTGGGCTACGTAGGTCCCGATTTCCACTTCAGCCCCGCGACTTCCGAACGTCTTTGCACGGCTCCCTCGCTCGCCATCATCGGTACCGGCAAGCGAGTGGGGAAGACCGCTATCAGCGGGTACGTGGCCCGGGCCCTTCAAGCAGCCATTCCCGCGCGGGAGAAGTGCCCTGGGGTCGTCGTGGTCGCCATGGGGCGGGGCGGACCGGCGGAGCCCGAGGTCGTCGACGGGACCCGGCGGCGATTGACCGCCGAAGACCTGCTTGCCTGGAGTAGGCAGGGGCGCCACGCGGCCTCTGACCACTTTGAAGATGCCGCCCTCAGCGGAGTCGTGACCATCGGGTGCCGGCGCTGCGGGGGAGGCATGGCGGGACAGCCGTTCGCGACCAACGTAGCTGAGGGGGTCAGGTTGGCGAACAGTCTGGGGCCGGATCTGATGGTCCTGGAAGGAAGCGGAGCGGCTCAGCCGCCGGTGGCAAGCGACGCCCGGCTGCTGGTGGCAGGGGCACACCAGGCGGTAGACGACATTGCCGGCTACCTGGGGGCCTATCGGTTGCTCATCAGCGATGCGGTGGTGCTGACCATGGCCGAGGAGCCACTCGCGACGCGGGAGAAGGTGCGGATCATCGAAGAAGCGGTGGAGAGGGTCCACCCCGGCATGCCGGTGTTGCCGGTGGTGTTCCGCCCGCGGCCCGTCGAAGACGTGCGGGGCCGCACGGTGGCCTGCTTCTCGACGGCGCCGGAGGCGCAGAAAGAGGTTCTGCGCAGGTATCTGGAGGAGCGGTGCGGATGCCAGGTCGAGTTGTTCTCCACCCACCTTGCGGATCGCGCGGCACTTAGGAGTGACCTTCAGAGCGAGGCGATGGGCAGGGTAGAGGCTGTGCTGACCGAGATCAAGGCGGCGGCCATCGACGTGGTGGCCGAAGAGGCGGCGGTGCGGGGGCTCCCCGTGATCTTCATGGATAACATGCCTATGGAGGTCTCATCGGAGCGCCGATCCGAAGGCGGAAGCGGCACAGTGGAGGCCTTGGCCCTTGAATTGGCCGAGACGGCGAGGGAGAGGTTCAAACAGTGGTCATGAGGAGATGAGCGGTCCGATGGGGAAGGGAGAGCCGCGCGAGGCCGCGGGGAAGCCCGACGGTCCCCCTATCCAGTTGGTGGATGAAGGGAACAAGGTCCCGTTCTCCAAGGGGCTTCTCGCGACGGCTCTGACCTCTACCGGACTTCCGCCGCAGCGGGCGTACACGGTGGCCCTTGATGTGGAGTGGCAGTTGCTGCAGGCCGACGAGCGCGAGGTCGGCGTGAACGAGCTTCGGCGGTTGGTGGAGGCGGTGCTCGCCGACGCTGGAGAGCACCGCTATCTGCAGCGGTACCGGATCTGGAACCGGATGGCCGCGGAAGACAGGCCGGTCATCGTGCTCATCGGCGGCGCGACGGGAGTGGGCAAGAGCACCATCGCCGCGCAGGTGGCAGAACGGTTGGGTATCGTGAGGATCATCCCCACGGACTCCATCAGAGAGGCTATGAGGGCTTTCTTCTCGGCGACTCTCATGCCGTCCATCCACTACTCGTCGTACGAGGCGGGGATGGCCGTGAGGATGCCGCTGGGCCCGGGGCTCGACGCCGGAGTGCTGGGGTTCATGGAGCAGGTAGAGATGGTAGCTGTGGGAGTGCGGGCCATTATCGACCGGGCGATAAAGGAACGGACAAGTCTGGTGGTCGAAGGGGTACATATGGTGCCGGGGATGCTGGCGCCGGAAGCGGCCGAGGAGCGCATGTCGGACGTGCTGCTGCTGCCCCTGGTCGTGTCGGTGAGCGACCCGGAGCTTCACCGAAGCCACTTCCTGGTCCGCGAGCAGCAGACCTCCGGAAGGAGGGTTCTGGCCCGGTATCTACAGGCGTTCGCCGACATAAGAAGGATCCAGGATTTCATCCTGGAGCGGGCGGCCACCGAAGGCACGCTCGTGGTCGATAACGTGAGCATCGACGATGCGGTCGGCACGGTTGTCGACGCGCTGTACGGAGTTATCGAACAGACTGAGGTGCGGGCTGGTGAGCGCTGAGGGTCGCTGCATGTGTGCTCGTTTTGCGGTCGTGACAGAGGCGGCCGCTCTGGGAGCGGCAGAGTGGATCGGGCGGGGCGACGGCCTGGCTGGCGAGCGTGCGGCGCGAGCGGCGATGGCCGACGCACTCGCGGAGATGCCCGTGAAGGTCAAGGTGGTGGCGAGCCGCGGCAGCGGCCGGGGGCCGGCCGTGCTGCAGCCGGGTGACGAACTGGGCGGTGCCCCAGGGGCTTGGGGCGATGGCGGTGCGACCGGCGCGGGGGATGCGCCCACGCGCGCGTGGGACGGGGTGGTCCAGCCGCTGGAAGCCCTCAACGCCCTTGCTCGGGGAGCCGAGGGGGCGCTGGCGATGATAGCGGCGGGGCCAGAAGGAAGCCTGATGGTGGTGCCCGAGATGTACATGCAGAAGGTCATAGTGGCCGGGCGGGCTGCGACCGCAGTCGACATCGATGGGTCCGTCGGCGAGAACATCCATCGGGTCGCGAAGGCACTCGGCTGCGAACCGGGGGAGTTGGTGGTGGTAGTCCTGGATAGGCCCCGGCACGATGAGTTGGCTGCGCAGGTCCGGGCCGCGGGCGCTCGTCTCCGACTCATACCGGACGGCGACATCTCGGCCGGTATCGCGGCCGCCTCGAGGGACAGTGGCGTCCACATGACCATCGGGATTGGAGGCTCGGTCGAGGGAGTGATCGCTGCCGCGGCCGTACGCTGCCTCGGGGGCGAGATACACGCCCGCTTCTGGCCGATCTCCCGCCACCAGGTAGAGCAGGTGAGGGCGGCCGGTCTCCGCGACGTCGAGGCGCCCTTGACCACCGCCGACATGGCGGGCGATGGGGTTCTGTTCGCGGCCACGGCGGTGACCGGGGGCAGGTTCCTCCGAGGGATAGACGTGAGGCCGGACGGGGTGCAGACCGAGACGCTGGTCATGTGCTCCAACTGCCACGCGATACGAACGATAAGGACATTGCATCGGACCGAGAACGGGGGCTCCATGGTGGCCCTCGGGATCAGATGACCAAGTTCAAAGAACGACCGAGCGAAAGTAGAGATTGTTGCGAATGAACGAGAACAACGAACAAGAAGGCCGCACGACGGCAAAGGCCACCTCGCTGGCCGAGATCGAGCCCAAGCTCCTCTCCGACCTGCACCTGGTCGCGGGGGAGCTCGGCATCAAGAACTTCCGCAAGTACTCGAAGCAGGATCTCATCATGAAGATCCTGAACGAGCAGGCCCAGGATAGGGGCCTGCATTTCCGCACCGGCCTGCTCGACATCCTCCCGGACGGATACGGCTTCCTGCGCACTCAGGGCTACACCCAATCAGACTCCGACATCTATGTGTCTTTATCTCAGATCAGGCGCTTCAAACTCCGTCGTGGCGACGAGATCAACGGCCAGGTGCGGACTCCGCGCGACAACGAGAAGTATCACGCTCTCCTCAAGATCCAGACGGTCAACGGCATGGATCCCGAGCAGGCGCGCCATCGCCCCACGTTCGATTCGCTCACGCCGCTCTTCCCCGATGAACGCCTGCGGCTAGAGACTACCCCCGACCGTCTTTCGGCCCGGGTCATGGACATCATGAGCCCACTCGGCAAGGGCCAGCGGGGCCTGATCGTGTCGCCTCCGAAGGCGGGAAAGACCACCATCCTCAAGGACCTGGCGCACGCCATCGCGACGAACAACCCCGAGGTGCACCTCCTGGTACTGCTCGTCGACGAGCGGCCTGAAGAGGTCACCGACATGGAGCGTACGGTGACGGGCGAGGTGGTCAGTTCCACCTTCGACATGCCGGGCGAGAACCACGTGCAGGTGACGGAGTTGGTCCTGGAGCGGGTCAAGCGCCTGGTTGAAGTGGGCAGAGACGTTGTGGTCCTGCTGGACTCCATCACCAGGATGGCCCGCGCATACAACCTGCAGGCGCCGGCCAGCGGCCGCATCCTCTCGGGCGGGGTGGACTCCACCGCGCTCTATCCGCCCAAGAAGTTCTTCGGCGCGGCCCGGAACATCGAGGAAGGGGGCTCGCTCACCATCCTCGCCACCGCGCTTGTCGAGACTGGGTCGCGCATGGACGAGGTCATCTTCGAGGAGTTCAAAGGCACTGGTAACTGGGAGGTGCGGCTGACTCGTCAGCTGGCGAACAAGCGGATCTTCCCGGCCATAGACATCGAGAATTCCGGCACGCGGAAGGAAGAACTCCTCATGGACCCGGCCGAGGCGAAGATGGTCTGGAAGCTGCGGTCGGTGCTCCATGCGCTCGACCCGAACGCCGCCATCGAACTGCTCATCCAGAAGCTCAAAGAGACTAAGTCCAACACGGAGTTCCTCGACCAGATGAGGAAGAACTCCCGCTAGAGCCGGACGCGAGAAATACCAGGCAGGCGGGGAGGGCCGGGGACCGACATGGCCGTCGATCTACCGCTCGAAGGTATCTCCATCGGTCATTACTCCGACCTGGAGGGGCTGACCGGCTGTACGGCCGTGCTGGCTCCCCAGGGCGTGGTCGCTTCGGTCGATATCAGGGGGGGAGCCCCTGGGACTCTCGAGACCGCGCTTCTCTCGCCGTACGCTTCGGTCGCCGAGATCCACGCCGTGCTTCTTACGGGCGGGAGCGCGCCGGGCCTGGCGGCGGCCGCCGGAGTCACCGCCTTTCTCCAGGAGGGCGGCCACGGATACCAGACAGCGTTCGCGAAGATACCGTTGGTCGCCGCGGCAGTCATCTACGATCTCGGTCTCGGAAGCGCCGAGGCGTGCCCGCGGGCCCGGGAAGCCTACCAGGCGGCTGCCTCCGCCGGTTCGGCTGTCGACGAGGGGTCGGTGGGCGCCGGTACGGGGGCCACAGTCGGCAAGCTGCTCAACTTCGAGGGCCTGATGAAGGGCGGGGTGGGCCTTGGCTCCGTGGAGATCGGCGGAGGCGTGACTGTGAGCGCGCTCACTGTGGTGAACGCGCTCGGCGACGTGCTCGATGAGCGGGGGCACATCCTAGCCGGTGCACGTCGCGAAAACGGCTTCGCGGACAGCAAGACGTCGTTGCTGGCCATGACCTCGGCGCCGGTCTTCGGTGGCATCGAAAACACCACGCTCGCGGTGGTCATGACCGATGCTGCCCTCGACAAACTACAGTGCGGGATAGTCGCCCGCATGGCACACGACGGCATGGCCCGGGCAATAGACCCCGTCCATACGCCCCGAGACGGGGACTGCATCTTCGTCATGGCGACGGGGCGCCGGACGAGCAACGTGTTCCAGGTGGGGGTGGCCGCCGCCGAGGCGGTGGCGGCGAGCATCCGCCGGGCGGTGCGGGCGGCCGAGGGGCTGGGGGGAGCACCGTCTGTGGCGGACCTCGTGGCTGGCGGGGAGGCCGCCCGATGAGCGGTTACCGGAGCGCGGGGCGCTGATGGCTCACATCCCCTGCATCGAGACCATCGCCGGGCTGCGCGCGGAACTCGACGCGGCCCGAAGGCGGGGCGCCTCCATCGGCTTCGTGCCGACCATGGGAGCCCTCCACGAGGGGCACCTCTCCCTGATCCGCAGGGCGCGGGCCGAAAACGGGTTCGTCGTCGTGTCGATCTTCGTCAATCCCACGCAGTTCGGGACTGGAGAGGATCTCGAGACCTATCCCCGGGATCTGGAGCGTGACATACGGCTGGCGCGGTCCGCCGGAGCCGACCTGGTCTTCAGCCCGCCGGTCCGGGAGATGTATCCCAAGGGCTTCTCGACCTGGGTGGACGTGGAAGGCGTCAGTCAGGGACTGTGCGGGACCTCGCGGCCCGGCCACTTCCGGGGCGTCTGTACGGTTGTCGCTAAGCTTCTGGCCATCTGCGGGCCGGATAGGGCATATTTCGGGGAGAAGGACGCCCAGCAGTTGGCGGTGATCAAGAGGATGGTGAGAGACCTCGACATCCCCGTCGAGATCGTTCCCTGCCCCACCATCCGGGAGCTCGACGGTCTGGCGCTCAGCTCCAGGAACACGCGGCTGTCCTCCGAGGAGCGCGCACAGGCGCCGGTGCTCTATCGCGCCCTATCGGCGGCCCTGACCCTGGTGGAGAACGGGGAGCGTGACGCCCGGAGGCTCAAGGATGAGATCGGCGCTGTGCTCGCGAAGGCGGACCTGGCGAGGATCGATTACGTGGAGATCGTCGGCGCGGACGAACTGCTGCCGCTGGACGCCCTTGCCGGGCCTTGTCTTATCGCGCTTGCCGTCTGGTTCGGGCCGACCAGGCTCATCGACAACGTCTTTGTTGCGGTCCGGTAGGCTACCCGGCCGGAGCCCCACCTTCGTCGTGACGGCGGACCTGCCCGGGACACTACCCCTTCTCGTCCACTCCCACGTTGCAGCCGACGAAGTTGTAGGTGAGCACGCCTCTGTCGGTGATCGTACCTTTGATCCCCCAGCGCGAGAGGAGTCTCTGCAACTCGAGTGGTTCCATGAAAGAGCCCGGCTCGCCGAGCAGCCGCTCCAGCGAAGACGAGGGGTCTGCCCAACCCCGTCCGCCGGAACTCGAAGACGAGCACGCCTCCTCCTGGACGGACTACACGGGCCATTTCTCGCGCGGCGGCCTCCTGATCGCGAAAGTGGTGAAAAGCGTCCGAACAGAGAAGCGCATCGAAGTGGCCATCTGGGAACGGTAGGGCCTCGGCGGCTGTCAAGCGAACCGAGATCGACGGATGAGGAGATACGCGGCGGAGCATCTCGGGAGTGACGTCGGCAACTATCACTTCGGCGCCCAGTTCCCGACCCACCCCGAGGCCGAGGTCGCCGGTCCCGCCGCCCAGATCGAGAACCAAGCCGTTCGGATGCACATAAGGTCGCAGGTGTTCGGCGATGACGCGAAAGTCATCCTCCGACCAACGGTGGCGGCTCAGCTTGAAGAGCGGGGCGGTCCAGCCAAAGAACGACATGGATTCGACCTCTCTTCGGTCAGCGCTTTTCCCAGCGTTGCAGGTACCCCACCTGACTCAGGGTGCTGCCCGCCTGGATCTCCTTGCGGAGCCGATTCTCGCGCTCCAGCACGTCCATGGCCCTGTTCGTGTATTCCACAGCCTTCTCCCGGGGGATGACACAGACCCCGTCGTCGTCTCCGATGATCCAGTCGCCCGGAGATACCCGGACGCCTGAGATGCGTATCGGCACCCCGATCTCCCCGAAGCCCTTCGGCTCTCCGGCAGTGGGGGTGACGAGCGTGCAAAACAATGGAAAGCCGAGTTCGCGGATGTCGCCGGTGTCTCGCGCCCCGCCGTAGATGACCACACCGGCCACCCGGCGTTGTACGGCGGAGTTCGTCGCCAGCTCCCCCCAGATGGCGGGCGGGACCCCGCCGGCGTCGATGACGATCACGTCACCCGGCTGTGCGCGGTCGATGGCCTCGACGGGTTTTGCCCAGTCGCCCGGATAGGTGCGGACGGTCAGCGCCGGGCCCACCAGCTTCGACCCTGGAACCAGCGACCGCAGGCCGGGAATGTCTCCGGTGCGATGAAGCGCGTCGGATACGTTGGCCGCCGAGACTCGGGCGAGCTTGTCGCGCACATCGGGTCCGGTGGCGCGTACGAAGAACTCCGATTCCGCCGGGACGAGGGTCTCGATGGCCTGTTTGATGGTCCGGGCCGCCGCGGTCGCGTCGGCGGCCTTGGTGATGGCCCCGCCGACGACGACGATCGAGGCGCCCGCCTCGATGGCCGAAGGAGCCGTCTCGGAATTGATGCCCCCGGCGACCGCGATGGGGATGGACACGGCCCGAGACACCTCGCGAAGCGTATCCCAGGGAGTCTTGCCCTGCATCTGCTCGTCGATGGCGATGTGGATGCCGATGTAACTGGCGCCCATGGCCTCCGCCGCTTTGGCCCGGGCGACGACGTCATCGACCTGGACCATGTCCACGATGATCTCCGCCCCGTAATTGCGGGCGGCCTCCACGCATTCCCGGATGGTGGCATCGGATGCGGCGCCAAGCACTCCCACCACTTTGGCCCCGGCTTTGGCGGCGCATTCCACCTCGGCGCGGCCGGCGTCCATGGTCTTCATGTCGGCTACTACGACATGATCCGGCCAGCGAGCCTTGAGCTCGCGCACGGCCTGCAAACCCTCACTCTTGATCAGCGGGGTTCCCGCTTCCAGCCAGTCCGCGCCTCCCGCCACGGCTTCCTCGGCGACCAGGAGCGCGCGGGGGAGATCGACAAAATCGAGGGCCAACTGTAGTACTGGTTTCAAGGGATGTCCTCCTCAGCGACCTAGCGGACTCCGAGTGTCTGCACGAACACCGTGCGTTCGCGGGGACGGTTGTCGAAACAGACAAAACAGATCTCTTGCCATCGGCCTAGACAAAGCTTGCGATCGTCGAAGGGGACGACCAGCGAAGGACCCAGCAGCCCAGCGCGCACGTGCGCATGGCCGTTGACGTCCGGGTGGGTGTCATTGTGGTTGTAGTGCTCCCCGGGGGAGGCGATGCGGTCGAACAGGTCGCGGAAGTCCTGCACGACGCCGGGCTCGAACTCCAGCGTGGTGACCGCACCGGTAGCCCCGGGAACGAAGACGGTCACCGTCCCGGCGCGCAGGCCGGTCTCGTCGACCAGGCGGCGAACATCCTTGGTGAGGTTCACCATGTCCGCCTCACCATTGGTGTCGAAGTGGATCGTGTCGGTGACCACCGTCACGGGGCCTGACGTTCCAGGCGCTACTGACATTCCGATTCCTTCCTGTTCGCGTTCGTCTCTCGCCATGGTCTCACTCAGCCAGGAGGCTGTGCAGTCGGGTCAATACCTCGGGATCCACCTCGTGCCGTGCGGCCACCAGGTCCAAGGTCGCCAAGCCAAGGGCGCGGTATGCCGGAAGTATCTCGGGGGCGTCGGATGCCAGCGCCTCGAGATGCCCGGCGATCGTGGCGGCGTCGCCCCGGCTCAGAGGCCCGGTCAGCGCGTCTACCGGTCCGTGGGCGGCCAGGTTCTCCAGCGTGGCTCGCACCAGCGGCAGGAAAAGGGACAGGGTCACCCGTTCCGGTACGCCCGCCTTCACGAAGAGCTCGTCCGCGAGGTGCTCCAGCGTGACCAGATAGTTGCAGGCGACGGTGGCCGCGGCGTGGTACAGACCGCGTTTGTCATCGGCGAGAAAGAAGGGGCGCATCCCCAAGATGTCCGCCAGCTTCATTCCCATGGTCCCGGCCGCATCGGGCTCGGCGAAACCGGGGGTTATCGCCACCCCGGCCCCGGCGAAACGTGTGGCGCCGGTTAGCGGCTCGGGAAAGGTCTGAAGGGGATGGAAGACGAGGGTGGCCGCGCCCGCCTCTTCGCAGGGCAGGAGCGCCGATACCGAGGTGGCCCCGCTGGTGTGGGCCACGACGGGGTGTCGCCCGTCGGTCGCCGCAAGCAGCATGGCGCCCAGTTGGGAGGCAACTTCGGCGACGGCTCCGTCCGGCACGCACAGTAGGTAGAGTTCCGGCTGCTGTTTGACGAGCGCGGAAAGGGAGCCGGACGCCGGGAGGCCGAGCCATTCCTCCGCTCGCGCGCACCCGGCGGGGGAGGCCGCGGTGAAACCCACGAGCGTCTGTCCGTGCTGGCGGAGGCCCAGAGCCAGGCTGGCGCCGAGCCTGCCTGCGCCTATGACGGCGAAGCGTAGAGATGTCGCTGAGGCTTCGATGGATACCTGCCTGTTCCAGTTCTGCCAGAGATACCAGACGTGGCTCGGTCTTTCCCTCGACCGCGTGGTTCGTCTTGGTCCCGCCAAGCCGGCTCCGCCTCCATGGGGTAGGCGGTCCGGCCGCGGATCGACCTTCGACTCCCCTCGCGGCGCGCGGGTAGCATAACAGTCGCGCTACCGCCGGGCAATCTTGTCGGCGTCGGCGGTCGGCCATGTCTGCGACGGCCCGCCATCTCGGCGCCGCGGTCCAGCCTGTTCTGCTACCCTGACTGCAGAATGGATGCCACGAGTCAGACAGGCGCAGGCACTGGGGCGGAGGCTCTTCGAGCGCTCGAAGAGTCGGTGCGCGATTGTCGCCGTTGCGGTCTCTGCGAAGGCCGGACCCAGGTGGTGTTCGGAGTGGGCGATCCGGGCGCCGAACTCATGTTCGTGGGCGAGGGCCCGGGCTTCCACGAGGACAAGCAGGGCGAGCCGTTCGTGGGCGCGGCGGGCAAGCTCCTCACCGAGTTGCTCGGCCAGATAGGCCTGGCCCGGGGCGATGTCTACATCGCCAATGTGGTCAAGTGCCGCCCGCCGGACAACCGCGACCCCGCTCCCGACGAGATCGAAGCCTGCGGTCCGCACCTCTTGGACCAGATAGCCATCATCCGGCCGCGGGTGATCTGCACCCTCGGCCGCTTCGCCACCAAACTGCTGGCCGAGACCGAGTTGAGCATGACCGCCGTCCATGGGAAGGCCAAGCAGCGAGAGATGGCCGGGGTGGACGTGATCGTCTTTCCGGTCTTCCATCCCGCGGCGGCGCTGTACACGCCTTCCAACCGTAAGGTTCTCGAGCAGGATTTCGCGAAACTCCGGCACCTTCTCTCTCATGGTCTGACCCCCCTGCTCGAAGAAGCTTCCAGCGAGGTAGCCGGCGATCCCGCCCGGGGACCCGAGGCGGACGCGGACCCGGGCGATAGGCCCAAGGGCCGGGCGGCCGCTCCCGCTCGGGCGGAGCAACTGCCTCTGTGGTAGACGAGGGTCACCTGGTGCTGCGCCGGCAGGGCGTGGGTCTGGGCGAGCTGAAGCGGATCGGGCGCAGGCTGGCGCGGGCCTTGCACGCCGGCGACTTGGTCCTTCTCTACGGACCTCTGGGCGCTGGAAAGACCACCCTCGTGCGAGCCATCGCCGAAGCGCTGGAAGTCACCGACCCCGTCCGCAGTCCCTCGTTCACGCTGGCCAACATCTATGCGGGCGGGCTGCCCGTCCAACACCTTGATCTGTATCGTTTGGACGAGATAGGCGACGACGATGCCCTCGCTCTGGAGGAATACGTCGGGGGCGAGGCGGTGACACTGGTGGAATGGCCTCAGGCGGGCATCGGGCGGTTGGGCCCGCCCTCCTGGAAGGTCCGGCTGGACCATGAGTCGCTCCACGCTCGGTCGATCGAGATCGAGGCGATGACAAGCGAGGCCAAAGAGCATTGGGAAGCTGCGTGATGCAGGACCGAGGTGTTGCAGCATGACCGAGGTGTTACCGCATGACTGAGGGACTCGTCCTCGGCATGGATGGCTCCACCCGCTGCTCGACGGTGGCCCTGCTTTCGACCAACGGACCCGCGATCGCCCGCGGACTTGGGGATGAAACGGCCGGCCGTTGGCGGGTACTGGCCCGTCGCGCCGATATCGACGGCCGGGGGCAGGCCCGCGCGCTGCTGCTTCTGGTGGACGACATGCTGAACGAGGTGGGAAGCGGACCCGGCGGCATTGCGGCGATAGTGGTCGGCATCGGGCCGGGCACCTTCACCGGGGTGCGGATCGCGGTGGCGACGGCCCGGGCCTTGGCACTGGCGCTCGGCGTCCCGGTGACCGGCGTGAGCACTCTGAGCGCGCTGGCAGCCGACGCTACGACGAGCATGGAGTGGGGCGACCAAGGGGAACGTCCGGATCTGGTGGTTCCCGTTGTAGACGCCCGGCGCGGTCAGGTGTTCTACAGCGTGTATCGGCTTGCGCGGGACGGAGGAGGCGAAGAGCCGGGCCTTTCAGGGGAGTCGTCCTATGCGCGGAGCGAGCCGTTTGCCGCCTGTGATCGGGATGCGTTAGCCGCGTGCCTGGCGGGGCCGAACGGCTGGCCGGCTCCAGCGCCGCGAGCTTTGGTCGTCGGCGACGTCGACGGTCTCAGTGGCGTCGATATGACCTTTCTTCCGCTCGACGTGCGCGCCGAGTTTCTGCTGGCGGGTCAGAGCCTGCTGCAGGAGCCGCGCGAACTGCTCGCGGGGTCCCGCTTGGGGCCCTGGCTGGATCGTGTCCTGGCCCGGCGGTCGGCCGGCGGACAAGAGATCCTTAGGGTCGGTGACCTGGGAAGTCCAGAGGCGGTCAAGCCCATCTATGTCCGTTCGCCCGACGCCGACATCCACATCACCAAGATGAGGGATCCCTGGACCGGCGCGGGCCAGGACCGGTAGGCAGGCGATGGCTTTCGAGATCCGGAAGATGCAGGGAGGCGATGTGCCCGCCGTGATCGCCATAGAGCGCCAGTCGTTCTCTCTGCCCTGGACGCCGGAGATGTTCGAGGAAGAGCTCAAACAGGAGCTGAGTTGGAGGGAGGTTGCACAGACTGAGCGGGGGGAGGTGGCCGGGTTTCTTATCGGCCGCAACTACCCGGATGTCTGGCACGTGATGGACCTGGCCGTGGCGCCTTGGGCGCGCCGACGTGGTGTCGCCAGCGGGCTGCTGCGTGCCTTCATCCGGGCCGCGGACGAAGCCACCCGTCCGGTGTTGCTGGAGGTGCGACCCCGAAACCCTGAGGCGTTGGCCCTCTATACGAGATGGGGTTTCTCGACGATCGGCAGCCGCAGGCGCTACTACTCCGATACAGGAGAGGACGCTCTGGTGATGATGCGCCCGGTCGGCTCCACCGAGCCGGCGGAAGCGGGCCGTCTCGAGCAGGGCACGCCTCGCGAGTCGGGAGTGTCGCACGAGTCTGGAGCGGCTCTCCTCGCCATCGAGTCTTCCTGCGACGACTCGGCCGCGGCGGTACTTTCGCCGGCCGGAGACGTTCTCTCGAACGTCGTGCACTCTCAGGACTCCATCCACGAGCGATACGGGGGGGTGGTCCCAGAAGTCGCCAGCAGGGCGCACGTCGAGAGGATGAGCGTCGTTGTGCGGGAGGCGCTGAAACAGGCCGGCGTGGGCATGGACGATCTGGGCGGAGTGGCCGTCACTGTCGGGCCGGGCCTGATCGGTGCTCTCCTCGTAGGAGTGCAGACGGCTAAAGCCATAGCCTGGGCTCGTCGGCTGCCACTCCACCCGGTGAACCATCTCCATGGTCATTTGGCAGCGGTGTGGCTGGCCGATGGCGAAGCGCCTCTTCCCATGGTCACTCTCATCGCCTCGGGAGGGCACA
Source organism: uncultured Actinomycetota bacterium (assembly GCA_963843455.1). Classification (GTDB taxonomy): domain Bacteria; phylum Actinomycetota; class Thermoleophilia; order RBG-16-64-13; family RBG-16-64-13; genus CAIQPS01. The sequence continues at coordinate 438,214 of CAWJKE010000008.1, forward strand.
CCTCACTCGTTGCCGTCGACGACCGGACGACCTACCGGCTGCTGGGACAGACGTTGGACGACGCGGCTGGAGAGGCGTTCGACAAGGGGGCCCGTCTCTTGGGCCTGGGCTACCCCGGCGGACGCCAACTGGACGAACTGGCGGAAAGGGGCGACCCCAAGGCGTTCGAATTCCCGGTGGGGCTCAAGCGTTCGGCCCGGCCGGACTTCTCATTCTCGGGTGTCAAGACCGCGCTCTTCTACCTGCTGAGAGACATGGGAGCCGAGGAGAGGGCAGCGCGGGCCGCCGACGTGGCCGCCTCGTATCGAGAAGCGATCGTCGAGGCGCTGGTGAGTAAGTCGGTGAAGGCGGCGCTAAACGAGGGAGCACTCACGCTCGGCGTGGCCGGCGGCGTAGCGGCCAACTCGCTCCTCAGGCGCCGACTGCTCGAAAGAGGAGAAGCCGCCGGTCTTCACGTCGTCGTGCCGCCTTTCGCGTACTGCACCGACAACGCCGCGATGATCGGGGCAGCCGGTCTTGCCGGGCCGTCGGTCCCGTACCCCGATTACCTCGGTGTCGACGCGTCCGCATCGCTTCCCCTAGGCCGGTGGTCTGCCGCGCCGGGGGGAGAGCGCTAGCCGGAGGTCCTGGTCGCCGGGTCGGACCAAGGCGGCCGTTCGTTGGCACTCTCCCTTGGGGTTTGACAAATCGGCCACGCGGGCATAATATATCCGCTGCTTGGCACTCGCTGGTCTAGAGTGCCAATTCTGCGAAACAGGTTAGATTGCCTGTTACAGGCACAACCGAGTAAGAGTCAACAAGCGATGGATAGGAGGGTTGCGCATGAAACTAGTGCCACTCGAGGACAGAGTCGTCATCAAGATCATTGAGCAAGAGCAAGTGACCGCGACGGGTATCGTCCTTCCGGACACGGCCAAAGAGAAGCCGTCCAAAGGGCGCGTCGAAGCGGTCGGTCCGGGCAAATACTCGGACAAGGGCGATCTCATGCCCATGCCGGTCAAGGTGGGCGATCTCGTCGTTTTCGCCAAGTACGCCGGCACCGAGCTCAAGCTCGATGGGGAAGAGTACTTGGTCCTGCGCGGTCTCACCGACATCATCGGTGTGCTGCCCGGAGAGTAGCCCTCTTCGCGTTCTCTGCTTTTCCAGACGTCGGTTCCTCAGTGTAAGTAAAGGAGTCTAGGTTTTATGGCAAAACAACTTTTGTACGGTGAAGAGGCCCGCAGGGCCCTGGAGCGCGGGGTCAACACCCTCGCCGACGCTGTCAAAGTCACTCTCGGCCCCAAAGGCCGCTACGTGGTGCTCGACAGGAAGTTCGGCAGCCCCACCATCACCAACGACGGTGTGACCATCGCCCGCGAGATCGAGCTCGAGGATGTCTTCGAGAATCAGGGTGCTCAGCTCGTGCGCGAAGTGGCCACCAAGACCAACGATATCGCCGGTGACGGCACCACTACGGCGACCCTGCTCGCACAGGCCATCGTCCGTGAAGGCCTCAAGAACGTGGCCGCCGGTGCCAACCCGATGGCCATCAAGCGCGGCATCGAACGCGCCGTCGACGTCGCCGTCGAAGAGATCAAGAACATGTCCAAGGAGATCTCGGGCAAAGAGGACATCGCCCGGGTGGCCACTATCTCCGCCGACGACCGTGAGATCGGCGACGTCATCGCCGACGCCATCGAGAAGGTCGGCAAAGACGGCGTGGTCAACGTCGAAGAATCCAACACGTTCGGCATGGACCTGGAGTTCACCGAGGGTATGCAGTTCGACAAGGGCTACATCTCCCCGTACTTCGTCACCGACGCCGAGCGCATGGAAGCCGTTCTCGAGGATCCCTACATCCTCATGGCCAACCGCAAGGTCGGTTCCGTTCAGGATCTTCTCCCGGTATTGGAGAAAGTCATACAGTCGGGTAGGCCCCTGCTGATCATCGCTGAAGACGTCGAGGGTGAAGCCTTGGCGACACTGGTAGTCAACAAGCTGCGCGGCACCTTCACCGGTATTGCAGTCAAGGCCCCGGGTTTCGGCGACCGCCGCAAGCGGATGCTCGAAGACATCGCCATCCTCACCGGCGGCGAAGTCATCAGTGACGAGATGGGTCTCAAGCTCGAGAACACCACCGTCAGCCAGCTTGGCCGTGCCCGCAAAGTGGTCGTCGACAAAGACAACACCACCATCGTGGACGGCTCCGGCGAGCTCGACAAGATTAAGGCCCGCATCAACCAGATCAAGGCCGAGATCGAGATCACCGATTCCGATTTCGACCGCGAAAAGCTGCAGGAACGTCTGGCCAAACTGGCCGGCGGCGTGGCCGTGGTCAAAGTCGGTGCTGCTACCGAGACCGAGATCAAAGAGAAGAAGCACCGCGTCGAAGACGCTCTGAGCGCCACCCGCGCTGCTCTTGAAGAGGGCATCGTCCCCGGCGGTGGCGTGGCCCAGGTGCTCCTGGTCCCGTCGATCCTCGCCATCGTTGCCGAAGGTGACGAACTCACCGGTGTACGCATCGTGGCCCGCGCACTCGAAGAGCCCCTCCGCCAGTTGGCCAACAACGCCGGCCTGGAAGGCTCGGTCGTGGTGAACGAAGTCAAGACCCGCGCCAAGGGCATGGGCCTCAACATCGCCACCGGCGAATACGAAGACATGGTCAAAGCGGGCATCATCGACCCGGCCATGGTCACCCGGTCGGCCCTGCAGAACGCGGCCTCCATCGCCAAGAACATCCTGACGACCGAAGTGATCGTCGCCGACAAGCCCGAGAAAGAGGGCGCCGGCGGCGGCATGCCGGGCGGCATGGGCGGCATGGGCGGCATGATGTAACTGAGACGACGACCGGCGGGCGCCGCGAGGCGCCGCCGTTCGGGGCCGTCGTGGCCGGGCGCACCAAGAGGTGCGCAAGGGTCGCGGCGGCCCCGTCTCGTTTGTGGGTCCGGACCCGGTGGTAAACTGAGCGCAACGAGCCGACGGGTTGCCTATCTCCGGGAAGGGAGGCGCTGATGAAGCAAGAGGTTGAAGCCGCGTTCGCGGAGATGCTGGACATCTCGACGGATATCGACAAGGCGGTCGTTTTCGGGCCTGAGGGAGTCGTGGCGTCCAACATGAGCGAGCCTGCACTCTCTGTCGCGGTCACTCATGCCGAGGAGCTCGTGCGCTTGGGCCAGACGAGCGCCGCCAAGTCGGGTTCGCAGCCGCTCACTCAGTTGGTGGTCGAAACGCCGGGCGGTCTGGTCTTCCTGGTCCGCGAGTTGGGGCCGGACGGCATGACCGCGGTGGCGACAGGCAAGAAGGGCAGCCGGGTAGGGCTTGGCTCTCTACGACCTCAAGACCTGCCTGCGCGACGCGCGCGAAGCGGCAAGCACGGTGGCGACGTCTGTCGAAGGGACTGTCGAGGGGGTGGATGCTTAGATGAAGCGCCTGTTCAAGATCTTTGGGGTCTTCGCCCTCATAGGCAGCGTCGTCGCGGGCGCCTATTACTTCCTGTTCGTCCGCTCCCGCAGCCCCCAGGTGGAGCTCTACTTCGATGATGGTTCCATGCTGGCCTTCCCCGGCAACACCGACGAAGCGGCACCTTTCATCGCCGCAGCTACCGAGATACTCGCGCACAACCCGCTTGAGCACTGACCTCTCGGGTCAGGCATGACCAAGGGGAGCGATTTCACCGGACCTGACCCCGGACTGCTGGAGGCCGTGGTCAAGACTGCCGCAGTGGGTGGCGCACAGCGCGCCGAAGTCTTCGTGGAGGATCGCGTGTCCCTTTCCCTCCGCCTCGAGGACGGCAAGATAGAAGAGGCGGTGTCTGGTGTAGATCGCGGTGGTTCGGTCCGGGTCATCCGTGGACTCTCCACTGAGTTCGGATATGTGGACGCCGTGGACGAGCCGTCTCTTCTCGGTCTTGCCCGCGAACTCGCGCGCTCGCAGCCCAAGGGGACCGGAGTGGCTACAGGCGACGCCCCGGGACGGCCATCTGCCGCCGCGCCGCCGCGGCCGGCCGGCGAAAGTGCGTCCGCGCAGCAACGGGTGGCCAGGAACGCGGGTCTGCTCCGCTTGGCCGACGAGACCGCCCGGGGTCTTTCGGGCGAGGTCCGCCAAGTGGTCGCCGTCTACGGCGAGTCTAGACAGCGGGTCTGGATAGCCGGATCAGACGGTTCGTGGAACTCCGACGAGCGCACCCGCAAGATGGTGGCCGTGAGCGTGATGGCGCAACGGGGAGCGCTCCTTCAGGTGGGGCGGGAGACGCTTGCCGTGCAGGGGAGCAACGACGACTTTGAGTCGGAGATGGTCGCCGCGCTGGCCTCCTCCGCCGCTCAGAAGGCTCTTGTCATGCTCGATTCGGTCCCGGCCCCCGCGGGCCGTATGCCGGTGGTGCTCGCGAACGGCTTCGGCGGAGTGCTGTTCCACGAGGCCTGCGGACACGGGCTCGAAGCGGACTATATCCTCAAGAAGACCAGCGTTTGGGAGGGCAAGAAAGGGCAGCGCGTCGCAGGCGAGCACGTATTCGCGTTCGATGACGGAGTGGGCGAGGGGATGTGGGGTAGCGGGCGCTGCGACGATGAAGGGGTGCCATGCCAACGCACCCCGGTGATCGAGGCGGGCATCCTTACCGGCTACCTCACCGACCGGCTGCGCGGGGAGCACCTCGGATTGCCGTTGACCGGCAACGGCCGTCGGCAGGACTACCGCCATATGCCCTACCCAAGGATGACCAACACCTACTTTGGCCCCGGAGAGCATACGGCCGAGCAGATCATCGCCGATACCCACCGAGCTCTCTACGCCAAGTCCCTTTCGGGGGGAGAGGTCAACCCCGCCACCGGAGATTTCGTCTTCGGCGTGGCGGAGGGCTACCTCATCGAAGGCGGCAAGATCACGGTTCCGGTGCGGGGTGCGACTCTCATCGGCAGTGGGGTGGATGTTCTGCTCAACATCGACGCCATCGCCGACGACCTGGACATCAAGCCTGGCACCTGCGGCAAGGAAGGCCAGCATGTCTCCGTGGGCAGCGGGCAGCCGACTCTGCGTATCCGCGAATTGACGGTGGGGGGCACGAACCTAGGATGAGTCCCGCACGAGGCATGAACGGTCAGGCGTCCCCGTTGCAGGTAGCCCGCCGGGCGCTCGACCGGGGGCGCCGTCTGGGAGTGGACCTCGAGATCTACTCCCAGACGGGGCGGACGGCCGCGATAAAGGTCTATGGCGGCGCGGTGGAGTCCATCTCGGTCGCGCAACCCCGAGGGTTAGGGGTCAGGGCCGTCACGAAGGGACAGGTGGGCTACGCCTTCACCGCGGATCTCTCCGACACCGGTCTGGATGGGGTCCTCGCCGCCGCGCTGGCGAACGTGGAGGCGACCGACCCGGATCAGTATGCCGGTCTTCCCTCGCAAGTTGTTTCAGCCTACCCAGCCATCGCCGGTCTGTGGCGTCCCGGGGTAGGTCAGATGAGCCTGCAGGACAAGATCGGCCTGGCTCTGGCCGTGGAGCGGCGGGCGCTGTCCTGCCCTCACGTCGAAACGGTCGAGGAGAGCGTGTATTCGGACGAGGAGAGCCGCATAGCCATCTGCTCCAGCACCGGGGTGGAAGCCGAGGCCGAGCATTCTTTCTGCTTCGTATACGCTCAAGCTCTTGCCGGGTACGAGGGCGACCGCCAGTCGGGCTTGGGCTTCAGTGTTGCCCGCGATCCGGCGGAACTGGACGCGGAGGCCGCCGGGGCCGAGGCGGGGGAGAAGGCCTCGGCCCTCCTAGGAGCGCAGCCCTGCCTCACGGGGAGTTACACCGTGGTGTTTGCTCACGAGGTGGCAGCCGCTCTCCTCTCTTACATCGCCCAGGGTCTGAGCGCCGACGCCATACAGAAGGGGCGATCGCCCTTCGCCGGCAGGCTGGGCCAGACAGTGGGCTCCGGGCTCACCACCCTCGCCGACGATGGTCTTGCCCCCGGCGGCATGGCGACCAACCCCTTTGATGGGGAGGGCGTGCCGCGACAACGCACGGATCTGGTTCAAGCTGGGGTTCTGCAGGCGTATTTACATAGTAGCTATACAGCCCGCAAGGCGGGAGAAGGTGTGGTCTCCACGGGGAACGCGGAGCGGGGATCGTATCGTGCCGTTCCCCGAGTGGCGTCGAGCAACCTCGTGCTTCACCCGGGTTCGGGCACCCTTGAGGATCTGCTCCTCCGGGTGGGCTCCGGTCTTTACGTGGAGAATGCTGCCGGTCTTCACTCAGGAGTGAACGTCATCAGCGGCGAGGTGTCGGTCGGCGTCACCGGGCGGCTTATCGAGAACGGTGCGCTCGGACGGCCGGTGCGCGAGGTGACCATCGCCACCGACTTCCTCTCGTTCTTGGGTTCGGTGAGCGACGTGGCGGCTGATGCTCGGTGGATCCCGCTCTACGGGAGCGTCTGTACCCCGTCTGTGTCGGTCGAGCGTATAACGGTATCGGGCCTGTAGGAGGGAGTGTGGACAAGCAGACGCTGGGCAAGTCTTTGCTCGAGACCGCGTATCTGGAGGGCGACTTCGTGTTGCGCTCCGGCAAGAAGAGCAAATACTACCTTGACAAATACCTGTTCGAGACCGACCCGACGGTGCTGCGGGGGATCGTGTTCGAGCTGGCCGTCCTCGTCCGCGAGCGCCTCGCTGCCGGCGTGCAGTACCAGAGGCTGGCCGCTCCGGAGCTGGGCGGAGTGGTCCTTGGTGCGGGGCTTTCGTTGGAGCTTGGCATCCCGTTGCTCCTGGTGAGGAAGCGGTCCAAGGAGTACGGCACGACCAAGCAGATCGAAGGTCGGTTTGAGCCGGGAGAGACGGTGGCCATCATCGAGGACATCGTGACCTCGGGCGGGGCGGCCATAATGGCGGCGGAGGCCCTGCGCGAGACGGGACTCCAGGTGGCCGACCTCTACTGCGTCGTGGATCGGGAGGAGGGAGGGGCGGCTGCCGCAGCCGCCGCCGGGCTCACTCTCCGCCCGCTGTTTACCTCGTCGGAGCTCGGTATCGCTCCAAAGCCCTGAAACATTGGGTTTCTGACCAAGATTTGCACTAAAGTGTGCTTGTACGCGGGCGAGGATTTGCTAAGGTTAAGATGTACTGGCGAGCGAAAGGGAGGGTTACTGTGACCAAGGCTGAGTTTGTCGACAAGCTTGCCGCCAAGAGTGGTCTGACTAAGAAGGATGCGGCCTCCGTGGTCGATGCCTTCGTGGAAGTGATCACTGAATCCCTCAAGGATGGCGAGGACGTTCAGTTCACCGGTTTCGGCAAGTTCTATGTGCAGACCCGCGAAGCTCGAGACGGGATCAACCCGCAGACCAAGGCCAAGATAAGAATCCCCACCAGCAAGGTCCCCAAATTCAGCGCGGGCGTCGCGCTCAAGACCGCGGTCAAGTGACCCGGAGCTAGAAGAGTAACTGAGGGCCGCTCACCGCGGCCCTTTTCTTTTCACGGGCCAATACGGGAGCGAGGTGAGGCAAGGTGTCTGGCGACCATTTCGGTGACCGGCTGCTGCAGGCGGTGGAGGACAAGCGTTCCCATGTTGTCGTGGGCCTCGACCCCGAATACGGCTCACTGCCGCCAGAATTGCTCTCCGCCCATGCTCGGGACCGGTATGCCGACGAGACCGAGATGAAGATAGCGTGCTACCGGCAGTTCCTGTCGGAGCTACTGCCCGCTCTGGTGGACGAGGCGGCAGCCGTGAAGATCCAGATCGCCTACTTCGAGGCCTTGGGAGCACGGGGCTACGCGCTCTACGAGGAGATGATCCGGCTGGCCAAGAACCTTGGCTATCTGGTCATCGCCGATGTCAAGCGGGGCGACATCGGGAGTACGGCCGAAGCCTACGCCCGAGCCCATCTCGACGTGGCAGGCGCCGACGCCGTCACCGTCAACCCCTACTTCGGGAGCGACGGGTTGGAGCCTTTCTTCCGGCGCTGCAGGGACGAGGGGAAGGGTGTGTTCGTCCTGGTCAAGACATCAAACCCGAGTTCGGCGGAGATACAGGATGTGCCGCTCGAGTCCGGGGAACCGCTCTACTCCCGGGTGGCGGACCTGGTGGACGAGTGGGGCCGGGACACGGTCGGAGCGCGAGGCTACCGGTCGATCGGGGCCGTGGTCGGGGGGACCCATCCCGCGCAGGGGGCTCGTCTGCGCAGGCGCCTGAGCGGGGTGCCTTTCCTCATCCCCGGCTACGGGGCCCAGGGGGCCACAGCCGGGGATCTTGCCGCGCTGTTCGATGGCGACGGGACAGGGGCGGTGGTGAATTCGGCCCGCGCCATCTTGTACGCCCACCGGAAGGCACCCGGCCGCCACTGGCTCGACGCCGCGCGTGACGAAGCGGTGGCCATGAAAGCCGCCTTGTGGTCTGCGGCCGGTCGTGGGTAGAGGCGACCCTTCTTTCGAGGAATCGGGGGCGGCGGCCTGGCCGCTGAGGCTTCTGCTGCCTGTCCTCGTCTGGGCCGTGGCCGTGGCCATCGTCGGCGGGCTCGTGTTGGGCGGGGTGCTCCACGGCGGCAGGACGTACACCGGCCTTGGCGACGCGCCGACGACCCAGCCGACAGTGCTGATAGAACCGCGGGTCGGCAAGGCCGCGGCCCCGGCCGCTCAGGAGTGGCTGCTCCTGACTTGCTCGTAGAGGAAGATGAGCACCACGTCGACGATCAAGGTGAGGAACGACCATACCAGCACCTCGCTCAAGGGCACGAGCAAGGAACACCCCTTCGGCGCCGTCGTAGTATCCGCTGTAGAGGCGATTGAGGCCCAGAGCCACAAGCTGCAGGGCGACGAAGATCAGCAGCACCGGTCTCCAGCGTCTGGAGAGCAGCACTACGCTACGCCGCAGCGCGGGGATGAACGCCAAGCCTTCGAACACGATCACGTAGTCGGTGTAGACGAGGAGAAGAGCGATCGCGAGACCCGCTATCGCGATCGCCTGCTCGGCCACCGTGCCGGCCGGGGCGGCCAGAGGCAGGACCAGCACCACCAAATAGAAGAACACGTAGAAGACCGAGAGCCTGCCGGCCTCCTCCCAGGTTCGGGGGGCCAGCGGATAGCCGGGGCCGGCGATGGCCCTGAAGAAGGGCGCTCTGAGCATGGCAGTGAACACGCATACGCTCAGGCCGATGAAGATGGCGATGCCGAGAGCCGGAGTGAAGGCGAAGCCGCTGAAGAAATGGTCGCGCACGAACGGGAGGCGCTCGAAGTTCGCCGCAAAGAAGCTGCTCCACGACAGGTGGCCACGGGCCGCGCTGTAGACGGCCAGAAAGGCCAGAGTGTCGATGATGGCCAGCGCCAGCGGATAGAAGATCAACCACTGCTTGTGGACCAGACGTTTCCAGGCCTGGCGCAGCACCTCGGCTATAGTCCGTACCTCCCTAGTCTGACGCCGTCAGGCCGGAAGTATAGGCTATACTCGCGCCTATGAGGGTCTCAACTATAAGACGGGGGCGGCTCCTGCCGCTCCTTTTGTTCGTGGTGGTGCTCGCGGTCGTCGGGTCGGTGCTCTCGGGAGGGGCGCTGGGTACTACGACGACTGTCGCGCCGGTCTCCGCGCTTCCCGCGGCCGCCTCGCAGACCGAGAGCTTCGAGGTAAGGGCTTCCGACCTGGGAGATTTTGGCGGCACGGCGCCGACCATAAAATCGCCCGCCGCGATAGTCGAGAGCATGGACACGGGCAAGGTGCTGTACGAGCGGAAAGCGCACACCCGCAGGCCCATGGCATCGACCACCAAGATAATGACCGCGATCCTCGTCCTCGAGTCGGGTATCGACCTGAGTACGCCGGTGACCATCTCGCAAAAAGCGGCGACGACGTGGGAAGCGAGCGCCTGGGTCAAGGCCGGGGATGTGGTGACCGTGGAACAACTCCTGTACGCCCTCATGCTGCGGAGCGCCAACGGTGCGGCGGTCGCGCTGGCCGAGAACGACGCGGGCAGCACGGCCGCGTTCGCGGACAAGATGAACCAGAAGGCCGAGAAGTTGGGTATGAGCGACTCGCACTTCGTCACCACGAACGGCCTTGACGCCACCGGTCACTACTCCACAGCGGCCGATATGGCTCTGCTCGGCCGGTATGCCATGAAGAACGAGAAGTTCCGGAAGTTCGTCGGCACGAAGAAGTACACACTCTCCATCGACGGCGCGAAGCCTCTTGTTATCACCAACACCAACAAGCTGCTTGCAGGAGAACAACTGGGTCACGGGCATCAAGACCGGCCTGACTCCCCGGGCGGAGCAATGCCTGGTGTCCTCGGGCACCAAGGACGGTCGCGAGGTGATCGCAGTCGTGCTGGGGCAGCCCGATACCGCTCTGTGCTTCAAGGAGAGCAAGGCCTTGCTGCAGTACGGGCTCGATCAGTTCCGGCAGACGACACTGGTGGACGAAAGGGGTGGCGGTCGCCGAAGCGAACGTCCCCTATCAGGCGGACGGCAAGGTCGAACTGGTCACCGATGGGGCGGTAGTGACCGAGTTGTACAAGGACGACGTCGTGACCACGAAGATCACGGTGGAACGGGCACTCGAGTTGCCCATCACCGCCGGCGAGACCTACGGGCACGTTGTGGCCACTGCCGGTGGCAAAGAGGTGGGCCGGGCGGACCTGGTGGCCACCAAGTCTTTCCCCGCGCCTACGTTGGGTGCCAAGCTCGTGTACTTATGGCACCGTCTTGGTGCGGCGCTCGGCATCGGATAGATGGCGGCTATCCCAGCATGATCCTCACCGTCACACTCAATCCCGCGCTGGACCGCACCATGACCGTCCCCAATTTCCAGGCGGGTATGAGGCATCGGGCCACCGAGACCGTCATCCTGCCCGGAGGCAAGGGCATCAACGTCGCCCGGGCGGTCAAGGCCTTGGGAAGACCGGTCATCGCGACCGGTTTTGTGGGGGGACGCAAGGGCGATCAGATCGTGGCCGACCTCAACGGTGAGGGCATCCTGTGCGACTTCGTCCGTGTGGCCGGCGAGTCTCGGATCTCGACCGCGGTCGTCGATCCGGCGACGAACGCCATAACCGAGATCAACGAGCAGGGTCCCGAGATCCAACCCGCCGAGCTCGAATCCCTGTACGACAAGCTCGACTATCTGGGCCGGGCGGTGGAGATCGTGGTGTTCGCCGGCAGCGTGCCCCCGGGACTGGAGGACGACTGCTACGCTCGGCTCATCCAGAAGGTGCGGCCGCTGGGCGTCAAGGTCTTCTTCTATACCTATGGCGATCCGCTCCGGTTGGGGATCAAGGCTCATCCCGACTACGTCTTTCCAAAGCTCATCGAGGCCGAAAAGGTCATCGGATATGAGTTCACGAGTATGGAGGACCGCATCGGAGCCGTGCGGCGGATGCGGGAGATGGGGGCGGGATCAGTGGCCATCACCTTCCGCTTCGGTTGCGTCGCGGAGCTCGATTGTGGAGGGACGTACCGCACGTTCATCGGCAGGATGCCGGACGTGGAGACGCTCTCGCCGATGGGATGGGGTGATGCTCTGGTAGCCGGGTATGCGGTCAAACTCATGGACGGCCAAGCGCCCGAGCAGTGCCTGCGGTTCGGCCTGGGCTGTGCGACTGCTAATCTCGTCCGCTACGGCGCGGGAGTGTTCCTGCCCTCCGATGCCGAGAGGTTCGCGAAGTGCGTGGAACTCGAGGAGGTGCCTGCTGAATAGCAAGGTCGACGGCGTCGATACCGTCCTGGTTCTGGATTTCGGCGGCCAATACGCCCAGTTGATCGCCCGGCGGGTGCGCGAATGCCGGGTGTACTCGGAACTGATCCCCTATGACACGCCGGTCTCGGAGATACAGACACGCAAGCCGAAGGGGCTGATTCTTTCCGGCGGACCGCGCAGTGTCAATCAGGACGATGCACCTCTCCCGGATCCCGCCCTGTTCGAACTCGGCGTACCCATCCTGGGCATCTGTTACGGACTGCAGTTGATAGCCAAGATGCGCGGCGGACGAGTCGCGCGGACCGAACTTGCCGAGTATGGAGGCAGGCCGCTCACCGTCACCAAGCAGGGGAGACTCTTCTCGGGCGTTCCCGCCGAGATCGCCTGCTGGATGAGCCACGGCGACTCGGTGATGGAGGTCCCCGAGGGCTTCACCATCACGGCTCAGAGTCCGCACATGCCGGTGGCCGCCATGGAGGACGAGTCCTGCGGACTCTACGGGGTCCAGTTCCACCCCGAGGTACGGCACACTGCGCACGGTCAGGACATCCTCAAGAACTTTCTCTACAAGGTCTGCGACATCGCCCCCACCTGGACACCGGTGTCCATCATCGAGGAAGCCGTCGAGCGCATCCGGGCGCAGGTAGGCAGGGATCGGGTAGTGTGCGGTCTCTCCGGGGGAGTGGACTCAGCCGTCGCTGCCCTGCTCACCTACAAAGCGGTGGGGGACCAACTCACTTGCATCTTTGTGGACCACGGCTTGATGCGCAAGAACGAGGGCCACGAGGTGGAGGATACGTTCCGCCGCCATTTCCACGTCCCTTTGGTGCATGTTCAGGCCCAGGAGCGCTTTCTTACCAAGTTGGCCGGGGTCTCGGATCCCGAGAGCAAGCGCAAGATCATCGGCGAGGAGTTCATCCGTACGTTCGAGGAAGAGTCGCACAAGATCGGCAAAGCGGGTTTTCTGGTGCAAGGGACGCTCTATTCCGACGTGATCGAATCGGGGACGCGTGAGGCCGCCAAGATCAAGTCGCACCACAACGTGGGCGGGCTTCCCGAGGACGTAGATTTCGACTTGGTCGAGCCGCTGCGCATGCTGTTCAAGGACGAGGTGAGGACCGTCGGCGAGGAGCTTGGTCTGCCCGAGCACATCGTGTGGCGGCAGCCCTTCCCAGGACCCGGCCTGGCCATCCGTATCATCGGCGACGTCACCGAAGAGAGGCTGAGCGTTCTTCGTGAGGCCGACGCCATCTTCTTGCAGGAGATCGAGAAGGCCGGTTTCTACAGGCAGGTGTGGCAATCGTTCGCGGTGCTGCCTGCCATCCGCAGCGTGGGGGTGATGGGAGACGAGCGGACCTACGCCTATCCGATAGTCCTGCGGGCGGTCACGTCCGACGACGCGATGACGGCCGACTGGGCCCGCCTGCCTTACGACCTGCTGGAACGCATCTCCCAGCGCATCATCAATGAGGTGCCGGGAGTCAACCGCGTGGTGCTCGACATATCGAGCAAGCCGCCCTCTACGATCGAATGGGAGTAGCCGATGGATCTGCCTGAGCTGAACGCCGGGGATCCCGCTTCGCTTCTGGAGGCCGCTACCAAACGGGAGCGGCACCGCGACCCGGATGTGCCGGTCGACATCGAGGCCATCCGCGAGCGCGCCCTGCTGGCGGCGACGGCCGCGGCCGGCGCCAAGGCCGAGGACGTCAAAGTGCTCGACATGCACGAGCTGGTCAGCTACACGGACTTTCTCGTGCTGTGCACCGGTCGCAACGTTCGTCTAACCAGGCGGATTGCGGAGGAGGCGAGCTTCAAGCTGAAGCAGGCCTACGGGATCCTTCCGGCCGGGAGCGAGGGCGCGGCGAGCGGGGAGTGGATCCTACTCGACTATCTGGACTTCATGGTGCACGTGTTCACGCCCGAGACGCGGGAGTTCTACCGCTTGGACGTGCTGTGGAAGCAGGCGCCGGTCGAGACGGTCGAATGATCTGAGGCGGGACGCGCGGCAGCCGGCCTGGCGCCAAAGGCGGTCGCGGCCGCGCTCCGGGCAGCCGGGCGCCGAGGACTACGCCCCGGTTGCACGGCCAGAGGGCACCCGCTATAATCCGTGACCGCCTTGCCGTGGGGGTATAGCTCAGTTGGGAGAGCGCGACGCTGGCAGCGTTGAGGCCAGGGGTTCGAGTCCCCTTACCTCCACCTACATGAAGTAGAGCCCCTCCGGAGTCTTTCACGAGGACCTCGAAGGGGATTTTTAGCTGGTAATTCACTATTTCTTTCCGGCCTCAGCCACTTGACGCCTCTCCGCCGTGCGCCTCTCGCCTCTCGCGTTCAGGAGCAATTCAGGCGGGTGGTGCGAGCATTGTGCTAACCGCACGACTAGCCCACCACAGGGTACCGTCTCGTATGCAGCGATGAAAAAAGCGTGCGGAGCGAGCCGAGACCCGGCGCTTGGGCAAGAAGGAGGAAGCATGAGCCCACCGATTCTCCCCCTGCCGTCACTTACCAAAAAAGCCGATCCTACCTCGGCGCAGCATCGCTCGCAACATCGCCGAATGGTAGGGCTCATGATCGCTGCCCTCATGGTGGCGATCTTGGTAGTCGCGCTTGTTGCCCCCGCCGCGGCTAGCGCCTGGACCAATCAGAACGTCCTCACGGGCCAGGTCACCAAAGCGGGCGCCATCCCGCTTGCGCATGTGAAGGTCGAGGTCTTGAGCGGCTCGACCGTGGTGGCTAAGACCACGACCGGCTGGAATGGCATATACCGCGTCTCCGTCCCCGCCGGGACCTATGACGTGAAGTTCAGCCGGCCCGGCTACGAGACCCTCACCGACTCCGCCGTTGTGGTGAGCGCTCCGAGCACCACCCTGGACGCCACCCTCACCGCGCTTCCCAAGCTCACGGGCCAGGTCACCAAAGCGGGCGCCATCCCGCTTGCGCATGTGAAGGTCGAGGTCTTGAGCGGCTCGACCGTGGTGGCTAAGACCACGACCGGCTGGAATGGCATATACCGCGTCTCCGTCCCCGCCGGGACCTATGACGTGAAGTTCAGCCGGCCCGGCTACGAGACCCTCACCGACTCCGCCGTTGTGGTGAGCGCTCCGAGCACCACCCTGGACGCCACCCTCACCGCGCTTCCCAAGCTCACGGGCCAGGTCACCAAAGCGGGCGCCATCCCGCTTGCGCATGTGAAGGTCGAGGTCTTGAGCGGCTCGACCGTGGTGGCTAAGACCACGACCGGCTGGAATGGCATATACCGCGTCTCCGTCCCCGCCGGGACCTATGACGTGAAGTTCAGCCGGCCCGGCTACGAGACCCTCACCGACTCCGCCGTTGTGGTGAGCGCTCCGAGCACCACCCTGGACGCCACCCTCACCGCGCTTCCCAAGCTCACGGGCCAGGTCACCAAAGCGGGCGCCATCCCGCTTGCGCATGTGAAGGTCGAGGTCTTGAGCGGCTCGACCGTGGTGGCTAAGACCACGACCGGCTGGAATGGCATATACCGCGTCTCCGTCCCCGCCGGGACCTATGACGTGAAGTTCAGCCGGCCCGGCTACGAGACCCTCACCGACTCCGCCGTTGTGGTGAGCGCTCCGAGCACCACCCTGGACGCCACCCTCACCGCGCTTCCCAAGCTCACGGGCCAGGTCACCAAAGCGGGCGCCATCCCGCTTGCGCATGTGAAGGTCGAGGTCTTGAGCGGCTCGACCGTGGTGGCTAAGACCACGACCGGCTGGAATGGCATATACCGCGTCTCCGTCCCCGCCGGGACCTATGACGTGAAGTTCAGCCGGCCCGGCTACGAGACCCTCACCGACTCCGCCGTTGTGGTGAGCGCTCCGAGCACCACCCTGGACGCCACCCTCACCAAGGGCCCATAAGCCGCTGGCACCTTAGTTCGCTACACGGACTGAGAGCGCCGCTAGAGCGGCCGGAAGACCCCGTTTCTTCGCTCCAGTATGAGTTGAAGAAACGGGGTTTTCTGCTACGCTCCGTCCCTTGCAGTTGCGACTTGGGGACCGCGCGATTAGAGTCAATACGGTCCGATAATCTAGTAAACAGCGGTTCGAAGCGCGTCTAGTACACTCCACTTATCTGGACGGGACGGTGAGGCGCCACGGTCGACTTCGGCAACCCCCCGGTCTATAAAGCTCGCGGGGCTCCGCCCCGCCCCCTTCCCGACGGCCGGCTCCAGTTCGCCCTGGCGAGCGCCACTTCTCCTTGTTGCCGTCATGCTCGCCTGGATAGTCGTGGCGTCGGGCCTGGCGTCACTCTCTGGTCCTGCGCCCGGTGCCGAGCAAACGCCCGTCTCGCTCGGACGCGGGGTCACGATGACTGCCGGCAGCCGGCTGGGTGTCGGCGCAAGAGTGTCTGGAACGTGGGACCAAGGGCCATCTCACTGCAACGCGCGGGGGTGCTGGCGGCCTTCGCCGCCGATAGCTACAGCGGCACCGCTCGGCAGTTGCTTGACGAGCAACTCGCCTCTCTGCGGGCTCAGTTCGGTTCGCTCCGCCTCCTGCCGCCGGCCTCGACCACCATCGCCGGAGGAGTCCCGGCACTTAAGGTCCTTTTTCTGGGGACGGCCGATTCGGGCGACCTGGAGGGCGAACTTGTGGCCGCCACTAGCGTCGGGACGGGAACGGTGATGCTGGCAGTCGCGTCGGCCGGGCAGGTGGCACGGGTGCAGTCAGACCTCGACGCCATGCTCGACAGCATCGCGGTGCCTCGATGAATTTGGCCCGGCGGCCCGCGTACTGGCTGTTTGTGATGCTGGTCTTCGTCGGATTCATGATAGTCGGCCCCCAGCAGCTCAGCTACCTGGCCGCCTATCCGGAGGCGTGGTTGTTGTCGGTCCTGCTCATGGCCGTCGTCGCTATCCCGGTAGGTTTCGTGATCTATCGCTTCGATCAGTTTGAGCCCGAGCCGGCCGCGCTCATCGCCGTCGCGCTGCTGTGGGGCGGCGTGGTGGCCCTCAGTTTTGCGGCCATTGCGAACTCCTCGGCCCTCACGTTCCTCCAAGGCTTGCTTTCCACCAAGGAGGTGGACTCGTGGGGTGCCGCCCTTGTGGCCCCCATCAACGAGGAGTTCTACAAGGGTGCCGGTCTGGTGATGATCTTCTTGATCGCCCGCGACGAGATCGACGGGCTGATGGACGGGCTTGTGTACGGCGCGATGATCGGGCTGGGCTTCCAGGTCGTGGAGAACATCCAGTACTTCCTCCACGCAGCGTCGCAAGCGGGGGCCGGACAGATAGGGCCTGTGATCAGCACCTTCTTCGTCCGCGTGCTGGTGGCCGGCCTCTATAGTCACATGCTCTTCACCGGCCTTCTTGGATTCGGCTTCGCCTACCTGGTCACCCGCCGCTCGGCCCCATGGGCCATCCGGGTCGGCGTCTTTGCGCTGTTCGTCGCGCTTTCCTGGGGCGCGCATTTCGTTTGGAACTCTCCCTGGCTGGACTCACTGATGGCCGGCAGCACTGGGAGCTTCGTCTTGGCGCTGGTCATCAAGGGCCTACCGTTTCTCGTCCTCCTCCTGCTGCTCGGCCTTTTCGCCCGTCGGCGGGAGGAAGAGGCTTTCTCAAGGCTTATGGCTGAGGAGGTGGGGGGCGACGTCGTGACCCCGGAGGAATTCCAGATCCTGAGAAGCAGCCGTCGGCGGCGGGCGGCGCTACGCCAGATGAAGAAGCAGAAAGGACCAACCGCCCGCCTGTATCTCAAGCGGCTGCAGCGGGAGCAGATGAACCTGGCATTGTTCCATGGCAAGGTGCGCTCACCGGGGCACCCGGCGATAGAGGTACAGCGGGAAAAAGTCAGGCAGCTGAAGGCGCAACTTGCCGCCTTTGCGTGAGTCCCGAGCGACCGCGGCCCGGCAGGCCGCCGACGGCGCCTCACCACCCTTCGGGCAACTCCCCACCTGCTAGAATCCTTCTCTAATGGGCACTGATCACATCCTCATCGCGGGGGCCCGGGAGCACAACCTCAAGGACATCTCTCTTTCCCTCCCGCGCGACAAGTTCATAGTCATCACCGGTCTGTCCGGCTCGGGCAAATCGAGCCTCGCCTTCGACACCATCTATGCCGAGGGTCAACGCCGCTATGTCGAGAGCCTGTCCGCCTACGCCCGCCAATTCCTGGGGCAGATGAACAAGCCGGATGTCGACTCCATCGAGGGGTTGTCGCCGGCCATCTCCATCGACCAGAAGACCACCTCTCGCAATCCGCGCTCCACGGTGGGCACCGTGACCGAGGTCTACGACTACCTACGCCTCCTGTTCGCCCGCATCGGCCATCCCCACTGTTGGATCTGCGGGCGGCCCATCGAGGGGCAGAGCAAGGAGCAGATCGTCGATCAGGTGATGGGGCTGGAGCCCGACACCCGCTTCGTCGTCAAGGCCCCGGTCGTCCGCGGGCAGAAGGGGTGGCACAAGGACCTCCTCGAGCACATCCGTCAGGAGGGCTTCACGCGGGTGGAGATCGACGGGCAGCAGTACACCATGGACGAACAACTGCCCGAGTTGGACAAGAATGTGCGCCACGACATCAGCATCGTGGTGGATCGCTTGGTCATGAAGGAAGGCATCCGGCGCCGGCTGTCCGATTCGGTGGAGACCGCCCTCGCCGAGGCGCACGGCCTCCTGATCGTGGATGTGTACGACCAGAACCCGGTTGCCACCGGGCTGGGGCGCGGCAGCCCCACCAGCCTGCTCTTCTCCGAGAACCTCGCCTGCCCGGAGCACGGGGTGTCGCTGCCCGAGATGGCTCCGCGCATCTTCTCGTTCAACTCGCCGCACGGCGCCTGCGAGACCTGCAGCGGCCTGGGCTTCAGGCGGGAGATAGACCCGCTGCTCGTCATCGCCGATCCCAGGCTGTCGGTGAAAGAGGGCGCCATCCTGCCGTGGAGCGGCAGCAGCTCCAAGTACTACGACCAGATCATGAGAGCCATCGCCGAGCGCTACGAGATAGACCTCTCCAGGCCCTGGGGCGAGCTACCCGAGGAAGTGCGCGATATCTTCCTGTACGGCACCCGGGGGGAGCGTCTTTACGTATCGTATATCAACCGGGCCGGGCTCAAGCGCAGCTACATGACTACCTTCGAGGGGGTCATCCCCAACCTCGAGCGGCGCTACCGGGAGACCGACTCCGACTACATGCGCGACAAGATCGAGGAGTTCATGGCCGACCGGCCCTGCCCGGCCTGCCACGGCGCGCGGCTCAAGCCGCCGACGCTTGCGGTGCGCATCGGGGGGCAGAACATCTACGAACTGAGCACCATGCCGGTCACAAGCACCATGCGCTTTCTGGAGGAGTTGGACCTCGGAGCGCGCGAGCGGCTCATCGGTGGGCGGGTGCTCAAGGAGATCAGAGAGCGCCTCACGTTTCTCGAGTCCGTGGGGGTGGGCTATCTGAGCCTCAGCCGGAACGCGGGGACCTTATCCGGGGGCGAAGCGCAGCGCATCCGGCTGGCCACTCAGATCGGCTCCAGCCTGGTGGGCGTGCTGTACATCCTCGACGAGCCATCCATCGGCCTGCACCAGCGGGACAACCGCAAGCTCATCGAGACGCTCCTGCGCCTGCGGGACCTTGGGAACACGGTCATCGTGGTGGAGCACGACGAGGAGACCATGCGGTCGGCCGACTACATCGTCGACATGGGGCCGGGAGCGGGCGAGCACGGGGGAGAAGTGGTGGCCAGAGGGCCGCTCTCCGACATCCTGGCCGAGCCCCGTTCGATCACCGGACAGTTCCTGACCGGCAACCGGCGGATAGAGGTGCCGGCCGGCCGGCGCACGCGGCGTAGCGAGTTCGTGGTGCGAGGCGCGCGGGAGCACAACCTCAAGGATCTCGACGTAGTGGTGCCCACCGGCATGCTGGTGTGCGTCACCGGCGTGTCGGGCTCCGGCAAGTCCACGTTGGTGAACGACATCATCTTCCGGAGTCTGTCCAACCAGGTGAACCGGGTGCCGGTGCGGCCGGGCGAGCACGATCGCATCGAGGGTATAGAGCAGTTGGACAAGGTGATCAACATCGACCAGTCGCCCATCGGCAGGACGCCGCGGTCGAATCCAGCCACGTACACCGGCTTGTGGGACCACATCAGGGAGTTGTTCTCGCTGACGCAGGAATCGAAGGTCAGGGGTTACGGTCCCGGGCGCTTCAGCTTCAACGTCAAGGGCGGCCGTTGCGAAGCCTGCAAAGGCGACGGGACCCTCAAGATCGAGATGCACTTCCTACCCGACGTGTACGTGCCCTGCGAGGTCTGCGGGGGCAAGCGCTACAACCGGGAGACGTTGGAAGTGCGTTTCAAGGGTAAGAATGTCGCGGAAGTGCTGGATATGAGCGTGGAGGAAGCGGTGGAGTTCTTCGCGAACCAGCAGAAGATCCGGCGGCGGCTACAGACCCTTCACGACGTGGGCCTGGACTACATCAAACTGGGTCAGCCGTCGACCACCCTCTCGGGCGGCGAGGCCCAGAGGGTGAAGCTGGCCACCGAGCTGGCCAAGATCGCGACCGGCAATACGCTCTACATCCTGGACGAGCCCACCACAGGCCTTCACTTCGCGGATGTCGATAAGCTCCTGGAAGTGCTGCAGCGCCTGGTGGACGCGGGGAACACCGTGCTCGTCATCGAGCACAACCTGGACGTCATCAAGTGTGCCGATTGGCTCATCGATCTGGGTCCCGAGGGCGGGGACGCCGGGGGAGAGCTGATCGCCGAGGGTACGCCCGAGGAGATCTGCGGCCATCCCGAGAGCGAGACGGGCAAGGTGCTGCGGCGGGTGCTGCCGCGGTGCGGGCCGGTGAAACGTGTCGACGCGCCGGCGGCCAAGGCTGCGCCGGCGAAACGGAGGACCGCTTCATGACGAGAGCGAAAGCCGATAGCGGCGCCGGGACCGCGCCTGCGGAGAAGGAACGGGCGTACCTCATCGCCGTGGATGTGGGCGATGGAGGAGGGTGGACCGCGGAGGAGTCACTCAGCGAGCTGGCCGCGCTCGTCGAGACGGCCGGAGCCGAGGTGGTGGGGAGTGCCGCCCAGAACCGGGAGTCGGTTCATCCTGTCTGGTACATGGGAACCGGCAAAGCCGAGGAGCTGAAGGAGGCCAAGTCTTCCCTCAAGTTCACCATGCTGGTGGCCGACGACGAGCTCTCTCCCAGGCAGATGCGCACGCTCGAGACGCTGCTGGACATCAAGGTGCTCGACCGCAGCGCCGTGATCCTCGATATCTTTGCCCAACGCGCGCACACCCATGAGGGGCGCATCCAGGTGGAGTTGGCCCAACTGGAGTACCAGCTACCTCGGTTGACCCGCCTATGGACGCATCTTTCCAGGACGGGGGGCGGCATCGGGACGCGCGGCCCGGGGGAGACCCAGCTCGAGACCGACCGCCGGGTCATCCGCCAGCGAATCAAGAAGACCCGGGAGCGGGTGGATGAGGTGCGGCAGCGCCGGGAGACTGCCGCTCGGTCGCGCGAGCGCCGGCTCCTTCCGACGGTGGCCATCGTCGGTTATACCAACGCGGGCAAATCGACGCTTCTGAACGCGCTGTTCGGTCAGGAGGCCGCAGCCGCAGAGGACATGCTGTTCGCCACGCTCGACCCGACGACGCGCCGGGTGCGGCTGGGCGAGGGCCAGACGGCCATCGTCAGCGACACGGTGGGCTTCATCCACAAGCTGCCGCACCAACTGGTGAACGCGTTCCAGGCGACCCTCGAGGAGGTGACGCGGGCGGACGCGCTGATAGAGGTGGTCGACCTCGCCGACCGGCACGCGGCTGAACATAGGCGCACGGTGCAGACAGTGCTGGACGAGCTCGGGGCGGGGCACAAACCGCGGGTGGTGGTGCTCAACAAAGCCGACCGCGTCGATCCAAAGGAACTGCCGGCAGTGGGAGTTGTCCGGCGGGATGATCTACACGTGCTCAGGGCCTCCGCGCTGACAGGCGCGGGGATCGAGGAGTTGCGTGCCGCTATTGCCGAGGTGCTAGGCGACCTCTGGAACGAAGTCGACCTGGCCGTCCCGTATACCCAGGGCGAGTTGCTGGCTCGAGTCCGGGAGCGCGGCACCGTGACCTTCGACTACCGAGACGAAGACGTGAGGATCACCGGCAAGGTGCCCCCGTCGATAGCCGGGGAACTGCAGACCGTGGCCCGTTCGTGGGCCCGGGCCAGGAAGATCCGGGACGGCGAATCAGAGAACGATCAAGGGGGAGTTGAGATGAGCGATGAACTGCTGACCGCGGGTAAGATCGCCGAGAAGCTCGGGGTATCTCCGGCCAAGGTGAGTAAGGCCATCAAGGACAACGCGGTCGAGCCCGACCAGAAGAAGGGCAACTGCGCCTACTTCGGGGCGGAGAAGGTGGCTCAGCTTGAGGCGCTCCTCAAGAAGTAGGCGCTGAGCCTCCGAGCGTCCGGTTAGAGGATGAGAGGCCGGCCAGGTCGAATAAAGACGCCACGAAGTTGTGCGGGCCTGGGAGGAGCTTTGACGATGAGGGTTGGACGCGGGGCTGTTTCACTGGCCATCGGGCTTCTCCTGGGGATATTCTTGAGCGCCTTCGTCTCGATGATTGCTGAATCGGCTGGTACTCCCGTGCGCAGCGAGTGGCTCGTCCTCATCGTCTTGGTAGTGATGGTCGGTGGATTTCTTCCCACTCATCGTCTTGTCTGGAGAGAGGCCTCAGGGCGCCGGGCTGCTCACTCCCACGAGGAAGTGGTTTCGGCGAGACACCCGGGGAGCGAGAACGAGGGATAGGGCGTCGCTCAGGTACGCCGACCACATGAGTCCGGGGGCGGTTAGTCCCGTTCTTTGGGCACCTCAGCATCCGCTGGCGCGACTTCAACCTCCAAAGACTCGGGACGGAACGTCAGATGGCACGCGGGGCAGCACAGACTATGGCTACGCTCCAGCCGCGACCGTGTCTGCTTGATCTGTCTGCCGCAGCCCGGGCAAGTGACGACGATCCTGGTTCCTCGGCGTATGCGCCACCACACTGCTAGTCCTTCTCAGGGCCGTGTTGGTCGCCCGGCCGACGGGGCCGTCGCCGGACGTAAAGCCCGGAGAAATCGGCCACCTGATCAACCTTCGGATCCCTCCTCGAGGGATCGTCGTCGCAAGCTTTCTGCCGGCGCAGATCCTCTCGAAAACCAAGGGCGACAAAGACGACGGCTATCACCGCCGCGATGGCTGTCCACACGAACAACTTAATGGCAGCCTTTCCTCGACTGTTCCGACGGACGCGGCTCGGCGTGTTCGCTTGTTCAAATCCAGCATACGACTTATCGCTGCTAGCGCAAGAGCCATGCCTCGGTAACCGTATCCGGCGTTCGATCCCCTGGTAGAGTGCAGCGAGGTCGAGAGAACGTGCGCACTGTGGAGGGGAGGACTTGAAGCTCGAGCTGGAGGACCAGGGCGACGGCTGGTTCTGGGACTCTTCCTCGATGGAAGTCGAGGTGGTATCCGAGGCGTGGGTGCACTCGCGCCCGTTCTACAGAGTGGTGTTCGCCGAACCGCTCGAGCTTCAAGAGGCCGGACCGCCGACCCCGTCGGGTCCTTGCGCGGCTACGTATCTCGGCGCTTGGCTCTCGCCTCGCTGGGTGGGACACGAGATTCGCCGCGATGGAGCCGTCGCAGCTCTGCTATGGCTCGTACCAAGGGAGGAGCAGCCGGACGAGCCCCCCAGGGATGTTCCGCACTCCGCCCGGGTCGCGTGCCGTGAACTCTAGAAGTACTCGTGCGCCCGCTCGATGGCGGCGGCGATGAGTGCGGCTCCGTTGTCAAGGTCGCGCAGGGAGAGGACCTCCACGGGAGAGTGGATGTAGCGGGCAGGGACCGCGATCACAGTGCAGGGGATGCCCGCCTTGGTGATGTTGATCACGCTCGCGTCCGTGTTGCCTCCATCGCCAACGCTGAATTGATGGGGGATGGATTCTTTCTCCGCCGATTCCCGCAGCCACTTGACGACCGGGCGGGGTGCGATGACCCCGCGGCCTCCGGCGTCGAGAATGGTGATGCTCGGCCCTTTACCGGCGCACACGTGGCACTCGTTCCTGGACACGCCCGGGTGGTCGCCGGGGATGGTCACGTCGGTGGCGATGGCGACGTCCGGCGAGAGGCCGAAGGCGCTAGTCCGCGCGCCCTTGAGGCCGACCTCCTCTTGCACCGTGCCCACTGCCTGGATGGTCGCTTTGACCGGGCGCCCCTTGAGCCGCTGCAGCGCCGAGACCAGCATGACCACGCCCGCCCGGTTGTCGAGGGCCTTGCCGGTGACGAAGTCGTTGCCCAGGCGGGCGAAGCTCCGGTCCAGCGTCATCGTGGATCCGATCTCCACTCCGAGCTCCGCGGCGTTGGCCGCGCTGGTGGCTCCGCAGTCCACGAACATGTCCTTGAGCTTTACCATCTTCTTTCGCTCTTCAGCATCCATCAGATGGATGGGACGGGAGCCCACGGCGCCTGTGAGCACCTTGCCATCTCGGCCGTGGATGACGACTCTCTGCCCCAGGATGATCTGATCCGAGAAGCCGCCTACAGAGACCACCCGCAGAAAGCCGTCGTCGTCGATGTGGGAGACGACGAGCCCTATCTCGTCCATGTGGGCCGCAACCATCACGGTCGGGCCCTCGCCGGCGCGGATGCCGATCACATTTCCCATCTTGTCGGTGCGGACTTCGTCGACCAGCGGCTCCAGCTCCGTACGGAGCAGAGTGGCCACGTCGTCTTCGTAGCCGGACATGCCGTGCGCGTCGGAGAACATCTGAAGCAGTGCGCCTATTTCCGTCATCGGAAGGCTCCTTCAGCCACCTCGACGCGCAGGGTGTCCATGTCGAGGATCAGTCCGGATTGCGCTGCACCAAAGTCGAAGCCCGAGGAGTCGAGGACTGACCGAGCCTCGTCGGCGTCCCACTTCCCTATACCGTAGAGGATCTCGTTGGCGAGGACGAACACGGTCTGGGCGGCCAGAGCGGTGTTGACGCGCGCGCAGGCCTTGAGATACTCGACCCTCTCCGGCGCGACGCCGGCGGTGCGGGCCGCTTTGGTGACGAGGGCAGCGCCGGTCTCGGCCACGGTGGCGAGGGTGGCAAGGTGGAACATCACGTATTGCTGGCGCGTGGCTTTGACCTTGTGAGCTTCTTCGATCAGACGGTTGACCAGCCGGACCAGCGACGCGAACACGTCGGCCTTGATGTCGGACTGCTCCGCGTGGACGGCGTCCATGCGAGCAGCGAGAGACTCGTAGAACTCATACTTCGACTGCACCGACGATCGCCAGCGGAAGGTGCTGATGATGAGTTGCTGTATTTCGCTGGTGCCCTCATAGATGGTGGTTATCTTGGCGTCGCGCTTGATCTTCTCCACGTCGTACTCGCGGATGTAGCCATAACCGCCCAAAGCCTGGATGGCCGCGTCGGCGCAGGCGTTACCGACCTCGCTGGCAAACAACTTGGCGATGGCGCCCTCCACCTGCAGATCGGTCTCGTCGGAATCAAGGCGCTCCGCCACTTCCTCGATGTACGCTCGGGCCGCCTCGAGCTTGGCCACGAAAGGCAGGACCAGCTTGTGGGTGTAGCCCTGTTTCTCAATCAGAGGGGAGCCGAACTGGATCCGCTCCTTCGCATAGGGGATGACCTTCTGAAGGGCGGCAACGCCGGCGCCGAGCCCAAAGCAGGCGACCATAAGGCGGGTGTACCCGAATACCTCGTTGGCCTGGGCCAGCCCCTGTCCGGGAACGCCCCCAACGAGATTCTCGATGGGCACGAGGACGTTGTCGAACACCAGCGGGGCGGTATTGGAGCTACGGATGCCGTGCTTGTCCTCGGCCTTGCCCGGGGTGAACCCCGGCGTCCCCTTCTCGACGATGAAGAACGAAGGCCCTTCGGGAGTCTGAGCGAGGACAGTGAGGAAATCGGCGTAGCCGCCGTTGGAGATGAACTGCTTGTTTCCGGTGATCCGATAGCCGGTGACCGCCCCATCCTCGCCGGTGACTCGTACGGCTGTGGTCTTGAAGCTCTGCAGGTTACTCCCCGCCTCCGGCTCGGTGACCGCGTAGGCGACGATGGCTCCTTCTGCCAGCCTGCCGAGCCATTTCTCCTTCTGCTCGTGAGTGGCGCCGACCAGGATGGGGTCCGCCCCCAGATGGATGGCCAGGAACGCCGTGGCCACTCCCAGACATATCTTGGCCATCTCCTCCGAGACGGCTGCGATGTCCCGAGCCCCACCACCCATGCCCCCGTACTCTTCGGGGATGAAGAGCAACTGTAGGCCGATCTTGGGCCCGAGCAACTCCCGGATAGCTTCTTCTGGAAAGATCTCGCATGCGTCCCACTCGCGCAGCTTCGCCGGCGTGAGCAGCCGCTGCCGGATCTGCGCGAGCAGATCGAGGACCATTTCGCGCTCTTCGATGGGTAGTCCCGCCGGTGCCACTCTTAACCCCCCCGTAGGCCGTCCTTCTGTGCAGGCGCGACAGTACCACATGGGGCTACAGCCGGGCATCACGGGGCACCTCCTCATGACGCCTGGGGTAAACTTTGGGGCAGCCATGAGCGCCGCCGCCGACCTCCGAGAACAGATCAAGCTGGCTCCCGACCTGCCCGGGGTATACCTGTACCGCGGTTCGTCGGGCGACGTGCTCTATGTCGGAAAAGCGCTTTCTCTCCGCAGGCGTCTGGCCAACTACCTACCTGCCGCGTCGGGTGCCGAGGGCGGCAGGGTGGGCGCGAAGGAAAGGGAGATGGTGAGCCGCGCCGAGACTCTGGAGTGGATTGTTACCACCAACGAAGTCGAAGCACTACTGCTCGAGCACAACCTCATCAAGCAGCACCGGCCTCCGTTCAACATCCGCCTGCGCGACGACAAGTCGTACCCGTACATCATGGTGACTATGGAGGACGAGTACCCCCGAGTGGTGTTCACCCGCCAGCCGCACCGCCGGGGCAACGAGTACTTCGGACCCTACGCCAGTGCGGCCAAAGTCCGAGACACGCTCGACGTCCTCGGAAGGGTGTTTCCTGTCCGCACCTGCCGGGGGCGCGAGCCGGGGCGCCCGTCGGGCTCGCCCTGTCTGCAGTTCCACATAAATAGATGCCCCGCTCCCTGCGTGGGTGACACGGAGGCCATGGAGTACCGGGCCATCATCGACCAGGTGGTGGATTTTCTCAGCGGCCGCGAGACGAAAGTGGTGGCGCGGCTGCGCAAAGCGATGCGTGAGGCCGCAAAGAGACAAGACTTCGAGAGTGCCGCGATCTACCGCGACCGGCTGGATGCGCTCACTCACGTGCTCGAGCGGCAGCAGATAGAGTCCGGCCCCCTGGGCTCGGCCGACATAACCGGCTTTGCCGTGGATGACTGGGGGGCCAACGTGCAGGTCTTCATCACCCGGGACGGCAAGTTGGCGGACCGCCGCAGCTTCACGCTGGTGAACACCGAAGGGGCGGATGAGCAGGAGATCTTTGAGAGGTTCGTCGCCGAGTACTACTCCACGTCGCCCACCGTCCCGGCCCAACTCATAGTTCCGGCGAAGGTGCGCAGGACCGAAGCGCTGGCGGCCTTTCTCGAAGGCCTTCGCGGTGCCCGGGTGGAGGTGAGACAGGCCGAGCGCGGGGACAAACGCCGGCTGCAAGAACTCGCCGAGCACAACGCCACCCTGGCTCTCGCGCACGAGCGGCTGAAGGAAGACAGGAGCAGGGAGCGGCGGTACGGGGCGTTGACCGCTTTGGAACAGGCTCTGGGCCTCGACGGCGTCCCGATGCGCATCGAGGGCTTTGACATCTCGAACCTGGGGGGCGAGGATATCGTTGCGTCGATGGTGGTGTTCGAAGGAGGATCCGCGAAGAAGAGCGACTATCGCAAGTTCTCCATCCGTTCCACCGCCGGCCAGGACGACGTGGGGGCCATGAGGGAAGTGCTGCTCAGACGGTTCACCAGAGGCCGCGGGGGGCTGGCGGCCGGCAACTACGACGCCTCCTTCGAGGCCGTTCCTGATCTCGTCATGGTGGACGGGGGCAAGCCTCAACTGGGAGCAGCGTGCGCGGCGTTGCGGGAGGCGGGAGTGGAAGGCGCGGTTGCCGTCGTGGCTCTGGCGAAGCGAGAGGAGGAGGTATTCGTTCCGTGGTCGCCTGAGCCGCTCGGCCTTGCGCAGGACGACCTCGGCCTGCTGCTCTTGAGGAACGTGCGCGACGAGGCCCACCGATTCGCCCTTGGCTATCACCGCAGTCGGCGGACGACCAAGACGACCATGTCCCTGTTGGATCAATTGCCGGGCGTGGGAGAGAAGCGGAAGAAGGCGATCATCAACCATTTCGGCTCGCCGGAGCGGTTCCTGGGAGCCTCGCGAGAGGAACTGGAGGCGGTCCCCGGACTGCCGGGCAAGGTGGCAAGGGAGGTGTACGCGTATGTCCATAAGACGGGTTGACGATGCCTTTGGCGCGCCGTACGGCACGGCGTGGGGAAAAGGATGGATCTATGTGCGTGACGGGCGGCTGGTCGGGGTGGAGTTACCGGGAGAGGGACTGATCGACCCGGCTGGTGTTGCTCCGGCCGGCGTAGCCGTGCGGGGTTCCTCGGGCGCCCCCGCTGAGAGCGAGGGGGCCGCGGAGCCGGGCGCAGCGGACGTTGAGGCTTTGTCCTTGTGGGCGCGGCAGCTCGAGGCGTACTTCGCCGGAGACCGGACGACTTGGACCGCAGCCGAAGTCCCCCTCCGGGAGATGCCACTGGGGGTATTCGAGCAGGCCGTCTATGAGGCTCTGCTCACTGTACCCCCCGGCGAGACCGTCAGCTACGGCGAGCTGGCCGAGATGGCGGGCTACCCGCGGGCGGCCCGGGCGGTCGGCAACGCCATGGCCGCGAACCCGATACCGGTCGTCGTGCCCTGCCATCGGGTCATCCGCTCCGATGGGACGATGGGTAGGTACGGTAACGATCCTGCGTGGAAAGAACGGTTGCTGGTCCACGAAGGGTGGGCGGCCTTGGAGGTCAAGCCCGCCCCCGCAGCTGAAGGGAGCTCACCTTGACGGACCGCCTCGCACAACTGCACATGACCGTCATCACCGGCATGTCCGGCGCGGGGAAATCGGAGGCCGTGGCCACCTTCGAGGACATGGGCTATTTCTGCATCGATAATCTGCCGCCGCAGATGCTGCCCCGGGTCGTCGAGCTCTTTGCCCTGCCGGGCAGCCGCGTAGACAGAGTGGCCCTGGTGTTCGACGTGCGGGGGGGCGCGTACTTTGAACAGCTGGGGCAGGCGCTGGAGCATCTCAGGGAGACCGGTATCCCCTTCCGGCTGCTTTACCTCGAGGCGTCCGACCAAGGGCTCGTGGCTCGCTACCAGTTGACAAGACGTCCGCATCCTCTGTCCCGGGACAGCTTGTCCGAGGGGATCGAGCTGGAGCGGCACCTGTTGTCGCCATTGCGTGACCAGGCAGACGTGGTCATCGATACGACCGGGATGTCGCCCCGGAAGCTGCGGCGGCGCCTGGAGGAGACGCTGATGGCCGAACAATTGAACGACCAGTTATTCGTAAGGCTGCAGTCCTTCGGCTACAAGTTCGGGCTCCCGGGGGAAGCCGACATCGTGCTGGACGCGCGATTTCTTCCCAATCCGCATTGGGTGGCGGAGCTCCAGCCTCTCACCGGGCTTGATCCGAATGTCAAAGACTATGTCTTGGGTCGGGCCGAAGCGGGAATGTTTCTTGACGAGGTTGTCAAGCTCATACGTCTGCTCGGCCCAGGGTTCGTGGGTGAGCAGAAGCGGCGGCTGGTGGTGGCGATCGGCTGCACCGGGGGTCGGCATCGCTCGGTCGCCTTGGTCGAGGATCTTGCCCGCCGTTTGCGAGGAGAGCCGGCCTTTGTCATCAGTGTCTCGCATCGGGATGTGGAACGGGAGGAATAGTTTGGGGCCCGGTTTCACGCGCGCTTTCCGGGAAGAGTTGGCCCGGGTCGAGGAGAAGCAGCCGTGCTGCCGTCTTGCCGCGGCCGCGGGGCTGATGCATACCTCCGGCACGTTCCTCATCCGTGGTGGCTCGACAGAGAGCGAACGCTACGAGATCCAGATCGCGACCACCGTCCAAGCCGCGGCCAAACTCGCCTACTCGGTGTTCAAGGCCTACGGGACCGAGGGCGAGCTGCTCACCCGGCGAGAGCCACGGTTCCAGCACAGGCTGGTGTACGAGGTCCACCTCAAGGGGACGCCCTCGGCTCTGCAGGCGCTGAACGAGATGGGGGTCCTCACCGACACGTTCGAGCTGCAGCCCGGCATCTCGCGCAGACTGGTGAAGAAGAGCTGTTGCCGCAACTCCTTCATCCGCGGATGTCTCATCGGTGCAGGCTCCGCCAATGCGCCTCAGAGAGAAGCCCAACTCGAGATCCTCACTCCTCACGAGACGTTTGCCGCCGACCTTCTGCGGCTACTCGGCTCTCTGGAGTTCCACCCGGGCATGCGGCATCGCCGGGGGACCTACGTGGTCTACCTCAAGGGCCGGGACGAGGTGGCCGGCCTGCTTGCGCTGGCCGGGGCGCACGAAGCCGCGTTGCAGCTCGAAGAGCAGTCGGTCATGCGGGAGGTGCGTTCTCGCGCCAACCGGCTGGCCAACTGCGATTCGGCCAATCTTCGGCGCACGAGCGCCGCCGCATCGCAGCAGCTCGAAGCCATCGCTATGCTGCAGCGATCCGGCCGTCTCGAGACACTTCCCGTCGCATTGCGGGAGGCGGCCGACCTCCGGACGAGGTATCCCTATCTGAACCTGGCCGAACTGGCGGAGGTCGGCGGGGAGGGCCTCACCCGCTCCGCCGTCAACCACCGTCTGCGCCGTCTCGTGCAGGCTGCGGAACAGAAGGGGGCCAAAAGGCCGTATGCTAGTATGCGCTCGCGCCGGCAGAGGAGCTAACGCCGCTAATCACGCGACCGGGGACCCCAGCCCCAGGAGGAGCGCTTGTCGATGAGCACAAAGATCGCCATAAATGGTTTCGGCCGGATCGGCAGACTGATGCTGCGGGCTATCGCCAAGCAGGGAGCCGATTTTGAGGTAGTGGCGGTGAACGACCTCACCGACGCGGCCACGCTTGCGCATCTTCTCAAGTACGACAGTGTCCACGGGGTGTGGCCCGGTGAGGTCTCACATACCGCGGATAGCCTTCTCTTTGACGGCAGGACTATTCGTGTCCTCTGCGGCACCGACATCGCGCTCCTGCCCTGGCGGGAACTCGGTGTGGACGTGGTCGTGGAGTCCACAGGCCACTATACCGACCGGGCGAGCGCGGCCCAGCACCTAGACCGGGGAGCGAGGAAGGTGGTCATCAGCGCCCCGGCCAAAGACCCCGACATCACGGTGGTCATGGGCGTCAACGGTGCCGACTACGACCCCCAGCGGCACCACATCGTCTCCATGGCCTCGTGTACTACCAACTGCCTGGCCCCGGTGTCCAAAGTCCTGGGCGATTCCTTCGGTATCGAGCAGGGCTTCATGACCACTGTGCACGCCTACACCAACGATCAGCGCATCCTGGACCTGCCCCACAAAGATCTGCGCCGTGCTCGGGCGGCGGCGCTCTCGGTGATCCCCACGTCGACCGGAGCGGCCCGCGCCATCGGTCTGGTCATCCCCGAGCTCAAGGGCAAGTTCGATGGGTACGCTCTCCGCGTTCCCGTGCCGGACGGTTCGGTGGTCGACTTGACCGTGACACTCGAACGGGAGACGACCGCCGAAGAGATCAACTCCGCCATGAGGGAGGCAGCCGCCGGTCCGCTGGCGGGCATCCTGGAGTATACCGAGGCACCCATCGTAGGGTCCGACGTCGTCGGCAACCCCCACTCCGCAGTGTTCGATTCCGCCCTCACCATGGTGATGGGCCGGCATGCGAAGGTCGTGGTGTGGTACGACAACGAGTGGGGTTTCTCCAACCGGATGGTGGAGCTCTGCGGCCGGCTGTTCTAGCTATGAGCCGGCCGATCCGCCAGTGGCAAGAAAAGGCGCGAAGATGACGAAGAAGACCGTGCGCGATATCGACCTGGCCAACAAGCGGGTGCTCGTCCGGGTCGACTTCAATGTGCCTCTCAAGAACGGCCGGGTGTCCGACGACAGCCGTATTCGCGCGGCCCTCCCCACCCTCCAATTCCTGCTGGCGCGGGATTGCCGCATCATTCTCATGTCGCATCTCGGCCGGCCAAAGGACGCTCCAGACCCCGCCCTTCGGCTCGACCCGGTGGCGATGCGTCTCGCCCAACTCCTCGGCGCGCCGGTGCGCAAACTGGACGAGTTGTCCGGCCCCGGGGTGGGGGCCGCCGTGGCCGTCATGCAGCCCGGCGACGTCGTCCTGCTCGAGAATTCCCGCTTCGATCCCCGCGAGAAGAAGAACGATCCCGAACTGGTGCGGGAGTTGGCCCGGCTGGGTGACGTCTACGTGAACGATGCCTTCAGCGCCGCTCACCGGGCTCACGCGACCACCGCGGGGCTGGCGTCGGTGCTTCCTGCCGTTGCCGGGCTGCACATGGAGAGGGAAGTGATGGCGCTTGAAGGTCTGCTCGCCGAGCCCGGGCGACCTTTCGTCGTGGTCCTGGGAGGCGCCAAGGTCACCGACAAGATCAGGGTCATAGACCGTTTTCTCGATCTGGCCGACCGCCTGCTGATCGGCGGGGCGATGAGCCTGACCTTCCTGAAAGCGCGGGGGCTCGCTGTGGGAGCCAGCAGAGTCGAAGACGAGGGACTGGCCCTCGCGGCCGAGGCGCTGCGGAAGGCGGACACGAGTCGATGCGCTCTGGACTTACCGGGCGATGTTGTCGTGGCCGGCAGTCTCGAAGAGGGGGCGGCCACGATGACCGTCGATGTGGAAGCCATACCCGACGGGTGGATGGCGCTCGATATCGGTCCGGCTACCGCCGAGAAGTATCGAGCGGTGATATCGCAGGCCGGGACGGTCTTCTGGAACGGCCCGATGGGCGTGTTCGAGATGGTGCCGTTCGCGGCGGGAACGAAGGCCGTGGCCGAAGCGATGGCGGAGTGCTCGGGAGTCACCGTCGCCGGAGGCGGAGATTCGGTCGCGGCGCTCAACAAGTTCCAGTTGGCGGACAGGATCGACCACGTGTCCATGGGAGGGGGGGCGTCGCTCGAGTTCATCGAAGGCGCAGAGCTGCCCGGCCTGGCGACGCTGGCCGACAAGTAGCGATGATCCCCGACCGCCACCCGTCCCGTTTGCGGCGCCCGCTGATAGTGGGAAACTGGAAGATGTACAAGACGAGCGCTGAAGGGGCGGCCTTCGTGAACGAACTGGCTGCGTTGGTGGACGGTCTGGACGACCGGGACATCGTGGTCGCCCCGCCCTTCACCGGGCTGGCCGAAGCGGTTCGCGCGGCCCGTGCCACCAGCGTCCGGATCGCGGCGCAGGACGTCTTCTGGGAGGACGAGGGGGCGTACACCGGGGAGATCTCGCCGCCCATGCTGGCCCATCTCGGTGTGTCGGCGGTCATCATCGGGCATTCTGAGAGGCGGCAGTACTTCGGCGAGACCGACGCCGACGTCCGCAAGAAGATGCATGCGGCGCTCGAGCACGGCCTGCTCCCC
Source organism: uncultured Actinomycetota bacterium (assembly GCA_963843455.1). GTDB lineage: Bacteria > Actinomycetota > Thermoleophilia > RBG-16-64-13 > RBG-16-64-13 > CAIQPS01. Next base: position 471,375 of record CAWJKE010000008.1, read on the forward strand.
ATCATGTGCGTGGGCGAGACCGAGGCCGAGCGTGACCAGGGCAAGACCGAGGAGGTCCTCTCGCGTCAACTTGCGTCGGGGTTGGTACTACTGCAGTTGGACGACGCCGAACGAGTGGCGATAGCCTACGAGCCCATCTGGGCCATCGGGACCGGAAAGACCGCCACTCCCGAGATCGCCCAGGAGGCGATGGGCGTCATCCGCCGCAGACTGGCCGAGGCCGCCGGGACAGACGTGTCCGAAGCCGTGCGCATCCTCTACGGCGGCAGCGTGAGGCCGGACAACATCGACGACCTCATGGTCCAGCCCGACGTCGACGGGGCGTTGGTGGGAGGCTCGAGCCTCAAGGTGGATTCTTTCGCCCGCATAGCGCGATTCGTTGCCCCAGAGGACGGATGAGGACCCAGGGCGATGGGCCGCGCCGAGCGGCACTGGTGATACTCGATGGCTGGGGATGTGCACCCGCCGGGCCTGGGAACGCCATCTCGCTCGCCCGCACTCCGGTGTGGGAGGCGCTCTGGACCGCATACCCGCATGTGCTTTTGCAGGCGAGCGGAGAGGCGGTGGGCCTTCCGCCCGGCATCATGGGCAACTCCGAAGTGGGTCATCTCACCATCGGCGCGGGGCGCGTGATCTACCAGGACCTCTCCCGGATAAACCGGGCCATCGCCGACGGATCGTTCTTCGACAATCCTGTCCTCACAGGGATCATCACCCGCACGAGTGATCGCGGGGGGTCGTTACATCTGATGGGCCTGCTATCGGACGCCGGAGTACATTCGACGCTCGGTCACCTGCAGGCGCTCGTCCGGTTGGCCGGCCAGATGGGGACGGATGCCGTCTTCGTGCACGTGTTCATGGACGGCCGGGACACGTCTCCCGCTGCCGGTATCGACTTCGTCGACGAGTTGGAAGCGTTCCTGGCCGACGAGGGCCGGGGCAGGATTGCCACCGTGGCCGGGCGGTACTACGCGATGGACCGGGACAGGCGTTGGGAGCGGGTGAAGTTGGCCTACGACGCTCTGGTGCACGGCGACGGGTTGGCGGCGCCGTGCGCGGCCGCCGCCGTGCGGGAATCATACGAGCGGGGTGAGACCGACGAGTTCGTCCTGCCCACCGTGGTCTCTTCGGATCCGGCTTCGCGGGTCAGGGTCAGGGATGGGGTGGTGTTCTTCAATTTCCGCCCCGACAGGGCCCGGGAGATATGCGCCGCCCTCACCCAGGCCGATTTCGACGCGTTCGACCGGGGCGAGGCTCCACCACTGCTGGATCTGGTGGGCATGACCGAGTACGACCGCCGCCTGGGCCTGGGGGTAGCGTTCCCCAAAGAGGAGCCCCGGCATGTGCTGGCGGAAGTGATCAGCGAGGCCGGCCTTTCGCAACTGCACGTCGCCGAGACTGAGAAGTACGCGCATGTGACCTTCTTCTTCAACGGAGGGCGGGAAGCGCCGTTCCCCGGGGAGAAGAGGTGCCTGGTGCCGTCGCCCAAGGACGTGAGCACCTACGACCAGAAGCCCCAGATGAGCGCCTATGGGGTGGTCGATTGCCTGGAGAAGTCGCTTTCCGAGGAATCGGTCGACTTCGTGGTGCTCAACTTCGCCAATCCCGACATGGTGGGCCACACCGGGGATATCCGAGCGACAGTGACCGCAGTCGAACACGTCGACCGCTGTCTCGGCCGGACGATCGAGATCCTGGCGGGGATCGGAGCCAAAGTCATGATCACCGCCGACCACGGCAATGCTGAGGTGATGTTGCAGCCGGATGGCAGCGCCGACACCGCCCACAGCACCGACCGGGTACCGCTGATCGTCCTCGACGAGGACCTGACACTTCGCGAAGGGGCTGGGTTGGCGGATATCGCTCCCACCTTGCTTTGTTTCCTGGGCCTTTCCGTGCCTGCGGAGATGAGCGGGACCCCTCTCTGCTAGAGCCGGCGCTCGGGTGAATAGACATCTTGTGTATGCAGGATCGCCTCCAAGGTGGTAACTTGCAGTAAAATGTGGCAAGACTTCGGGCGGCCGATGGCTCGGCGGCGTATTCGAGAGAGAGGAAAGCGGTGTTATACGTTCTGGTGGCGCTGGATACCATCCTCGGTCTGGGGGTGCTTCTGCTGGTGTTTCTCCACTCTGGCAAGGACGCCGGCCTCTCCACGACCTTTGGCGGTTCCGGCGCGTTCGGCGGCAGCGGTGTAGTCCAGAAGAACCTCGACCGGCTGACTGTCGCCGTCTCGGTCGGGTTCTTCATCGTCTCGATCGCTCTTGCCTACGTCGCGTAAGGGTTGATTATCCCGGAGTCGGGCACGCACGCGAGTGCGGGGGAGGTGGTGAAAGTCGAAGAAGGAACAGTGGCGTGGGGTGTTTAGAACTCAAGGAGGGAAGAACTTGATGCTCAAGAAGAATATCTGGCTTGCGCTTGCTCTCGTAGCCGTGCTGATCGCCGTTGTCGGCGTAGCCACGGCCTGCGGTTCGAGCGGGGACACTACGACTACGGCTGCTCCCAGCGGCCCGACTACGACGGCAGCCGCCCCGACAACCACGGCTGCTCCCGCCGAGACCACCACGACCGCTGCCGCCGCCGGCCCGGTCAAGGGTGGCACCGTGAATGTCTACATCAATGAACCGGTGGCCATAGAGCCGCTCGACCTCGAAGAGTCGGAGGGCACGCAGGTCGGTCAAGCGCTGTTCGATAGCCTTGCCGCCTTCGACCCCATTACCAGCGAGATCATGCCGGCGGCCGCGGAAAGTTGGAAAGCCAACGCCGACGCCAGCGTCTGGACGTTCAACCTGGTCAAGACCGCCAAGTTCCATGACGGCACTCCGGTCACAGCTAAGGATTTCGTGTACGCCTGGAACCGTCTGGTCAACCCGGTCAACAAATCCAACGTGGCCTACCATCTCGAGCCCGTCAAGGGATACGCTGATGTACTGGCCGGTACCGCTACTGAGATGACCGGGCTCAAGGCAATCGACGACTACACCCTGGAAGTCACGCTTTCGTATCCGTTCGGCGACTTCGAGTATGTTGTCGCTCACCCGACCCTCGGCCCGGTGCCGAAGGCCGCTGTCGAGAAGGACCCGGCTGCCTTCGCCTCCAACCCGGTGGGCAACGGCCCGTACATGATCGCCACCCCCTGGGAGCACGACCAGTCCATCACGCTGAAAGCGTTCCCCGACTACTACGGCACCAAGGGGAACATCGACGGTATCGATTTCAAGATCTTCAAGGATCCTGAGACCGCGTTCCTGGAGTTCAAGGCCGGCAACCTCGACTTCACGTCCATCCCGTCGGGGCAGATCAAGGCCACGGAAGCCGAGTTCGGCACCGCCGAGAACGGTTATACCGGTAACCCCGGCAAACAGGTGCTCCTTGGCGCTGAGTTCGCCATCTACTACCTGGACATCAACGTCACCGACGAACTGTTGAAAAACGCCGATCTGCGGCAGGCCATCTCTATGGCCATCAACCGCCAGGCCATTTGCGATACCGTCATGGAAGGCACCCGGGTGCCTTCAGACAGCATCATCCCGCCGGGTATCGTGGGATACGAAGCCGGCGCGTGGCCGTATTCGAAGTATGACGTCGAAGCTGCGAAGGCCGCTCTGGCCAAGGCCGGCTATCCCGACGGCAAAGGCCTGCCCGAGATGACTCTGTCATGCAACAGCGGTGGCAGCCACGAAGCGATCATGACTCTCATCCAGGCCGACCTCAAGGCTATCGGCATCAACGTCAAGACCGACCTGACCGAATGGGCGGCCTACCTGCCGAAGCTGCAGGACCACCAGTATCAGCTGGGTCGCATGGGCTGGATCGCCGACTATCCGATCATCGACAACTTCCTGTACCCGATCTTCTACAGCACGAGCAGCAACAACTACAGCGGCTACGCTGATCCCGCTGTGGACAAAGCCATCACCGATGCCCGCCAGATCACCGATGGCGACGCTCGCGTCAAGGCTTACCAGGAGATTGTCAAGACCATCGGGGCCGCGGCTCCCGCCATCCCGATCATGGCCTACCGCCACGGGCGAGTCACGTCCGACCGGGTGTACAATCTCACGTACAGCCCCATGGGTCTGCTCGATTTCCAGAGCGCTTGGATCGTTCAGAAGTAAGCGTAGGTAAGTAGGAAGAGTAGCGACCGAAGCACCGAGCGGTAGCGTGCCCCGGGAGGGGCACGCTACCGCTCCCTTTTGACCGAGGAGACTAGAGCCACACAATGCTGACCTATATCGGCCGGCGCCTGCTACAGATGATTCCCGTCTTCATCGGGGTCACCATCCTTCTCTTCATATTGCGCACGCCCGGCGTGCTCCCCGGAGACCCGGTGAAACTCATCACGGGCGAGCGGGCGATCTCCCCGGCGCTTTACGCGCAGATCGTCAAAGAGAACGCTCTCGATAGGTCTATCCCGTACCAGTACGTCCGGTGGATGAGCCGTCTGTTCAAGGGAGACCTGGGCGAGTCGTACCAGCTAAAGCGCCCGGTCACGAACGTCTTGTGGGACAAGTTCCCGAACACCATCAAGCTTGCCCTCGTGGCCATCATCATCGAGGCGATATTCGGCATCCTGGCGGGGATACTGTCAGCAGTCAAGCGATATTCGTTCTGGGACATGCTGGTCACGCTCAGCACGTCCATCCTCGTCGCTGTGCCCGTGTTCTGGTTAGGGATGCTTCTGCAGATCCTCTTCGGCATCAAGTTCAAACAGTGGGGCCTGCCGTATCTTCCCATGTCGGGCATGGGCCCTGGTGAGTTTCCATCGTGGATGTACTACATCCTTCCGGCCGTGACCCTGGCTGCGATATCGACGGCGTATTGCGCGCGCATCACCCGGAGCCAGTTCTTGGAAGTGCAAGGACAGGACTACATGCGGACGGCGTCGGCGAAAGGGCTCACGGGTAGCCAGGTCATCTGGCGCCACGGCCTCAAGAACGCCCTTATCCCCGTGGTCACGTACATCGGCCTCGACCTAGCCGCCATGATAGGGGGGACCATCCTCACCGAAACGGTGTTCAACTGGCCGGGTGTGGGCTACCAGATATACAAGGCCATCCTCTCCCGCGACTGGCCGATCGTCATGGGAGCGACCGTGTTCATCGTCATACTTGTGATGTTCATCAACTTGGCAGTGGATATCAGCTACGCGTTTCTCGATCCGCGCATCCGCTACGGCAAGACCGAGAAGTAGGGCAAGTAGATGAAGTATCCGTCCAACGAAGAGACCGTCGAAGTCCCGGGCGCGCCGGCGGGAGGCGCCGGCCAGGCCGGCGTCGACGACGGCGGGCAACTGGCAGCCCGCTCGCTCCGCTCCGACGCCTGGAGGCGGCTGAAGAAGAACCGCCTGGCGATGGCCGGTCTGATCTGGATCATCATCATGATCCTCGTCGCCGGCACTGCCGACCTCTGGGTGCCTCACTTCTTCGGCGATCCCACGGCCATCGACAGCACCAAGTTGGCCCAGCAGTCCCTGCAGCCGCCCTCGGCAGCGCACCCCTTCGGGACCGACAAGCTCGGCCGTGACATCCTGTCCCGCACGGTGTACGGTGCGCGGGTCTCGATCATGGTGGGTGTCGTCGCCGTGGGGATATCGGTCGTCGTCGGCCTGATCCTCGGGGCCATCGCCGCGTATTGGGGCGGATGGTGGGACAGCATCGTCATGCGTACCGCGGACGTGTTCTTCGCCTTCCCCTATGTGCTGTTCGCCATCACCTTGATCGCCGTGCTTGGTCCGGGGGTGCAGAACGTCTTCATTGCCATCGGTATCCTCGGGTGGCCCAGTATCGCCCGGGTGTTCCGGAGCTCGATCCTCTCCATCAAGGAGAATGAGTACGTCGATGCGGCCCGGTCGATGGGCGCCTCCAACCGGCGGATAATCTCCCGCCATATCATGCCCAACTCCATAGCCCCAATCATCGTACTTGCCACCATGAGTATCGGCGGCGCCATCCTTACCGAGGCGGCTCTGAGCTTCCTGGGCATGGGCGTCCAGCCCCCTGCGCCCTCCTGGGGCAACATGCTCTCCGAAGCCCGTTCGTTCTTCTTCACCGCACCCTGGCTGATGCTGTATCCCGGCCTAGCCATCCTGACCACCGTTCTCGGCTTCGTCCTGTTGGGCGATGGTCTCCGAGATGCCCTCGACGTAAAACTAAAGGAGTAGGTTGTTCCTTGTCCGCGCTTCTTGAAGTAGACGATCTGCACATGCACTTCTTCACCCGCGACGGCGTCGTCAAGGCCGTCGACGGCGTGACCTTCTCCCTGGAGCCCGGGGAGACGCTGGGCGTGGTAGGGGAATCGGGCTCGGGGAAATCGGTGACGGCCCTTTCCATCATGCGGTTGATCCCCGAACCACCGGGCAAGGTGGTGAAGGGCGACATACTGTTCCGCGGTCAAAGCATCTTGGCCATGACGGACAAGGAGCAGCGGAAACTGCGCGGCAACCGCATGGCCATGATCTTCCAGGACCCCATGACGTCGCTTAACCCCGTGCAGAAGATCGGTAAGCAGATAGCCGAACCACTCCGCCTCCACAAGGGCATGTCGAAGAAGGACGCATGGGCCGCCGCTGTGCAAATGCTGGAGCGGGTGGGCATCCCTCAGCCGGACGAGCGGGCAAAGAACTACCCGCACGAGTTCTCGGGAGGTATGAGGCAGCGTGCCATGATCGCCATAGCTCTGGCCTGCGGCCCAGATGTCATCATCGCCGACGAGCCGACCACAGCGCTCGACGTGACTATCCAGGCGCAGATTCTGGAGCTCATCCAGGAGGTCCAGGCCCGCAGCGAGTCGGCTGTGGTCATGATCACCCACGATTTGGGTGTGGTTGCCGACATGGCCGACCACGTGCTGGTCATGTACGCCGGCAGGTGTGTCGAGTTCGGTACGGCCGACGACGTGTTCTACCACCCGCTGCATCCCTACACCTGGGGCCTTCTCGAGAGCCTGCCGCGGCACGACGTGGAAGAGAAGGGGCTGCTACACCCAATCCACGGGCAGCCGCCCAGCTTGATCCACCTTCCCTCGGGATGCTCCTTCCGGCCCAGGTGCTCTCACGCCACGCCCTTCTGCGCCGCGCAGGAACCTCCGCTTCTCGAAGTGCGGCCCGGCCACAGCGCCTCCTGTCACTACTCCGACGATGAGGGGTGGATCGGAAGTTCTTGCACCGTCTCTACGAGGAGAGCTTCCTGAGATGACAGCGATGCTCAAGGTCGAGAACCTCAAGAAGCATTTCTACGTCGGTCAGGGGCTCATCACCGCCCGCTTCGGCCAGACCGTCAAAGCCGTGGACAACGTCTCCTTCGAGGTGCAGGAGGGGGAGACGCTCGGGTTGGTGGGCGAATCGGGCTGCGGCAAGTCGACTACCGGCCGCTGCATCAACCGGCTGCTCGAGCCCAGCGCCGGGCAGATACACTTCGGGGAGCTCGACGTCAATCAGCTCAAGGGCAATGCTCTGAAGCAATACCGGCGCGATGTCGCGTTCATCTTTCAGGACCCGTATGCCTCGCTCAATCCCCGGATGAACTTCGGGGAGATCATGTCCGAGCCGCTCGTGATCCACCATATGGGAACGCGTAAAGAGCGGATGGAACGCTGCAAGATGATGCTCAAGACGGTGGGCCTAAGCCCCGAGCACATCAACCGCTACCCGCACGAGTTCTCCGGCGGACAGCGACAGCGGGTCGGCATCGCTCGTGCTCTGATGATGCGCCCGAAGATGATCATCTGCGACGAGCCGGTATCGGCTCTCGATGTCTCCATCCAGGCGCAGATCATCAACCTGCTGGAGGAGTTGCAGGAGGAGTTCAAACTCACGTACCTCTTCATCGCGCACGACCTGGCGGTCATCAGGCACATCTGCGATCGGGTGGCGGTCATGTACCTCGGCAAGATCGTCGAGATCGGCGGATGGAGAGAGGTCTACAATTCCCCGCATCACCCGTACAGCCAGTCGCTCCTGAGCGCGGTCCCCGTGCCCGACCCCGAGAAGCAGCGGCAGCGGCACCGGATCATCCTGCAGGGCGACGTGCCCAGCCCGGTCAACCCGCCGAGCGGGTGCCGGTTCCACACCCGGTGCCCCATAGCCCAGTTGCCGCTCTGCGCGGAAACGGAACCGCCGCTTCAGAATGTGGGGCCCGGGCATCAGGCCGCCTGTCACTTTGCCGCGTCATGCCCCATACCGGAAGGTACGAGCGGGGTGCCGTGCGGGCCCGACGACGATCCCTTCCAGGTCGTCCCCCGGCCGACGCCCTACTCAGACTGATATATACTTCCGGGGCAGCCTGGGTAGCCGCGGAGGTGCGCGTTGAGCGCATCTTCGAGGAAAGTCCGGACACCACAGAGCAGGGTGCTGGATAACGTCCAGCGGGGGAAACCCCAGGGAAAGCGCAACAGAAATTACACAGCACGCCGGCGCGGCCGGCTGCGAAGGTGAAATGGTGCGGCAAGAGCGCACCAGCGCCGTGGTGACACGGCGGCTAGGCAAGCCCCACCCGGTGCAAGGCCGAACAGGAGGCGCTTGAGGGTTGCTCGCCCGAGTCTCCGGGTTGGCCGCAAGAGCCGTCCGGCAACGAACGGCCTCAGATAGATGGTTGCCCACGACAGAATCCGGCTTATAGGGCTGCTACAGCGGGGCTCCTTCCTTTCGGAAGGGGCCCCAGCCATTTAGAATGCGGGCAGCAAAGTAGTAATGTTGGGAGCCCGTCTGCAGGTGCGGGGCGGGTCGCCGGCAAGGGGAGGTCGCGGTGAGGCAGAAGCGAGTGGTGATCATGGGCGCCGCGGGGCGCGATTTCCACAACTTCAATGTGGTGTACCGCAACGACCCCTTCACGCGTGTAGTAGCGTTCACCGCCACTCAGATCCCGGGTATCGACCGCCGCACTTACCCGCCGGAACTCGCGGGGCCAAGCTACCCGGAGGGCATCCCTATAGTGCCCGAGATCGAACTCGAAGACCTCATCCATGACCAGGCGGTCGACGAGGTGATATTCGCCTACAGCGACGTGTCACACGAGCTCGTCATGCACCAAGCTTCGCGCGTCATGGCGGCCGGTGCTGACTTTGCCCTGCTCGGCCCTGCCAGCACCGCAATCGCGTGCTCGGTACCCGTCATCTCGGTTCTCGCCGTGCGGACGGGGGCGGGCAAGAGCCCGGTGTCGAGGTTTGTTGCCGACCTGCTCTTGAATCAGGGCCTGCGCCCGGTGATCATCCGCCATCCCATGCCGTATGGCGATCTCGTGGCCCAGCGGGTCCAGCGCTTCACCAGTCTGCAGGACCTCGATCGCTATGGCGCGACGGTAGAAGAACGCGAAGACTACGAGCCGCACCTTCGCCGGGGGCTGGATGTGTGGGCCGGTGTCGACTATCAGGCCATCGTCGCCCAGGCGGAGAAGGACGCGTCCGTGATCATCTGGGACGGAGGTAACAACGACTTCTCCTTTCTGCGCTCGGACCTAGAGATTGTGGTCGTCGACCCGTTCCGCCCCGGACATGAACTCGCCTATCATCCCGGCGAAGTGAATCTGCGCCGAGCGGACGTCATTGTTATCAACAAGGTGAGTAGCGCGCCGCCGGCCGGTGTGCACCAAGTGGAGGCGAACGCACGCGCAGTCAATCCGCGGGCCACCATCGTGTGGGCCGACTCAGTGATCACGGCCACCGACAGCGCGCGGATAGCAGGCAAGCGCGTGTTGGTGGTGGAGGACGGTCCCACCCTCACACACGGCGGCATGTCCACGGGCGCGGGCGCGCAGGCCGCCAGGCAGTTCGGAGCGGTGGAGCTCATCGACCCCCGGCCGTATGCCCAGGGACGGTTGCTCGAGACCTACTCCGTCTACCCTCACCTCGGTCCCATACTTCCTGCCCTCGGGTACTATCCCGAGCAACTCCGCGATCTGGAGGCCACCGTCAACGCTGTCCCCGCGGATCTGGTGGTCAGCGCCACGCCTTTTTCGCTGGGTAGCCTGATAAAGATCGACAGACCTCTCGTCCAGGTCGCATACGAGATGTCCGAACGGGGAGAACCCCGCCTGTCCGATGCCGTCCGCCAGTTCCTGCGTACCAAGGGAATCGCCCCCAATGCCTGAGCCGAGGTTTGTGGCTCCGCGGCGCCGGGGTACGAGCCGCTAGACCGGAAACGTCGCCCGAGGAGAAGGAGCGAGAAATGGCCTTTACCCTACCCGATCTACCTTACGCGAAGGACGCCCTAGCCCCCTATTTAAGCCAGGAGGCGCTCGAGTATCACCACGACAAGCATCACAACGCGTATGTGACCAACCTTAACGGCCTCACCGAGGGCACCGACAATGCGGGCAAGTCGTTGGAGGACATCATCCTGGCGGCGGACGGGCCGCTGTTCAACAACGCGGCGCAGGTGTGGAATCACACGTTCTACTGGAACTGCATGAAGCCCGGAGGCGGGGGCGCGCCGGGAGGGGATTTGGCGAAGGCGATCGACGCGGCCTTTGGCTCGCTCGACGACTTCAAGAAGGAGTTGTCGGCGGCGGCCGTCGGGCAGTTCGGGTCGGGCTGGGGTTGGCTGGTGGTCGAGAACGGCGCTCTAAAGGTCGCCAAGACCGGCAATGCCGACCTGCCACTCAAGCATGGACAGACGGCTCTGCTGACTGTTGACGTCTGGGAACACGCCTACTACATCGACTACCGGAACCTGCGGCCGAAGTACGTTGAGACCTTCCTGAACAACCTGGTGAACTGGGACTTTGTGGGCGAGAACTACGCGGGCGCGCGCTGAGGTTCGCTGCTGAGGATCGCCCCGGAGGACCGGGAGGGGGTGGCGCGGACGCCTTCCGCCGTCCGCGCCACCCCGTTTTTCGCCCCGTCCGCCGGCCGCGGCGCTAGCGTGGGACGGCGTTCGGAAGCAGGATGCCCCTTTGGTAGAATCCGCCATGGCTCCGGCGGGATGGGAGGAGGGTAGCGGGTGCGAGGTGTGATCATCCGGGAGAAGATGAGCGTGAGGACGATGCTCGTCCTCGTTCTTCCCACGCTCGGCTTTTCTACCGCGCTCTCCCTCGTCACCACCTACTTGCCGGTGATCATGGTGCCCAAGTACACCACGTCGAACACGCTGGTGGGCTTTGCGATAGGGGGCGAGGGCATCTTTTCGGCGCTGATACCCCTCTGGGTCGGGGTGATCAGCGACCGCATCTGGACTAAACGCTGGGGTCGGCGTCAGCCCTTCATGATCTTTGCCGCCCCCTTCATGGCGGCCGCTCTCATCCTTGCCCCCTTCCAACCGGGCTACGTCCCCATCGCCATATCTACGTTCATCTTCTTTGCCGCGTACCACTTCTATACGTCGCCATACCAGTCACTCATCGCCGACGTGACGCCCGGGAACAGTGCGGGTAAGGTGCAGGGTTACCAGGCCTTCATGCGAGGCGGGGGCATGTTCCTGGGAATGGTTGTAGCCGGATTCCTGTTCTATCGCTGGGTTCCCCTGCCGTTCGTCCTCAACGGCCTGCTCATCATGCTCTTCACATATCTGATGGTCGTACAGATCGGCGAGCCGGAGCCGGAGAAGGTCTTTCGGCCCGAGCGCCCCGGCATCAGAGCCGAGATCAAACGCATCTGGCGCTCCACGATGGATAACAAGCCCATCCGCCGGTTCATGGTCGCCACCTTCCTCTGGGAATCGACCCTTGCGGGCCTGCGACCGTTCATGATGCTCTATTTCATCAACACCCTGGGTTCGACAACGCAGATCGGTGCTCTCCTGTTCGGACTGGTGGGGGTGACGTACATGGTCGCGGCCCTGGCCAGCGGGTATCTCGCCGACAGGTACGGGCGTTTCAGGCTCATGCGTGTCGGCCTGCTGGTGTTCCTTGGGGGCTGCCTGTTGGGCTTTTTCATGCGCGACATCAAATGGGCCTTCATCTTCTTGCCCATCTTCGGTCTGGGCGGCTCGATCGTCCTCACGCTGCCGTACGCGATCCTGATGAGCCTCATGCCCAAGGAGCACATCGGCCAATTCACCGGCATGTTCTCGATGATGCGGGGGTTGGCCAACATCGTGGCCCCGGTGCTGGCCGGCGCTGCCATCGACATAGCCGCCAAATACATGCCCAAGGGAACGGAGTACTCGGTGGTATGGCTCTACTCGGGCGTGATGATCATCATCTCGCTCTACTTCTTCCGTAACACCGGAAAGGACAGCGTCATCTGAAGTTTGGGAGGGTAGCCGGCCGGGGATAATCTAGGCACACCCCTCGGGAAACCACGTCGCGTGCGCGGCGGATCAGGAGGCCGACGTGAGACCCGGACCCGACGTACGGCAATCAACCCAAGCCCGCGATAGCCAGTCGGCACGCCCGGTGCCTCATGCTCCGGAAGCACGACCCTCCATGGCCCTGAGTGAAGAGCAGCGGCGGTTGCTCGAAATACTTCGGACTCAACGACACGGGATGACTGCGCGGCAACTGGAGTCCAAGCTCTCCGGGCTCCAGGGAGAGGTCGGGCTCTTGCTCGAAGGCCTGCTGGAGCGCCAACTGGTCGCGCGGCTCAACACCGTGATTCCAAGCTACGTCTACCGGTTCGGGGGCGCCGAACCGAATAGCGAGTAGCGCACGTCGGGCCTCAAGCCAGGCCGGAAGCAGGCGTTTGGTAGAATCGCCTGACGATGACTGATGACAATGACCAGATCCCCGACCGGAGAGCCATAGGCGTGTTCGATTCCGGGGTCGGCGGGCTGACCGTTCTCCATGAGTGCCTCGTCAACCTGCCGCACGAAGATTTCGTCTATCTGGGCGACACCGGCAACTTCCCCTACGGTCCCAAGCCTCTGGCCGAGGTGCGTCGGCTTGCCTTTGCGGCCACGACCCGGCTTGTCGGCCTCGGCGTCAAGCTGGTGATCGTGGCCTGCAACTCCGCCGCGGCCGCGGCCTTGCCCCAACTGCAGTCAGCTTTCGCCACTCCGATCGTGGGCGTCGTTATGCCCGGGGCACGGGCGGCGGTGCAGGCGACCCGCGGGCGCCGCGTGGGAGTGCTCGCCACCGAGGCGACGGTTCGCTCGAATGCTTATCAGAACGCGCTCGGCGCTCTTGATGCCGGTCTCGAGGTGTTCGCACTTGCGTGTCCTCGGTTGGCGCCGCTCATCCAAGAGGGCGACGTGTTCTCCGAGGAGACCGAAGGCGCAGCCAGGGAGGCGACGACTGCTCTCAAGGTGGCGGGCGTCGACACGGTCATCCTGGGCTGCACTCACTACCCGCTGATATCACCCATGCTTAGGAGGCTCCTCGGGCCGCGCGTGGCGCTCATCAATTCCGCCGAGGAGACCGCGCACGAGGTGGGGGAGATACTGGACCGCAAGGAAGCGAACAACGACAAGGAGAGGGAAGGCGAGTATCGTTTTCTCACCACGGGCAATCCCGGGGAGTTTCGAGAGGTAGGAGCTCGCTTTCTGCAATTGCCCATACGAGAGGTGGAACGGACATGACCAAGGCCGCCAGACCCGGCGAGAGAGGCGCGGCCGAACTGCGCCCGCTAAGGATCACCCCGGACTTCGTTCGCACCGCCGATGGATCGGTGCTCCTCGAATTGGGGGGGACGCGGGTCCTGTGCTCGGCTCAGATTGTCAACGGCGTCCCCGGCTGGAAACGGGGCAGCGGTGAGGGCTGGCTTACTGCCGAGTACTCTCTGCTGCCGAGTTCCACGAAGGAGAGGACGCCGCGCGAGGCGGTTCGGGGACGGCAGGACGGACGCACAGTGGAGATCCAGCGCTTCATCGGTCGCAGTCTCAGAGCGATCACCGACATGAAGGCCCTGGGGGAGCGCACCGTCTACATCGACTGCGACGTTATCGAGGCGGATGGCGGGACCCGTTGTGCCGCGGTCACCGGCGGCTACCTCGCACTGCATCTCGCGTGCAAACGCGCAGTGGATGCCCGGGTGCTGAAGAGTCTTCCCTTGACCGACTCGGTCGCGGCGGTGAGCGTCGGCGTGGTCGGCGGCGAGCCGATCGTCGACCTCGAATACGAGGAGGACAGCGTCGCCGAGGTCGACATGAATGTGGTGATGACCGGCAACGGCAGGCTTATAGAGGTCCAGGCCTCGGCCGAAGCCGCCCCGTTCGAGCGCCAGACGTTCGACAGACTTCTTGCGCTCGCGGAGGCCGGTATCGGGCGCATCAAGGATTCGCAGTCCGCGGTGATCGCTCAGGCGTACTTCGGCGAGATCGCCGCGTCGAGGCCGTGAAGAAAGGCACGTCGGTAGTCCTGGCCACCGGCAACGCCGGCAAGGTTCGTGAATTCAACCGCCTTCTGGCCGGTGTCTTCAAGGTGCAGCCACTCCCCGAGGGCATCGGCCTGCCACCCGAGACCGCAGACACCTTTGCGGCCAACGCCCGGCTTAAGGCGGAATCGGTGTTCCAGGCGCTGGGGGGAGATCAAGCTGTGCTTGCCGATGATTCCGGCCTCGAGGTGGCCGCTCTCGGCGGACGGCCGGGCATCTTCTCTGCGCGTTTCGCCGGGGAGAGCGCAAGCGATGCCGACAACGTGGCGAAGTTACTTCGGGAGCTTTTCTCTGCGTCGGACCGGAGCGCCCGCTTTGTCTGTGCCCTCTGTCTGCTCCTCCCGGGCGCACAGCAGCAGGGCGCACTAGAAGTCCGGGGGGTGACGAACGGATTCATCACCTTGGCCCCACGCGGAGATGACGGGTTTGGCTATGACCCGGTGTTCCAGCCGGAAGGCTGGGACCTCACGCTCGCCGAAGCATCGCCCGAAGACAAGGACCGCGTGTCTCACCGGGGGGCCGCCGCTCGCTTGCTGCTGGACTGCCTGGCTTCTAGAGACGAGATCTGACATGGACTACGATTCCTTCGCGGGATTGGTGGCCGATGCCCTCGACTCTCTGCCCGAGAAGTTCCTCGAGCGCATGGTGAATGTCGAGGTTACGATCGAAGACTGGCCCAGCCGCGATGATTTGGAGGAGGTGGGCCTGTCTCCCCGCGACAGGAACTCCCTGCTCGGTCTCTACCACGGCGTGCCTCTCACGCACCGCGGTGCCTTCTATTCAGCGCTCCCCGACCGCATCACGATCTACCAGAAGCCCATAGAGCGGGCAGCCGGACAGGACGAGGACGAGATACGGGAGCAGGTGCGCCATACGGTGATCCACGAGATAGCCCACTACTACGGCATCAGTGACGGGCGTCTGAACGAGCTCGGCTACGACTGACGGCGGCGGGTCAGCGCGAAAGCCTGCGGGCGAGATCGAGCACAAAGCGACGGTCTGTCGGCCTCATGCGCCGCGCGAGATGCGACAGCTCCCGGGTCTCGGCGTCTTCTTCGGCCGTGTCTTCGAGAGTGAGTTGCTCGGGCTCCAAGAACGGATCTTCTTCATCGAGCGCGGCATGATAGAGGAGCTCCCGGGCGGGTACGCCCAGAGCCTCGGCGATGGCCTCGATGACGTCGGTGGTGGGGTTCTTGCGGCCCTTCTCGATGTCTCCCAGGTAGCTCTTGGAGACGCCGGACTCGTCGGCAAGCGCCTGCAGCGTGAAGCCGCGGTCTGAGCGGAGCTTGCGGACCGTGAGTCCGATGTAATCGGCGAGTCGCCTTTGCGTCACTGTCCGCACCACAGTTCGAAGTAGGTTGGGAGGCGGGACCGACCGTCGTACGCTCGCAGTGTATGCGGGGGCATGCGAGAATGCAACCGTAACGGCCTAAGGAACGAGGCGATGGCTCACAACCTTCTCTATCTTGACCCCTGGTCCGGTCTGTCGGGAGACATGATGTTGGCGGCCCTGCTGGACGCTGGGGGAGAGGCGGCGGAGTCAGCGTTGCACGAGGCAGTTGCCTCCCTGGGCCTCAGCGACACTGCCGTCGAGATCACGCGCGCGACCGAGTGGGGTATAGCCTGCACCCGGATCAACGTACGCGCCGAACAATCGCCGCCCCTACGCCATCTCAGCGACATGCTTGAGGTGATCGAGCAGGCGGCAGTCTCAGAACGGGTCAAGGCGCGAGCCGTCGCGGCCGTCCGCGTTCTCGCCGAAGTCGAGGCGGGCATCCACGGATGCTCCGTGGATGACATCCACTTCCACGAAGTGGGGGCGGTGGACACCATAGTCGATGTCGTTGGTACGTTCGTCCTGGTCGAGGCCCTGGAGGTCGACGAGGTCTTCGTGGGCACCATACCGGTGGGCGGCGGGACGGTCGAGATAGCGCACGGCCGCATGGGGGTTCCGGCCCCGGCTACGGCCGCGCTCCTGGCCGGATATCAGGTGACCGGAGGGCCCGAGATGAGGGAACTGACCACCCCAACGGGAGCTCTGCTTGCCGCACAACTGCAGGCGCGGCAGGGCCCGCTGCCGACGATGAGGATCAAGGCCATCGGTTACGGGGCCGGTACCATGAAGTTGGAGCACGGGCCGAACGTGTTGCGCATCGTTCTGGGCGAAGCCGCGGACGCCGCCGACGCGGAACCTGCGAGCGCGGTCAACGGCCTGGCTCCCGACGCGGTGGTCGAGTTGCAGACGAACCTCGACGACGTTTCGGCGGAGGTCATCGGGCATGCCCTGCAACGCTTGCGGGAAGTGGGTTCCCTGGATGCCTGGACGGTCTCGGCGCAGATGAAGAAGGATCGGCCGGGAGTCGTCCTCCACGTGCTCGTCACCGCCGGCCAGGAGGCGGTCGCGGTCCGGGTGATCTTCGAGGAGACGGGTACTCTGGGGGTGCGTCGCTCGGTGCTCAGCCGCTACGTGGCGGACCGCGAGACCGTGAGGGTGAGCGTCGCCGGGCGTGACATCGGCGTGAAGTGGGGCAAATGGGAGGGGCGAATGGTGACCCTTGCGCCCGAGTACGAGGATGCCGCCGCGGCGGCGGCATCCCTGGGGATCCCCGTGCGCGAGGTGATGCACCTGGCGAGCGAAGCGGCGCGCCGCTTGGTCGGGCGGGGCGAGGACGGATGACCGAAGCACGAGGCTGCAGTCCACCTGGTGACAGCCCGCCACCGAACCCCGGTCCCAAGCCCGAATGGCTCAAGAAGCGGCTTCCTGAGGCCGCTTCCCTCAGGCGCATGGAAGCCCTTCTCCGCAGGCAGGGGCTGCACACCGTCTGCGAAAGCGCGCTGTGTCCCAACCTGGGCGAGTGCTTCGGCCAAAGCACCGCGACCTTCCTCATCATGGGCGATGTCTGCACTCGGAACTGCGGTTTCTGTGGCGTCACCAGCGCAGTCCCCGGGCCCCTGGATCCGGAGGAGCCGGTCAAGGTCGCCGAGGCGGCGTCCAGCCTCGAGCTTCGGCATGTGGTCGTGACGTCCGTGACCCGGGATGATCTGCCGGACGGGGGTGCCGGGCACTACGTCGCCACGATCGGCGCTATCAGAGCCGCGGTGTCTGAAGCAACGATCGAAGTGCTGGTGCCCGATTTTTCGGGTAGCGCGGAGGCAGTCGCCCTCGTCTTGGCCGAGGATCCCGACGTGTTCAACCACAATCTGGAAACCGTCCCGCGCCTGTATCCTACGGTGCGGCCCCAGGCCGTCTACGAAAGGTCGCTCGCGGTGCTGAGGCAGGCTGCTGAGGAGGGTCGCTCTGTCGTCAAGACCGGGCTCATGGTGGGACTGGGGGAGACGCCCGAGGAAGTCCGCGCCCTGCTGGGCGACGCGCGGGCGGTAGGAGTCGATGTGGTCACCATCGGTCAGTATCTCCGGCCTTCGTCAGGCCACCTCCCCGTCCTGGAGTACGTACGTCCGGAGAGATTCGCGGAATATGGCGAGTGGGGCCGGGAACTGGGCCTTCAAGCACACTCGGCGCCCTTCGTGCGCAGCTCCTTTCACGCGGGCGAAAGCTTCGCCAAGGCCAGACGGCGGGAGGCCAAATAGCCGGGGTCCTGGAGTGCGCAACGGGGGAAGAATCCCTGTATCCTGTGTCTGCGCCAAGCTACAATGACCGTCGGAGCTACAGGTGGTGATGTGAGCGAGCAAACGTTGGAAGAACAGTTCAACGAACTGCTGGAGCATTACAGAGGAGAAAGGGGGGCATTGGTCCCCCTTTTGCAGGGAGCGCAGGCTATCTTTGGCTGGCTGCCCAAGGATGTGATGGTGCGGGTGGCCGAAGGGGCCGGCGAGCCTCTCAGCATGGTCTTGGGCGTCGCCACCTTCTATTCGCAATTCCGATTGAAGCCGCACGCCAAGAACACCATCCGGTGCTGCCACGGCACCGCGTGCCACGTGTCCGGTGCGCCGCTGATCTCCCAGGAGGTCGAGAGGTGTCTGGGAGTGCACGCCGGGGAGAACACCGAAGACATGCTGTTCACGGTCGAAGAAGTGCACTGTGTGGGGGCCTGTGGTATGGCCCCCGTGGTGATGATCAACGATCGAGCTCACGGCAAGCTCACCCCTGACAAGGCGGTCGCGGTGGTCAAGGAGTTCCGGGCTGCCGAACTGGCTGCGGCAGGGCTGACTGGCGGCGGGCCAGCGGGCGGCGAAGGGGAAGGCTCGGCATGAGAACGGCAGAACGTACGCTGAGCAGGCCGGCGCCGGGCAGACCGCGCCGGACCATACCCGACGTGGATATCCGTATCTGCCTTGGCACCGGGGGAGTCGCGGCGGGTAGTCGCGAAGTCCTCAAAGCGTTCGAGGAAAAGCTCGCCGAGAGCGGTGTCCTCGCGGTCATCCGCCCTCGGGAGGACGACTGCGCCGGACGATGCGCCTCGGTCACCGGCACGGGTTGCCAGGGCCTCTGCGCCATGGACCCTCTGGTCGAGATCCACATGGGAGTGAACGGTTCCAAGAGCGTGGTCACCTATGGGCAGGTCACACCCGCCATGGTCGATGATATCATCGGCAAGCACATCCTGGGCGGCGAGATCATCGAAAAGTGGATCGTCAGGACGGACCAGGGACCTACCGAGTACGACAGCTTCTTCGACCGCCAGGAGAAGCTCACTCTGCGCCACGTGGGCATCATCGACCCCGAGGAGATCGAAGACTACCTGGAGGCCGACGGCTACCAGGCTCTGTACACGGTCCTGTCGAGCATGACGCAGCAGGAAGTCATCGAGGAGGTCCTGGCCTCGGGGCTCCGCGGCCGGGGGGGAGCGGGCTTCCCCACGGGGCAGAAGTGGAAGTTCGCCAACGCCAACAATCCCCCTGACGGCGTCAAGTACTTCATCTGCAACGGCGACGAGGGCGATCCTGGGGCCTTTATGGACTGCTCGGTCCTCGAGGGTGATCCGCACGCCGTGTTCGAGGGCATGGCCATCGGCGCGTACGCGATCGGCGCAAGCATCGGTTACCTCTATGTGCGGGCCGAATACCCTCTGGCCATCCGCCGGCTGAAGATCGCCATGAAGGCCGCCGAAGAAAAGGGCTTCATCGGCGACAACATCATGGGCTCCGACTTCTCCTTCCATCTGAAGCTCAAGGAGGGGGCTGGAGCTTTCGTGTGCGGGGAAGAGACGGCCATGATGGAGTCCATCGAGGGCGACCGGGGCATGCCCCGTCTGCGTCCGCCGTTCCCCGCCGAGTCGGGCCTTTGGGACCGGCCGACCAACATCAATAACGTGGAGACGCTGGCGGTCGTTCCGTGGATCATCCTCAACGGCGCCGAGGCGTTCGCCGCCCGGGGGTACGAGAGGTCCAAGGGAACCAAGGTCTTCGCCCTTGCCGGCAAGGTGAATCGAACGGGCCTGGCCGAGGTGCCTATGGGCATGCCTCTAAGGGACGTCATCTTCGGCATCGGCGGCGGAGTCAAGAAGAACAAGGCGTTCAAAGCCGTGCAGATGGGTGGACCTTCGGGAGGCTGCCTGCCTGAGTCGCTGCTCGACCTGCCCGTGGACTACGAGACCATCAACCAGACGGGCGCTATCGTCGGCTCGGGTGGGATGATCGTGATTGACGAGGACAACTGCATCGTCGACACAGCCCGCTACTTCCTGAGCTTCACCCAGCAGGAAAGTTGCGGAAAATGCCCGCCCTGCCGCATCGGCACCAAGCGTATGCTCGAGATCCTCGAGAAGATCTGTGCAGGGACGGGGACGCTCGCCGACATCGCCTTCCTCGAGGAGATGGCCCAGCAGGTGAAGATTGGCTCACTCTGCGCGCTGGGCGGGACCGCACCCAATCCGGTGCAAACGGCGCTCAAGTACTTCCCCGAAGAGTTCCGCGAGCATGTGCTCGAAAAGAAATGCCGCGCGGGCGCGTGCGCGGCGCTCACTACGTATATCATCGACCCCGAGGCGTGCACTGGATGCCGGGCCTGCCTGCGGGCCTGTCCGGTGCAGGCCATCACTGGGGAGCGCAAAGAGGTGCATGTGATCGATCAAGAGCTGTGCATCAAGTGTGGTGCCTGCTTGGAGAAGTGTCGGTTCGACGCTGTGAGGAGGTCCTGATGTCCCCGGCTGGCGATTCCAACGGGCAGGAAAAGATCACCCTGACCCTGAACGGGCGTGAGGTCCAGGCCCAGCCGGGACAAACTATCCTGGATGTGGCTCGGGCGGAGGGGGTGGATATCCCCACGCTCTGCTACGACAGTCGCCTGGAAGCCTACGGTGCCTGTCGGATGTGCCTGGTGGAGGTCGAGGGCGCCCGCGGGCCTATGGCCGCATGCGGCACCAAGGTCAACCAGGGTATGAAGGTCCAGACCCATACGGAAAAGATCGCGAAGCTCCGCAAGTTCGTCCTGGAGCTGCTCCTTACCAACCACCCGCTCGATTGCCCGGTCTGTGAGGCCGCCGGCGACTGCCGTCTGCAGGATTACGCGTATGAGTACCTGGTCGATATGGTGCCCTGGGGCTGGCGCCCGCCGGTGGTCGGCGAGCCCGGCGCCCACCCGAACGTGGCTCACTACGGCGCCCGCTGCATCCTGTGTGGCCGTTGTGTCCGTATCTGCCGGGAAGTCATGTCCATCGGCTGCTGGGGCTATCTCAACCGGGGCTACGACAGCGAAGTGGACACGCCCTACCGCTTGCCCCTGGTCGAAGTGGGCTGTGTCTCCTGCGGCCAGTGCGTCAGCACCTGCCCGGTGGGGGCTGTCGCCGGACAGCGGACCCCGCAAGGCGCCCGCGCTTGGCAGACCACCAAGATCGCGACCACCTGTTCTTATTGCGCCGACGGCTGCCGCCTGCTGGTCCATGCCTTCCGCGACCGGGTAGTGCGTGTCTCCTCCGAGGAGCAGAAGGGTCTGAACGGGGGCAATCTTTGCGTCAAAGGACGTTTCGCCCTTGGCTATGCTGACGCTGCCGACCGGCTCACGGCGCCGCACGTGGCGCAGGCCGGCGGTGGACTTCAGGAAGCCACTTGGGATGAGGCGCTCAAGACCGCAGCCGATAAGATCGATGCTGTACGCCGCGAGCACGGGGGCCAAGCTGTGGCGGCCGTCTGCGGGACCAATTGCACGAACGAGACCGCCTATCTAGTGCAGAAACTGATGCGGACCGTGGTGGGTTCCAACAACGTCGATTCCATCGACCATGCCGACCTGGCTGCTTCCGAGAAGGTCCTTGCTGAGGCCCTTGATGTGCAGGCCATGACCAACTCGCGGTTCGACCTGGACGACTCGGACGCCATCTTGGTGCTGGGGGCCAATCTCACCGAGTGCGACCCCGTGCTCGCGCTGTCGGTCGTCAGGGCTCTCAGAAAGAACCGGCCGGTCATCGTAGTCGACCCGCGCAGGACCGATCTGGCCGCCAAGGCGAAGTACCACCTTGGCCTGAAGCCTGGTACCGACCTAGCCGTCCTGCGGGCGATGATGAGGCACATCCTCGATGTCAAACTGCAGGACGCCGACTTCGTGGCCGGCAACACCGAGGGCTTCGGCGGCTTTGAGGCGTCGCTGGCCAACGTCGATGTGGCGGCCGAGGCTGCCATTGCGGGCGTCGATGCCGATCTGCTGCGGACCGCGGCCGTGGCCTTTGCCCAAGCCGGCGCTGCGGCCATTTTCATCGGTTTGGGGCTTTCCCAGGGACCGCAGGCCGAAGAGGCCGTGCGGGCAGCGGCCGAGCTGGCCATGCTGACGGGCAATCTTGGCCGACCGGGAACCGGTCTGTATCCGGTGAGGACGGGGGCCAACTCCCAGGGCCTGATCGATATGGGCGTGCGTCCGGACCGTGGTGATGCCCACCTCGCAGGTCCAGCCCCGGGACTGGCGCTCGTGGACCTGGTGCCCGCCATTGAAGCGGGCAGCGTCAAGGCGCTCTACGTGGTGGGTGCCGATCCGGTGCTCGCTTTGGCCGACGACGAGCGTACCCGCAAGGCATTGGCACGGCTCGATGCCCTTGTGGTCCAAGATTCGTTCCTGACCGATACCGCGGCCGAGGCCGATGTGGTCTTGGCGTCGGCGGTGGCGTTCGAGGACGAGGGTACGTTCACCAACGGCGAGCGGTTCGTCCAGCGAGTACGGGCGGCCGTGCCTCCCCGGGGGGACAGCTTGCCGGATTGGACGATCGTCCAGAAGATGGCAAACGCTCTTGGCGCCGACTGGGTCTACGCCAGTCCCGCAGAAGTCATGCGGGAGATCGCGGAACTCATCCCCGCGTATAGTGGCGTTTCGTATGCCCGACTCGAAGATGCCGGGGTTCAGGTCCCGTGCTCGAGGGACGACAGCACCGGGACGCCGATACTCCTGGCCGAAACGCTTGATACGCGCAAGGCCCGGTTCGCTACGGTTGCGGCAGCGGCGCCGCGGAAGGGTGGTAGTGACGGCTACCCGTTCATCCTTCTCACCGGCTCGGTCAAGGAGCACCACGGTACCGGCGTGCGGACCCGACGTTCAGCGGGGAGCAGCCGTCTGATGCCTGAGGCTCGGCTCGAGATCAACCCGGCCGACGCGACGCGGCTCGGCGTGACCGATGGAGACGCAGTGCGAGCTTCAGCCGAAGCGGGTGGAGCTCTCGAGGTGGAGGCGACGGTGACCGATCGGGTGCCGGAGGGAACAGTATTCCTTCCCGGCTTCTCCGCGACCGCTCCGGTGTCGAGACTTCTGAGGTCCGGCGGCCATCCGAAGGTGAAGGTGGAGAAGGTCTAGGGAGCGACGGGCTCCGCGTTCTCTTTGCCCTTCTTGCGGACCGCTTCCCGGGCCTTCTCGGCCAGCAGCGCCAGGCGGTCTACCACCATCCGGTTGACGGTACCTTCCGGATAAGTTCCGTCCCCGCCAAGTTCGCCCGCCGGCAGGCCGGTGAGCAGGCTGATGCCCTCATCGATCATCGCCACCGGGACGATGTGGAAGCGGCCGGCCTCGATAGCCTCGCGCACCCTGGGGCTGAGCATCAGGTTGGGCACGTTGGACTTCGGTATGAGCACCGTCTCGTCGCCCTTGAGGCCCAGGGCCTCGCATACTGCGAAGAAGCCCTCGATCTTCTCGTTGACCCCGCCGATGGCCTGCACCTGGCCGCGCTGGTTGACCGAACCGGTCACCGCGAAGCGCTGCTGGATGGGCGCTCCGGAGAGGGAGGAGAGGAGGGCGTAGAGTTCCGCCGACGAGGCGCTGTCTCCCTCCACCCCGGAATACGATTGCTCGAACACCAGCCGCGCCGTCAGGGAAAGCGGCTTTTCCGACGCGTATTTGGAGCCGAGGTAGCCGGACAGGATGAGGACCCCTTTGGAATGGATGGGACCACCCATCTCTACTTCGCGCTCGATGTCCATCACCTCGCCGTCACCCAGACGGTGAGTCGCGGTTATCCGACTGGGCCGTCCAAACATGTAATCGCCGATCGAGGAGACCGACAGGCCATTGATCTGGCCCGCGACGGCACCCGTGGTGTCGACCATCACGGTGGCGTCGGCGATCATTTCGCGGACGCGCTCTTCGATCAGGTTAGAGCGGTAGATCCTCTGGTCGATGGCCTTCTGTACATGTTCCCGGCCCACCACTGGCGACTGGCCGTCCGGACAGACTTTGCGGGCCCAGTAGGACGACTCTGTCAGCAGGTCGCGTACATCGGTGAACTTGGTCGTCATCTTGCGCTGGTCTTCCACGAGGCGCGATGTCTGTTCGATAACCCGGCCCACGGCCCCGGCCGTGAACGGGGGTAGGTCGTGCTCCCGGGCCACCCGGCCTATGAAGCGGGCGTAGAGTTGTTCGGTCTGGGGAGTCCGGTCGACCACTGAGTCGAAGTCGGCCTTGACCTTGAAGAGCTCCTGAAAGTCGGGATCCTGGCTGTACAGGAGGTAGTACACGAATGCCTCGCCTATGAGCACTATCTTTGCTTTGAAGGGGATGGGCTCCGGGTCGAGCGAGGCTGTGGTGGCGAATCCCATCTGCTGGGCGATGTCCTCTATCCGGATCTCTCGGGTCTTGAGGGTCCGTTTCAAGGCGTCCCACGCGTAAGGCTTCAGTAGGACGTCGCGAGCGTCTAGGACCAGAAAGCCCCCGTTGGCCTTGTGGAGCGCCCCCGCCTTGATCATGGTGAAATCGGTGAAGAGGGCGCCAAACTGCGCCTGATGCTCGACCTGGCCCACCAAGTTCTGCAGCACCGGGTTGGTCTCGGTTACCACCGGCGCACCCTGCAGGTCGGAATTGTCGACGACTACATTGATGCGGTATTTCTCGAAGGCTGTTTCGCCCTTCTGCCGCGGGGAGATCGGCATGCCCATGAACATCACGGGAGTTTCGTCGTCGGACTTCTTGAAGTCGTCGGCGTTCTCTACCACGTCTTTCAGCACCGCGCGCAGGTAGTCGTCCATCTCGGGAAACTGACACCAGCGCTCACAAGTCTCGTCCACGAGATGCCGCGCGGCGAAGTCCGTGACCTTCTGATCGAGTTCGCGCAAAGCGTCTCGGCCGGCGCGCTCGTCTTGACGAACGAGGCGCATAAGCTGCTGCAACTCTTCGTTGAGAACTTCGAGACCTTCGTCGATCCGCTTCTGCTTCTTGGACGGCAGCGCCTCGTACGCCTCCCGAGGCATCGGCTCGCCCTTCGCAGTCTTGGGCACCACAACCAAGCCGGCGGGAGTCCGCACTATCGTGAAGCCCTGCGTCTCGGCCTTCTCGCTGAGCCCGCTCAGCTTGGCCTCCTGCTGCTCGCCCACCTGCTGCGCGATGGTCCGCTTCTGCTTCTCGTACTCCTCGCCCTCGAAGGCCTGGGTGATGGCAGCCTGAAGATCCGCGACCAGCTTCTCCATATCCTTGCGGAAGGCCTGTGCCCGGCCCCCGGGCACGCGTATGGCGTTCGGCTCGGAGGGTTTGCCGAAGTTGTAGACGTACATCCAATCATCGGGAGCGGGTAGCGAGGCCGCCTCCCGTTTGAGGAATTCATAGACTGTGGCAGTCTTGCCGGTCCCGGATGGGCCGACCGCGAAGATGTTGTAGCCCTCGCTGTCGATGCCCATGCCGAACTCCACAGAGGAAACGGCTCGTTCTTGGCCGATGATCTCGGTGAGGTCGGGAAGGGTGGCTGTGGTCTCGAACGAAAGCGACTCGCAGCCCCGGTAGACCTCGTTCGCTTCCAGTTCTGCCGGCAGGTTGGCCATTGGAGCCTCCGGTCGAGTCGGTAGTCGCACATGCCGCGCGCGGGCCACGCCCCACAAGCACCCGGTGAAACCGTCGAGAAACCGCCAGAATGATGTCCGAGGGGGGACTTGAACCCCCATGAGTTATTCACTCACTAGGCCCTCAACCTAGCGCGTCTGCCAATTCCGCCACTCGGACTTGGGCGAAAGCCGCGGTGAGTATAAGGCCCGGCGGCAGGGGGCGTCAACCGGAAAGCGACCCGACTCTCCGAGCGCGGGCGCTTGAAGCCGCCGAACATTTGTTCTATACTCTTTACACCGAACGAATGTTCAGTAAGGAGCCCAAGATGGATGATCTGCCAGAACGCCAGCGGTTGATACTCCAGGTTATCGAGGACGCCGTCCGGGAACAGGGTTACCCGCCTACAGTGCGGGAGATCGGCTCCGCGGTCGGTCTGTGTTCTCCCGCCTCTGTGCAGAGTCACCTGTCAGCCCTCGAGGCTCAGGGCTATATCCGCAGAGCAGGAGCTTCCAAGCGGCGCGCGCTCGAGGTCACTCGCCCCGGCAAGGGCGGCACGGGCGGTCGCGCTAGTCGAGGACTGCGGCCGGTGCCTCTGGTCGGCCGGGTGGCTGCCGGCACACCGCTGCTGGCCGACGAGAACATCGAAGAAAGTCTCGACATCCCCGGCTTCCTGGGCGGTGGCGAGAGTTGCTTCGCCCTCAGGGTCACCGGCACTTCTATGATCAAGGCGGGCATCTTCGACGGCGACCTCGTAGTGGTCAAGCGGCAGGAGACTGCGGACGACGGGGACATCGTTGTGGCGTTGCTCGACGATGAAGCCACGCTAAAACGCTTCTTCCGCGAAGAGGACCAGGTCAGATTGCAGCCCGAAAACGACCTCATGGAACCGATCTTCGTTCGGGACCCTCTTATCGCAGGTAAGGTCATCGCCGTCATGAGGAAGTTGTGATCAGATGAACCGCACTCAATGCATCAAGTCCACCCAGACCCAACAGGAATCGCTCGCCGCTTTCCTGGCTCGGGTTCGACCCGGGGATTCGTGCGCCTGTTGCGGAGAGCCGCTCCAGTCCATGGATCCGGGTTCCAGATCCGGCGGCGCTGGGTCGGGCTCGTCCAGCCTTCAGCTCGCGCCCGCAGCGATCGTCTGCCCGGCCTGTGGCTGCGAGATCTCCGAGGAGACGGGTCCCAACGCTGAAGAAAGCCGGAGGGCGCTGAGCCCGGCCGCGTAGCCAGTCGTCGCGCTAGGGCTGCTTGTCCCGGGCCAGTTCGACGGCCGTCCGCAGCCACTCGCGCACGGATTCCCGCGGAATCTGCGACACGTCGGTTAGTTTTAGGTGGCGCCCGGAGGCGCTCGTCCCGGTCAGCCGATGTTCTGGATCGGCGAAGGCATCAGCCGGTCCGGCGAGTATCAGGTTCACGTGCGCCTTGTGGGCCGTCAGTGCGCAGATCATCACCCCATCCGCCGTGAAGAACGGATTTCCTCACTTGATAGAAGACTGGGCGTCGGGGGCCGCCTCCAGGACGAGGGTGCGCAATTCGTCGAGGATGGCCCGTAGGGCCGGGGGTTGTGTGTCGAAAAAGCCCTCGACCGGAGC
Source organism: uncultured Actinomycetota bacterium (assembly GCA_963843455.1). Lineage (GTDB taxonomy): Bacteria > Actinomycetota > Thermoleophilia > RBG-16-64-13 > RBG-16-64-13 > CAIQPS01. Next base: position 498,390 of record CAWJKE010000008.1, read on the forward strand.
TCCGAAGTCAGCGCGCTTGCGTGTGGCACACATAGATGGCTCCTCGGGCAGGACTCGAACCTGCAACACCCTGATTAACAGTCAGGTACTCTACCATTGAGCTACCGAGGACCGTGGACCTCGCGTAGTATAGGCAATAGAGTAGTCCCGTGCAATCGGCCGGCCAAGGCCGGGAGGATGCTCCCGATGGAAGAGCCAGTGCGTCTCGAGAGCTTCAAAGCATATGACGTCAGGGGCAAGGTCCCCGAGCAGCTCAACACCGAAATGGCCGAACTGATCGGCCGTGCCTATGCGGAGTTGGTGCATCCGACGCGGGTGGTGGTCGGTCATGATGTGCGCCTTACCAGCCCGGAGATCACCGATGCCCTGTCGGCCGGACTGGTGGCGTCGGGCGCGCAGGTGGTGAACATTGGACTCGTCGGCACCGAGGAGGTGTACCACGCCACGTTTGCCCTGGGAGTAGACGGCGGCATCATGATCACCGCGAGTCACAATCCGCGCGAGTACAACGGGATGAAATTCACACGAGAGCAGGCGAGGCCCATCAGCTCCGACTCCGGCCTGTTCGACATCGAGGAGATGGTACGGACCGCGATGGCGGCGGGGGGTTGGGAGGCGGCGACATCGGCGCGTGCAGCGGCAGCGCCCGCCTCGTCATCGACGGTGGCCGTTCCGGGCACCATCGAGCACCTGGACATGCGCCCCGCATTTGTGAAGCACCTTCTTACCTACATCGACGCTGGGTCTTTGCGCCCGCTCAAAGTCGTCATGAACCCGGGGAACGGCGGGGCCGGACCGGTCATCGACATGTTGGAGCCGCATCTGCCTTTACATCTTGTAAAGATAAACGAACGGCCTGATGGGACCTTCCCGCTGGGAGTGCCGAACCCCCTACTGCCCGAGAACCGGGCGGCGACCTCTCGAGCCGTGCTCGCGGCTGGTGCGGACATAGGCATCGCCTGGGACGGGGACTTCGACCGCTGCTTCTTCTTTGACGACAAGGGCGAGTTCGTCGACGGCTACTACCTTGTGGGGCTGCTCGCCCAACGGGCGCTGAAGCGACATCCAGGCGCCAATATCATCCACGACCCACGCCTGGTGTGGAACACCGAGGAACTCGTGCGCGAGGCGGGCGGCACTCCGGTGCTCTGCAAGAGCGGGCACGCCTTCATCAAGGAGAAGATGCGCGCGGTCGATGCCGCGTACGGCGGCGAGATGTCCGCCCACCACTACTTTCGCGAGTTCTCCTACTGCGATTCGGGGATGATCCCCTGGCTGCAAGTGGTGGAGGCCATCAGCGAGGCGGATCGCCCACTCTCCGACATGCTGGCCGAGCGCATCGCCCGCTTCCCTGTGAGCGGCGAAATCAACCTGACGTTGAGTGATCCGGCGCGGGCGTTGGAGGCGGTTCGCGCGAGCTACACGGCCGACAGTCTGGGCATGGACGAGACGGACGGCCTGAGCATCGAGTATCCGTCGTGGCGCTTCAACGTGCGCATGTCCAACACCGAGCCCGTCGTCAGGCTGAACCTAGAGACCCGGGGCGACAAAGACCTCCTGCAGGCAAAGACCAACGAGCTGATCGGCGTGCTGGAGTCCGCCCGGTGAGGATAGCCCTGGCGCAGGTCAACCCGACGGTAGGGGCCCTCGAAGCCAACGCCGCTCTGGTGATCGAGTGGATGCGGACTGCCGCTGCCGCCGGCGCGGATATCGTCGCGTTCCCGGAGTTGGTCATTTCCGGCTATCCGCCCGAGGATCTTCTGCTGAAAGACCATTTTCTCGCCCGATGCTGGACCGCTCTGCTTGAGGTCGCCGCGGCAAACTCAGGCATCTGCACACTGGTGGGTGTGCCCGTGACTCAGGGCGCTGCCACCTACAACTCTGCCGCGATCGTGGCAGGCGGGAGCGTCGCCGGGGTATACCGGAAGATCTGCCTGCCGAACTACGCGGTGTTCGACGAGAAGCGGTACTTCGCCTCCGGCGATCGTATTGGCGTCTTGGATCTGGACGGCGCCCACGTCGGAGTCAATATCTGCGAGGACATCTGGGAGCCACACGGGCCGACGGTGGTCGCGGCCCGGGAAGGGGACGCCGATCTCGTCATCAACCTCTCCATGTCTCCGTATCACGTGGGCAAAGGCAGGGAGCGGGAGGCCATGCTGGCTCGGCGGGCGCGCGACGCCGGGGCGTTCGTGTGTTATGTGAACGGCGTTGGGGGGCAGGACGAACTGGTGTTCGACGGACAAAGCCTGGTCTTTGGCCCGGAGGGTGAGCTCATCGCCCGGGCGAGGCAGTTCGAGGAGCAGTTGCTGATCGTCGACCTGGATCTGGAGTCACCGCGTCCGTCTGTCCGGGCGGAGTCCGGCGTGACCCCCGCCGTGCCGAAAGGATCCGAGGAGTGCGATGTGGAGCACGAGCTTCCACGCCGGGGAATCGAGATCATCACCGTCGAGAAGGCAGCCGGCGCGTCCCCCGGTTTCGACCGCCCGCCCGCCGTCGGCGCATCTCCGGCGCTTGCCGCGTCTCCGGCGACCGTCGCCTGCCCCGTCGCGGAGTGTTTGGGGGTCGAGGCCGAGGTCTATGCAGCGCTGTGTCTCGGTGTGGGCGATTACGTCCGCAAGAATCGCTTCGATCAGGTGGTCATGGGCATCAGCGGCGGCATCGACTCCGCCATCACCGCCTGCATCGCCGCGGACGCCCTGGGCAAGGACAAGGTCAACGCCGTTTCTATGCCCTCGCGCTACTCGAGCGTGGGGACCAGGGACGACGCGCGGCAGACGGCCGAGCGGCTCGGAGTGAACTTCTACGAGATAGCTATCGAAACAGTGTACTGCTCCTACCTGGAGACTCTGGCCCCACTTCTTGGTGATGCATCTCCGGGAGTCACCGAGCAGAATATCCAGGCCCGCATCCGGGGGAACCTCTTGATGGCTCTCTCGAACAAGTTCGGCTATCTGGTGCTTACCACCGGGAACAAGAGCGAGATGGCTGTTGGCTACGCGACACTCTACGGCGACATGGCGGGGGGCTTCGCCGTGCTGAAGGATGTTCCCAAAACCCTGGTCTACCGCCTTGCCGCGTATCGCAACTCGCTCGGCCCCGGGGAGGGTCCGATCCCTCAGGCCACGATCGACCGGGCCCCGTCCGCGGAGCTCGCTGCCGACCAGACCGACCAGGACACGCTGCCGCCATACGATCTGCTCGACCGGATCATCGAGTCGTATGTGGTCGACGACGACAGCGTGGACGAAATCGTCGCGTCTGGAGTGGACCGGACCGAAGTCCAGCGTGTGGTCGCGATGATCGACGGCAATGAGTACAAGCGCCGCCAGGCCGCGCCGGGTGTGCGGATCACCCCCAAGGCTTTCGGGAAGGATCGGCGCCTCCCCATCACCAATCGCTATCGGAGCTAGGCGTGGCGCCTGCCGACGCGCCGTCGATAGTCGTATAATCCAGCCGCAATGAGCGACTACATCCACAATCAACAGGCCTTGGGCGTGTCGGTCGGCGAGGTCGAACTGCAAAGCGTCACCTTCCCGTCGCTCCCGCTCGACTCCGGGCGCGTTCTGGAGCCGGTCACCGTCGCCTACGAGATGTACGGCACCCTGAACCAGGAGCGCACCAACGCGGTGCTGGTGCTGCACGCTCTGTCCGGCGACGCCCACGCGGCCGGCCATTACCCCGGTGAGACGAAGCCGGGCTGGTGGGAGACCATGATCGGCCCCGGCAAGGGGTTCGATACCGACAAGTACTGCGTCATTTCCTCGAACGTCATCGGGGGCTGCAAAGGCAGCAGCGGGCCGAGCAGCATCAACCCGGCCACAGGCAAGGAGTACGGGGTCACGTTCCCGATGGTCACCGTGGGCGACATGGTCCGGGCCCAGAAGCTCCTCATCGATCATCTCGGCATACCAAAACTGCTGGCCGTCACCGGCGGGTCGATGGGGGGGATGCAGGCGCTGGAATGGTCCGTGGCCTACCCGGAGATGGTCTCGTCGTGCATCTCGATCGCGTCTACCCGCCGGCATTCCCCCATGCAGATCGCCTTCAACGAGGTGGGCCGCGAGGCCATCATGGCCGACCCTAACTGGAAGGGCGGCGACTACTATCAGGGCGATCCCCCCGACAACGGCTTGGCAGTGGCGCGCATGATAGGGCATATCACCTACCTGTCGGACGAATCGATGCACGAGAAGTTCGGGCGCCGCATGCGCGAGAACAAAGCGCCGGATCACGATCTGACCCTCGACTTCGAAGTGGAGAGTTATCTTCGCTACCAGGGCGAGGTCTTCACGCGCCGCTTCGACGCCAACACGTATCTGTACATCACCAAGGCTCTGGACTACTTCGATCTAGCGGCGGGCCGCGGCGTACTGGTGGAGGCGTTCCGGGAACTCCCCAACGATATGCGCTTCCTCATCATCGCCTTCAGCAGCGACTGGCTGTATCCGCCGTATCAGTCCAAGGAGATCGTTCATGCTTTGAAAGGTAACGGTCTCGACTGCTCGTACCTGGAGATGCGCTCGTCGCATGGTCACGACGCCTTCCTTCTCGAAAACAAAGATCTCACCCGGGTGATCTGGCACTTCCTCGAGACCACCGGCCGGCAGCAGGGACTGCGCCTTGCCTAGCGGCGTCGCACGAAACGGAAACGGGGTCCGCTGGGACCATCTGTTCATCGTGGACGTGGTACCACCAGGCGTCCGGGTGCTGGACTTGGGCTGCGGCAAGGGGATCCTCCTCAAGATGCTCATCGACGCCAAGAAGGTGCGCGGCACCGGTATCGAGCTCGTGGAGGACAAGGTCTACGAAGCGGTCGCGAAAGGCGTGACCGTGTACCATGGCGACTTCGACGAGGGCCTGTCCTACTACCCCGACAACAGCTTCGACTACGTGATCCTCAGCCAGACTTTGCAGGAGGCAGGGGAGACTGTGGCCGTGCTGCAGGAGGCGCTGCGCGTGGGGCACTTCGTGGTGGCCAGCTTCCCGAACTTCGGGCACTGGAAGGCGCGGCTGCAGCTTCTCTTCACCGGCAAGGCCCCGGTGACGAGCTCGCTTCCGTACCAGTGGTACAACACGCCGAACATACATTCCCTGACCATCAAGGATTTCCGCGCCTTCACGCGGGAGCAGGGGATCCGGATAGTCCGCCACTTCTATGTGGGGCCCAAGCGGCCTCTACGCTTTTGGCCGAACCTGCGCGCGGCGTACGGGGTGTTCGTACTGGAGAAGCTGCCCTCCGCCGGCCCGGCGCCCCGGCCGACGGCGGAGTTGCCCGCCGACGAGTAGATGCGGTGGGGTAGAATGGGCAATCATTCGGGGCCCATAGCTCAGTTGGTTAGAGCTGCCGACTCATAATCGGCCGGTCGCAGGTTCGAGTCCTGCTGGGCCCACTAGGACGATACGGACGGCTGGGGACTCATAATCGGCCGGTCGCAGGTTCGAGTCCTGCTGGGCCCACTTGAAAAAGCCTTCCCCGCCAGGGCTCAACTCCCCCTTGACGCAGATACTTCATGAGCAGTAAGTCCAGCGTATGCCGTCTGCGCGCGCAGTCAAGGTGCCCTACAGGCACGCGCCCGCGGTTCACCTGCCTGGCAATCAAGGCGTGTCTGGAGCCTGTCGATAGGAGTCGTGGGACTTCCAACATTGCATTGCGATCGATAGTCGCCAAGGGAGACGTGACATGACGCACGTAGGTCTGGGCCGGGAATCGCTTCTCGCCCTTTACAATCCCGGGTACGTGCTGCGTGAGGTTGAACGCCATTGCGGGCGCTATAGGCGCCATCGTCGCCCGTTTGCTGTACTCGTGGTCGACATCCACAATATGGCCTGGGTCGACGGTACCTTCGGGCAGGCAGCCGGAAACTCGGCCCTCGGGGATCTGGCGGATCTCATCGCGGCGAACATACGCGAGGTGGACGCGTGGTTTCTGTGTACGCGGGATCAGTTCATCATCGTCATGGACGAGACGGATGGGCAAGCCGCATTCACTGTCGCCGAGCGTCTGGCGGGCGAGGCCGAGAACACCAGGTTCATACTGGGTCCGGCCAATCTAGCCCTGGAGATGAGCTTCAGCACTGCCTCTTGCCCCGACGACGCCATAGAGGCGGAAGCGCTCCTGCGGGCGGCGGGGTTCGTCCCTGCGTAGCTTCCTGATTGCCCGGAAGAGACTTCAGCCTATACTGGACCCATACGGGGAGTGAGTGACTCTCCCCGGCGTAGCACTATCCGGGCCCTATCCGCCTCACTCCTCAGTCCCCTCCGTGGGAGGCCACCTGGCGTATCGAGGCCTCCATCAGCTACTAGCTCGGTAGGACTGCCTGCCGGATGACAAAGGAGCGCCCGCGGAAGGCGCCCCGTTGGCTTGGGGTGCAGGGTGAAGAGGGTTCTGTCCCGGCTCTCGCCGTTAGTGCCGTGTTTGGCCGGAATCCTTGTTAGGAATAGACGTCTCAGGCGGATCGGAGAATCCGCACGCCGGAAAAGGAGGTCTCGATGCCCACCTATGTTTTGCTTGTCAACCTCACCGATCATGGCCGCAAGACCGTCCGGGACAATCCCAACCGCATCAGAGAAGTGAACGCCGAGATGAAGGACATGGGGGTCACGATCAAGGACCAGTACGCCCTCTTCGGCCCCTATGATTTCATCAGCATCGTGGAAGCTCCGGATGACACCGTTCTCACGAAGGCTCTGATCCAATTCGCTTCCCGGGGAACAGCCTCGAGCATGACCCTTCCCGCTATACCCACCGAGGGATGGATCAAGAGCATAGGAGGCTAGGGCCTGCCGCTACCAAGCCCGGCCGGCCGGGGGGCTCTCGTTCCGTTTGTCGCTTTCGGTGGCCGGGGAACAATTCGAGCGACTTGTTGTCAAACGCCCGGGAGGAACGTCATGGATTTACGCGAAGTGCTTGCCCTCAGACACTCCAGCCGCGCCTTCAAGCAGAAGGCCGTGCCCCGCGACGTGCTGGTGCGAATCGTGGAGGCCGCCACGCGCGCCCCCTCCTGGGGAAATACGCAGCCGTGGGAGATCTTTGTCGCGGTCGGAGACACAATGAACGCCATCCGCGCTGCATACCTCGGGAACTTGCAGAACCAGGTCGCGCCGAATCCCGAGTACGGCCCGATCGAGGCCTGGCCCGAGCACGTCCTCCAGAGGTACACGGAAAGGGTGGCCGCGATTTGCGCCTATCTCGGAGTGGACCCGGCGGACCCGGCCGGTCAGAAAGCAGCCGCCGAGGGGCAGATGGCCTTCTTCGGGGCTCCGGCGGCCATCTTCCTCTGCAGCCATCCTGGACTCGAGCCTTGGTCTCTGTTCGACCTGGGCCTGGTTGCTCAGGGCATCATGCTGGGAGCCGTTGAGGAGGGCCTGAGCACGATCCCGGCATACTCGTCCGTCTCCTACCCAGACGTGCTTAGGCAGCAGCTTGAAATCCCGGGGGAGTACAAGATCGTTCTGGGGATACCGATAGGCTACGAGGATGAGGACAGCCCTGTGAACGCGTGCCGGAGCGAGCGTCGGCCGATCGACGAGGTGCTCAGAATCAAGGGGGCGTAGCTCAGACTGCCGATTGTATTCACGCCGTCGCCGAGAGCGGGCGCGTTCTGCCTTGCGCCCCGCAGGGGTGTTACGACTTCCGTGGGGCCTTCCTCTTGAGCAGCCGCCAATGGGAGTCGGATCTCTCCTCTTCGCTCTCGAGGAGGCGTAGTTGTGCTCCAACCGCGAGAGTCTGACGCTAAGTCTCGCGCTGGTTCGTATCGAGAGCCTCTCGGCGCTTGTTCCTGGGTTTGAGGCTGAACGAGCCGAAGAGCTTCACGGTGGCCCCCGTTTTCGGATAAGTGCCTCGCATGGCCTGTGGAAAAGTATTCCCATTTTTGCGCTGCGCTATCCAGCCGTAGATTGAGGATATCACTAAGGCCGTATGGCCCCGGATCTTTCGCCCGGTCAGCTCGATCGTGTGTCCCCGTATTACCTGCTGCCCAGCCCCGTCCGCCGGAGCCTCTCTTTGCCCTCTTGGGAAGTTGGGAGTAGCCTTGCCCGATAGCGAATCACTAGAGAGTGGGGCGGATGAGGAGAAGACGATGAATCAGGAACCAATCCTATCAGCACCGGCAGGGTGGCGGTCCCGTGACGTACAGGCAAATACCTTCGTCACTCTGCTCATGACTCTCCTGTTTGCCCTCACGCTGATCGTGACCGCCTGCGGTGGTGAAGCGACCACGACCACCTCCCAGGCGACAACCTCCTCGACCCGGGTAGTGACGACTACCTCCGCTGTTGTGCCGGCCACAACCACAAGCGGCGCGGCGACGACGGACACGACGGCAGCCACCGACTCCGTCACGCTCCCCTCGCTGCAGATGACACCGGAACTGCAGGCCTACGTTCAGAAGATGCAGGTCTTTGCAGCCGCGCTACAGGTGCTGCCCGCGGCTGACGATCCCCTTTCAGTCACCGACGCCTCTGAGGTCACCGCCGCCCAAGTGAAGGCGGGGGAGGCCTTTGCGACCATGGCGCACGGTGCCCTTGACCAACTGAAGGCCATCAATCCGCCTGCGGAGGTTGCCGCCTTCCATGAGAATCTGGGCACGGTGCTTCTCGCCGAAGTGAACGCGACCGACAAAGCCGCCCAGGCGTTGCGCAACAAAGACCAGGCCACGCTCGATGCGGCAAAAGCCCAGAGCGGCCAACTCGAAATGCAGTGGAGCGGGCTGATGGAATCGTTGCAGTCCTTGTTGTCGGGTGGATGACGGCTGACGTTTGAGAATGTCGAACGGCGGGAACATACATGCCGTGAGTCCCAAGAGGTCGCGCATCCCGATGAGTCTCGACGAGCGCGGTGAGCATCCGTTAGCAGGCGGAATCCGCGCACCAAGCGGGTAAGCCAGTTAGTCGATATGGCTGAAAGGGGAAAGCGGGTCACTTGGGGCTCGCTTTCTTGCGAGGGCATCTGAGAAGTCCCTCGTCGCAATCACGGAAGCGGAACCGGGTTCGAGCGTGCAGATCGATTGGCCGGGCGTGGCCGCTGCCGTTAGTTGACCCCTAAAGAGTCGTGGTCTGTGACGACATCGCAGGCCGCGTGGGCCGTGGACGCGTCGCTCAACTGTTCAGAAGGGGAATTCTACGTCGAACAGGCCAACGACGGCGGTTCCAAGAGCACCAACGGCTGTAACAACGACAGCCGCGATGAGACCCACCATGATCGCGTATTCCACCGCCGTGGCGCCCCGCTCGGATTTCACCCAAGCGCGAAGGTGAGTGCGTAGCATCTCGATCATTGATTCACCTCTTTGCGCTGTCGCGACGGCCTCAGGCCCCCGCCTCTCGAGGTTCGTTCGCTCCGGTCGTCGGCTGAGTCTGCTCGTTACACTAAGAGTAGAAGATATCGCCACAGTCCACACCGGGCCAAAGTCGGGCCCTGGAAAGCGAAAGGTCCAGTGTACGGAGGTCCCCGCCTGGTCGCAGGTCTAGGAACGCGGAGGGCGTCTCCCCGGATCGTGCATCACCCGGATCTACCGCTCCGGCTGCGCTGGCGGCGGGGCCACCATGCGCCCTTGACAACTCCTGGCTCGGTCTATACTGCGTTGTGGGGTGAGCATTGACAGAAGCCCCTACCAGAGAGGGTCCAAACCCTCGAAGCTCGACGAGTTGGGGGCCATGGCGAAGAGCAGAGAAGTGAGCGAGGAGAAGCGCCCAAACGGGGACTCCCTGGAGGACGTGTTGGCTGAGTTGGGCGCGCGGCCAGAACTCGCATCACTGGAGCAGGTGGAGGAGGGCCTCACCGCGGCGCAAGAAGAGCGCTACAAGGCTCAGATAGACCTGCTTCTGATCCATATACAGGGGCTACGGGTCGAGGGAAGGCTCTTAAGGCAGCGGATCGAAACCCTCGAGGCGCGCAAGTGGTGGAAGCCCTGGCGGTAGGACAGGGAAGGACCCGGGCACTTGGCGTGGAAGATTTCCTTGCCGATGGTAGACCGCCCTGGCCAAACGGGCTGGGAGCTGTTGTCCTGGTGAGGAGAAGTGTGAAGCGAAAGGTGCTCACAAGCAACGGCATCGCATGCTAGCTCTCGCGATCGTCTTGGCCGTTGTCCTTCTGGTTGTCATCCCGGGTTGGGTCCTCATCTTCGGCCTGGGCAGGGCCGCTGACCTAAAGGCGCCACGACCCGTCGATACCGCGCCGGTGCGTAGACCTTTTATGAACCGAGGGACGGTCCCCCAAACACACACCTTGCGTAATCGCGACACTATGAGACGACGGCTGGCAAAGGCGAACTACAACTAGGTCTGTGTTCGCCACTCCGCCAACCTCCTCTAGCCTGATCGAACGCCCCCGCCTTCTGTGCCACCAACCGCCCGCACGTTGAGAACCTTCATTTCCGGCGTATCGTCTGGGGCAAGCGGTTCGTTTCTATGAGTACTGAGGTATGAGTACTGAGCAGCGCTCCGTGAGGAGACCGGCGCGAAAGGGCTTCGATGGGCAAGTCAAGGATGGGATACAACCCCATGTGGCCGGTGATCTTTGAAGCCGCGGCCGATGAGATGCTTCTCCGCCATGCTGAACGCGTGGCCGCCTGGAGTGGGGTGCTGGAGGTGCTTGCGAAGAACCAACCGGTGCGGTGGGGCCTGATAGTCGGGGAGATGCAGGATATCATCCTAAGTGCCTATGACTCCGGCAGTATCAGGGTCCTTGCTGACACCCTGAACATGGTTGAGACCATGTACCGAGACATAGCGCGATCCTGTGGCATGGACCCGGACACGGGGAACATGCAGTAGCCGGGAGCGTCTCGACTGGAGCGTGCCCTAGGTTCCCTCCGTTTGGGCGATATCGGGGATGATGCAAGAGATCAGACCTACCGGCAACCTCACGCCACCAGCAACCGCGCATCGGCGGCAGACTCGGACTGGAAAGGTGATCTGGCCGCCCGGCAGCAAGCCCGCCTCGTCTCCAGTTGCTGACGAAACCATGTTCGTGGCCAGCTCTTCCGGCACCCCTAGGACGATCAGCCCGGCTATCACCCATTCCGCGTCGCCGCTGAACGAGAGCCCCGTGTCCGTCTCCCGCAGACAGAGGACGCAGGTATCCCCGCGCGCACTGCCCTGGCGCGGCGGGGGCATGCCATCTGGCGAGTGCTCCAGGACCCATACGAGCGTTTCGTGCAGCGGGACCATGCCTTCGCCCCGGTGCTCATCGCATGAATGGGCGAACGCCGCCTCCGGCATGGTGGGCGTTCTCCAGACCGCGTGCCAGGTGGCCGGACGCTCGCAGTAGTCACAGTGCAGGATGATGATTCCTCCCTCAGTAACTCATGCCTAGGATAGCGCGGAGGACGTGGGAGAGCCGGGGGGCTTGGTGGCCATGCCCCCTTTCGCTCGCGCGGCAACTGGAGTACGCTCAAGGTGGTGGGAGCGTGCCCTGGCGCGTGGGAGGGGTGCGATGAGGACAGTGCGGATAGTCGCCGTGGTACTCGCCATCCTCGGCGGCATGTTCGGGTTGCTGGGTTACGCATCGGTTGTCAGAGATTGGGCTGGCTCCGTCGGCTACGGGTGGTTCTTGTTCTTAAGCGCGCTCATCATCGTAGGCGGCGGCGTGGCTGTGCTCTCCCGCACTCAAGACCGCTCTGCGCACAAGGACGATGAACCGAACGTGGGCAAGGCACTCTTCTGGTTCGGCATCGTCGTGCTGGATATCCTACTAGTGCTATTTGTGCTATGGCTTTTCGTCCCATCCTTGGATCTGTCGCAGAAGATCTTCTCGAGCAGGGGTGGGGCGCTGGCCATTGTGATGCTCGATGTCGGTATTGCCGCTCTTCTCGTCGGCTATTCGCGCAACGCGTCGGTTGTTCGCCTATAGGGTCGTTTGGCTCGCCCCTGTTGTCACTTCCTGGAAGGACTGTCCCTCTGCACCTGTGCGTCCCTCCTTGAGCGCTTCTCCTCTCGTCCCCGCCAGGGCCTCCACTCGCCGCGATCCTCCAAGGTTTGGATGCGCTGTTCTAGCAGCCTGTTCTCGTGCTGGAGCCCTTCAATGAAGGCTAGGAGCCGTTCTAGCTGAGCCTTGTGCTGCTCCTCCGCTACGTCGCGTTGTGGTCCGAACTCCAACTGCATGTCGAGTTCGGCCAGCACATCTTTCAGAGAGAGCCCATTCAAGGGGCTCTCCTTGCTCATTCTTGTGCTCTCCGTCATGCGGTCCACCACTTTCGGTTCTCTCAGTTTTGGATCCTCCCCTCAAGAGCTCTCGTCGGCAGCGGAGGTCTTCATCTTGAATCGACCGCGCGGGGGGACTGACTCAAGACCTCCTCGCGAGATGCCGAAAGCTACTTCGGAGAATCGGAGGGAGGAGTGCGAGCGTGTTGAGAGAGATTGGAGCGCTTGTTCTGGTGTTGACGCTCATCGCAGGCGTGCTCATGGCAGTGGGGACGCTTCGCGCGAAACGAGCCAATGACCAAGCCATCTTTGTGGCCAGCTGGACCCTGATTCTGCTATCCAGCCTCGCCCTCGTCGGCAACTTCTGACCGGCACTCTCTGTTATTGGTTGACCATCCGATCCGGCGACCTTGTTTGCGGATCGACTCTGCGCGGGATAATGAGGACATACGGGGAGAAAGAGACTCTCCCCATCCATTACTCGGGAAGGCCGCAAAGACGGGGCCGCGAACGAGTTCACATCCGCCCGTCGCCTCGCGACCGCGCTGATCTGCCCGAGGAGGAGGTGTGCCATGGGCCATCTAAGAGAAAGCATCCACATCGACGCTCCCGTGAACAAGGTGGTGCATTACACCGAGGACCCCCACCGCTGGGGGACGTTCATGGTGGGCATGAGTGAGCCGGACACGATCCTGGGTGACATTGGTGTAGGGCAGCAAGTCGAGTTCACAAGCGCTACTGCCGGCGTACACATGCACGAGACCGTCCGTACGGTCGAGGACCGCCACGATCCGGACGGCGGCGGTCACTGGCGCGGCGAGTTCACCGGCTCCTCGTCCGGGTGGATGACCATGGATTTCAAGCCCGATGATGGCGGTTCGCTGGTCACTCAGGAGATGGAGTACACGGTTCCGGGGGGCCCGTTGGGCAAGGTGGTCGACCGCCTGTTGTTCGAGAGGATGCAGGAGCGGGATATGCGCCACAGCCTGGAGAACCTCAAGCTGGTCGTGGAAGAGTTCTCCGACTGAAGCCGAGGAGCGCTCGTTTGAGAACCCACGGTCTGGAAGACGTTGAGGAGCGCGGAGGTCCTTCGGGGCCTCCGTCCATGTCTGGGGCCGACACAACGCTGGTGATACAGTTCATTCTGTAAGGTCCGCTCGAGCGGACCCACGCGAAGGGAGACAGGACATGCCGGACGGGGTCGCTGCCGACAAGCTGGCCATACGAGAGACCGTGGAGAACTGGGTCGTCTGGCGTGACTCGGGAGATTGGGAGAGGTTCGCGACCGTCTGGCACCCCGATGGCTGGATGACGGCCACCTGGTTCCAGGGGCCGTACGCAGACTTCATCGAGATAAGCAAGAAGTCCTTTGAGGAGGGCGTCAACATCCTTCATCAACTCGGCGGGTGGTCGTGTGACATCTCCGGCGACCGGGCGATCTCGCAGACGAAGATGGCCATCCTTCAGCGTGGGCAGGTAGACGGGGTGCCGGTGGATGTAGTGTGTTGGGGTCGCTTCTATGATTTCTTCGAGAAGCGGGACGGCCGCTGGGGAATCGTGCGCCGGCAGCCCATCTACGAGAAGGACCGGCTGGACGCGGTGGACCCGGCGGCCGTCCTTTCCCTCGATCCGGCCGTGCTCGCCAAGTTCCCCGAAGGGTACCGGCACTTGGCCTACCTGCAGTCCAAGGTCGGGTTCAAAGTCAAGGAGGCACTGCCGGGGCTGAAGGGGCCGGCCGTGGAGACGCTCTACGCTGAGGGGAAGGCCTGGTTGGACGGGGCAGCGACCCCCGGAGAGCCGCTGTAGGCGATCGTGGCGGGCATGCTGATATCCGACCTGGAATCGGTCCTCGAGAAACTGGCCCCGCGGGCGCTGGCCGAACCCGGGGATAGCTGCGGTCTGTTGGTCGGCGACCACCTGGCGCGGGTCAAACGGGTGCTGGTTGCGCTGGAACTCACCGAGCCGGTGCTGGGCGAGGTCGTGGCCGGTGGGTACGACACCGTGCTGACGCATCACCCGTTGCTCTTCTCGCCGCTCACTTCGGTCGTCGAAGCCCGGCCTCGGGAGCGCATGGTCAGGGAGTTGATCCGGGGGCGGATGAATCTTCTCGCGCATCACACCAACCTCGATAGCGCAGAGCGGGGCCTGGCTGCCATCGCGGCAGGCGCGCTGGGCCTGGAGAACCTGGTACCAATGCGCCGCAGTCCGGCCGGCTGGTACAAGTTCGTGGGCTTCGTGCCGGCGGACGCCGTCGAGAGGGTAGCCTCCGCCGTCTTTGAAGCGGGTGCAGGAGGAATCGGCGAATACCAGGACTGCGCTTTCGCCGCGGAGGGGAGGGGTTGGTTCACACCAGGCCCCGAAGCCCACCCCGCAGTCGGGCGACTGAGCATCCCCGAGCGCACGCCTGAGCTACGCTGGGAGACGGTAGTGCCCAGCAACCGAGTAGGGCGGGCAGTCACCGCCTACTTATCGGCCCATCCCTATGAGGAGCCGGCCTTCGACATCTACCCCGTGGAGGACCTGCTGACCCGGACCGGTCTTGGGCGGAAGGGCACACTGCCGTGTGAGACGACCGTGGCCGAACTGGCCGCGCGGACCGCCACGCTGTTCGAGCTCGACGGTTGCAGTTGGAGCGGCGATGGTGCCCGAGTGGTGCGGAAGGTAGGCATGCTTCCCGGGAGCGGCCGGAGCATGTTGCAGGAAGCGGCGGGCCTGGACGCGCTCGTCACCGGGGATCTTGGCTACCACGACGCCGATCGCGCCGGAGAGCTCGGCTTTGCGCTCATCAACGTGCCGCACGGTCAACTCGAGTGGTGGTGCATGCGCGGCTGGACGGAAACGCTCCGCGCCGAGATGGCGGGAAATGAGGTGGAGGTGGAGACGAGCAAGGCTTGGCGATCGCCCTGGAGCACCGCCGCCGAGAGAGGACGGGCACTTGGCGAGCGCGCCGCTGAGGCCGTCGTAGGCGGCCCTGCCGCGACTGACGCGGTGCCGGTCGACAGCGGCCCTCGCGGCAACGCGGTGGGTGTCGGTGAGAGTCCTCGCCGCCTCCGGCTGCGGGTCGATGGTGGCTCTCGTGGCAATCCCGGCCCCGGCGCCATCGGGGCGGTGCTCGAGGACATGGACGGCCGGGTGCTCGATACGGTCAGCCGGGTCATCGGTGTATGCACGAACAACGTCGCCGAATATCGGGCGTTGCTGGCCGGCCTGGAGATCGCCGAGAAGGCCGATGCCCAGGAACTCGAAGTGCTGGCCGACTCCGAACTGCTCGTCAAGCAAGTGCGGGGCGAGTACAAGGTCAAGAACGAGGGGTTGAAGCCGCTTCACTCAGAGGCGCTGGTTCGGATGCGGCGGTTCCCCCGGGTCTCTATCCGCCATGTCCGCCGCGAGGAGAACGCCGAAGCCGACAGGCTGGTGAACAAAGCGCTGGACGAGGCAACCCCTGCTAGTCTATAATCCACCAGCCGCGAGGCGCCCGGGCGGATGTAGCTCAGTTGGCTAGAGCGTCTGCTTGCCATGCAGAAGGTCGAGGGTTCGAATCCCTTCATCCGCTCCATGACCGCCGTGTTTCCTGGCGACGTGGCCGAGTGGCTTAGGCACGGGTCTGCAAAACCCGCTACACCGGTTCGACTCCGGTCGTCGCCTCTCTAAGTAAGTCCTGCAAGCGCCCTGTTTTTCCGCTCCAACTGAGGGCGCGAGAAGCAGGGCGTCGGTCATCTTTGAGGGTCATCTGAGGGTCTATATCCAGGGCCCTCTGCTGTTGGCCGGCGCCCGGACCTGACTCCAACTACGGTTGTATTCGCGAGAGGCGCCCGGAGCGCTAGGCTGACCGTGCGCCGCCCCGGATTGGCTGCTACCAAGCCCTGCCAGCCGCGGGGCTCGATTCTCCATTGACGCGGAGGGGGACCGGCCTACACTGAGAAGGTACGGGGGTTGTGTGACGCCCCCCACTTGTTTCTTGAGCAGGAAGGAGACGAGCCGTGTCGGAAAAGGACAACATCCAGGTCGTTCAGAAGTGGGTCGAAGCGCTCAACGCGCACGACGTGAGCCAGTTCGACAAGTACCGGGGGCCGGGGTACCTCTTCGACGTGCCTGGATCCCCGGGCCCGGTGGGGGTTGAGGAAGAGATCGCCTACACGCAAGGGGTGTTCGCTGCGTCTTCGGACGTGCACTTCGATGTGCAACAGACGATCGCCCAGGGCGACCTCGTGGTGATCAATGGCATCATGGCCGGGACCAACGACGGGCCGAGCGTTATGGCCGGCCAGCCGACGCCCGCCACCGGCAAGAAGATGGTGATACCGGTCAGCAATACGTTTGAGTTCTCGAATGGCAAGATCGTACGCAACTCCGTCTACTACGACAACCTCGGGGTGGGGGTGCAACTGGGTCTGATGCCGGAGATGTAGCACCAGCCTCGACCTGTGGTTGGGGTTGTCTCAGGCCGCTTGAGCCCTCCGGATTGGCTGCAACCAAGCATCGCCAGCCGGGGGGCTTTCTCTCCTTATTGACGCAGAGTAGAAACGGCCAAGCTGGAGCAACAAGGGGAGCTTGTAACTCCCCACTTGTGTAGCTCGGACAGGCCGCGGAGCAAGGGGCTTGCACGGGTTCGTGCCCTTTCCTGGGAGGCCACCCGCGAAGGAGGTGCGTGCCTAATGAAAGCCAAGTTACCACTGCTCGGATCGCGTTCGTCGCAATCCTACTCGTCGTGCTGATCGTCGTGCCCGCTGTGGCGTCTGCCGCTCCAGGAGGATCGGGCGGCGGGAAGCCGGTGAACTGGGCCAGCTTCGTGGGCGACTCGAACAACGACGTCCCTGGTCTTCGTACGATGGATGCGATCCATGTGCATGCACTGGACGGCGTTATCTTGAGGGGCAAGTACCTGGACCAGTTCACCGGTAAGCCCGGGGGGAGTCTGACTACCTCTCTAGCAGCAGGAACTTCACGTCCGTGTACTGGGATGCGTTCCTGTCCCCATTCAGCCTCAGCCATGCGTGGTTCGGTCCCGCCGCGGACTATCCCGCCGACCGGTGGCCTACGGGCGGGGGTCTGCCACCGGACTGGGAAGACTCGGTAAGAAATGCGAACATAGCCGACTTCGTGGTGTACGTGCCGCGCGACCAAGTGCCGCAGTTTTGGCTGGACTGGGGGCTGGTCCCGCAGGACGCGGACTCCCTGCCTATAAGGTATGTTCTCCTGGACGTCGGCGAGGGGAACCGCGCGGGCAGAGATCTCTATGAGGCCTGGATATGCGTCTTCGGGTCCCGGGTGACCGAATCGGATGTTCCAGCGCCGGTACCTGACGGCAACATCCAGGTGCATGTGGCCACCGCGGACTTCTAGCACCTTCTAGAGTCAGTCCGCCGCAGTCCGTACCCTCGCCGGGATACGAGGAGGCAGACACGTGGAGCGGAGGCCCTTCCGGGCCTCCGCTCTTGCAGTCACCCCCGCGCTGGCTGCTGCCAAGCCTTGCCAGCCGAGGGACGTGCTGAGGTTCTGCTCCAAGCCAAGGGGAAGTCGGTCTCTGACAGAGCATCAAGGCATGTCTGGAAGCTGTCGATAAGAATCATTGAACCTCCAGAATCGCGCCACCACGACGGCCGCAAACGGAGACGTGACATGACGCAGGCAAGTCTCGGTCGGGACCTTCTTACCGACCTTCTCAACCGCCAGTACGTGCTGGCGGAGGTTGAACGGCACGTCAAGCGCTATGCACGCCACCACCGCCCGTTCTCTCTGCTTATGGCTGACGTCCACAACCTGGCCTGGGTCGACGATACCTTCGGGCCGGCAGTCGCAGACCGCGCTCTGGGCTGTCTGGCGGACCTCATCTCTACGAATGTGCGTGAGGTGGACGTCTGGTTCTTGTGTACGCGGGATCAGTTCATCGTCGTCATGGACGAGACAGACGCGCAAGCGGCGCACACGGTCGCCGAGCGTCTCGCCGCTGAGGTGGAGAACAATAAGTGCAAGTTCGGCTCGGATGGCCAAGTCTTGGAGATCAGGTTCAGCACCGCCTCCTGCCCCGACGACGCAGTTGAGGCGGAAGCGCTCCTGCAGGCGGCGGGATTTGTCTCCGCGCAGACTCTGCGGGAGCAACACGAATACCCACCGTTTGTCTGACGCAGCGCTCCCGTATGGGCTGCTACCAAGCCTCGCCAGCCGGGGCTTTTCCTGCGTCCCCCTGTTCGACTCCGGCCGTCGCCTCCTCAGAGAAGTGTTAGGAATCCGCCTCTTCTACCTGCCGCTTGAACGCGCAGAAGTAGGCGTTCGTATACCGGGTAGGCTCATCGCCCCCGCCGGAAGCAGGCATAGGGATCCTAGCCTTAGCCTTGATCATCCCGGTGATGGCGTCATCAACAACCCGCTTGTTCGGGCCCCCGTGGATCAGCACGTTTGCGTCCTCGTCGATGTACACCGGCTGGATACTCACCAATTCCCAGCCCCGGTTACCGATCTCGTTCAGCTTGGGAATGAGCGCCTGAGGGGCCGAACGCGGGGGCTCCCAGCCTGGCCATAGCGAGCGCAGGTAGTCCCGGGTCTCGGGCTCGTGCGCCTTGGCGTAGTAGACGACGGTGCGATACTCCCACTTCATGTCCGGCTCCCTGGGTCGAGGCGTCTGCGCACACTCTACAGCCCAGAGGGCCGGCGCGCCGACCGCCGAGGACGCTCGCCCTTGCCAGTGGTCCGACCCGGCTGTAGAATGACGGCCCTGACGGGCGCTTAGCTCAGGGGGAGAGCGCTTCCTTGACACGGAAGAGGCCACTGGTTCAAATCCAGTAGTGCCCACTAACATGCCCTGCGAGAGTGGGGCTCCTTCTTTGTGGAGATCGGTGATAGACCCGGCCGTCGGTTCTGCTCCCGCGCCTCGTTTGACCTGCTCTAGGCCGCGCGAGCGGCGATCATCCCTAGCACGACCATGACAATGCCGAGACCCGCGTTGAGGACGACGTTCGTCGTCGCGAGCCCCCAGCTTCCGGTGCGAATGAATCCCATCGTCTCGACAGAGAAGGTGGAGAGGGTCGTAAAAGCGCCAAGAAAGCCGGTGAAGATGAGCAACTCGACTGTTGGCGAGAGGACAAGACGTTGCTCCAGCAGACCGACCAGGAGACCCGCCACGAAGCAGCCGGCCAGGTTGACGAAGACGGTCCCTACGGGAAAGCGAGTGCCAAAAAGCCGGATGCCGGCAAGGACGGTCAATAACGAAGAGTCGCCCCGAGGCTTCCACCTCCCGCGACCGCCAGGATACTAACCAAAGCTGCGGCATGTGCCCACTCCTTGTGCACGGCCACGCGTGACCCGGCCAGATCAATAGGGGTAGGCGTCATCAGAGCGCGGAGGCTACGGTTACGGCGGACGCCCTCGCCTGCAGGGCAAGCCCTCAGGGCGCATCGTACCGCCCTCCGCCGGAGCGCAAGTGGGCCGGGTAAGCTAGACTGCTTGCAGGAAATCGGACAGACTCGTTCCGGGCTGATCCTACCCCGTGACTTGAGAGGACCACGTGAACATACTGCTACCTGACGGATCGGAAATGGCGGTCGCCGAAGGGGCTACGGCGGCGGACGTAGCGGCCGCGATAGGGCCGCGGCTGGCGAAGGCGGCTGTCGCCGCGAGAGTGGGGGACAGACTCGTCGATCTGACCGCCCCCATCGCGGAGGGCGATCAGGTGAGCATCATCACCGCCTCGTCGGACGAGGCCTTGGACGTCATCCGCCACTCGGCGGCGCACATTCTCGCCGAGGCCGCCACCCGGCTCTACCCGGGTACCAAGGTGGCCATCGGGCCCGCCATCAAGGACGGCTTCTACTACGACTTCGACTTCCCGCAGCCGGTGGGCGAGGACGACCTGTCAAAGCTGACCGCCGAGATGGAGAGACTGGTGGCCGCGAAGGAGTCGTTTGAGCGGCGGGAAGTAACCAAAGAAGAGGCGGAAGCCCTCTTCGCCGGCGAGCCTTACAAGCTGGAACTGATCCGCGACCTGCCCCCCGACGCCGTCATCAGCACGTATCGGGTGGGGGATTTCCTCGACCTCTGCCGGGGGCCGCACGTACCGGATACGACCAAGATCGGCGCCGTCGGTCTGCTATCGGTGGCCGGTGCCTACTGGCGCGGCAAGAGCGACAATCCGATGCTCACCCGTATCTACGGCACCGCCTTCCCCTCAAAGAAGGATTTGGACGAATACCTGCAGCGGCTTGAGATGGCGCGGCAACGGGACCATCGCAAGCTCGGCCGGGACCTCGGGCTTTTCAGTTTCCATGAAGAGGGACCCGGTTTCCCGTTCTTCCATCCCAAAGGGATGCGGGTGATCAACGCTCTGCTCGATTACTGGCGCCGGGAGCACACGCTGGCCGGCTACGAGGAGACCAAGACCCCCATCATGCTCGAACGGACCTTGTGGGAGCGCTCCGGGCACTGGGACAACTACAAGGACAACATGTACTTCACCGTCATTGACGACGTAGATTTCGCGGTCAAGCCCATGAACTGCCCGGGCGGCATCCTCATCTATAAGAGTGAGCAACACTCCTACCGCGACTTGCCGCTTCGCTATGCCGAGCTGGGCCTGGTCCATCGGCACGAGATGTCCGGGGTGCTCAGCGGGCTCTTTAGAGTGCGCATGTTCACGCAGGATGACGCGCACATCTATTGCCTCCCGGAGCAGGTGGAGGACGAAGTCCTGGGTGTGATCGGTTTAGTGCGGCGGATGTATCGCACGTTCGGTTTTGACCGGGTGCACGTGGAGTTGTCCACCCGGCCCGAGAAATCCATCGGCAGCGACGAGATGTGGCAGAAGGCCGAAGGGTCGCTCGCGAAGGCGCTCGAGCGGGCGGAACTCCCCTACGTGCTCAATCCCGGAGACGGGGCGTTCTACGGTCCCAAGATCGACTTCCATATCGAGGACGTCATGGGACGCACCTGGCAATGCGCTACCTGCCAGGTGGATTTCGCCATGCCCGAGAGGCTCGACGTAGACTACGTGGGAGAGGACAACCAGCGCCATCGCCCGGTGATGATCCACCGCACCGTGCTGGGGAGTATCGAGCGGTTTCTGGCCATTCTAATCGAGCACTATGGCGGCGCCTTGCCGGCGTGGCTGGCGCCGGTGCAGGCCACCGTCGTACCTGTAGCCGACCGGCATGCGGGCTACGCGGCCGAGGTCAAGAGTGCGCTGATGTGCGCGGGTGTGCGGGCCGACGCCGATCTGCGGCCGGAGTCGGTGGGCAGGAAGATCCGTGACGGCGAGGTGGGCAAGGTGCCGTTCATGCTGGTGGTGGGCGACCGCGAGGTCGAAGAAGGAACGGTGACCATCCGCACCAGGGGTAGCAAGGACACGCAGACGCTGGCTCTGGCCGCGGCGGCCACGGTCCTCACCGGTGCGTGCAGTCTGCCCGACTCCGCGTGTTCTTGAGTCACATCGGGCGATAGGCTATACTGAGCCGTCTAAGAAAGAGGAAGCCACCCTTCCCACCTCGCGCCCATTTGTGGTACCGAGGTCAACCATAGAAGAACCCGCCGGCTCAGGTAGCCGGGTTCCGGGCTTGGGAGAGCGGTGGTTGCACCGCTTTTTTGCGTGGTAAGGGTGGCAACTAACCGGTAGCACCGGGGGAGGTGCAGAGGAACATAGCCGATATAGTTCGCATCAACGAGAAGATCCGTGCAGACGCGGTCCGACTCATCGGGCCAGACGGCGAGCAGGTCGGCATCGTGAGCGTTCCAGAAGCGCTCGCCTTTGCCGACAGATTGAATCTCGACCTCGTCGAGGTGGCCCCGATGGCCACTCCGCCGGTCTGCAAGGTGATGGACTACGGCAAGTACAGGTACGAGCAAGAGCAGAAGGCGAAGGAAGCGCGCAAGCGGCAGACTACGATCAGCATCAAAGAGATCAAGCTGCGGCCCAAGATCGACGACCACGATTTCGCTACGAAGAAGGGACACGTCGAGCGTTTCCTCAAGCATGGAGACAAGGTCAAGCTGACGATCATGTTCCGCGGGAGGGAGCTGGTCCACCCGCACCTCGGCGAGAGATTGCTCCGCCGCATGGCCGAGGACCTGGTGGAGGTCGGCGAGGTAGAGTCCGAACCCAACCTCGACGGCAGAAACATGGTCATGATGCTGGCCCCGAAGCGTTAACTGATAAGGGAATCACATGGCGAAGAACAAGACTCATAAAGGCGCTAAGAAGCGGATCAAGCTGACCGGCACCGGCAAGTTGATGCGCCGTCGTGCGATGGGCAGCCACCTGCTGACTAAGAAGTCGGCCAATAAGAAGCGCAAGTTGCGCAAGAGCACCGTGCTAGAGAGCCAAGACACCAGCCGGCTTCGGGGCCTTCTGGGCCAGTAAGAGGAGACAGCCATGCCCAGAATCAAGAGAAGCATCCACGCCCACAAAAAGCGCCGTAAGGTTCTCAATGAGGCCAAAGGCTACTGGGGCCTCAAGAAGTCCTCCTACCGGCGGGCTAAAGAGCAGGGCATCAAGTCCGGCACCTACGCGTACCGCGACCGCAGGGTCCGTAAGCGCGAGTTCCGCCGGTTGTGGATCATCCGCATCAACGCCGGGGCGCGCGAGCATGGTCTGAGCTACAACCAGCTCATTCACGGACTCAAAGAAGCGCACATCGACGTCGACCGCAAGATCCTCGCCGACTTGGCCGTGCGCGAGCCCGAGGTGTTCGCGCAGATGGCCGTTCGAGCCAAAGAGGCGCTGGCAGCCGCTTAACAGCGGCTTCCGCGGCCGCGCCGGGCGCATGAAGGCGGGCGCACCATGATCCGCGACATCGCCGGGCGGCAGAACCATACCGTCAAGCTCGCGCGCAAGCTGCAGAAGAAGAAGCACCGCCGCGAGCGCGGACTGCTGGTCGGCGAGGGCATGGACCTGCTGCTGGCCGCAGTCGCGGGCGGCGCCGACGTACACGAGATCCTCCTGCGCCGGGCGCTGTTGTCGGAGTTGCCGGCCGGCCTGCGTGAGCGGGCGGCGGCATCTGGACAGCCGGCCCCTGAGCCGGCGGCGACGGTCGGTGAGGGCCTCAACATAGGGGTGTGCGACCAGGAGACGCTCGACTACGCCAGTTCTCTTGGCGGTTCCTCCGACGTCATCTTCATCGCCGCTCAGCCCGTTCGCCATCTAAGCGAGCTGGATCTGGGCGCCGGCCTGGTGTTCTTCCTGGACGCCGTGGGCGATCCGGGCAACGTTGGCACATTGGTGCGGAGCGCGGTGGCCTTTGGGCTTGACGGAGTGATTTGCTCGCCAGGCACCGCCGACCCCTACAGCCCCAAAGCTTTGCGCGCGGGCATGGGGGCGCAGTTCTCGCTGCCGGTAGTCACCGAAGTGGAAGCTGCGCACCTGGAGGCACGGACGGCGGCTACGGCCAAGCGCGGAGAAGACGTGCCGCGGCTGCTGGTCGCCGATCCGGCGAACGGTACCGATGTACGCGATGTGCCTCGCGCTGGTGGGGTGGTCCTCGTCCTGGGAAGTGAGCGGACGGGACCGGTCGCTCCGTGGGCGAACGCGGAGAGGGTGACCATACCCCAGCGACGTTTCGACTCGCTCAACGTGGCGATGGCGGGGACCGTCTTGGCGTACGAACTGAGCCGTGACAAATAGGGCCTCGGTCGGTTAGGATTGTCCGCTTGGAAGGAGGAGCCATAGGCACAGACGATCCTATTCTGGCGCAGATATCGCGTCCCGATCTGCGGGAAATCTACATTGAGGGGACGGCGGCCATCGCTGTCGCGTCTGATCTTGCGTCTCTCGAGGCAGTGCGCGTTCGCTTCCTGGGCCGGAAGGCGGAGCTGGTGCTGCTTCTCCGCAGCATTCCCGAACTGCCCTCCGAGCAGAGGCCCGAGGTGGGCAAGGTCGGCAATCTTATCCGCAAGATGCTCGAGACCGCTCTGGATGAGCGCAAAGCGGCACTGGAGTCCCAGGACCTTGCTTCCGGATTGGAGCGCGACCGTATCGATGTTACCCTTCCCGGCTGGCCGTCGCCGCTGGGACGGCTACATCTCATCACGCAGACCCAGCGGGAGATCGAGGACATCTTCGTAGGGATGGGCTACGAGATCGCCGAGGGGCCCGAGATCGAGACCGAGTACTACAACTTCGAGGCCCTCAACACCCCGGCCGATCACCCGGCCCGCTCGCTCCACGACACGTTCTTCGTCTCCGAAGGGGTCGTGCTTCGCACCCACACGTCACCCATGCAGGTGCGGGCCATGGAGAAACAGCGGCCGCCGGTGCACATCATCGTGCCAGGCAAGGCCTACCGGCGGGATTCCGATGCCACCCACACCCCGATGTTCCATCAGGTCGAGGGTCTGGTGGTGGATGAGGGGATCACGCTGGCCGACCTCAAAGGAACGCTGGAGGCCTTTGTCCACGCCATGTTCGGGGCCGACCGCAAGGTCCGCCTGCGTCCGCACTTCTTTCCCTTCACTGAACCCTCGGTGGAAGTGGACGTGTCGTGCATCATGTGCGACGGGGACGGCTGCCGCCTCTGCAAGAAGAGCGGGTGGCTGGAGATCCTCGGGTCGGGCATGGTGGACCCCAATGTTTTCGACTTTGTGGGATACGACCCAGAGGTCTACACCGGTTTCGCCTTCGGTATGGGCATCGAACGAATCGCCATGCTCAAGCACGGCGTCAACGACCTCCGTCTGTTCTTCGAGAACGACCTGCGCTTCCTGCGCCAGTTCTGACCGGGAGCCTCAATGAAAGCGCCGCTGTCCTGGCTTAGAGAGTACGTGCGCATCGACATGGGGGTCGATGAGATCGCCTCTCGTCTGGCCCTAACCGGCACCGAGGTAGAGCGGGTGGCCGAGGTCGGGGTGCCGGGCGGCGAGAACCTCAGATACTTCGTCGTGGGCAAGGTCCTCGAGTGCCGCCGCCATCCCGACGCCGACAAGCTGTCGGTATGCGTTGTCGATGTTGGCGATGCGTCGCCGCGCACCATCGTCTGTGGCGCTCCGAACGTAGCGGCCGGACAGACCGTGGCGGTCGTGCTCCCCGGCGGGGTGATGCCCGACGGCACCCGTATCCGCGAGGCCAAGCTGCGGGGCGTCGTGTCTTCGGGCATGATCATGTCCGAAGCCGAGATCGGCTTGGCGGCCAAGAGCCCGGGCACCATGGTGCTGCCCGAGGAGTGGGCGGCGGGCACGCCGCTTGGCGAATACTTCCCCGTTTCGGACCAGGTGCTCGAAGTCGAGGTCACGCCCAACCGGCCGGATTGCCTTTCGGTCCACGGCATGGCCCGCGAGATCGCGGCCGTCACCGAGGCGCCGTTCGATGAGGGCTTGAGCTTCCAGCACGCCTGGGGCGACCGGACCGTCGATCGCGACATCTCCATCGAGGTCCGCGATCCCGACCTGTGCCCGCGCTACGCCGCCCGCGTTATCCGCGGGGTCAAGGTAGGCGAGTCTCCTCTGTGGCTCAAGGCCCAACTCGCCCATGCCGGCATGCGCCCCATCAGCAACGTGGTGGATGTGACCAACTACGTACTTTGGGCGCTCGGACAACCTCTGCACGCCTTCGACCTCCAGACCATCCGAGGCAAGCAGATCATCGTCCGGAGAGCGGCACCGGGGGAGACCATCGTCACGCTTGATGGTGAGCAGCGGACGTTAACGGAGGACATGCTGGTCATCGCAGACGCCGATCGGGCTTCGGTGATCGCGGGCATCATGGGCGGTCAAGACAGCGAGATCACCGACGCCACCACCGACATTCTGCTCGAAGGGGCCAACTTCCACGGTCCTTCGATCATGCGCACCTCCGGCGCGCTGGGATTACGTTCCGAAGCCTCGACCCGTTATGAGAAGGGGCTCGATCCAGAGGCGATCCCTCTGGCTCTCGACATGGCCTGCAAGATGTTGGTGGAGCTGTGCGGAGGTGAGGTCTCCGTGGCGACCATCGACGTGCGCGTGGAACCCCGTCCGCAGACGGTCTTGCGGCTGCGTCCCGACCGGGTGGCGGCAATCCTGGGCACCGGTGTGCCCGCCGGGGAGATCGCAGGCATCCTCTCCCGGCTCGGTTGCTCCGTCAGCTCCTCAGGTCCGGATCTGGTGGTCGCGATACCCAGCTTTCGTGCCGACCTCGCCCGGGAGATCGACCTCATCGAAGAAGTGGCCAGAGTGTACGGGCTCGACCGTATCCCGGCGACGCTACCGCCAAGGCGCGTGGGGCGAGGGGGCCTGAACCGGGCTCAGACAGCTCGGCGGCTCGTCGAGGATCTCCTGGTGGGCGCCGGCCTGACGCAGGTGATCAACTACAGCTTTGGCGACGACAGGTGGCCGGATCTGCTGCGGCTGAGAACGGATGACCGGCGCCGCCGGATGGTGCGTGTCGCCAATCCTTTGAGTCTCGACCAGGCCTTCATGCGCACCATGCTGTTGCCGGGCCTGCTCGATACTGCGCGCAAGAACGCGTCTGTGCGGGAAGAACGGGCACATATGTTTGAAGTCGGGAAGGTATTCACGCCCTCCGGCTCAATACTCCCGGACGAGTCCGTTCGCGCAGGGATCTTGGTGGCCGGCCGGTGGGATGAGGACACGTGGCTGCGCTCGGGTGCCGGCGTAGACTACTTCCTGGTCAAAGGGTTCGTCGAGCGGATATCGGCCGGGCTTCATTCTCCTCTGATGTTCACCCATGCCGAGGCCCAGCCCGCGGATTCAGTGCCTTTCCTCCACCCAGGCAAAAGTGCTTCTATCACCACGGCCGATGGGCAGTCGGTGGGCTGGATCGGGGAGGTCCATCCGCTCGTCTGCCAGGCATACGACCTCAAGAATCCAGCGGTGGCCGCCGAGCTCGATCTAGCGCCGATCGTGGCGTCCGCCATCGACGTACTCATGTTCCGCGACCTGCTGGCGTTCCCCGTCGTGGAGCAGGATTTCGCGCTTGTCGTCGACGCGGCCGTCCCGGCCGCCGCGATCGTCGAGTCGCTCCGCGCCGCGGGTGGCGCGCTGCTAGAGGAGGTCAAAGTGTTCGATCTGTATGAAGGCGCACAAATAGAGCCCGGTAAGAAGAGCCTGGCCCTTCGACTGAGTTTCCGCGCACCAGACCGTACTCTCAGCGAGGACGAGGTCAACGAGCGGCGCCGGGGGATGCTGGAGAAGGTCCGGGGCGAACTGGGGGCTGAACTCAGGGCGTGAGCGCCGCCGGGCCCTAGCCCTGGCTATGCAGTGGCTTGCATGTTCTTGCAGTAGCGTGTATATTCAAACACTCGTGGGCAATATTTGAAAGGTACGAGTGTGATCACTGCGAGCATCGTCGGGGCGACCGGGTATACGGGAGCAGTACTGACCGACATCCTGGCGGAACATCCCGGGGTCAAACTGGGTTCCCTGACCTCAAAATCATACGTCGGTTCGCGCGTCGACCAGGTCTTTCCTCATCTGCGCGTCACGGGTGAGTACGAATCGTACGCTCGCGACACCGCGGGCGAAGCAGACGTCGCTTTTGTGTGCTACCCGCACGCTGAGGCCTACGCAGTCGTGGCCGAACTGGTGGAACGTGGGTGCCGGGTGGTCGATCTGAGCGCGGACTACCGGTTGAAGGACCCCGCGGGGTACGAGCGCTGGTACGGATTCACTCATCCGCGTCCTGATCTTGTTGCGGAGGCTGTGTTCGGGCTCCCAGAGGTCTACCGAGAGAGCATCTCCGCCGCCCGCCTCGTCGCGAATCCGGGCTGCTACCCGACCAGTATGATCCTCGGCCTGCTTCCGGTGGTGGGCGACATCGACGACTTCGGCGTCATCGTCGATTCCAAGTCGGGTGTCTCGGGCGCGGGGCGAACCCCTACAGAGAAGACCCATTTCTGCGCGGTCGACGACAATTTCCGCGCATACGGCGAGGTAGGACACCGGCACACCGCGGAGATGATCCAAGAACTGGGGGCGGCAGCCGGCGCTTCTCTCCCGGTATCGTTCACGCCGCATCTGCTGCCCGTGGATAGGGGCATTCTCAGCACCATGTACTTCCGTCCCCGGACCGCCTTGGCAGGGACTGACGCTTGGCTGGAGAAATACCGGACTTTCTACAAGAACGAGCCGTTCGTAGAAGTGAGCGAGTCGGTTCCCAGCTTGGCCGAGGTCGCGCGCACGAACTTCTGCCGTATCGCGGTGCGGGAGGATAGCGCAGCCGGCCTGGTGAAAGTCTTCAGCGTGATAGATAACTTGGTGAAGGGCGCCTCGGGGCAGGCGGTCCAGAACATGAACATCATGTTCGGGTTTGCCGAAGACGCGGGGCTGAGGAGGCGAGTATGAGTGGTACAGGTGGACCCGTGCATCCGATCGTGGTGGCGCCGCTGCAGTCGCGGTTCTTCGCCCTGCCTGAGGGTGTGCGCTTGGAGGAACCGGTGGGCGGCTCCCCGGGAGCGACCTATCCGGACGGCTTCGTGGCGGGCGGAGTGGTCGTGGGCCTCAAGGACAGCGGGCGACCCGACATGGGCGTCCTGGCTGTGGATCCCGAGTGGCGGGAAGGGGCGGCTTCGGCCGCGGTCTTCACCACCAACGCCTTTGCGGCCGCTCCCATCGTGGTCAACCGCAAAGAGACCGATCTGGGACACCTGCTCGCGGTGGTGATGAGCAGCGGCAACGCCAACGCGTGCACCGGCGAACCGGGGCTCCTGGTCGCCCGGGCTATGCAGAAGGGCTGCGCGGGCGCTCTGGCCCTTCCGCCGGCCAGCGTCGCCGTGGGCTCCACCGGCATCATCGGGGTACAGCTCGACCCCGATTTCATGGCAGCCGGAGCGCGCAAAGCGGCCGGCGCCGTCAAGCCCGGTGGTGGTCCGGAGTTCGATCACGCCATAATGACCACCGACCGTTTTCCGAAGATGTGCGCGCTCGAGGTCGCCCTTCCGGAGGGGGACGTACGATTGGGAGTCTGCGCCAAGGGCGCTGGGATGATCTCACCGGCGATGGCTACCATGCTCTGCGTGGTGACGACCGACGCGGCGGTCACGGCCCCCGAGATGCGGACGGCTCTCGCGAAAGCCGTTGCCGGCTCGTTCAACCGGGTGACCGTCGACGGCGAGATGAGCACCAACGACACCGTCCTATTCATTGCCAGCGGGGCTTCGGGAGTCCGTCCCGGCGAGGACGGGTTGCGTCTCCTGGGCGCCGCGCTCGACGCCATGCTCCTGCGCATCGCTTTGATGATGGTCGCCGATGGCGAAGGGGCGACGAAGATCATGCGGCTCGAGGTGTCGGGGGCCGAGAACGACGCTCAGGCCCGTAAGGTCGCCAGGGCGATCGCCAACTCGCCGCTCGTCAAGACCTGCATGCACGGAGGCGATCCGAACTGGGGCAGGATAATCAGCTCCGCGGGTGCCGCCATGGCGGGACATTCGCTGCCAAAGTCCCACCTGCATCTGTGTGGCGTGCTCGTGGTGGAGGGGGGCGCGGCCGCCGCCGTTTCCGATGCGGACCGCGACACGATGGCGGCCGGGATGAAAGAGCCGGAGATCGACATCGCCCTCGATCTGGGGTTGGGCGCAGGCGCCGCCCAGATCTTCTTCGCCGACATGGGACACGAGTACATAACCGTCAACGCCGAGTACCACACATAGGACTGAACATGCGCGAGGTATACCGCAAACGAGTGGAGACGCTTCTGGAGTCGCTTCCGTACATCCGGATGTTCAGCGGCACGACCATGGTCATCAAATACGGCGGCGCCGCCATGAGCTCCGCCGATCTCAAGGACGAGTTCGCCACCGACATCGCCTTGCTGCGATACGTGGGGATCAAGCCCATCATCGTCCACGGGGGCGGCAACGAGATCAGCAGCTACATGAAGCGGCTCGATCTGCCCGTCAAGTTCGTGGAGGGTCTGCGCGTGACCGACGCCCCCGCTATGGAAGTGGCCAAGATGGTCCTCGTGGGCAAGGTCAACAAGGAGATAGTCAGCCTCATCAACAGCAAGGGCGCCGCCGCGGTGGGTCTGTGCGGCGACGACGGCTCGCTCCTGCGGGCCCAGCCGCTGGTCAAGAGGCACGCCGACGGGACGGTGATCGACCTGGGGCTGGTTGGCGAGGTCACCGAGGTCAACACCCAATTGCTGGCCCTCTTGGAGGCCGATTACGTGCCGGTCGTGGCCTCGGTCGGAACGGGATCGGGGGGGGAGAGCTACAACATCAACGCCGACACCGTGGCGGGGGCCCTGGCGGCTGCGCTGAAGGCCGAGAAGGTCATCTTTCTCACCGACGTCAGCGGACTGCACAGTGATTTGGAGGACGACTCCACACTCATCTCGCAGTGCACAGCGCGCGACATCGTGGACCTAATGGAGGGGGGCAAGGTCTCCAAGGGGATGATCCCCAAGCTGGAGGCCGTGCTCACGAGCCTGCGGGCCGGGGTGGCGGCAGCCCACATCATCGATGGCCGTATAGCGCACTCGGTGCTGCTCGAGGTCATGACCGACGACGCCGGTCTGGGTACCAAGATCGTTTCCGGTGCCGATCTGAGCTGGGCGTAGAGGTGAACAAGCGGCAAAGACAACAGCTGCTGCGTAGAGTGCTGAAAGACCGGTCGGTGGCCAGCCAGCGCGAACTGGTGGACGAACTGGCAGCGGCCGGATGCCCGGTCACCCAGGCCACCATCAGCCGCGATCTGCGCGAGTTGGGGCTGCAGAAGGGACGGGACGCAGTGGGGCGCATCCGCTATGTCTTCGTGCCCGCCTCAGAGGAGCGCCCCGATCCCCCGACCGCCTGTTCGCGCATGCTCAAGGAGTTCGGGCGCGGCATCCAGGTGGCTCAGAACCTGCTGGTCGTCCGCTGCGACCCAGGTGCGGCTCCCGGCATCGGCCGGGTCGTAGACGAACTGGATCACGAAGCGATCCTCGGCTGTGTGGCAGGGGACGACACCCTGATCCTCGTGACCAAGGACTCAAAGTCGGCAGACGCCGTCTGCGCATATCTAAAGCAACTGGGAGGCTGAAACTGATGGACAAGGAACGGTGCGTACTCGCCTATTCGGGTGGTCTGGACACCTCGGCGCTCGTGCCCTACATACAGGAGAAGTTCGGCTACGAGATCATATGCGCCCTGGTCGACGTCGGCCGGATGAAAGACCTCGAGAGCCTGCGCCTTCGCGCTCTCACGGCGGGTGCGGCCGACTCAGTGGTGATCGACGCGCAAGAGGAGTTCGTCACCGATTTCGCCTTCCCGGCGCTCAAAGCCAACGCTCTCTATGAGGGCAAATACCCGCTCCACTCCGCCTTGTCCCGCCCGCTCATCTCCAAGAAGATGGTCGAGCTGGCCCACGAGCGCGGGGCGAAGTTCATCGCCCACGGGTGTACGGCCAAGGGCAACGACCAGGTGCGCATCGACGTCTCGATCCGCTGCCTTGATCCCGACATCAGAGTCCTCGGCCCTGCCCGCGAGTGGGGGATGACTCGGCCGCAACTCATGGACTACCTGTCCGCGAGGGGCATCGAGCTGCCCTTGACCAAGAAGAACCCGTACTCTATCGATGAGAACTTGTGGGGTCGGGCCATCGAGTGTGGGGAGCTCGAGGATCCTTGGGCCGCCGTCCCTGACGACGCCTACCAGTTCACCGTCAATCCCAAGGATGCCCCCGACGAGCCCGTCGAGGTGGTCGTAAGCTTTGAGGCGGGCATTCCGGTGGCCATCGATGGAAGGGTCATGGGCCCGGTGGAGTTAGTGGAGACCCTCGACAAGATCGGCGGGGCCCACGGCTTTGGCCGCATCGACATGGTCGAGAACCGCTTGGTGGGCATCAAGAGCCGAGAGACCTACGAAGTAGCCGGGTCGTTGGCGCTGATAATGGCCCACCGGGAACTGGAGGACCTGACCCTCACCCGCGAGCTACAGCATTTCAAGACGGGGATCGACCAAAGGTTGACCGAGTTGATCTACGATGGCCTGTGGTTCAGCCCCCTCGCGGATGCCTTGCGCGCCTTCATCGACGAGACCCAACAATACGTGAGCGGGGAGGTTCGTCTCCGGTACTTCAAGGGATCGTGCCAACCGGTGGGACGGCGCTCCCCGAATTCGCTGTACATTACCAAACTCGCCACCTATGGAGCAGGCGATACCTTCAGCCACGAATCCGCCAAGGGCTTCATCCAACTGTGGGGATTGCCGGTCGAAGTGTGGGCCCGTAAACGCCAGGGTCAGATTTGAGCGGGACCGACAAGCCGTGGGGCGGCCGGTTTGCATCCGGCCAGGACCCTCTTTTTGAGCGTCTGAACGCCTCCATTCCGTTCGACCACGTGCTCGCGCCCTTCGACCTAGAGGGGTCGCGGGCGCATACACGCATGTTGGGCGCTATCGGGGTGTTGAGCGATGAGGAGCGGGACACGATCCTGACGGGACTGGCCGCGATCGGGCGCGAGGTCGAGGAGGGCATCTTCGGTTGGTCCGTGCAGGACGAGGACATCCACATGGCCATCGAGCGGCGGCTCATAGAGCTCGTGGGGCCGGTGGGCGGCAAGGTGCACACGGGGCGGAGCCGGAACGATCAGGTGGCGCTGGACCTCCAGCTCTATCTGCGGAGCGCCGTCTCTGGGCATCAGAGCATGACATTCCGGCTCATGTCGGCGCTTCTCTCCCAGGCCAAGACGCACGCGGATGTCATCTTCCCCGGTTACACCCATTTGCAGCGAGCCCAGCCGATCGTTCTGGCCCACCACTTCCTGGCGTACTTCTTTGCCCTGCAGCGGGACTGGGAGCGCTTCGCCGGTTGGACGGAGACCTCGTGGATGCCGCTTGGCGCGGGAGCGCTCGCGGGTGCGAACTACCCGCTCGATCGCGAGATGGTGGCTGCCGAGCTTGGCTTCGCTCAGGTTTCTCCCAACGCCATGGACGCTGTGGCGGCGCGCGACACCGCCTTTTCCTATCTGGCCATCGCGGCGAACTGTGCTCTTACTCTTTCCCGGCTGGCCGAGGAGTTGGTGCTCTGGAGCACGCAGGAGTTCGGTCTGGCGACGCTGCCCGAATCATGGACGTCGGGGTCGAGCATCATGCCTCAAAAGCGCAACCCGGACGCCGCCGAGCTCATACGGGCCAAGGCATCCGGCTTCCTCGCCCGGTTGCAGGGCCTCGGCGGGCTGTTGAAGGGTCTTCCCCTCGCATATAACAAAGACCTGCAGGAGGACAAGCCCTACGTCTTCAGCACCAAGGAAGAGCTCGATGTGTGCCTGCAGGCCATGACAGCCATGGTGCAAGGGCTGAGCATCGACGCCACACGGGCGCGCCAGGCTGCCGAAGGCGGCTACGCGGCCGCAACGGACGTGGCCGACTATCTTGTCACCAAGGGGCTACCGTTCCGTGAAGCACACCGGGTCTCTGGGGGGCTCGTGGCCCTTCTCGCAGCGGATGGACGGCCACTGGCGAGCGCCGGGCTGGACGAACTCCGAAGCATGAGTCCCCTTTTCGACGACGACTTCTACGGAGTGGTGGACCTCGAGCGCGTGGTGGGGGCCAAAGTGTCGCCGGGAGGGACCGCTCCCGCGCGAGTGGCGGAGCAGTTGGCGCTTGCGCAGGCAGTGCTGGATCGACTCTCGGAGTAGCATGGAGGAGACCGGCTTATGTCCTGGTGCCGTGCTGGGGGCGGATTTCTTTGCCCGTTCGTCGGATGAGGTGGCCCCGGACCTGATAGGCAAGATCCTGTGGTCACCCGGCCGGGGTGGTGGCCGGCTCACCGAAGTGGAAGCGTACCTTCCGGCGGAGGATCCCGCGTCGCATTCGGTCTGCGGGCCGACTAAGAGGAACGCCGCCATGTTCGGTCCGCCTGGAACGATCTATGTCTTTCTCAGCTACGGCGTGCACTACTTACTCAATATCGTCTGCGACCGGCAAGCGATTGGCTCCGCGGTGCTCGTCCGTGCCTTCGAGTCGGTCTGCGGACCGGGGCGCGTGGGGAAGGCGCTCGGGGTGAATCCCGCCATGAACGGCTTGGCGCTCGGCGAAGCCTCTGGACTGTTCGTGGTGGACGATGGCACCCGACCGATCGTGGGCATCACCGCCAGGATCGGCATCTCGCGGGGCGACTCGCTCCCGCTCCGCTATTATTCGCTCGGCAGCAGATGGGTGACCAAGCGGCCGGCGACAAGAGGAGGAACGTTCACATGAGGCTCGAGGACATGTACCAGGCGGCGTTTCGCGCCGGCATGGCCGCCGACCCCCGAGGAGAAGAGGGGACCGGCAAGGTGCTGGCGCAGGCGCGCAAGGCCTTTGATGAGACGCCCGAAGCCAAGCGCTGGGAGTTCGACCAGGAGCGTCTCGTGAACCCTTATGCGGACACCCGGATACTGAATGGCGATCCGGAGACCGAGGTGGCGAGCATGCTGGTGGGGATCGACCTCGAGGTGGGTGAGGTGGTGCTCGCCGACCGGTTGCGAGAGAAGGGACAGCCTCTCGACCTGATGTTCGCCCACCACCCTGAGGGCCGGGCGCTCGCCCGCCTCGACGAGGTGATGGGAGTGCAGGCCGACGTGTGGCGCAAGTTCGGGGTGTCGGTGGCCTACGGGGACGCGGTCATGAGCGACCGAATGGCCGAGATCATGCGGGCGCTTCATCCTCGCAACAACGAACAGACCGTGCAGGCGGCGCGCCTTCTCGGTATCCCCTACATGTGCTGCCACACACCCGCCGACAACAGCGTCAACGCTTTTCTGCAGACGCGGTGCGACAGACTGGGCACCGACGGCACGGTCGAGGAACTGCTCGACATGCTGAAGACCATCCCAGAGTACCGGCAGGCGGTGCTCGAAGGTACAGGGCCGACCATCTTTGAGGGCGACGCCAAGCGGAGGACCGGCAGGATCATGGTCGATATGACCGGAGGCACCTCAGGCCCGGTGGATTCCCTCGGCAGACTTGCGGCGGCGGGTGTCGGGACTATCGTAGGCATGCACATGGGGGAGGAGCATCGCAAGAGGGCCAAGGACGAGAAGATCACGGTGGTCATCGCCGGTCATGTCTCCTCCGACTCGTTGGGAATGAACCTCATCATCGACCAGTACGAGGCAAAGGGCGTCAAGGTCGTAGCCTGTTCCGGCTTCACGCGCGTCAGCCGCGTGTAGGAGAGACAAGGACTACGTCGAAGGCGGAGTCTCCGGTCCGGAGCTCACGGTCAGGCGCACGGTCGAACCCTTCGGCACGACCGTCCGGGCTGCCGGGTCTTGAGACAGGACGGTCCCGGCCGGAGCATCGGCTGGTTGCAGCGTGATCTCTGCCGACAGATGCGCGGCGGCAACCGCGGCTTGAGCTTGATCGAGCGGGAGGTTGACAAGGGCCGGGACGGCGGTCGCCTCGCCGCTGGAGACGCGCAACACCACTTCGCTGCCGTGCAGTATAGGCTTGCCGGCGGGGTGATCCTGCCTCACCACCGTGCCCGCAGGCTGCAGGGAGGCGCCGTCCGTGACCGTCCTGACTCGAAGGTTGGAGGCAGTGAGCAGCCGCTTTGCCTTGCTGATCGACATTCCGACGACGTTAGGCATGAAGACCGCCTTCGGCACGTGGATATTGCACGTGTCGGACGGCACCTTGTCGGAGCGGAACAGCCTCTTCGCGATAGTGGGGCAGAGGTCCGTAGGCAGAAGAAGAGATCCGCTGCAGACGTCCACCGTCACCCAACGGCCCACGGACGAAGTGGAAAAGTCGGAGCTAGGGGTAGCCGCAAGCGCTGATTTCATGAACCGGGCCCAGATCTCTGCCGGGAGGGTGTCTCCCGTCGCCGCCCAGCTGGGGACGTAGTTCGATCCGGCCTGCTCGCCGGGGTACCCGAGCCAGACCGCGGCTACGAGGTCTGGCGTGTAGCCCACGAACCAGGCGTCCCGGCCGTCGTCCGTCGCACCGGTCGTGCCGGCGGCCGGGCGGCCGATGTCGGCGGCCCTGCCGACATCGTCGGCCATCACCCCGCGCAGGCAGGCGGTGACGAGGGCCGCGATGCCGGGGTCCATCACCCGCGTGCGGACGGCGTCGTTTGCATCGATGACTCTGCCATCTGCGTCCGTGACCTTCACGATGCTCAGCGGGAAACCCTTCTTGGAGGGGTCGAAGACGAGTTGTGTGGAGAGGCGCTCCCCCCCGTTGGCCAGCGTGGCGTAGGCCCTGGCCATTTCCAGCGGGCTGACCCCTTTGGTGATATCACCCATGCCCATATCCGTCGCTGTTATGGCCACGCTATCGGGGCCCACCTCGATCATCAGGCGGTCGAATGCTGCAGCGGAGGAGTTCGCCATAGCCTTGGCCAAGGTCAGGCTACCCTCCGCGGCCGACCCGACGGCATAGGTCGCATCCGGACTGATGCCTTTCGCAAACGCCGTGGCCAGCACGAAGGGGTTCAGGGCCGAACCGGGGCTCCTTTCGCCCTGGGTCGCCAGGTTGAACTGGATCTCGGAGAAATCCGACCCACCGACCATGGCCACCAGGCGGCCGGTGCGCACGTCGATGGCGACCAGGGCGACGGCCGGGTCGCCGGACTGGTGGAGGAGCGTCTCGACGGCTTCGTCGGCAGCCTGTTGAATGCCCAGATCGAGACTGGTATAGACGCGCAGTCCGCCTCCGAGGACGAGCGAGGATCCGTAGCGGGCCACCAGTTGCTCCCTCACCAGTTCCACCCAGTACGGGGCTTTGACCCCGACCATGGGGCCCGTGGGCGCGAGTTCCAGAGGAGCGACCAGCGCGGTCTGGAGTTGTTCGCTGCTGATGTAGCGCTGCTGATACATCTTGTTGAGCACCAGATCGCGGCGGGCCAGGGCGGCTTCTGGATCGCGGCGCGGGGAATACACCGACGGTGCTTCCGGCACTCCGGCCAGAAGCGCGGCCTGCGCAACTGTGAGGTCTTTGGCGTCCACGCCGAAATACGACTGGGCCGCCGCTTGGATGCCGTACGCACCCGAGCCAAAGTAGATGACATTCAGGTACTCGTTGAGGATCTTCTCTCTGGACCACCGACTCTCCAGCCGATACGCCAGCGTGGCCGCGCGCACCTGACCGGCTGGAGTTTGCTGGTCGGTGATGAAGGCGTCTTTGACGAGATGCTGGGTGATCGTCGATCCGCCTTGGACGACCTCCTGGTGCCGTAGACGCGCCCAGGCGGCGCGCAGGATGGCCACGAAATCGACACCCTTGTGCACGTAGAACCGCGAGTCCTCCACAGCCACTACGGCGTCGCGCATCACCTGGGGGATCTGGTCGGCGGAGAGCACGTCCCGGTTCTCGAGGCCGCGCAGTTCGGCTAGAAGAACGGGGGTCGGCGAGGCATCGTAGATCTTGGTTGCTTGGGGGGAAGCGATCCGCTCGCCGAGTTCGAGGGACGGCAGCGCGCGAGCCAGCGCCACGTAGGCTCCTGCGACCGTAGAAAGGAGAGCGGCGACGACAAGCAGGAGGACGACGAGAGCGACCTTCAGCGGCCGGCGGCCCCGCCGGACTCCCCGTGGTCCGCTGGCCACTCTAGTCCCTCCCCATGGTGTCCGTGATGTTACACCAGAGGCGACGTCACCATGGTATGCTCCCGGCCGGGAGGTGCTCGATGGAAAGCGTCATGGGACCCGCCGCGGTCCCCCCGGATGTGGCGGGGATCCCTGCGGATATTCTCGAGGAATATCGACAGTTATTGCTCGGGAGCGTGGACGCGCTGCCGGCGGAGATGCTGCTGCGCCAGCTCGTGCAGGCGCGATCCGAGGGGCGGCCGCTGAGGGTCAAGCTCGGAGTCGATCCGACAGCCCCCGATATCCACCTGGGGCACACCGTCGTGCTGCGCAAACTGCGACAGTTCCAAGATCTGGGTCACCGGGCGGTGCTCATCATCGGCGACTATACCGGCAAGGTGGGCGACCCCTCGGGTCGCTCCAAATCGCGTCCTCGTATCAGCGACGAGGAACTCGAAGCCAACGCACGTACCTACGTGGACCAGGCCGCCAAGGTCCTGGACATGGACCGGGTCGAGCTGACGCGGAACGGCGATTGGCTGGCCCCCCTGCGCATGAACGAAGTGCTGCGTCTCACCTCCACGGTGACGGTGGCGCGGATGCTCGAACGGGACGACTTCTCCAACCGGTATGCAGCCAACGAGCCCATCTCCATGCTGGAGTTCATGTACCCACTCCTTCAGGGCTACGACAGCGTGGCCGTGCGGGCCGACGTGGAACTGGGGGGGACCGACCAGAAGTTCAACCTCCTCATGGGCAGGACGATCATGGAATCTTATGGGCTGCCCCCGCAGAGCATCCTGACTGTGCCGCTGCTGGTGGGTACCGACGGCGAGCAGAAGATGTCCAAAACGTATGGCAATTACGTGGGTGTGAGCGATACCCCAGCGGATATGTTCGGGAAGTTGATGTCCATCCCCGACGAGCTCATGAGCACCTATATGAGTCTGGTGAGCGGCGCCACCTTCCGAGAGGTGGAGGCATTTCAGAGCGGATTGGCCGATGGCAGCTACCATCCGGCTCAGGCGAAACGGGATCTGGCGGAGCGGGTCGTCCGACTCTATCACGGCGCCGAGGCGGCTTCTGCGGCACGCGCCGGATTCGACCGGGTCTTCAAGGAGAAGGACCAGCCCGAGGACATTCCAGAGACCCCGCTGCCCGCCGAGTGCGTGCGGGATGGACGGGTGTGGTTGCCTCGGTTGCTCACCGAGACCGGACTGGTCGCTTCCAATGGGGAGGCCCGCCGTCTTATCGAACAGGGAGGCGTACGGGTGGACGACCGGGTGGTCAGCGATACTACCACCGAGTTCGAGCCCGCGGCGCTGTCAGGTGCGGTCGTGCAGGTCGGCAAGCGGAAGTTCCTTCGCATCCGCTAGGGGTCTGACCTCCGCCGGCAGCCGAAGGGAGGTTAGTGGAACGCGTCGAGCGGCCGAACCAGGGCGCCAGACGGCGCATTGTGCCGTCCCGGTCTCGTGTCAAGCGGTGGCTGACCCCTTTCGAGGAGCGCTCTCCGTACCCGGGGATCACTTACGGGGTCGAGCAGCGACTTGGGGAGGAGTTCGGCCCCCGGTTGCTCGTCGTGCTCGCCATGCTCATATATGCCTGGTACTACGGCACCATTGCGCTAAACCGGTTCGACGCCTTTCAGCAGCCAGGATTCGATCTGGGCATCTTCGATCAAGGTGTGTGGTTACTCAGTCGCTTCAGGGATCCCTTCGTCTCGATCATGGGCCTCAACCTGTTCGGAGACCACGCCTCCTACATCCTCCTTGCACTCGTTCCACTCTATTGGCTGTGGCCCGCGGCGCAGGTACTTCTGATCACGCAGACCCTCGCTCTGTGTCTCGGAGCCATACCCGTGTTCCTCCTCGCGCGAGGCGTGCTTCGCAATGCCTGGCTCGCCCTGCTTCCCACCTTGGCCTTCCTGCTCAATCCGGCCTTGGGATGGCTGAATCTCGAGAACTTTCATCCCGACAGCTTCGAGGTCCCGCTCGTTCTGTTCGCCCTCTACCTGATGACCCAACGCCGTTGGCGGTCGTATCTGCTGATGGTGATACTGCTGTTGGCCGTCAAGGAGGATGTGGCCCTCCTCGTCGTTCCTCTTGGCATATTCGTCGCGTTGCGTCACGACCGCCGGATGGGCGCCGTCACCGCCCTTCTCGGCCTCATCTGGCTCCTGGCTGCTGTGTTCCTTCTGGGTCCGCTGTTCAGCGGGGCTACTCCGGGCGGCCTCGATGCGTTCCGCGTTCCTTTCGGCGGCTGGAAGGGACTTATTTCCACGGCTCTGGGCGAGCCCTGGGAGGTGGGTGCTCAGATGCTGGGGGCGGCCAAGATCAAGTACCTCGTCCAACTGTTGGCCCCGTTGTTCTTCCTGCCGTTGCTCACCACGGGCACCTTTATCGCGCTGCCCGCGATCGCCTTCAATCTGTTGTCCACGTTCTGGTATCAGAGCAACCTGCGGTATCACTACACCAGCCTCTTGATCCCTGTGTTCGCGTGGGCCGCTTTGCTGTATATACAGAAGGTAAAGGATATCGGCGCCCGCCGGGGGCTCGTCGGGGCGATCCTCCTTGCGACCCTCTTCTGCTCGTATGCGTGGGGGCCGGTCGGTTGGTCGCCCCAGGGTGTGTCGCGGCACGATATGAGAAGCACGCGGACGCAGGCGACCTCCGAGGCGGTGGCGCTGATCCCGGACGGCGCGGTCGTGGCGGCCCGGTCGCGGTTGACCACGCACCTCACGCACCGCGACAAGGTGTACGAGTTTCCCACCCCCTTCTCCGTCAGCTACTGGGGGGACGACTCCATGGATGGACAGCGGCTGGCCGTCGCCGACGAAGTGGAGTACATCCTCGAGACGCCGGAGCAACTCTCCGACGCGAGCGCGCAGCTCTTCGCGAATCTGCAGGAGACAGAAGGGTTCAGGGAGATATTCTCAAAGGAGGGCGTCGTCTTGTTACGGAAGATGGGTCCTGTTTCACCCTCGTCCAACTAAGGTCCTAGAGCGAGCGGAGCGACTCCTGCTATCGTCTTGCCGGCGATCAAGAGGCGGCACCTTGAAGGAGACAGGATGAGAACGCAACCTCCATGCCGAAAGTCCGTGGTAGTCGTGGCCTCGGCGATGACAGCGCTCGCATTCTCCCTGTTCGTGACCAGCTGTGGACGCGGGCTTGAGCCGGCCGACACCACGGTCTCGGCCGCGCCCAGTTCCACCACGGCCATCACTGCTCCGTCGACCACCTCAAGCTCCACCAGTAGCACCGCGGGGGGGTCGACAGTGGATAGCGTGTTCTCGTCGCTGGCCCAGGCCTCACAGCCGACGACCATCTTCGCCCCCACCTTCTTGCCCGAAGGCGCCATCCTCGCCGACGTCTGGCTGCCGGTGGTCGCCTCGCAAGATCCCGCTTCGTACGACGGATCTCCGACCGGCAACCCCCAGGTGGTCGGCGCCGGACCCGACGCTGAGAGCCAGGTTATCTTCCGGGCTGGTGACGGCTGGCTGGCCATCCTTGAGAACTTCCGAGGTGACCTGGGCGATGTCACCGGGACCCAGGTAGGCTCGGTATCGGGTAACCCCGCCACTCTGTACGAGATCAACGGGGGAGATCTCGTACAGTGGAGCCAGGACGGCCTCTGGTACGGGGTGTTCGGCCGCGACGTCGCGCGGGACGTCGTAGTGGCGGTGGCGCTGGGAATGCAGCCGGCATCCGCAGAATCCCGCTGATTTCGCGGATGTCCTGCTATTGACAGGTACGCGGAGAAGGGCTAGACTACCGCCTCCACGATGAAACACGATCTCCTCGACAGCACGAGCGAACGGGTGAGGGCGCGCGGATAGGCGAACAGCAAAGCCGCCGTTCTCGTAGCCGCCCGTGCGAAGCGAGGTGGCTGTTTT
>CAWJKE010000009.1:0-76930 GCA_963843455.1 uncultured Actinomycetota bacterium
CCGGGGGCGGGCCGCCGCCCGGTCCGGTCTGGGAGCCGTCATGGGCTCCAAGAACCTCAAGGCCGTCGCCTGCACGGGCACCCTCAAGCCCCAGATCCTCGACCGGCCCAAGGTGCAGGCCATGATGAAAGAGATGATCCGAGAGACCAAGGAGAACCCGTCGGGCATGTTCTACGGGCTCAGCCACGGCGGCACGCCGGGAGCCCTGCCCATGCACATGCACGACCACGACGTGCCCATCAAGAACTGGAGCGGAAACACCGTCGCCGACTTTCCCGAGTCGAAATGGAACGCGGTGGCCTGGGACGGCATGGCCAAGTACGCCAAGAAGAAGTATGCCTGCGTGGGCTGTCCCATCGCATGCGGGTCCATCCTCACCGTGGAGGGGGGCAAGTATCCGGTCCGCGACGTGCACAAACCCGAATACGAGACTTTGGCCGCGTTTGGGCCCATGTGCCTCAACGACAACATGGAATCCCTCATCTACGTGAACGAGCTGTGCAACCTCAACGGTCTGGACACCATCTCGGCGGGGGCCACGGTAGCGTTCGCCATCGACTGCTACGAGAACGGCATCCTCACGAGCGCCGACACCGACGGTCTGGAGCTCACCTGGGGCAACAGCGACGCGCACGTGGCGGTCCTGGAGAAGATGTGCCTCCGCGAGGGCATCGGCGACGTACTGGCCGACGGCGCGAAATGGGCCGCGGAGAAGATCGGCCGAGGGGCGGTGAGCCTCGCCATGCACGCCGGCGGAGAGATGCTGGCCATGCACGACCCCCGCTGCTTCCCGGGCTGGGGTGCGACCTACATCTCCGATTCCACGCCGGGCCGGCACACACGGGGGGGAACGGCCTTCGCCGAGCACGGCGGCGTCAACGAGAGGGCCTACGCGGGTATGGGGATCCCGTTCAAGATGGAGCGGTACGACGCCACCGACAAGGGCAAGTACCATGCCATACTCGCGGGCTGGCAGCACTGGGTGAACACCTCGGGCGCCTGCCTGTTTGGGGTGGATAGCATGCCCCTGGACTTCGTGGGATGCATGAACGCCATCACCGGCTGGGGCTTGGACTACGAGGAGATCGTGCAGACCGGAAAGAGGATCACCACCCTGCTTCACGCCTTCAATCTGCGCGAGGGCTTCAAGCCGGATGACTTCCGGCTGCCCGAGAGGGCGCGGGGCAATCCTCCGCTTGGGGCGGGCGCTCTGGAGGGTGTGACCATTGATTCGGAGGGTCTCAAGAAGCAGTTCTACGAGGCGATGGGATTCGATGCCCAGAGCGGGGCGATCGAGCGGGACCGCATCGTCGCTCTCGGTCTGGACGATGTGCTGTAGGTTGACCGGCCGACTCAAGACAGAGCGCTGACTCAAGACAGGGAGCTGACCGATGTATCTGGACAACAGAGTGGCGATCGTCACCGGCGGCGCCAAGGGCATGGGCAGGGGCATCGCCCTCAAGTTCGCCGAAGAGGGAGCCAAGGTCGTGCTGTGCGACCTCGATGTCGCCGGCGCGCAAAGCGTGGCCGGTGAGGTCAAGGCGCTGGGCCGGGAGGCGCTGGCCTTCGAGATGGACATCACCAAGAGTGCCGAGATCGACCGGATGGTGGCCGGCACTCTCAAGGAGTTCGGGACCATCGACATTCTGATCAACTGCGCGGGAGGAGTGCCGGGCACCCACGGCGCGGGCGCGACTGGGACGATGACCGAGCAAGAATGGGACAGAGTGCTCGCCATCAATCTGAAGGGCCCCTGGCTGGTGACCGAAGCCGTGCTGCCCACCATGAAGGCGAATAGGTACGGCAAGATCGTGTTCATCTCCTCCACGGGGGCCGTGTCTCCGGTGGTGTCGGTGCTGCACTATCACGCGGCGAAGGCCGGGGTGATCGGCCTGTCGCTCAATCTCGCCTTTGAATTGGCTCCGCTCAACATCTGCGTCAATACCGTAGTGCCCGGTCCCATCGAGACGCCCTTCTGGGACGCCCTCATGCCTGCCGGCCCCGAGCGGGAGGCCTTCTTTGCGGCCGTCTCGAAGCATGAGATCCCTCTGGGGCGCATGGGGCAGCCCAAGGACATCGCGGGGGCGTGCCTGTTCCTCTCCTCCGAGCTTTCTGACTACGTGACCGGTCAGACGATATGCGTGGCGGGCGGTCAACCCATGCTGTCGCAGCAGGCCACCTTCAACATCGAAGGCTACTTGAGAGAGCGAGGGCTACTATGAGCGCGCTTGACGGAAAGGTGGCGCTGGTCACCGGGGCCGCGGCCAAGAGGAGCATGGGCCGGGCCATAGCGGTGCAACTGGCGGCCGACGGGGCCAACGTGGTCGTGGCCGACAAGGTGGCGGCGCCGCAGAGCATCTGGCCCGGCGACGAGGGCTGGACCGGCCTGGACGCCGTGGTCGCTGAGGTCGCGGGTCTGGGCCGCCGAGGGCTGGCCATCACGGCCGACGTGAGTTCGGCCGCCGACGTCGAGGCCATGGTGGCGCCGGACGGTGGCGGAGTTCGGCAAGATAGACATCCTGGTCCATTGCGTGGGCGTCCGGGGGCCGGTGCCGGTCCCGGTGGTCGATCTGGACGAGGCCACGTGGCGCATGCTTCTGGACGTCAACCTCACCGGGCGCTTTTCTGGTGGCGAAGGCGACGGCGCAAGGCCATGCTCGCCGACCCCGCGGGCACCGCCGGCAAGAAGATCATTCTGGTCTCGTCGATGGCCGGGGTGTCGCCGTATCCCGGCGGCGCCGGCTACTGCGCCTCCAAGCATGGAGTGCTGGGGCTGATGAAGACCCTGGCCCGGGAATTGGCGCCCCACAAGATCAACGTGAACGCCATCAACCCTGGGGCCTTCGAGACCAACTTCCGCGACGACAGCCTGCTCAAGCAGGCCCAGGACCGGGGCATGAGCGTGGAAGAGTCGCTCAAGAACCCGCCGACGGGTCCCTACCGGCCAGGCCGGCCCGCCGCCCATCCCGCTGGGCCGCCTGGGCACCCCGCAGGACATCGCCGATCTCGTCTCGTTCCTGGTCTCGGAGCGGGCAAGCTACATCACCGGAGAAGACATCAACCTGAGCGGCGGCGCCAGCTAAGCGGACCGCCGAGGACCGGCGCGGCCGACCGCGACCCGGCCGACCCGAGCCACACACGAAGGGAGCCCCTATGCCCGAAGAGGCCTACACGCTGCGGATCCTCCGCGTCGACCTGCAGCACCGGCAAGGTCAGCG
The DNA here is from genome assembly GCA_963843455.1 of uncultured Actinomycetota bacterium. Classification (GTDB taxonomy): domain Bacteria; phylum Actinomycetota; class Thermoleophilia; order RBG-16-64-13; family RBG-16-64-13; genus CAIQPS01. The sequence continues at coordinate 3,219 of CAWJKE010000009.1, forward strand.
AGGAACTGATCGACGGCGAGACCACCGAGAAATACGTCGGTGGCACTGGTCTGGGCACCAAGTATCTGTGGGATGAAGTCCCGGCAGGAGTGGACTGGTCGGACCCCGAGAACCGCATCACCTTCTTCACCGGGCCGCTGGCCGGCACCCGGGTGTCGGGCTCGGGCACCTTCTCGGTGACCACCAAGGGCGCCTGCACCGACATGTGCGGCACCTCCCAGGCCAACGGGTTCCTGGGCGCCTTCATGAGGTTCAACGGCGTCGACGGGGTCGATCGTGCAGGGCGCGGCCGAGACGTGGACCCGCCTGCACATCCACGACGGCACGGTGCGAGCTGCATCGATGCCGAGCATCTGCTGGGCCTGGACACCTGGGAGACCGAGGACGCTGTCAAGGAAGAGATCGGGCAGGATGCAGCGTCTTCAGCATCGGGCCGGCGGGCGAGAACCTGGTCCGCTTCGCGGCCATCGTCGGCGACCGCGGGCACGTGGCCGCCCACAACGGGGTGGGCGCGGTCATGGGCTCCAAGAAGACTCAAGTGCATCTCGGCCACCAAAGGCGACGTGAAACCGCGGGTGGTCGACACGGAGCGTCTGCGTGCGCGAAGGCCAAGCAGCTGGCCGCGGTGTCCAAGGAAGTCGACCCGGGTTGGTCAAGCTGTCGGCACCAATGCCGGCATCGCTCCGCTCAGCGCGATGGGAGCGGTCCCCATCAGGAACTACACCACCAACGTCTTCCCCGAGAACAACACGTTTGTCCCCGAGTACCTGCGCAGCCATTTCAAGGCCAAACCCGTCGCCTGCTGGGCCTGCAGTCATCGCCCACTGCCGCATGATGGAAGTGACCGAGGGCCCGTACGCCGGCTTCTACGGGGAGGAGCCCGAGTACGAGGGCAACGCGGAGATGGGTCCGCTGATCGGCATGAACGAACCGGGGTCCACCGTGATGCTCTGCAACCTGGTGGACCGGCTGGGGTTCGACGTCAACGAATCGGGCTACATGATCTCCTGGCTCATGGAGTGCTACGAGAGGGGCCTGCTTCACGCAGCGCCGATCTCGATGGGGTGGAGATGCACTGGGGCGACGCCGAGGCGGTCGCCGCCATGCTCAAGAAGATCGCCCATCGCGAGGGCTGCGGCGACTTCTTCGCCGACGGGGTCAAGCGGTGCGCCGAGAAGGTGGGCGGAGAGGCCCAGGACTGCGCCGTCTACACGCTCAAGGGCGCTACTCCTCGCGGCCACGACCACCGGGGCCACTGGCTGGAGTTCATCGACACCTGCCTGTCGAACACCGGCACGGTCGAGACGGCGCGGCCATCTCTTCACGCCCGCCCAATCTGGGGCTGGAGCGGGTGCAGGACCGCTTCGACCCCATTGCCATGTCGACCATGAACGCCAAACTCAACGGCGGCCGCAGTCTGGAGGACTCGCTCGGCATCTGCCGGCTTTGCACGCCGAATCTCGCCCTCACGCTCGAGTGCATGAACGCCGTGACCGGCTGGGATTGGGACGTCGAAGCCGCGCAGGAGTTCGGCGTCCGCATCGTCAACCTCATGAGGATGTTCAACTTCCGCCACGGTCTCACCAAAGAGGTCGAGGCCCCGTCGGTGCGCTACAGCTCCACGCCCGTCAACGGCCCGGCCGAGGGCAAGGGCATCCGCGAGCATTGGGACGCCATCCGCGACAACTACTACGAGCAGATGGGCTGGGACGTGGCGACGGGCAGGCCCACCCCGGAGACTCTGCGACGCTATGGGCTGGACTACGTTCTCGAGGAATCGGCCGGCGAATGAGGCCTGAGGCCGGGTGCACCCGTCGCGGCGCTCGGGTCGCGCCCGGCATCAGCCCCCCGACATGAAGGGGATGATCTTCACGTGGTCGCCGGGCTGCAGCCGGTAGTCCGGCCGCACGTACACGCCGTTCACTATCACCGCTTCGGTGTCGCCGGGTATCTGCAGGCTCTCGGTGAGGTCTCCGAGGGTCATGCCCTCGCTCAGGGGCACGTCCACCGGCGGAAGGCCGGGCCGCGCCGGGAAGGTCTCCACGGTCACGATGTTGTCGGCGGCGAACTTCTCAGTCGCGGTGTACTGTTCGTCGGCGCACATGGCTCAAGTGTAGCCGATGGTGCGACGCGGGCTCACCCGGCGAAGGAGAGCGATCCGGGTGCGCGCCCGACGGTGGCCGAAGTGATCCAAGAGAAGAAGATCGTCTGCTGGGCCTCGCCGGGCTGCGTCCACCAGTGCGGGCTGATCGCGACGGTGGAGGACGGCAAGCTGGTCGGGCTTAGAGGCAATCCCGACTATCCCACCCCCAACCGCGGCTGCAGCGACCGCATGCCCCACCACATCAAGTGGCTCTACAGCCCGGAGCAACTCATGCATCCGCTCAAGCGGATCGGGGAGCGCGGCGAGGACCGGTGGGAGCAGATCCCCTGGGATCAGGCGCTCGACGAGATAGCGGAAAAGCTCGCCGGCCTGAAGGCAGAGTACGGGGCCGAGACCCTCGCCCTCCACGAGGGCACCTACCGCAGCGACATGTACCCCATGCGCACCCGGTTCCTCAACCTCTTCGGCAATCCCTCGAACATCGGCTGCGCCGGCACCATCTGCCGCTGCAACACCATCGCCATGAACTACGCGCTGCTGGGCTGCGCCAACTCGCGGGCCAAAGTCCACCAAATGGACTGCGTGGTGCTTCACGGCAACAACGTCCGGCATACGTCGCCGCTCGACTGGCAGCGCCTGCGCAAGCGGATGGAGGCCAAAGAGGTCAAGGTCATCGTCATCGATCCGCGCAAGACCGAAGCCGGCGCACCACGCGGACATGTGGCTCCAGCTCCGTCCCGGCACCGACACCGCCCTTCTGATGGCGTGGATCAACGTCATCATCGAGGAGGGGCTGTACGACAAGGCCTTCGTCGAGGAGTGGACCGTCGGCTTCGACGAGCTGCGCGCCCGGGCGGCGGAGTACACGCCCGAGCGGGTGGCCGAGATCACCTGGGTCCCGGCGGGACTCATCCGCGAATCGGCCCGCATGTACGCCACCAGCAAGCCGGCGAGCTTCCATTGGGGGTCGGCGACCGACATGTTGGGACGCAACTCCATCCGGGTGGAACAGGCTCGGATCTGCCTGAGGGCCATCACCGGCAACCTTGCTGAGGGCGGCGGAGAGATGATCGTCGGGCCCGGGCCCATCATCGGCGGCAAGATGGGCATCCGCGACTCCATGCTCGTGTTCCCCGAGATGATCAGTCCCGAGCAGCGGAAGAAGCAGATCGGCGCCGACCGGTTCAAGCTCATGGGGTGGCCGGGCTACGAGGCCATGGCGCAAGTATCACGAAGACACCTACGGCGTCCCCTTCCCTACGGCCGCCCACAACTTCGTGGCGGTGCAGCCTCTCATCTGGAAGGCGATCGTCGATCAGGAGCCCTACCCCGTCACGGCGATGGTCACCTGGGGGAGCAACGTCCTTCTCAACGGCGGCGACGTCAAGACCATGTACAAGGCGCTCAAGAGCCCCAACCTCAAGCTCCACGTGGTGCTCGAGCATTTCATGACCCCCACCGCGCTTCTGGCCGACTACGTGCTCCCCATCGCCAGCAAGCTCGAGAAGCCCATGTGCGCCACTCACGAGGATTTCGCGCCCAACATCGCCTGCTCGGAGGCGGCAGTGGAGCCGCTGGGCGAGCGACACGGTGACTACTTCTTCTGGAAGGGGCTGGCCGAACGTCTGGGCTTCGGCGAGTACTTCCCCTGGGAGACCGAGGAGGAGCTGGCCGATGAGCGGTTGGCGCCTCTTGGCCTGACCTTCGAGGAGGTAGCCACCGAGAAGTACTTCGTCCGGAGCGATGAGCCCTGGACGTACAAGACGATCAACCCGCGCACCGGCAGGCCCACCGGCTTCGCCACGCCCTCGGGCAAGGTCGAGCTCTACTCCGAGGTGCTCGAGCAGCTCGGATACGACCCGCTGCCCTTCTACGAGGAGCCCCCGGAGAGCCCGGTCAGCACGCCCGAGGTGGCGGTGGAGTACCCGCTACATCCTCATCACCGGCGCAAACTTCCGGCCCATGTTCCACTCCGAGAACCGGCACTTCGGCATGGGCACCCGCGAGCAGTATCCGGACCCCATCATGGAACTGCACCCCGACGTGGCCGGTCCGCTCGGCATCGAGGAAGGCGACTGGGTCTGGGTGGAGACCCGCCGGGGGGCGATCAAGCAACGGGCTCACGTTACCGACGAGATCCATCCCCAGGTGGTCAACGTCCAGCGCCACTGGTGGTTCCCCGAGCAGCCGGCGGCCGAGCCCTCGCTTCACGGTCTCTGGCAGTCGAACTGCAACGTGCTGACCATGGGCGACGACCCCGACACGTATGACCCGGTGACCGGCGGCTGGCCGCTGCGGGCGCTTCTGTGTAAAGTCTACAAGGCCAAAAAAGTACTCGAGGAGGAACAAGCATGACCGCGCCGGCACCCGACCCGATGTTCGACGGCTGGGACAATCTCGACTGGCTGGAACGCCGCGAGCGGCGCTTTGAGCGCTGGCTGAGCGCACCCGGCGTGGACTTCCAGACCGAGGCGGCCCGGCAGGCATACCGGGAGCGGGTCCAACTGTTCGTCGACGTCATCGGTCTCAAGAAGCCGGCGCGGGTGCCCGTGAACACGCTTTGCGGCTACTTCGTCGGCCAACACAGCGGCCTTTCGAAGAAAGAGTTCATGTACGACTACGACAAGGCGGCCGCAGCGGTCAAGAAGTTCCACGACGACTTCCAGCCCGACTTTCAGACCGGCGCGGTGGCTCCGGCACGGGTCTTCGAGTTGCTGGGACTCAACCTGGTGCAGTGGCCGGGGGGCACTCTTTCCGACGAGACCCCGTGGCAGTACGTGGAGTCCGAGTACATGGGGGAAGACGAGTACGACGCGCTGATCGCCGATCCCGAGGCGTTCTTCCGGCGCACGCTGCTGCCCCGCTTCGGGTCGGCGTTCGGGTCGCTGGGGGGCCTGTCGCCCTTCACCGACATGATGGAAGCCACCACCATGCTCTTCAGCATCCTGCCGTTCGCCGACCCGGCTGTGCTGGAGGGTGTCCAGAGGCTCACGCAGGCGGCTCAGGAGTGCCTCAACTGGCTCATGACCACCGGCGCCGCCGGCGCCGACGCGGCGGGACGGCTGGGCATCCCTCGGGCGATGGGCGGCTTCGGCAAGGCGCCGTACGACATCCTGGCCGACACGCTGCGGGGCACCAAGGGCATCATGCTCGACCGCTTCCGCCGGCCCGAGAAGATCCTTGAGGCGTCGGAGCGCCTGGTGCCGATCCTCACCGAGTGGGGCGTCCGTCAGGCCTCGAGGTCCGACGCACCCCTCATCACCTTCGTGCTGCACAAGGGTGCGGACAGCTTCATGTCGGACGCGGACTTCAAGCACTTCTACTGGCCAACGCTCAAGGCCGTCATGAAGGGGCTCATCGCCGAGGGCATCGTCCCCTTCATGTTCGCGGAGGGCGGGTACAACAAGCGGCTCGAGGTCATCGCCGACGACGACCTGCCCACGGGGAGTGTCGTCTGGCTCTTCGACCAGACGGACATGTTCGCGGCCAAGCGGGCCTTGGGCGGCCGGGCGGCCATCGCCGGCAACGTTCCCACGGCTCTCCTGGCGCTGGCCACTCCTGCCGAGGTCGAGAAGTACGTCACCGACGTGCTGGACGGATGCGCCAAGGACGGTGGAGTCCTCCTGCAGAACGGAGCGGTGCTCGACGACGCCAAAGCCGAGAACCTCAAGGCCATGATCGAGACCGCGCGCAACTGGAAGGGCTGAGCGCCGGCCGGCGGCGCCCGCTGAGCCCGGCCCCGGCGGCTGGAGGAGTGACCATGTACTCGTGCAGGTACCCCCATCTGTTCAGCCCCATCCGGCTGGGGGACACGGTCTTTCGTAACCGGTATTTCGCGGCGCCGGTGGGTTACGAATACCTGTCGTCCAAGAACTACCCCCTCGACGAGACCATCGCTTTCTTCGAGCGCAAGGCGATGGGCGGCGCGGCGACGGTGAACTACGGCTCGGGAGCCCCGGACAGCCGGCGGGGCGTCATCGGGCTGAGCAACCCCTACCTGGACGACCCCACCGCTCTGCCCGCTCTCTACCGGGTGGCGTCGGCCATCAACCGGCACGGGGCGGTCGCCGCCATGGAGTTGCTCCACACCGGCGCCAACTCCTACATCTGCGCGGCCCGCGGCAACCAGATCTACGGGGCGGTCGACGGGGTGAACCCCCTGGGCCAGTTCGTCCCCGCCATGCCGGAGGAGGTCATCGAGGAGACTATCGAGGCCTTCGGCAAGGCGGCCGCCTTCGCCAAGTTCTGCGGCTTCGGGATGGTCACCGTTCACGCCGGTCACGGCTGGCTGCTCAATCAGTTCCTCGACCCCAACGTGAACGACCGGAAGGACCAGTGGGGCGGGAGCCTGGAGAACCGCTGCCGGTTCCTCCTGGCCGTCGTCGAGCGCATCAAGCGGAAATGCGGCCGGGGGTTCCCGGTCGACATCCGCATGAGCGGTTCCACCTGCTACGAGGGCGGCTACGGTATCGACGAGGGTGTAGCCATCGCCAAGCAACTCGACGGCAAGGTCGACCTCATCCACGTCTCGGTCGGCAGCCACGAAGTGGCGGAGGTCTTCACCGTCACCCACCCCAGCATGTTCCTGCCCGACGGGGCCAACGTGCAGTTCGCCGCCGAGATCAAGAAGCACGTCCAAACGCCCGTCGGCACGGTGGGCGCCCTCGGGGATCCGGAACTTATGGAAGAGATCATCGCCTCCGGCAAGGCCGACGTCGTTCTGGCCGCCCGGGCCATGATGGCCGATCCCGACCTGCCCAAGAAGGCCCGGGCGGGAAGACGCGACGAGATCAGGCCGTGCATCCGCTGCTTCGAATGCTTCGCCGGCATCACCACCAAGCGCCAGTATCGGTGCGCCGTGAACCCGGAGATAGGCTTCGAACAGGACGTGCGGCACGCGCTGCCGGCGACCACTCCGAAGACCGTCCTTGTGGTCGGCGGCGGAGTCGCCGGGATGCAGGCGGCCCTGACCGCGACGGAGCGCGGGCACCACGTGATCCTCTGCGAAAAGACCGGGCGGTTGGGCGGGGCGCTCCGCTGTGAGGAGCGGGTGCCCTTCAAACGGCTCCTGCGCGAGTACCTGGACTATCAGGCCAGGATGGTGGGCCGGGCTCCCATCGACGTGCGGCTGAGCACTGAAGTGACCCCCGCGCTCGCCTCCGCGGCCGAAGCGGACGTGATCATCGCCGCCCTCGGCGCTCGTCCCACCGTACCGGATATTCCCGGCGTCGCCGGCCCAAACGTTCTTGGCGCGGAGGAAGCCTATACCGATCCGGAAAGGGTCGGGGCCGCGGCGGCGGTTCTGGGCGGCGGACTCTTGGGCATTGAACTGGCCATCTTCCTTTCGGGGCTGGGCCGGACGGTCACCATCCTGGAGATGATGGGGACTCTCAGCGACGGGGGGAATCCGGTCCACGGCCTTGCCCTGATCAACGAGATCCGGAGGCACGCGATACAGGTGTCCACCTCCACGCGGGCCGCTGAGATCACCACGGAAGGGGTCATCGGAGAATACGTGGGAGACGCCTACACCCTTCCCCCGTGCCGCGACGGTGCAGGCCGCGGTGCTCCACTCAAACAGCTTTGGCAGGGTGGTCAGGGCCGACGCCGAGGTAGGCAGCCGGCTGCTGTTCGAAGCCGGACACGGTGATCTACGCGACCGGCCGGCAGCCCCTGCAGGCTGAGGCGGACGCCCTCGGTCTCTGCGCGCCGGAGTTCTACCAGATCGGCGACTGCTTCTCCGCGCGAAACGTGCTCGAGGCGACGCGCATGGGGTTCGCGGTCGCCCGCGATCTGTAGCGGGCGCTTCCCGGCCGCCGCCATGACCCGCCCGGTCTTCCCGCCCCGGCCCCGGCGGGGAGTTCTAGGTCGTGGTGGTGGTCGTCGTCGTGGTCGGAGGCTTGGCCGTCGTGGTGGTCGCCTTGACGGTAGTGGTGGTCGTCTTCTTTGTCGTGGTAGTGGTCGGCTTGGCCTTCCCGACCGCGATCTCCTTGGGGATCATCGGGTAGACGCTGAGGAACGTGTCCTTGTGGATCGTCGAGCCGTCCGACGCGGTCACTACCCGTACTACCTTGATCTTTCTACCCTCTTGGCCCTTCTCAAGGATGACGGTACTGCCGGTCGCCAGGTTCTTGCTGTTCAGCGTGTAGACCGTCTGCTCGACGATGTCATAGAATTCGCCGGTGGTGTAGTCGACCCGGCGTCCGTCACTTGTGCCGTAGATGACGAACTTGGTCTTGACGCCGTCCGATGCCCCGCGGACCAGGATGTAGTGTTTGGTGTCGTTCTGGAAACGCAGGTTGGGGTGGCCCGCGCTGACAGTGGCATCTCTGCCCAGGGGATAGTGCTCGATGAAGATGGAGTGGTTCTTGCGCTCCAGAATCTTGAGCCCCGCGAAGAAGACCGCGTTGTACAAGGTGGTGGACACCTGGCAGATGCCCCCTCCGTAGACGTCCTCGAGTTGACCCGGTCCGACGATGCCCGGCGCAAGTTTATATCCGCGCCCTGGTGTGCGGGGACCGACCTGCTTGTCGAAGTCATAGACGTCGCCGGGAGCGAGGATCACGTTGCTGGCGAACTTGGTGGTGATCCGCACGTTCGTCTGCCGGTCGGGGGTCCCTTCCCACTCGGTCTGGAAGTCGGCAAGTTTCTTGTTGATGCCCATCGCGTTGGCCTCTTCGGTCGTCAGCTCGGGCTCCCTGGGGATGACCGCCACCTTGACGTCGCGATTCTTGGGATCGAGGGCGGCGGCGCTGAGCGCCTCTACCGTCTTCTCGCGATCGAGTCGCTGCCCCAGGGCGCCCGGTACGACCCAGGCCTTCATACCGTCGCCCCGGAACGTGGCGCTCACCGGCGCTCTCGCCACCGCGGTCGCCAGTTCATCGAGGAAGGGTCCCATCTTCTTGGCCGAGAGATAGGGCACCAGGATAGAGACTCCGTCCTGGACTTTGGAGGCGAAGTCCGTGTACGCGACGATCTGTTCAGTGCTTAGGGTCCAAGAGTGGCCGCCCTCAGCGAGCCGGAGAGGCGCGCTCGTCATGGTCATGGCCTGCTGCAGGGCCCGGTCGTAGTCATCGGCCTGCACCGTCGGGTCCTTCACCGTCATGGGCACGGGCAACGCGGTCGCGTGTAGGGTAAGCAGCACGCTCGTCAGCTGGGAAGCAAGAACGTCTCGGTCGACGACCCGCCCCTTCTGGCCTCTGACGATCTTGATCTTGGGTCCGTCGAACACAAGGCCGGCATCGACGGGAGGGAGGTCCACCGCCTGAGCCACCTCCCCGATGATCTTGTCCATCTTGGCGCGATCGACCGTGCCCTGGAGAGGGATGTCTTTTGCGCTGAAATACATGAGGAACCCGCGGGCACGGTCAACGAAGAAGTTGCCTTTTCGCGAGGCTTCCATGGCTGCGCTCACTGTCGCTGCGGTGTTGACCTTTGTCGCCACGTCCTTGGGGGAGACCGTCCACTTCTTGTCTCCGCTGGTCAGCGTGATCCGGCTCTTCTGGGCCTCCGCGACCCGCAGGTCGAGGGCGGCTTTCGCTTCCTTGGGCGTCAAACCCCCAAGCTGCACACCCGATACCGTGATTCCCCTGTGTACCTTGCCGTGGTAGAAGCGTGGAATCAATGAGCAGGGCCATCAGGAGGAGGAATACAACAGTACCGACTGCCGCGAAGATGGTCGTTCGCCTGCGACGGCGACGGCGTTTTTTTGCCAGACTCTCGTTCTTCAAGGAGTGCGGACTCCAGACTTGCGGCAACAACAGGCTTCAGGATAGCCCAAACCCCGCGGTCCGACGACCGCGGGGTTTGGGTAAGCATCCGGATTCGGCCATCCGCGGCCGCATGTTTCCTAGATAGCGTTGCCTATCTTCCAGCCGGCCGAGGTGGCGTCGGGGATGAGGCCCGGCTCGTCGCAGTCGCCGATGGAGTAGACCTCGGGCACCTTGCCCTGCAGAGAGTCCTCCAAATCGTGGTTGCCGGCGAAGGGCAGCGCGCATACCACGCTGTCGGCCTCGAGGGTCCGCTCCTCGCCCTCTTTTGTGACGAGAGTGAGGCCTTTGCCGGTGATCTCGACGAGCTTGACGCCGGCGAGGCGCTCGACGCGCTTCTTATCGAACCAGTAGAACAGCCGGGTCCTGCGCTCGGGATACATCATCTTACCGAGCTCTTCATCGGTATCGACGATCGTGACTTTGCGTCCCCGTTTGGTGAGGAATTCGCCCAACTGGCAACCCTGGATGGCGCCGCCGATGATGACCACGGTCTTGCCCACCGGCATCCACACGGCGGTGAGATCGCGCAGGGTCTTGGGCCCGAGCAGGCGCAGGTAGAACTGCAGAGTGCCGTAGAGGTCGCTGCTCCTGACGACGTTCTTGCCGTAGACACCAGGCACGTCCGGCAGCGTGGGCTTGCCCCCCGCGGCGATGATCACCACGTCGGGCTTGGCCGCTTCGATGGCGGCGGCGTCGATCTCTTTGCCCAGATGGACGTCCACGCCGTACTGCTTCACCTGCCTGCGCAGGAACCAGATGACCTCACGCACGTCCTCGACCTTGAAGCCCTTGACCATCGCCGCCAGCGCCATGGATCCGCCGAGGTACTTGCCCTTCTCCCACAGGCTGACGTCATGACCGCGCATGGCCGCCACCCGGGCGGCCTGCATGCCGGCCGGACCGCCCCCGATGACCAGGACCTTCTTCTTGGTGTCGAGGGGGGTCAAGTCGTAGGACTCGGTGCCAAAGCACGCGTTGATGCGGCAATGCCGGGGCACGTTGTAGGTGCTGCTGCAGTGCCCGCATTTGGTGCAGGGCTGCACTTCGAGGGCCCGGCCGGTGCGCATCTTGTTGGGATACTCGGCGTCGGCGAACAGGCGGCGGTTGAAGCCGACAAAGTCCGTCTTACCCTCGGCTATGGCCTGGTCGGCGGTGGGCACGTCGAAGCCGCAGACCGTCATGACCGGGATGTTGACCACTTTCTTGATCTCCGCCGCCAAGGGCAGGTTGCAGCGCATGCCGTAGTGGGTCCAATCCATTTCCTTGGGGAACTCGCTCAAGGGGATGTGCGGCTCGGGGTAGAAGAGGGTGTCGCTGAGGTACGAGCCCTGGTGCATGCCCACCCAATGTGAGCGCACGTGCAAGGAATCGGCCCCGCATTGCTCCCAGATCTGGGCTAGATGTTTGTTCTCCTCCAAGCTCAGGCCCTGGTCGCCCACGCCGAACTCGAGGCCGTTTATGAACACCTGGATGGCAAAGTCCGGTCCGGTCCGCTTGCGCACGGCCTCGATGACCTCGCGGACGAAGCGGGTGCGGTTCTCCCAGTTCTGCGGCCCGTACTCGTCGTCGCGCCGGTTCCAGAAGCGCGACAGGAAGGTGTCGAACAGGTGATCGGCGCCGGTGTGGATCTCGACGCCGTCGAAGCCACAGTCGGCCAACCGCCCGGCCGCAGCCGCGTAGTGCTCCACGTACCACTGGATGTCTTCCTTGCTGAGCTGCTCCGGCGGTTCGTCCTCGTGTACGTCGAAGATGGAGGGGAATGTCACCGGGGAGGCAGCTATGCGCCTGGCGATGGTGTGATAGATGCCGCCCCAGGGGCCGCGGTGATAGAACTGCATGAAGCAGGGGGTACCGGCGGCGTGGATGGTCTTGGCCAGGTCCTCGATGTCCTTGAGGTACTTGTCGTCGTCCACCCGCAGGCGGCGGTCGCCCTCATCGGCCAGCGGCCACTCCATGGCCGGGGTCTCGACGATGATCAGGCCGATCCCTCCCTTGGCCACCGCTCCGTAGAAGGCCTTGGCAATGGGGCCGAAACGGCGCTCGCCCGAATCGAAGAGATAGGTCTGAGCCGCGGTCTTGGCCATGCGGTTCTTGAGTTGGACCTTGCCGATGCTTATCGGCGAGAATAAGTGGTCGTAGCTTGGCTGCGCCATCACTGCCCCCCAGGTCTTGCGTCAGTTACACGGACGCCGCGGGGCGGCGAAAGCCGCCCCGCGGCGCAAGGATCTGCCCCGCACATGGATATTCTACTTCAGCGGGATGTCTCCGAGGTTGATATCGAGCTCGGTGGTGTCCAGACCGGTGAATGACAGCACCTTGTCGCCGGACTTGAGCTCCAGGTCGTACACGCCGCCGTCGATCCCCTCGAACCAGAAATCGCCGTAGTTGTCGGTCTGGGTGCTGAGCAGTCTGCCGTCGGCGCTCTTGAGGGTGGCCGCCGCCCCGATGACGACCTCTTCTTCCACCGGCTCGTACAGCGTGCCGGCGATGAACTTCTTGGGCAGATTGAGGTAGTGCACCCGCGGCTTCACTTCGTCTTTCAACTCCGGCTTCCACACCTCGCTCTTGGCGATGAGTTCCTGGGCCTCGTCCTCATCCAGGAACAGAATGGCATTGGTGGGGCAGGCGTCGGCGCAGCGAGGCTCGGCCCAACCATCGTCCAGGAGGTGGGCGCAACCTGTGCACTTCTGCGCCAGGTTGAGGTCCTCGTTGAAGAAGATCACGTCGTACGGGCAGGCGTCCACACAGAGGCGGCAACCGGTGCACTTCTGCGTGTCGATGATCACCATGCCGTCTTCACGTTTGTACAGAGCGCCTTCGACCGGGCACGCCTCGATGCAGGGGGCTTGGTCGCAGTGCATGCAGAGGTGAGGCCGGTAGGCGACTTTCACCTTGGGCACGGTACCGCGCACCCTCTCGGTGAGCTCCAGCCAGAACTGCCCGATGTCGGGCTGCGGCTTGGCGATGGGCGACCAGTCGTTGCCTACGTGCTCGTCCTTGCAGACGATCTGGCAGTTATGGCAACCGTTGCACCGGGCGATGTCGATGACGAAGACCTTCTTTGCCATGACTACCTCCCCTCCGTTATCCAGCTACTGAACCGCAGTCCGGAGGCCGGGTCGTAGTCACGGGCGAAGGCTTCGGGATACTTGGCCATCCACTCTTCCATCTGCGCCATGCTGACCTTTTCCACATCGGCTAGATAGCCGCTCGTGGCCTGGCCACCGGCGTGCTTGGAGGTCAGTCCTTTGGGCGAGATCACGTTGATGGCGCCACCGCGCTCCAGAGTGAAGTTCTCGTCGATGAAGTCGGCCCGGGCTCCGTGGTCCACGGAGATGACGCCGGGCATGATGCGTTCCCACACAAGGGCGCCGCAGAGAACGCTACCGCGCTCGTTGAAGACCCGCACGATGTCGCCGTTCTTGATGCCCCGGGCCTCCGCATCGCCGGTGTGCATCCAGCAGGGCTCGTACCAGTAACCGTCCCAGCCTCTGATCTTGCCGGTGACCGTCTCTTTGGTCCACGAGATGTCGTCGGCCTGGGCGTGGGTCCTCCAGCGGCCATGGTTCGACATGACCAGCAGCGGGTAGACCCGGGCGCGCACGCTCGAGATGCGCTCGTCGTGAGTGATGCCCTTCTCGATCCACTTCGGGATCCCCGCCCGTTCTTCGTCGTTGGGGAAGGCTTTCTCCAGGCTCTCCGACCAGAACTCCAGCTTGCCGGTGGGTGTGGGGATCGGGTTGGCCACCGGGTCTTTCCAGAAGTCATAGAGACCGGCCGGCCATTTCTCCCAGTCGGGAGCTACGGGGAGGACCGTGTACTGCTTCTCTACGAACTCCTCCCACGGTGTGACCGTGTCGAACTTCATGCCCACATAGGTGCCCTTGACGAGATCCTCGTCGGAGAAGCCCTCGGTGACCAGCTCCTTCACACCCATCTTCTCGGCCACGGCGACGACCACGTGGTAGTCGGTCCGCGCCTCACCGACCGGATCGATGGCCCGGTTCATGAGGATGACGCTCTGGAAGCTGTCGCCCTCGCGGATGCAGGGGGAGATGTCGTCGCACTCGAGCGTCGTGGTCACGGGGAAGATGATGTCTGCGGCCAGGACATCGTTCTCGAGCCAGGGATGCTGGGCGACCACGCACTCGATCTTCGGGTTGCGGAAGCCCTCCATGACCTCTCCGCCGCCGCCCCAGCAGGTGCACCGGCAGGGGGTGTCGGTCCACATCATGTGGATCTCCGTGCCGCCCTTTTCCTTCTCGATGGGGTACTCATAGCGCCGGTACTGGTCGGAAGTCGGTTCCTCGTGGCCGCCGGTACCCCAGAACTCCACTTTTCCGTCGCGGATGGCCTCCTCGATGAGGACCTTGGGGATCATCTGTTTGCCCCAAGCGGTCGGAGTGCCGCGGTGGGGTTTGAGCAAGCGCTCGCCGTAGGGCTGGTTGTTCAGGTTGGCGAACGGGCCCATGTGATCCGCGCCGCCGGTGATGACGTTCTTCGGCATGCCCGTGTAGGCGATCTGCGCCTGATGAACGCCCGGTTTGCCGAGGCCCTGCATGCCGAGCAGGACACACTCGAGGCGGGCGGGCTCGGTGGAGTACGGGCCGCGGGCCATGCCCCCGCCGAAGTAATGCCCGATGGTGACGATCTGCTTGGCCCAGTCGCGGGCCAGAGCCTTGATGGTCCATACCGGCACGCCGCACTTGGGCGACGCCCACTGCGGGGTCTTGGCAACGCCGTCTTCTTCACCCAGGACGTAGGCCTTCATCTTGTCGAAGCCCACCGTGTGGGTGGCGACGTATTCCTTGTCGTACGTGCCCTCGGTGATCCACTGGTACATGATGGCCAACTGGAGGGCGGCGTCGGTGTTGGGGAGGATCGGAATCCACTTGTCGGCATGGATGGCTGCGGCGTAGTTGAGGTCGGGGTTGATGTAGACCTGCTTGATGCCGATCTCGCTCCAGAAGTAGAGGAGCCGGCTGGCGAACTGTCCGCGGAAGCCCCAGGTGGTGGTCTCCGGGTCGCCGCCCCAGACCACGACCATGTCGCTGTTCTCGCAGATGTCTTTCACGATGTTGTCGTTGGGGGCCATCATCCCGATGAAGCCCTTGCCCCACACGTGCTTGGAGCCCCAGTACCAGCCTTCCCAGCTGTCGGGGTTGCGGATCTGCTGGGTGAAGCCACCCAATTTGTCGAGGAGGAGGGTGGAGCAGCCGTGGGGCGCGTGCACCATCTTGCACTCGCCGTGTCCGTCGCCCTGCACCAGGATGGCCAGGGGTCCATAGGTGTCGCAGATGCGCTTGACCTCGTCGGCGACGTACTGCGCCGCCTCATCCCAGGAGATGCGGACGTACTTGCTCGTGCCCCGGTTCTGCGGGTTCCTGTCGCCCTTCGGGTCCCAGTCCACTCGCTTGAGAGGGTAATTGACCCGGTTAGGCGAGTAGGCCCGCTTCTTGTAGGCGAGGCTCCAGGGGGCCGGCACCGACTTGAAATACGGCTCCAGGGTCTTGCCGTTCTTCTCGATCTTCCAGGAGTTGAACGTCTCCGGATCGTAGGCCGAATCCCAGTGGAGCGGCCGGATGCGGATGATCTTGCCGTCCTTGACGTCCACGGCACACGGGCTGGCGCCGAAGATGCCACCGCTCAGCCCGAGCGCCTTATGGACCGTCTTGTCGGCCCCGGTCGCCTTAGCTGTGGGCGGCTTGTATTTCTCTAATGCCATTCGGTTCGCCTCCTCATTCTCATGGACAAGTTCTTACTATACGCCAAGCAGTCTGGCGGCGAGATGCCTTCCCTCCGTGACTAGCATGTTAATGCAGGCAAAAGCTGCGGGAGCTATTCGGCCCAACATTTCATGGTTGGCTTGAAGTATGACCGGACCGCATGGCAGCCGGACCGCGTTCCCGGAGGAAGAGAGAAGCTACGGCGCCGGCGCCGAAAACAGCCGCGGACAGCGCATAGGACGGTGCCAAAGACGAGAAGATGTCTTCGAGGGCGCCGCCGACGTACGGCCCCAGCATCTGTCCCATGCCGACAAAGACGGTGACAAACCCGAGGGAGGCCGCGGCTAAACGGGCGCCGAAGTGGTCGCCGCACGCGGCTCCGAAGAGGGCCGGGACGCTCAGGGCGCAGATGCCGAACACAGCGGATGCAATCGCCAGCGCCGCGAGGTTGTGCCAGAGTGCAAAGACCAGAGCAACGGCCGCCTGAACGGCGAAGACGGCGGCGAGCGCCCGGCCTCTCCCTACGCTGTCCGAGAGCCGCCCCCACAAGACTCCGGAGACGCACCCTGTCACGCCGACCACCAGGAAGAGGTTCCCGGCAGTCTCGCTGCTGTACCCCAAGTCGACGGTCAGTCGCTTCTGGAAGAACGTGAAGAAGAGGAGGAAGGCGAAGCCGTAGAGGAAGTACAGGAGCCCCAGGAGCCAGGCGCGGCGCGAGCGGACGATGCTGCGCATGTCCGACCATTTCAGCTTCGCGATGACCGTGGCCCGGTCGGCGTAGGGCCGGTCGCGCTGGACGATGAAGGCGACCGCGGCGATCACCAAAGTGACGGCGGCGAAGAAGTACCAGGCGGCCCGCCACCCGTCGTCGCCCCCCGCTTCGATGATCCTCGGGACTATCGGTCCCACGACGAGAAGGGCGAACGAGGAACCGGCGGGGACTATGCCGGAGGCCGTCCCCAATCTCCTGGACTCGAACCAGGCGGCCATCAGCGCCAGAGAGGGGGCCAGGACCATCGCGTTCCCCATGCCGGTGACGAAACGCCCGGCCGAAGCCACGGCCAGACCGTCGGCAACCCCGGTGAGCAACATCCCCGCGGCGGTGATGATCAGCCCCAGGCCGGCGATGAGCCGAGGACCGAACCGGGAGGCCAGGATTCCTCCGATCAGGGCCATTATCGTGTAGCCGGCCTGGTTCCAGGAGGCCAGCGAACCGGCTTCGGCGCTCGTCAGCCCGAGGGCCTCCTGCATCGACGGCAGCACCGCGCTGTATCCAAAGCGTCCGAAGCCGATGGCCGCGAAGACCGAGACAAAGGCCATGCCCGCGACCACCCACCGATAACGGGAATCACGGGTCAGCCGCATGGGGTCGCCCAGGTGGTCAGCGCACGCCTCGCCGCTTGGGAAGTTCGGGGAGCGCGACTTCCGAATCTCCGTCGGACTCCGCCGAGCCTCGAGGGAGGAGCAGCGCGGCGCCGGCGGCTGCCACGAAGACTGCGCCAGAGAAGAAGTACGAGGGCGCCAGCGATGAGAAGGCGTCGTTCATCGCTCCGCCGATCAGCGGGCCGATGGCTTGTCCGGCACCCACAAGGATAGTGATGAGCCCCAAAGAGGCGGAAGCGCGCTTGGGCCCGAACCGTTCGGCGCAGGCGACGCCCATGAGGCCTGGGAACGCAAGCCCCGTCGAACCGAAAAGGACTGCCGAGAGCGCCAGCACGGGTAGGCGGATTCCGGTCCCGAACAGGAAGCCGCCGATACCGGCGAGGAACAGGGTGAGGGCGAGAGTGCGCTCCCGGCCAAAACGGTCCGATGCCGATCCCCAGATCATCCCGCCGGCCAGGCCGGCGATCCCTACGAGCATGAAGAGGTAGCCGGCGGTCTGGGTGCTGTATCCCAGGTCTGTCGTAAGGCGCTTCTGGAAGAAGGTGAAGTAGAGCAGGAACGCGACGCCGTAGAGCAGGTAGACGGCGCCCAAGTGCCAGGCGTATCCGGAACGGATGACGCCTCCCAGGTGAAAGGAGGGTGGGCTGAGCTGGGCCCGGATGGCCGGAGGTGCCCACTTGTCGATGACTATCTCGTCGCTCTCGACGATGGGCTTTGCCGGCCGGTCGCGTTGGATGATCGCGCTGAACGCGGCGAGCAAGATCGTGACTCCGGCGAAGAAGAACCAGGCGAGCCGCCATCCCTCGGCTCCGCCCGCGTGCAGGATGGGCGGCACCGCCAGGCCGACAACGACCAGAGCGAGCGACGAACCGGTCGGTACGACGGCCGAAGCAAGGCCCAGGCGATGGGTCTTGAACCACGCGGCCATGAGGCTGATGGACGGGACCAGTACCAGCCCGTTCCCCATCCCTGTCAGCAGCCGCGCGGCGGACGCTCCCGCGAGTGTGTTCGACAGGCCCGTGATGAGCATCCCCGCCGCGGTGACCACTACGCCCAGCGTGATCACTCTACGTGGTCCCCACCGGGAAGCAAGCACTCCGCCCACGGCCGACATGACGGTGTAGCCGACCAGGTTCCAGGATGCCAACGATCCTGCCGCCGCACTGCTGATGTTCAGGCCTTTCTGCATGGAGGGCAGCACGGCGCTATAGCCGAAGCGGCCGAATCCCAGGGCTCCGAAAACACCCATGAACGCCATGCCGAGGACCACCCACCGATAAGCGGGACGCTGTGAGCGAGACGGCTGTACCGCGCGGCCTCTCAGATGTTCATGCCGCCGTCCGCCATGAAGACGCTCCCGGTAGAGAAACTGCTCGCGTCGGAGGCCAGGAACAGCACCATCCGGGCCACCTCCGACGCTCGGCCGTGCCTGCCGAGAGGGATGATTCCGTTGAGGAATTCCGTCCCATTCTGGCCGACGATCTCGGTGAGCCGCTCCTCTATCTGAGTCTGGAACTCGTTCTCAATGGGGCCGGGAGCAAAGACGTTCACCCGTATATTCCGCGGCGCCGCTTCTTTTGCGACTACCCGCGCCAGCCCGATGAGCGCGTGCTTCGACGTCGCGTAGGCGCAGACGCCCGGGTCGGCCCTGGTGCCCATGATGCTCGAGGTGATGATGATGCTGCCGCCGTCGTTCATGAGCGGCAGTCCATACTTGCATGCGAGGAAAGAGCCCCTGATATTCGTCGCGATGACAGCGTCGAACACGTCCTCCGGGTACTCGGTGACCGGCTTGATGACGCCGGAGATGCCGGCATGGCTGAAGATGACGTCGATGTTGCCCCAGTTCGCGACCGCCCGGTCGAGATACTTGCGGGTTTCCGCTGCGTCGGCGACGTCGGCCGAGATGCTATCGAGCACATCTGCCCCGGCGTTCAGTGACGCGGCCGCCCAGGCCAACTTCTCCGAGCTCCGACCAACAAGCAGCACCCGCGCCCCCTCTTCCAGGAGCGCCTGCGCGGCCGCCAGGCCGATGCTGCCTCCGCCGCCGGTGACGACACAGACCTTTCCCTTCATGATGCCCATGCGTCCTCCTTCAGTTCCCGTACTTGCCCCCGGTCCTTCGCATGCGGCCATGATACAGCCCTTAACTTGCCGGAGACCCCTCAGAGAGCCGGCGCGGCAGCCGGGTGCGGCTGTGTTACATTCGACTGATGAAGCCAAGACGTTGCGCCTGGGTGGGCACCGACCCCCTCTATGTCGCGTATCACGACGAGGAATGGGGGGTGCCGGTGCACGACGACCGGCTGCTCTTTGAATTCCTCGTGCTCGAAGGCGCTCAGGCGGGGCTGAGTTGGCTCACTATCCTCCGCAAACGGGAGGGCTACCGACGTGCATTCGCGGGTTTCGACCCGGCCGTCGTCGCCGCCTTCGGCCCCGCGGATATCGAGCGTTTGCTCGCCGATGCCGGCATAGTCCGCAATCGTCTCAAGATAGGGTCGGCCGTCGCCAACGCCCAGGCCTTTCTGCAGGTGCAGGCGGAGTTCGGGAGTTTCGACGCCTACGTTTGGGGATTCGTGGATGGCTCGACTCTCCACAACGAGTGGCGCACCATGGCCGAGATCCCTGCGAAGACTGCCGAGGCCGAGCGCATGAGCAGTGACCTCAAAAAGCGGGGATTCCGGTTCGTCGGTCCCACCATCTGCTATGCGCACATGCAAGCCACCGGCATGGTGAACGATCATACCGTCGACTGCTTTCGATACCAGGAATTGAGGCCCGGCCACCTGCTTCAAGGAGGAGATCGATGAGCACCGCAGCCCCCTTCGACGGGCAAGCTCCGCTCGAAGAGCAAGCCCCACTTGATCCCCTCGAGCTCGAACGCATGAACGCGTACTGGCGGGCGGCAAACTACCTCTCTGTCGGTCAGATCTATCTCAAGGACAACCCGCTCCTGCGCCGGCCTCTCGGCAGAGAAGATATCAAGGCGCGGTTGCTTGGCCATTGGGGCACCTGCCCGGGCCTGAACCTCGTCTACGCGCACCTCAATAGGGTCATCAAAGCCCGCGATCTGGACGTGATCTACGTGTGCGGCCCGGGGCACGGGGGGCCGGCGATGGTGGCGAACGTGTATCTCGAAGGCACCTACAGCGAGTACTACAACCACATCTCGCGGAATGAAGTGGGCATCCAACGCTTGTTCAAGCAATTCTCGTTCCCCGGCGGCATTCCCAGCCACGTCGCCCCCGAGACCCCGGGCTCCATCCACGAGGGGGGCGAGCTCGGCTATTCGCTTGCGCATGCCTACGGGGCCGCCTTCGACAATCCCGATCTGATCGCCGTGTGCGTGATCGGTGATGGTGAAGCCGAGACCGGCGCTCTCGCGGCCGGCTGGCAGTCGAACAAGTTCCTCAACCCGGCCACCGATGGGGCGGTGCTGCCCATTCTCCACCTGAACGGGGCCAAGATCGCGGGTCCCACGGTCTTGTCGCGCATCAGCCGGGAAGAGTTGACCGCCTATCTACAAGGCTGCGGCCACACCCCCTACTTCGTCGAGGGGCAACACCCGGCGTCCGTGCACCAGCTCATGGCCGCGACGCTCGACCATGTTCTGGACGAGATCGTGGAGCTCCAGCGGCGGGCGCGGGAAGCGGGGATCGTCGAGCGGCCCCGCTGGCCGATGATCGTCCTGGTCACCCCCAAAGGCTGGACAGGGCCCAAGACCGTCGACGGCAAGCCGGTGGAGGGCACCTTTCGCTCGCACCAGGTGCCCTTCTCCGACATGACCCCCGAGCACATCAAGTTGCTCGAAGAGTGGATGCGCAGCTACAAGCCGGAAGAGTTGTTCGACGAAGATGGGGCGCTGCGGCAGGAACTCGCCGCGCTCGCACCCGAAGGGAAGCGGCGGATGGGCGACAACCCGCACGCCAACGGCGGTCTGCTACTGCACGATCTCGAGCTGCCCGATTTCAGGGAGTTCGCCGTCGAGGTCGGCGCGCCTGGAACGACCAATGCCGAGTCCACCCGAATCATGGGCCAATTCCTCGCCGAGACGATGCGGCGCAACCTTGCCGCCAAGAACTTCCGCATCTTCGGCCCCGACGAGACCGCCTCCAACCGTCTCGACGCGGTGCTCGACGTGACTCCCCGCACCTGGGAGGCGACCATACTGCCGGGCGACGATCGGCTATCGCCTTCGGGCCGGGTCATGGAGATCCTGAGCGAGCACACCATCGAGGGGTGGATCGAGGGATATCTCCTCACCGGGCGCCACGGTTTCTTCTCGTGCTACGAGGCGTTCATCCACATCATCTCGTCCATGTTCAACCAGCACGCCAAGTGGCTCGACGTCACCAGGGATATCCCCTGGCGGCGTCCCATCGCCTCGCTCAACTATCTGCTTACTTCCCACGTCTGGCGGCAGGACCACAATGGTTTCTCCCACCAGGACCCGGGCTTCATCGATCACGTACTGACCAAGAAGGCCGAGGTCACCCGAGTCTATCTGCCTCCCGACGCCAACACCCTGCTCGTGGTCACCGATACCTGTCTCCGAAGCCGGGGACTCACCAACGTCATCGTGGCCGGCAAGCAGCCGGAGCTGCAGTGGCTGGACATGACGTCCGCCATCCGGCACTGCGCGGCCGGCATCGGGATCTGGGAGTGGGCCGGCAACGACCAGGGGTGCGAGCCCGATGTGGTCATGGCCTGCGCGGGGGACGTGCCGACGATGGAGACGCTGGCCGCCGTCGATTTCCTGCGGAAGTACATACCAGGCCTGAGGATCCGGGTGGTCAACGTCGTGGATCTGATGACCCTGCAGCCTCATGAGGAGCATCCCAACGGGCTCACGAGCGGCGAGTTCGACTCGCTCTTCACTGCCGACAAGCCCATCATCTTCGCCTACCACGGCTATCCCTGGCTCATCCACCGCCTGACCTACCGGCGGACCGGTCACGACAACCTGCACGTGCGCGGCTACAAGGAGGAAGGGAGCACCACCACCCCGTTCGACATGACGGTGCGGAACGAGTTGGATAGGTTCAGCCTGGCCCGAGATGTCATCGACAGGGTGCCGGGGCTCGCGGAACGAGCGGCACACGTCAGGCAGATGCTCAGGGATGCGCACGTGGACCACGCCCAGTACATCCGGGAGACTGGGGACGATATGCCTGTGGTCAAGGAATGGAAATGGGGCTACTACGTGCAGTTGACATGACGCAAGTGATTCTTCTCGGCATCGTCGGCCTGATAGGCGGTACCTTCGGATCCATGGTCGGATTGGGCGGGGGAGTCTTCATCATCCCGGCGCTCACCCTGTTCATGGGCGTACCGATCCACAGCGCCATATCGGCAAGCCTTGTCGCGGTAGTCGCTACGTCGACCACCGCCGCCGCGGCCTACGTGCGCGAGGATCTCTCCAACATGCGTCTGGGGATGACCTTGGAGACGATGACCGTCTCGGGGGCGCTCGTCGGCGGCTTCGTGGGGGCCAGTCTCAGTAAGGGGGCGCTGTCGGCCGTGTTCGGCGCCGTGATGATCGCGGTGTCGGTCTACATGGTGGCGGGCAAGCGGGCGGTCCGGGCCCCCGTGGCGCACGACGAGGATCTCGGGCTGCTGGGCCATTCCTACTTCGACCGCAACCTGCAGACGCTCGTCAGCTACAGGGTCCGCAGGCTACCGGTCGGCATGGGCGTCTCGGGCGTGGCTGGAGCCGTCTCGGGCCTGCTCGGCGTGGGAGGGGGCTTCCTCAAGGTCCCCGTCATGGTGCTTGCCATGGGAATCCCGGTCAGGGCGGCGGTCTCTACAAGCAGTTTCATGATCGGCGTCACCGCCTGCGCGAGCTCCGTGGTCTTTTTCGCCCGGGGCCTGGTCGACCCGACGGTGGCGGTACCGGTGGTGTTCGGCGTGACCCTGGGGGCCTACGTCGGGTCGAAGCTCACTCTTCGCGTGAGGAGTTCGGTACTCACCGTGTTGCTCGCCATCGTGCTGTTCGCCCTTTCGGTCCAGATGATCCTCAGTGCCGTGGGCATCAGCGTACGGTGAGCCCCTTCGAAGCCACCCCGCACGTCCGCGACGAGCACCGCGAGGAGATGCGGCTCAACAGTGTCATCTCCAGGGTGCTGGTGGTCGGCCTCCTGGCAGCCATCGCCCTACTCGTCGTCGGCGTGATCCTGACGATCGCCCGGCCGGGAGTGCCCATCCCTCACTCCACCTCGATCAAAGACATACCGGCGCAACTCGCCGCGCTCGAACCCGGGGGTTTCTACCAGTTGGGTCTTCTCGTGCTTCTGGCGACGCCGTTCGCCCGCGTGGTGGCGCTGGGCGTCGCTTATACCCAGCGCCGTCAGTGGCTCTTCGCCGGCATCAGCTTCGTCGTGATGGCCATGTTGATACTCGGGGCGGTTCTGGGACTCAGCCTGGGCTAGGCCGGAAACGCTCGCTCGGGTTTGGCGCGCCCTCAACGGTTCAGCTAGAATCGCCGACGATGTCCGTCTTCCTCCTTATAGTCGCCTTCGCGGTCATCCTGGCCGGCTGCGAGCTGTTCGTCAACGGCATCGAGTGGTTTGGGCGAAAGCTCAACCTGGGTGAGGGGGCGGTCGGCAGCGTGCTGGCGGCGGTCGGCACCGCCCTTCCCGAGACGATCATCCCGCTCATCGCCATCCTGTTCACCGGGGGAGTGGCCGGCGACGCGATCGGGATCGGGGCCATCCTTGGCGCCCCCTTCATGCTGTCGACGCTGGCCATCTGCGTCTGCGGTATCTCGGTCGTCATCTTCACGTGGAGGAAGAGGCGCACGATCAAGATCCGCTTCAACCGTGAGATCATGCGCCGGGATCTCGCCTTCTTCCTCGGGGCCTACGCGGCCGCCATCGCCGTCGGCATCATCCACGTGAAGGTTCTCCACTATGTGGTCGCAGGGCTGCTACTAGTGGCATACGGCATCTATGTACAGCGGACCATGAGGAGCGAAGGAGACCTGGAAGGCGAGACCCGTGCGCTGTACTTTCACCGCACCGCGGAATCTCCGGAACTCCACCGGGTGATACTGCAGATAATAGTTGCCCTCGCGGCCATCATCTTTGGAGCCGATCTGTTCGTGCGCGAACTCACCTCTCTCTCCGTGGCTCTTGGCGTGCCCATGCTGGTCATCTCCCTGCTGATCACGCCTATCGCGACCGAGCTTCCGGAGAAGTTCAACAGCGTGATGTGGATGAGGCAGAAGAAGGACACCCTGGCGCTCGGGAACATCACCGGCGCGATGGTCTTCCAGAGTACGTTCCCCGTGGCCATCGGCCTCGTCTTCACCGAGTGGCGCCTGTGGGGAGAGGGCGCATGGTACGCGGCCGTGGCCGCCGGTCTTGCCCTTCTCTCGGGGGCCATACTCTACGGCAGGCTACGTTTCACCAAGAAAGGGTTCGGTGTGGGCTCACTTCTGTTCGGAGGGTTGCTCTACGCCGCTTTCTTGGGCGTGACGCTCTGGTCGGTCCTCTAGGAGGCGGCCGATCAGTCTCCGTCGGGTCCCGGGCTGCGGACGCTCGCCTGAGCGCCGCGGCGGCCGAGGACCCACTGCTCCAGCGCCTCTGCCACGCCGTCGCGGAGGTTCGAAGAGGTGATCACGTCGGCCGCCGCCTTGGCGGCAGGACCGGCGTTGCCCATGGCGACGCCCACCCCGGCCCACTGCAGCAGGACGGCATCGCTGTCGTGGTCTCCGATCGCCATCACCTGCTCGGCCGGGATCTGCATCTGGCGGGCAAATTGCTGTGCCATAGCCGCTTTGGAGGCGTCGATGGACGTGAAGTCGAGGATCCCGGGAACGTTCTCGTAGATGTTCGCCCTTCCGGAAAACGTTCGCTGCAGGACAAGCCCGGCCGCCGCCCCGTTGTCGTCGCCTAGGTCGCGGAGGTCGATGAAGACCTTGTCGATGGGTTCTCCCGCCTTGATGACCTCGTCGACGCGGCCTACCTCGTGCGGTTCCGACACCTCGTAGTTGAGTATCCCGTCCCGCACGAGATCGGCCAGCCGGTCGGTGAACCACTCGTCGTCGCTCTCCACGTTGGCGACGGCACCCAGGTCGCGGCCTGCAGCCACTATTTCGGAGGCGAGGGCGGCAGAGAGCGAGACGCGCGACGACCCGGCACCGGCCTGGACGTTCCATAGGAGGGCTCCGTCGCAGGCGATCATCGGGGTCATGAGTCCGAGTTGCTGGTGGAAGGGACGCATGGCTCGGGGCGGCCGGGACGAGACGAGGACCACTTCTACTCCGCCCTCGCGCACGTTGGCGATCGTCCGCTTGACCCGCTCGGAGATATGCCTGGGTCCCGATACGAGCGTACCGTGCAGGTCGATGAACACCAGCCGCATCATCCGGCCCGTTCCCGCCAGTTGCGCCAGCCCACGGGCGACGTAGTCCAGATGGTGGCGCATCGCTTGGCGCGCCTTCTGCTCGTCCCCCGCCCTGATGGCTCTCCGGATGGCCTCGTGCTGCTGATGCAGGGCCACACCTCCGCCGGGCTCCGCGTAGTAGGCGCTGAGGATGGCCTCCATGTGATCGTGGAGCAGAGCCGCGGGCTCCTGGATGACCCGCTCAAAAAGCGGATTGTGGGTCGCCTGAGCGATCGAGGCGTGAAAAGCAGCGTCGTCGTCGGGGGACAATTGCCTGCCCGGACCGGCGGCGAGGATGGATAGGCGATGCAGGTCCTCCACGGTGGCCCGGCGGGCGGCCAGGCCGGCGGCCTCGATCTCCACCGCGCTTCGTATCTCCATCAGCTCAGCCATCCGCTCGGCGCCGGCGCCGAGAAGAGAAGCCAGCGGAGCGGAAAAGCTGGGCGAGGGTATGTTGGCGACGTTGGTACCTTGAGCGCCCCGCCCCACCACGAGAAGCCCTTGCGCTTTTAGCTCGCGCAGCGCCTCTCGTACCGCCGGACGGCCGACGCCCAGCCGGCTGGCCAGATCGCGCTCGGAGGGTATTCGGCCGCCCGCCCTGTACTCGCCCGAGTGGATGAGCTGGCGAAGTTGCTCGGCGACCTGATCGGTGATAGTGCTGGGGACGACCGGTTTCAGCAGCGGTTCCCGCTGCTTGTCGCCGGCATGCTCGTCCGAGGAAGCGCCCGAAGTCATAGGCATGATGGTAACACCATCATGCTCGAGAGCGCAAACTCACGGAGAGAAAAGGCGACTGACGGGGAGGCCGCTAGCTTCCGGCGCGGTCCGCCTCCGCCAGTGCTGGGTCGGCCTCTGTTGCGGCCAGAACCGCCAGTTCCCGCCGCCGGTCCTTCCGCTTGGCGGCCAGTCTGGCCAATTGGATGCCGAACTCGTAGAGGACGATCAGCGGACCGAGCATGAGCATCATGCTGACCGGGTCCTGGCTTGGCGTGAGGATCATGGCGATGACCGCCATCACCAGGACGGCGTACTTGCGCCACTTGCGCATACTGACGTCGCTGATCAATCCGGCCCAGGCGAGAAGCATCATGATAAGCGGCAGCTCAAAGACGACGCCGAAGGCGAGCAGGAACATGGAGATGAAGCTGAAGTAGCGCTCGGCTTGGAAGAGCTGGTTGAAGAACTGGTCGCCGTAGCCGACCAAGAACCGAAGGCCGACAGGTAACACGATCAAGTAGCCGAAGCTGATCCCGGCCAAGAAAAGGGCGGTCGTGAAGAGGACATAGGGGACGACACTGCGCTTTTCGTTCTCGTACAGAGCGGGCATGATGAAGGCCCAGAACTGATAGAGAAGGAAGGGCAGAGCGATGACGAGGCCGGCGTAGATCGAGACCTTGAGTATCTGCATGAAGGCCTCGGTCACGCCGAAGGTGGCCAGATTCTCGGTGAAACCGGCCATACGAAGAGGCCGCATGAGCAGGGCAAGCACGTAGTCTTTCGCGACGAAGGCCCCGACCACGCACACCAAGACCACGATCGCGCTGTACGTGAGCCGCTTGCGTAGCTCGCCAAGATGCCCCATGAGGGGCATCGTCTTCGGATCTTTGCTCACTGGACCCTCAGCCTACGAAACGGCGCAACTCAAAATCTCTGATCCTCCAGGATCGTTCAGGGGGAGAGTATAGCCCACACCCGGCGCCGCAACCCGCGCGCGGCGCCTCCTCTGGCAACCGCCGGATGACTTCTGGGAGCGCACTGCCGCACACAATATGCCGCTGGGGTTTGCAGGTGCGTCGGCAATTTGTTATGTTGCCGCGTAGCGCGCAGCCGTGCCGGGGGGGCCGGTCCGAAGCTGGCCGGCGCTGAGCAAGGAGTTCGTTTGGTCAGTCCGACTATCGACCTGGTCATCCAGTTCGGTCTCATGTTCGCAATTGGCGCCGCGATGGCGGTCGCGTTTGTGTTCATATCCCACTTGCTTTCTCCCAAAAGCAGGAATCCCAACAAGGGCCGAGCTTACGAATGCGGCGTAGAACCCAAAGCCGATGCCCGGGCGCCCCTCAACGTCCATTACTATCTGGTGGCCGTGCTCTTCGTGCTGTTCGACCTCGAAGCCGTCTTCATCTACCCCTGGGCGGTGTCGCTGCGCTCTCTCGGGACGGGCGCCCTGGTGGAGATGTTCGTGTTCATAGCCATTCTCCTCGTCGGCTACTTCTACGCGTGGAAGAAGGGCGTGTTCGAATGGGAATAAGCGAAGGGCGTCCTTTCCTCACAGTGCGGGACGGCCTTCTGCAGCCGGCGCTCGAAGAGGTCATACGGCCGGGCGGGCGACTCCTGCTGCCGGGGCAGGAGCCGGCGGACGAGCCGCTCGGCGGCGGTCCCGTCCTGTTCCCGGGCGGCATAGCCATGCCGGTGCAGGTAGAGCGCGTCCTCGGCTTCGGCCGTAGCTTCTCCTTTTGGCCTCTACTGTTCGGGCTCGCCTGCTGCGCCATCGAGATGATGGCTCTGGGCGGCTCGCGCTTCGACATGTCTCGGTTCGGGATGGAGGCCATGCGCGCCTCGCCGCGCCAAGCCGATGGCATGATCGTCGCCGGCTGGTGCAGCACCAAGATGGCTCCCCGGGTGGTGCGCCTCTACGAGCAGATCCCCGACCCCAAGTGGGTGCTGGCCATGGGATCCTGCGCCATCTCGGGGAACATCTGGGACACCTACAGCGTGGTACAGGGGGTCGACAGCCTCATCCCGGTGGACGTCTACGTGCCCGGCTGCCCGCCCCGCCCCGAAGCTCTATGGCAGGGGCTGGAGATGATCCGGGAGCGCATCAAGCAAAGCCGGCACGCCTACGACGGGCTGCGGCGCATCCCCGCCCGAGATCTCTTGGCGGCGAGCGCCGGCGAAGGACTCTGCCCGCCGGACGCCTATTCGGCGCCCACATCGATCGCCGGGCCCGGGCGTGGAGGAGACGGTATGACACCGGGCGAGGACGGACCTCAGGTGCTGTCTGAGTCCCAGGCGTTGCCTGCATCCCTGTCGGCCGCGGCAGACGCACTGGGCTCGACATTCGGGGAGCGGATCGTCGAGCGTACCGAGTTCCGGGGCGATCTGACGCTCGGCGTCGACCCCGCGGCCTGGCTTGACGTGCTCACCTTCTGCCGGGACGATCCCTCCGCGGCCTTCGACCAACTGGACTGCCTGCTGGGCGACCATCTGCCCGAACGGGTCGACGCACCCTTCGCCGTCGTGGCCCATCTGCTCTCGCACACCCACGGCCACCGTCTGCGGGTGAAGACCGCGCTCACCGAGGGACAGGCGCTGCCGACGGTCACGGGGTTGTGGCCGTCCGCGGACTTCGACGAGCGGGAGACCTGGGAGATGTTCGGTATCGTCTTTGCAGGTCATCCCAATCTGCGCCGGCTTCTGACCACCGAAGACTTCGAAGGCTTCCCGTTGCGCAAGGACTTCCCCCTCAAGGGGACCGTGGGCGGGCGCGTCCGCACCGACCTGCGGGGCAAGATCTGATGACCGACCAGTCTCACGACCCCATTCCGGCGCACGACGCCGGCCAGGGCGGCCACGGGGCGCACCCGGAGGCGGTCTCTGTCGCGGCCGCTCGCCCCACCCAGGAGGATCTGGCGGCGCGCAAGGCCCGGACGCGCCAGCATCGCGAGCACACCGGCGACATCATGACCATCAGCATGGGGCCGCAGCACCCGTCCATGCACGGGGTGTACCGCGCCGAACTGGACCTCGATGGTGAGGTCATCGTGGCCGTGCGCCCGGAGATCGGCAACCTCCACCGGGGCGTGGAGAAGCTCTGCGAGGAACGGAACTACCACCAGATCATCCCCCTTACCGACCGCTTGGACTATCTCAGCGCCTTCGCCATGAACCACGGGTTCTGCGAAGCGGCCGAAAAGCTCATGCAGGTGGAGGTGCCTCCGCGCGCGCAGTACATCAGGACTATCGCCAGCGAGTTGTGCCGGCTGTCCAACCACATCATGTGGCTGGGCGTCCACATCATGGACCTGGGCACGCAGACCTTCTTCGTCATCTGCTTCCGCGACCGGGAGTACGTGATGGATCTTTTCGAGATGCTCACCGGCGCCCGGCTCACCCACTCGTTCGCCCGCATCGGCGGGGTGGCGAAAGACCTGCCCGATGGCTTCGAGCACCGCTGCCGCAAGGTCATCGACTTCCTGCCTAAACGGGTGGCGGAATACGAACGGATCATCAAGCACAACCGCATCTACTACAAGCGGGCAAAGGGCGTCGGCATCTTCACCGCCGCCGACTGCTACGCCTGGCGGGTCACCGGGCCGCCATTGCGCTCCGCGGGCGTGGCCCGGGACCTGCGCAAAGACGAGCCCTACGCGGCCTACGCCGAGGTCGACTTCGAAGTCGCGGTGGAGTACAACGCCGACGTGTACGACCGGTTCCTCGTGCGCATGAAGGAGATCCGGGAGTCGTGCAAGATCATCCGGCAGTGCCTCGACCAGATGCCGGACGGCGATTTCATGGCCCGTGACGCACTGCACACGTTGCCGCGCAAACCGGATGTCCTCCGAGGAGCCCCGGCGATGATCCAGGATTTCAACCAGGTCTTCCGGGGGCCGCAGGCCCCCAAAGGCGAGGTCTACCGGGCTATCGAAGTGCCCAAGGGCGAGATGGGCGTCTACATCCGCTCGGAGGGCGGCCCGCGGCCCGCGCGCGTCCACTTCGCCACTCCGAGCTTCTACCACGGCCAGGCCGTTCCGCCCCTCGTTGAGGGGGAGATGATCGCCGACATGGTCGCCATCTTCGCGAGCATCGATGTGGTGCTGGGGGACTGCGATCGATGAGCGAGCCGGTCGTCCAGCTGATCTTCCTCCTCATCAAGGCGATCTTGATGTCGGTGCTCATCGTCACGATGGTCGCTTTCATCATCTACTTCGAACGCAAGTTCGCCGGGTTCTTCCAGGCGCGTGTGGGTCCCACCTACCTGGGCCCGGCGGGCGCGTTCCAGTCCTTCGGCGACATCCTGAAGTTGCTCTCCAAGGAGGACCTGATTCCCGCGGGCGCGGACAAGATCGTCTTCCGGATCGCCCCCTACATCATCTTCGTCCCCGCCTTCCTGGTCATGGCGGTGCTGCCGTTCGGGCCGGTGGGGGGCGAGCCGAACCTCTTCGGCTACCGCTTCGACTACGTCATCGCGAACTTCGACGCGGGGCTCGTGTTGCTCCTCGCCATGGGGGGCATCGCGGTGTATGGGGTAGTGCTGGCCGGGTGGTCGTCCAACAGCAACTTCTCCCTGCTCGGCGGGCTCCGCGCGGGCGCTCAGATGATCTCCTACGAACTGGCCATGGGCTTCTCGGCTGTCGGCGTCGTGCTGATGGCCGGCTCGTTGAACCTCACCAAGATCGTCGACGGGCAGGCCGGCAACTTCTGGGACTGGTACTGGGCTCCGCAGATCGTCGGACTCGTGATCTTCTTTATCGCCACCCTTGCCGAACTCAACCGCACGCCCTTCGACCTGGCCGAGGCCGAGCAAGAACTGGTCGCCGGGTACCTGACCGAGTACTCGGGTATGCGCTGGGGCGTCTTCATGTTCGCGGAATACGTCAACCTCGTGGTGCTCTCGGGCATCGTCGCCACCCTCTACTTTGGGGGCTGGCGCTCGCCGCTGGAAGCTCTCGCGTTCATCCCCGGGCCCATCTGGCTCTTCTTGAAGATCTGCGTGATGGTCTTCATCTACATGTGGGTGCGCTGGACCATCTTCCGCTACCGGTACAACCAACTGATGTCCATAGGCTGGAAGGTGCTACTGCCTTTGTCGATCGTCAATCTGGCCGTCACGGCCATCGTCATCTCGATAGTGGGCTGATATGGGCCTGATAGATCTCGTCAAGAAAGCGGTCTTCGTCGACATCCTCCGGGGGATGTCGGTCACCGGCACCTACTTCGTGGTGGACAAGGTCACCGTTGAGTACCCCAAGGAGAAGCTGCAGACCTACCCGCGCTTCCGGGGCATCCACGCCCTCCTCACCGATCCGGCCACCGGCGACGCCAAGTGCGTGGCCTGCATGCTGTGCCCCACTATCTGCCCTTCGCAGTGCATCCACGTGGAGGGTGAAGAGACTCCCGACGGCCGCAGCCACGCCCTCCGCTTCGACCTCGACCTGGCTCGATGTGTCTTCTGCGGCATGTGCGAAGAGGTGTGCCCTGTGGCGGCGATCGTGATGACCCGGTTCTACGAGGGCAGCACGTTCGACAAGCGCGATTTCCTGCTCACCAAGGAAGCGCTCATGGCCAACGAGGTGTATGCCCACAAAGAAGTGTACGTGGTGCCGGCCGGAGAGGGGCGCTGAGCGGCATGGCCGACAAGATCCTCTTCATAGTGTTCGGGGCCTTCGCGGTGATCGGTGCGCTGGGCACCATCACCCGGAAGAACGTCATCCACGCCCTGCTGCTGCTGGTGTTCACGTTCCTCAACGTGGCCGGCATCTTCTTCCTCACTCAGGCCTACTTCGTGGCCATGATCCAGATCCTGGTCTACGCCGGCGCCATCATGGTGCTGTTCGTGTTCGTCATCATGTTCCTCAACCTGCGCACCTTCCAGGAGGAGGAGCAGACGCATCGGCGGCAGCGCTGGATCGCTCTGGTCCTCGCCGTCCTGGTGCTGGTCGAGTTCGTGGTGGTGCTGGCCGGTATCACCTTCACCTCGGCCAAGGGCGGCTTCTCCCCCGCGCAGGTCGATGCAGCCGGTGGCAACAGCAAGGCGTTCGGGGAAGCGCTGTTCAACAACATGTTGCTGCCCTTCGAGGTGGCTTCCGTGATCCTGCTCGTGGCCATGGTCGGCGCGATCATCCTCGTGAAGAAGGAGAGGGCCGGACAGTTGGCCACCCGGGCGTGGGAGCCAGGCGCCGAGACGAGCGCCGAGATGATCGAGGAGGAGGTGTAGCCGGGATGAACACCGTTCCAGGAGGCATCCCCATACCGGTCGACTGGTATCTCTACCTCTCGGCCGCCCTCTTCATGATCGGCGCGGTCGGGGTGCTCACGCGCCGCAACCTCTTCATCATCCTGTTCTCGGTCGAGTTGATGATGAACGCGGTCAACATCAACCTGGTGGGCTTCAGCGGCTTCCACCAGAACATGACCGGGCAGAACTTCGTGCTTTTCACCATGGCGGTGGCCGCCGCTGAGGCGGCGGTGGGACTGGCCATAGCCACCTCGCTTTTCCGCAACCGGCAGACTCTGATGGTCGACCTCTTCGACACCATGAAGGGCTAGGGGAGGCGCGTGGAGAGCTATATCTGGCTCATACCGGTCCTGCCGCTGGCGGCCTTCATCCTTACCCTGATACTGGGCAAGTGGTGGATCAAAGAACAATCCCACTGGCTTGCCATCCTGGCGATGGCCGGGTCGTTCGGGCTGTCCATCGCCGCGTTCGTCCAGATCCGGGGGGCCGAGGAGCCGGTGGTCGTGGACCTGTGGAAGTGGATCTCGGTGGGGAGCTTCCAGGTGCCCTTCGGCTTCCAGGTGGATCAACTCACCAGCGTCATGCTGCTCGTGGTGACCGGCGTGGGACTGCTGATCTTCATATACTCCAAGGGGTACATGCACGCCGACCCCGGGTATTACCGGTTCTTCGCCTACCTGAGCCTGTTCGCGTTCAGCATGCTGATCCTGGTGATGGCGAACAACTATCTGCTTCTCTACTTCGGCTGGGAAGCGGTGGGGCTCTGCTCCTACTACCTGATCGGCTACTACTATCACAAGCCCGAGGCAGCGGCCGCCGGCAAGAAGGCTTTCATCGTGAACCGGGTGGGCGACTTCGGCTTCGGCCTGGGCGTGATGTTCATCTTCGTCGTGTTTGGCACGCTCAACTACACGGGCGTGTTCGAGCAGATCGGCGAGGGGGTGGGCAGCGAGACGGCGCTTATCGTGATCGCCCTGCTCCTGTTCATGGGGGCCATGGGTAAGTCGGCCCAGTTCCCGTTGCACGTCTGGCTACCCGACGCCATGGAGGGCCCCACCCCGGTGTCGGCCCTCATCCACGCCGCCACCATGGTGACCGCCGGCGTCTACATGGTCGCCCGCAGCTCGGTGCTCTTTGCGAGCGCGCCGGGGGTGCTGCTCTTTGTCGGCGCGGTCGGCGCCTTCACCGCCATATTCGCCGCGGTCATCGGTATCGCCCAGAAGGACATCAAGAAGGTCCTTGCCTACTCCACCGTCTCGCAACTCGGTTACATGTTCATGGCCCTGGGCGTGGGGGCCTGGTCGGCGGCCATATTCCACCTCGTCGCCCACGCGTTCTTCAAGGCCCTCTTGTTCCTCGGCGCAGGGTCGGTAATCCACTCGATGGGCGGCGAGCAGGATATGGGCTGCATGGGCGGCCTGGCCCGGCGCATCCCGGTGACCTGGCTCACTTTCATGGCCGGCGGCCTGGCCCTGGCCGGGATATTCCCCTTCGCAGGCTTTTGGTCGAAGGACGAGATCCTGGGTAAGAACTTCCAGGCTGGCGTCTACGTCATCTGGGCCGTCGGCATCATCGCCGCGGGCATCACGGCCTTCTACACCTTCCGGATGATCTTCGTGACCTTCTGGGGCAAGGAGACCCGGTCCGACGCGACAACCTGCGCTCACATCCACGAAAGTCCCCGCTCGATGACCGTGCCGCTCATCCTGCTGGGCGTGGCCTCGACGCTGGGCGGCTTTCTCGGTCTGCCGGGCGCCTGGGGATCTATCCAGAAGTTCCTGGAGCCGGTCTTCGTCCAGGCCAACGCTATCCTGGGGCTCGAGGAGATGGCGGTAGAGCCGCTCGATATCTATCTGATGCTGGTGTCGTTGGTGGTGGCCTTGCTCGGGGTGGGGCTCGCCTGGTACGTCTATGTCCGCCGAGCGGACGACCTTCCCGCTACCCTGGGCGCCCGATTCGGCGCTACTTACCGGATCGTCTACAACAAGTTCTACATAGACGAGTTCTACCAGGCCACGTTCGTGCGGCTGGCCGTAGACGGATCGAGCTGGCTGTGGCACCACTTCGACGAGAAGATCATTGACGGCTCGGTCAATGGCGTGGGTTGGCTGTGGCAGCGCGCGGGCGCACTCGCCCGACCCATCCAGACGGGGCGGGTGCAGAACTACATGCTCGCAATCTTCATCGGATTGTTTGTCGCGGTGACCCTGGTGGTGGTGCTCAGATGATGCTCACCATCCTCACCTTCCTGCCCGTGGCCGGCGCGTTGCTCATGCTCATCTTCATGCGCGGCCGACCGAGCGCGTACAAGCTCACCGCGCTCGTGACCACCGTCATCACGCTGGCTCTCGCCATCTATCTGGCCGCTCAGTTCCAGAGCGGCACCGCCGACTTCCAGTTCCAGGAGAACGTCGCCTGGATCCCCAGCCTGGGGATCTCCTACCATCTGGGCGTCGACGGTATCTCGCTTCTGCTGATATTGCTTACCACGCTGCTGTCGGCGGTGGCCATCCTGGGCACGTGGAACTCCATCAAGGACCGCGGGCTGGGCTTCTTCATCAGTCTGCTGGTGCTCGAGACCGGCATGCTCGGGGTGTTCGTGTCCATGGATCTCTTCCTGTTCTACGTGTTCTGGGAGATCCAGCTCATCCCCATGTACTTCATCATCGGTCTGTGGGGCGGCGCGCGCAGGATCTACGCGGCCATCAAGTTCTTCCTGTACACCTTCATCGGCTCGGTGCTGATGCTGGTTGCCATCCTGGCCATCGTGTGGTGGTACTCGAGCCACGGAGGGACGCTCACCTTCGACATCCTGACCCTGCAGCAGGCAGGATTCTCCGGATCGATCGCCGTGTGGTCGTTCGCCGCCTTCTTCATCGCCTTCGCCATCAAGGTGCCGATGTTCCCGGTGCACACCTGGTTGCCCGACGCCCACACCGAGGCGCCCACCGCCGGCTCGGTCATCCTGGCCGGCGTGCTTCTCAAGATGGGTGTCTACGGAATGATCCGCTTCTGCGTGGGCTTCTTCCCGGAGGTGGCGGTGCAGGCGATGGTGCCTGTGGCCATCCTGTCGGTGATCGCAATAGTCTATGGAGCGGCCATGTCGCTGGTGCAGCCCGACATGAAGCGGCTGGTCGCGTACTCGTCGGTGAGCCACATGGGGTTCGTCACGCTGGGGCTGTTCACCTTCAATATGCAGGGCGTCCAGGGCGCCATCATCCAGATGGTCAGCCACGGCATCCTCACCGGGGCCCTGTTCATGATGGTGGGCTTCTTCTACGATCGCACCCATACCCGGCTCATCAAGGACTACGGCGGTCTGGCCAGACCGATGCCGGTGGCGGCCGCGTTCTTCAGCCTCTTCGTGGTTGGAAGCCTGGGCCTGCCCGGCTTGAGCGGATTCGTGGGCGAGTTCCTGATCCTGGTCGGGACCTTCCAGTACGTGAAGGTGTTCGCCGTGCTTGCTTCGATAGCGATAATCCTCGGCGCGGCCTACCTGCTCTGGATGTACCAGCGGACCATGTTCCAGCAGTCCAACGAGAAGTGGCTCTCCCTGAAAGACCTGGGGTTGCGTGAGATCGTCACGCTCGTGCCCCTCGTGGGCATGGCGGTCTGGATCGGCTTGTACCCGCACACCTTCCTGAACATGATCGACGCCCCCGCCCAAAACATCATCTCGCAGGTGCAGCCCTACCTGGCCGAGCACGGCGGGGGCCTGCTCAAGCTGACGGCCGCCTTGTTCG
Organism: uncultured Actinomycetota bacterium; assembly: GCA_963843455.1. Taxonomy (GTDB): domain Bacteria; phylum Actinomycetota; class Thermoleophilia; order RBG-16-64-13; family RBG-16-64-13; genus CAIQPS01. The sequence continues at coordinate 39,287 of CAWJKE010000009.1, forward strand.
GGGGGAACTAGATGCAGGCTTCCGACATCATCGCCATCCTCCCGGAACTGATCCTCCTGGCGGCGACGCTCGCCATCCTGCTGGTGGAGCCCCTCCTCAAACCGGCGACGAGCGCCGCGGAGGCCGGCGAATCCGGCGGCCAGACCGAGGCTGCTGCGGGCGGGGCCGCGCCCGATAGGACGCCGATCATAGCCATCGCCTTGACCGGGCTGGTGGCGTCGATAGTGGTGTCGCTGGTCCTATCGGGCCAGACGCGCACGGCCTTTGCAGGCATGTTGACCCTCGACAGCTGGGCCATCTTCTTCAAGGTCCTGTTCGGGATGACGGGTCTGGTCACGGTACTCATGTCGACCGGGTACCTGGAAGCGCACCGGCGCCATCTGGGCGAGTACTACGCTCTGCTCCTCTTCGCGGTGATAGGCCTGGACCTGATGGTCGCGTCCCGAGATTTCATCCTCTTCTACGTCGCGTTTGAGCTTATGTCCATCAGCAGCTACCTGCTTGCCGCCCACTTCCGTTACCGGCTCCGTTCCAACGAGGCCTCGCTCAAGTATTTCCTGACCGGGGCGTTCGCCTCGGCGATCATGCTCTACGGCATCTCGCTCGCCTATGGCGAGACCGGGTCGACCAACTACCATGCCATAGGGCAGGCGCTCGGAGCCGAAGGGGGCAGCGCAGCGGTGCTGTTCGCTGTTCTTCTTATCGGGATAGGTCTGGCCTTCAAGGTCTCGGCGGCGCCCTTCCACATGTGGACCCCCGACGTCTACCAGGGAGCGCCCACCCCGGTCACCGGCTTTTTCGCGGCTGGGCCCAAGACCGCGGCCTTCGGGGTCTTCATCGCGGCCTTCGTCCTGGCGTTCCCGGGGGCCGCCCGCGAATGGGGCGTCTTCTTCATCGTGCTCTCGGTGATCACCATGGTGGTGGGCAACGTGTTCGCCCTGGTGCAGACCAACATCAAGCGTATGCTCGCCTACTCCTCCATCGCTCACGCCGGCTACATTCTCGGCGGGCTGGGAGCGATGGGCTGGAGCCTCAATACCTACCCGGGGATGGGCGTGCTGATCTATCTGACGGCCTACACGTTCATGAACCTGGGCGCGTTCGGTGTGCTGGCCTATCTCAAGTCTCAGAACCCTGCCAAGTTCGACTACTCCCTCAAGCAGTTCGCGGGGCTGGGCAGACGCTCTCCCTGGGCCGCGGCGCTGCTGTCGCTGTTCCTGCTCTCGCTCGCCGGCATACCGGGCACCGCAGGGTTCATCGGCAAGTTCTACGTGTTCGGCGGGATGGTCCGGGCGGATCTCGTCTGGCTGGCAGTCGTCGGAGTGGTGCTCAGCGCGGTCTCTGCCTACTACTACCTGCGGGTGATCGTCTACATGTTCTTCCGGGAGCCGGAGGAGGACTTGGCAATGCGCCATCCGATCTCGGGAAGCATGGCGGCCGCTCTCACCATCACCGCGGTGGCGACTCTCGCCATCGGCATTGTGCCGTCTCGCTTGTGGGACGCTGTGGTGAACGCCTTCGCGGCGCTGTTCAGCTGACGCTCAGAGCGGCAGCGCCTGCGGCATCTCGCGCGCGTCCCGCGTAGGAGGTCACGTGCTTCTTCTCGCCGACTGGGTGGTGCCCATTAGCTCGGCGCCCCTGGCCGAGGCGGGCGTGCGCGTGGTGGGGGGGACGATCGCGGAGGTGGCGCCCGCCGCGGAGCTGCGGGCCCGGTGGGGGGACGACGAGATCAGGTCGTTCCTGGGATGCGCGCTCCTGCCCGGCTTCGTCAACGCCCATACCCACCTCGAATTGTCGGCCTTTCGCGGTTTCGCCCGGCCATCGGGCTTCGGCTCCTGGATGCTGCATCTGCTCCTGGCCCGCCGCAAGCTCGATCCGGCCGACTACCAAGCCGCGGCGCTGTGGGGGGCGTACGAATGCCTGCGTTGCGGCATTACTTCACTTGCCGATACCGCGTACGACGGCGCGACGGTGGCGCGTGCCGTTGGCGTAGCCGGCCTGCGCGCCCGCGTCTATCAGGAAGTCTTCGGGCTCGACGACGCGGTCCTCCCTGCCACCATGGAGCGATTGGAGTCGGCCGTCGGCTGGTTGCAGGCTGAAGCGGCCGGAGCGGCGCCCCTCGTCGAGGCCGGGGTCTCGCCGCACGCACCCTACACGGTCTCGGCCCGTCTCTATCGGGAGGCGGCGCGCTTCGCGCGCCGCGCCGGCCTGCGCCTCGCCACCCATGTCGCCGAATCGCCGGCCGAGGTGGAACTGCTCGCGCGCGGCACCGGCGCGATAGCCCGGGCCTACCGGACCGCGCAGATGTGGACCGACGGCGACTGGAGGCCCTCGGGGCTTCGGCCCGTAGCCTACGTCGGGGCTGCCGGGGCTCTGGGCACCGAGACGCTGGCCATCCACGCGGTCCAGGTGAATGCCGAGGAGGTCGGGGCCATAGCCTCACGCGGGACCGCCGTGGCGCACTGTCCGCGCTCGAATGCTCGGCTGCGCTGCGGGACGGCCCCCGTGGCCGATCTACTGGGGGCGGGCGTGCTCGTCGGGCTTGGTACCGACAGCCTGGCCTCCAACGACTCCTTTGACATGTTCGCCGAGATGCGTGCGGCGCTGGAGGCGGGGCAACGGCGGGCGGCCACCGTGGGCTCGCTCCCCGTCACGGCCGCGCAAGTGCTGGGGATGGCCACCCTCGAGGGAGCCCGCGCTCTGGGATGGGCAGCGCAGACCGGCAGCCTCGAGCCGGGCAAGAGCGCGGACGTGATCGCCGTGCACGTACCGGGCACAGACGGGCCGCCCGCAACCACGGGCCTCCCGGCTTCGCTCGTGCAGTCGGCCTGCGCTGCGGACGTGCGCATGACGATGGTGGCAGGCACGGTGCTGTACGAGGGGGGAACGACGGCGCCCGCGGTCGCGTCCGGCATTCGAACAGCGCGCGGCAAACTGGGGTTGACGGGATGAGATGGCGGCGGTAGCTGTCACTTCGGCCGCTCCGACCCGCGCCCCCGTCAGAGGACCTTCGCGAAGTGGTGGCGACTTCCCGATTAAGGCATAATCTGTCGGGCGACATGCGGCCCGGGCTGCGATCCGGTCCTCCTGGGCCGGGACTCGCGCCCGGACAAGATGAGGTGATCATAGTTGCTTCTCGATCGTAGACGAATCAGAAGGTGGGCGAAATGGGTCGCCCTGTTCTTGGCAGTGATCTTCGCGCTTAGTTTCCTACTCCTGGGGGTGGGCTACGGCGGAGGCGCTGGGCTCAATATCTTCGACCTCTTCGGCAATAAGAACTCCTCCACCAACACCACGCTCGGTGAGGATCAAAGGATCGCGGCGCTCAATGCCAAGCTGGCGCTGAACCCAAAGGACGTGACCACCCTTCTGGCGCTGGCCACCATCTACCAGCAGAACGATCAGTTGGGCTCGGCGGCCACTTTTTTGGAGCAGGTCATAGCGGCCGACCCCAGCCAGAAGGCGGTGTACATCCGTCTGGCCGACATATATATGAGCAACAACCTGTCCAACTACGCAGCCGCGGTGGCCGTGCTCAACAAGGCCATATCCGTCGATCCCCAGAATCCGGATCTCTTTCTCAAGCTCGGCATCGCTCAGAACAAACTGGGCAACACCAGCGGCGCCCTGCTCGCCTGGCAGAGATACCTGGCCCTCGCCCCCAACGGTAGCCAAGCGCCCTTGATAAGGGAGCAAGTGGACAAGTTGAGCAAGCTGGCGACCACCACGACCACCACCGCGGGGTCTACCAGCACGACCACCGGGTCTACCTCCAGTACCGCGTCCACCACGACCACGACGAAGCCGTAAGCCGTGAATCTCTCCATCATCACCGAGACTCGGGAAGATTGTTTCGTCATGCACGTCAGCGGAGATCTGGACGTGTACACGGCTCCGCAATTGAAGGAAGCTCTTGACAACGTGGGCCTGGCCGGCAACGCGATCGTCCTGGATCTGGCTGCGGTCCATTTCATCGATTCGACCGCTCTTGGGGTCCTTGTCGCCGAACTGCAGCAGAGCCGGGCCCATGGCGGCGAACTCAGCTTGGTCGTGGACGACCCGCATCTTCTCAAGATCTTCCGGATCACCGGGTTTGACAGTCTCTTTTCGATATTCCCCCAGGTCGCCGACGCTCTCGCCTCAGTCTGACGTGGGCTGCCGACGGGAACCCCGTCAGGCGTGCTATCTTTCGGCTTCGCAAACGCCGGGCGACGAGGAGCCGCTTTCTTGCGACTGATAATCACTGAGAAGAACGACGCCGCGAAGAAGATCGCCGGGATCCTGTCTGCCAACGGGGTCCGGACCGAGTCGTACCTCAAGGTCCCGTACTATCTCTTCACCGACGGCGAAGGACAGCAGTCCACGGCGGTGGGCCTCAAAGGCCACGTCGTCCAGGTGGATTTCCCGCCCGAGTTCTCGGAGTGGCGCAAGGTCGAGCCCAGCGCGCTCATCGACGCCCCCCTGGTCAAGACCGAGACCGCTAAATCGGTGGTGCGGACGGTCAAGAAGCTCGCCGCGGACGCTTCCTCTCTCATCATCGCCACCGACTTCGATCGCGAAGGCGAACTCATAGGCCTCGAGGCCATGAATCTGGCCGTCGAAGAGAACGGCAGGCTGGTACGGACGGTGAGGCGCGCTCGTTTTTCGGCGTTGACGCCCGGAGAGATAAAGCGGGCCTTCTCCCATCTCGATCATCTGTCGGAGCCCCTTGCCCGGGCGGGCGAAGCTCGGCAGGACATAGACCTGATCTGGGGCGCCACCCTTACCCGCTTCGTCTCGCTGGCTACCGGTCGCCTTGGCACCCAGTTCTTGAGCGTCGGCCGGGTCCAGACACCCACTCTCGTTCTGGTGGCCGAGCGGGAGAAAGAACGGCGGGCGTTCGTCTCGGAGCCTTTCTGGGTGGTGAAGGTCGATCTCGAGTCAGACGGGCAGCGCTTCAGCGCGACCCACAAGGACGACCGGTTCACCGACGAGGCTCGGGCCAAGGCGGTGTTCGAGAAGCTGGCTTCTCCCGGCAAGGTCACCGCGGTCAAGCAGACCACGCGCAAAGTCCCGCGGCCGGCGCCCTTCAACACCACGAGCTTCACGATGGCCGCGACCTCTCTCGGCTACGGCGCTGCGGCGGCGATGCGCGTCGCGGAAGATCTCTACATGGCGGGGCATATCAGCTACCCCCGGACCGACAACACGGTCTATCCCTCCTCGCTCGATCTGCGGGAGGCGCTGGAGATCCTCGCTCAGGGAGAGTTCGCGAGGGAGGCCGGTGCCTTGCTGGCTCTTCCGGCTCTGCACCCCAGCAGGGGTGACAAACGCACAACGGACCACCCGCCCATCTACCCCACCGGCAGCCCCAGGAAGGGCGAACTGGGGGACCGCGAGTGGCGGCTGTACGAGCTGGTGGCCAGGCGCTTCATGGCCACCCTGGCCGACGACGCGGTGATGGAATCGAACCGGGTGGATGTGAACCTGAGCGGGGAGCCGTTCGTAGCCCGGGGTAATCGGGTGGTCTCGGCCGGTTGGTTCGAGTACTACCCCTACAGCAGGCAGAAGGACCTCGAACTGCCGTTGCTGCACGAGGGCGACCTGGTGCAGCTCGTGGACAAACAGTTCGACGCCCGCGAGACCCAACCGCCTGCCAGGTTCGGGCAGGGGACCCTCATCGAACTGATGGAAAAGCACAACCTGGGGACCAAAGCCACCCGTCACGCCATCATCCAGAACCTCTACGACCGGGGCTACGTCCACGGGAACCCGGTGGAGCCTACCGAGATGGGCATCAAGATGGCCGAGGCGCTCCAGGAATACGCCCCGCGCATCGCTTCTCCGGAGATGACCGCCGAACTGGAGAAGGATATGGACCTCATCTCCGAGCGCGATCTGACCAAGGAGCAGGTGGTCACCATCTCTCGGGATTTGCTGCGTGAGGCCTATGGACATCTCGAGCAGAACCGGCAGCAGGTCGCTTCAAAGATCTATGAAGGCATCACCGACGACCGGATCCTGGGAGACTGCCCCAAGTGCGGCACGCATAGGATCAGAGTCATCCGCTCGAAGGCCACCAAAAAGCGCTTTGTGGGTTGCGAGGGATACCCCGATTGCGACCAGACCTACCCGTTGCCCCAGCGCGGTGACATCATCGGGACCGGGGAGATATGTCCCCAATGTGGGAGCCCGAAGATCAAGGTCCTCGGCGGCCGCCGGCCCTGGATCCTGTGCCTGGACCCGCACTGTCCCACCAAGGCGGAGTATCAGGAGAAGAGGGCGGCCCGGGCGAGTAAGGCCGAGGCCGCGGGCGACGGAGCCGCGGCGACCACCGCTAAGAAGGCCGCGACCGCCAAGAAGGCTGCGACCGGCGAAGAAGACCACCGCCAAGAAGCCGACGGTGAGAAAGCCGGCCGCCAAGAAGGCTGCGCCTGCCAAGAAGCCCGCTGCCAAGAAGACAGCGAAAGTGACCGCGACGTCCACGGCGACGGCCGACGAGGCCCCTCGTTGAGCGACGACACGGAGGGCGTCCACGACGGACGGCCGCTGCGCGCCGACTGCCGGCGACCCGACTCTGCCGCCCGAAGACGCCTCGCTGGACGACTCGGTGCTTGCGGGCATGGGCTGCGGCCTCAAGGGGCTGTTCGTCACGTTCGAGGGACTCGACGGCTGTGGCAAGTCCACCCAGATGGAGTTGCTGGCTCAGGCTCTCGCCGCTCGGGGTTTTGTGGTGGCGGTGACCCGCGAACCGGGCGGGACTCCACTGGGCGAGGCGATAAGAGAGATGCTCTTGGATCCCCTGCACCGTGGTATGTCCGCGCGGGCGGAAGCCTTGCTTTACGCAGCCGCCCGCGCCCACTTGGTGGAACAGGTCGTCAGACCGGCTCTGGAGGATGGGCAGATAGTGCTCTGCGATCGCTACATCGACTCTTCCCTGGCCTATCAGGGCTACGGCCGCGGGCTGGGATCCGACTACATCATGCTGGTGAACGACTGGGGCACCGACGGCCTGTACCCCGACCTGACCCTGTTCCTAGATCTCGACGACTCGGTGCGCTCGACCCGTCTGGCCGCGGTCCCCGACCGCCTCGAAGCCGAGGACGATGAGTTTCATAAGCGCGTGGCCCAGGGTTACCGTGAGCTGTTGGCGCTGCACCGCCACCGCATCCGCAGGGTGGACGCCACGGGAAGCGAGTCCGAGGTCCAGGAGCGGGTGCGCGCTATCATCGAGCAGGAACTCGAACTCTTCAGTCACTAGATTCGAGCCCGAAGGCGGAGTCATGCGGGGACTGTTCGCCGATATCATCGGCCAGGAGATGGCCGTTTCTCTGCTTGCCCGAGCGTTGGAGCAGGGAGCGTCGCACGCCTATCTCTTCTCCGGTCCGCCCGGAGTGGGCAAGACGGAGGCCGCCCTGGCGTTCGCCGCCGGCCTCGCCTGTCCCGACGGAGGCTGCGGAGCCTGCGATACGTGCAGGCGGGTGCAGGAAGGGCTCCATCCCGACATCGAGATCGTCGCTCCCGAGGGGAACTTCATCCGTAAGGAAGAGGTGACCGAGATCAACCTGCACGCCGCGTACCGGCCCTACGAAGCCCGGGCGAAGGTCTACATCTTTCTGGAGGCGGACAGCTTCAACACTGAAGCCGCCAACGCCTTCCTCAAGACGCTGGAGGAACCACCCGGTCACGTCCACTTCATCCTTGTGACCGATCGCCCCGAGCACCTTCTGCCCACCATCGCCTCCCGTTGCCAACTGGTGGCCTTTTCGTCGGTGGCGGCGCCGCTCGTGGCGGCGGACCTCTCCGGCCGGTTCGGGCTCCGCCCGCAAGAGGCGTCGCTGCTTGCCCGGGTGGCGGGCGGAAACCTGAGCTACGCACGGGAACTCGCGGTCTCGGACAACGCTCGCCGCCAGCGGGACGTTCTTCTTGATCTGGCTCGGGACCTTCCCGCCGCCGGGTTGCTCGATACCGAGATCGCGCTCGACGAAGCGATAGCAAGCGTGGAGTCGCGCGAGGGAGAGGTGGTCCCCGAGATCAAGGCCGAGCTCAAGCGCGCTCTCGAGTGGGCCGGGGACGCACGTACCCGCAAGTGGCTGGAGAAGCGGAGCGAGGACAAGATCAAGCGGCAGCAGCGCCGTTTGCGCACGCGGGGCCTGCAGACCCTCACCCGGGTGTTCGCCGGCTGGTACAGGGATCTGGCCCTGGTCTCGGTCGGCGCCGAGGACGCGGTGCTCAATCAGGACCGGCTGAGCGAACTCCGGGCCATGGCCCTGCCCGGCGGCTTGACCGCCTATACCCAGGCCGTGGGGGCGGTGCAGAGGGCTGAGGAGCGGCTCCGGTATAATGTCGATGCCCGATGTGCGGTCGGGGACATGTTTTTTACTATCAAGGAGGCCCTGGCTCAGTGGCCGATGTCGTAGGGGTCGTCTTCCCCAATGGAACCAAAACGTACCACTTCGATCCCGCCGGTCTCGAACTGGCTCGAGGCGACCGCGTGGTCGTCCAGACTGCCAACGGCCCCGAGATAGGCCAAGTGGTCGAGCCCACCCACACCATAGAAGACTCCGAACTGCCGGCGCCTCTGAAGAAAGTCACTCGGTTGGCTACCGGCAAGGATCTGGAGGCCAACGCCGCTTCGCAGCAGTTGCGCAAGGAGGCGATGGTAACCTGCCGAGAGATGATCGCCGCTCACGGCCTCGACATGAAGCTGGTGGGGGCCGACATTTCGTTCGGCGGGGAGAAGATCACCTTCAGTTTCTACGCGGACGAGCGGGTGGATTTCCGCTCGCTCGTGGCCGATCTGGCGAAGGTCCTCAAGACCCGTATCGAACTCCGCCAGGTCGGGGCGCGGGAAGAGGCGCGGATGGTCGGCGGGCTGGGCCCGTGTGGCCGCGGCTTGTGTTGCACGCTGTTCCCGCCCGGTGATGAGCCGGTCTCCATCCGGATGGCGAAAGAACAGAACCTGCCGCTGAACCCGGCGAAGATCTCGGGATTGTGTGGGCGGCTGATGTGCTGCCTCAAATACGAGCAGGAGCAGTACGTACGCTTCCGCAAGGAAGCGCCGGCGAAAGGGACCCCGGTCTCGACGCCGGGTGGCGAAGGCGTCGTGGTGGGATACAACGTCCTGAAGGACGCCATCACCGTCCGTCTGGAGGATGGCCATTCCACAGACATCAAGATCTGCTCGTGCCAGTGCCAGGCCGACGGATGTCTGTTGGTTGTGCCGGAACTTGAGGAGCCCGCGGAGCTGATGGGGTACCCCGAAAGCCTGGGGGCTATCCGGGCGCTCGTGGCGGCCGACAGCGTGGCTGAGGAGGAACTCACCGTCGTCGAGGCCGAGGTGGTACTCGGCGAAGACGGCGAGCCGGTGGAGATCATCGTCGCCGAGACGTCGCGACGCTCTCGGTCGCGGCGGGGCCGGGGACGCAGAGGTGGCAGGAACCGGGCAAGCATGCCGGGAGAAGGCGCGCCAGACGGAGCTGTGGAGGCCGTGGATGGGGCGGGCACCGCCGCCGGAGCCGAAGCCGCGCGACGGCACGGCCATCATCCCGCCCGGCACCCCGAACGCCACCGCGGCGGAGGTGCGGGAACTTCTGGCGGAGAGGCCGTCGGCGCGGACGGCGGTTCGGGCGCCGGCCCGGAGGGACCGGGCGCGAGCGGTTCTGCCGGCAGGTCGCGACGCCGGAGGCGGTCGCGCCGGCCCGCCGGCTCTGAGGGGAGCCCGGGCGGAGCCCCGAACGGAGGTCCGAGCGGACCTTCCAGCGGAGCGGAAACGCCCTAAGAGTTACGGATGCGCCACGAGAAGAGAGCCCGGTCTCCCGGGCTCTCTTTGCGTCCGCAGATCTCTAGCGGTCCGGGCTATGCGGCCCCCTCGTCATCCATTTCGACCTTGTCCAGAGCCGCCAGCTCTTCGGCTTCGACCGCACTGATAAGGCCTGTCGCTACCAGGTCCCGCGGCCTGATGAAGCTGCTGGACATGGTGAAGCCGCCGGCGCGCCACAAAGCATCGCGCAGGGGGACGGCCCAATGATGCTCTATCAGAACCATGCCCACGGCCGAGTCGGGCGGAAGCGTCGCGAGCACGTCCTGCGCGGTCTTGTCGGAGAAGACCTCGATGCCGTCTTCACCGGCTATCGCGCCCAATTCGGCTCCGGCGACGAAACCCGCCTCGCCGTAAGCGCCCAGACCGATCAGCGCACCCACTTTGCTGCCGAACTCGACGGACTCATCGGTGGTCAAGTTGTCGAAGTGCCCGGCGACCATGTCACCCTCGTCGGTCTTATAGACCACGAGCGCATCGATGATCCTGACCGCGTTGCTTTCTCTCAGCCGCGCGAGCTCATCCAGGACCTCACCTTTGAAGTCCGGCGATTCGAATCCCAGAATCAGCAGCTGAACAGGTCCGATTGCCATGATCTCTCCTCTTTCGGTGATCGCTTCGTTCCGTCGGGGCCAGACGCGAGCAAGGCCGCCCGCTAGTCCTTACCGCCGGGGCTCCCAAGATAATCATTACGCACGTCTTGCGACACCATCCCGTCGCTGACTTCGATGATCCGGTCCGTTTGTTGGGCGATGGACCGGTCGTGGGTCACGATGACGAACGTAGTTCCCAGGTCGTCGTGGATGCGGCGGAAGAGCGTGTAGACCATCGCCGAGTTGACCGTGTCCAGGTTGCCGGTCGGCTCGTCGGCCAGCAGGATGTCGGGGGAGTTCATGAGAGCCCTCCCGATGGCGACGCGCTGTTTCTGCCCCCCGGAAAGCTGGTCGGCGCTCTTGTCGGCCAATCCCCCGAGGCCGAGGAACTCGAGGATCTCCTCGGCGTGGCGGTCCGCCTGGGCGCTGCGCCCGCCGCCGACCGCCGTCTTGCCGATCCACGTGGGGAGCAGAAGGTTCTCCCTCACGGAGAACTCAGGCAGCAGGTGATGGAACTGGAACACGAACCCCAGATGGGCGTTGCGGAACGCGGCGCGCTCCTTCTTGCCCAGCTTGCCGACATCGGTGCCGAGCAGACTCACCGTACCTACGGTGGGCCGATCCAGCAGGCCGAGCATGTTGAGCAGGGTGGACTTCCCGCTGCCGGATTGCCCGATTATGGAGAGGAACTCCTTCTCCGCCACCCGGAACGACACGCCCCCCAGCGCCAGGGTCTTGACCGCGGTGCCGTACTCCTTGGTCACGCCTTCTAGGGCGATGATGTCAGGCACTCTGGATCACCTCGATCGGGTCCAGTCGCGCCGTCTTGCGATAGGGGATAATGGCCGAGATGAGTGCTATCGCGATGCCGATAGCGGCCGAAAAGAGTACGAAGCTGAGCTGAGGTTCTATCGGGAAGAGCCCCGAGTTGCTGTTGCTCGCGATGGCGCTGAACACCGCTATCAAGCCCAGGCTGAGGGCGATTCCGAGGCCCGTGCCGATGACCCCGAGGACTCCTGCCTGCCAGAGAAAGACGAGCCCCGTCCGCCCGTCGGCCATACCCAGCGCTTTGAGAATCCCGATCTGCCTGGTCTTCTGGACCGCGGAGATGGCGAGGGTGGAGGCGATGCCGAGCATGACTGCGATTATCACGAACACTTGGATCATGTACGACGAGGTGCTCTGACTTTGCAGGGCGGTGAGCAGTTCGGCGTTCTTGGCCTGCCACTCGGTGACGGTCTGCTGCGGAAACTTCGCCGCCACGTCGGCGGCCACCTGCGGCGACGCGAACACGTCGGCTATCTGCGTCTCCACGGCGCTGAGGTCGTCTGTCGAGCGGCCTGCGGCCGCGCTGGCTGCATCCAACCCGGCGAAGACCGATTGTTGGTTGGCGGCCTGGGACCCCAGGTCGAACACGCCCTCCAGTTGCGCGTCCACGGTCTTCCGATCGGCAAGGACGAGCTTGACCACGTCACCGGGTTGTAGCCCGTACTGCTCTGCGAACTCCTTGCCCACGACGATACGGTCGTCCTGCAAAGTGACCGCTCCCGCAATCATCTTGCCGGAAAGCTTGTAGATGGACTCGATATCTTGCAGGTCGCCGCCTTTGACCACCACCGGCGCGCTCGAGCCGCCCAGCGGGACGAGGGCGGAGATCACCTGCACCGGAGCGATGGCCGTGATGCGCGCATCCGACGCGAGGTTCGTCCTATCTGCAGCGGTGAAGGTGAAAGACGCGCCGCCGGCCTCCGGCTCGATGGTGACGTGCGCGCTCGACCCCACGGTGCTGTCCAGCAGGGACTTCTGAAGGCTGGTGATGAGCGACCCCACGAAGATTTGCACCGCTATGCCGACGCCGATGCCGAGGATGATGAGGATGGATTGCGCCCTGCTGCGCCAGAGAAAGCGCCAGGCGATCTTGAGTTCAAGCATCGCCCGGCCACGCGTGGGACAACGCATCCCCTCTAGCCTGGGTGGCCAATTCGTCCAGCAGGCCGTCAACCGAACCCACCGCGTACTCCTCCCACCCCGCCGCGTCATAGGCGAAGGCAGGACCCCCCGCGACTATCCGCACGTCGGGCAGTCGCCCGCGCAGCCCGGCGATGACGTTGTGCAGTGTGCTCCGCTGGAAGTGCGTCGAGGCCGAAAGACAGACCACTTTCACGTCCTCCGCAATGACGCACCTGACCATTTCGTCGAGCGGTGTGCCGGCGCCGATGTAAATGGTCCGGAAACCACGAAGATCGAAGCGATCGGCCAGCATGCGCAGCCCCACATCGTGCGTCTCCTCGGGCGGGCAGAAGAAGGCCACGCGGAGCGGGATCGGGGCGACCTGGGCCTTGCGCTCCAAGACCTTCGGGTAGAGTGCTTCGATGGCGGTGCGTACCGCGACGACCACAAGGTGCTCCTCCCACACGGCCGTCCGGCCTTCCTGCCACCCGCGCCCGACGGACGCCAAAAAAGGCGAGAGGACATCTGAGTAGAGATCCTCGATCGCCAGCCCGTCCTCGACGGCGCCAAGGATGGCGCGAACCGCTCCCTCGCGGTCGTGCGCCTGCAGACAACCCTCGAGACTCTCGGTAAGTTTGACCTCCGCAGCACCATCGCTCACGAGCCTGGGAACCTCCCCGGTCGCCGGACCCTTCGTCAAACGCCACGAACGGGACGAAGTGATGGTCACAGACTACCTGCAGTTAGCCGCAGATGCCAGGTTGGGAAGCAGGCGCGGCCGCCGCCGCGTCGGAAGGACGCCCCACCCCGCGGAACTTGTCAGCTTCGGCGCCAGCTTCTAAACTAAGGCGCCCGCGTGAGCGCCGGCGCCGACAGGCCGCCGGGACTCTTTTCGCGCCGACGTAGCTCAGATGGCAGAGCGGCTCACTCGTAATGAGCAGGTCCGGGGTTCGATTCCCCGCGTCGGCTTTGGTTGCCAGGGGCGGAAGACCCTGCGACGACGTGAGCAGACGCTTGCGCTCGCTCGCTGTTGGCTGCCAGAATGGCTACCATGGAGCCTAAAGAGCCACTTCAGACACACGCTTGGTCTTCGGCGGCCCGGACGATCTTCATGCTCGCGGTCTTGGTCGGGCTCGCCCTTGGCATCCGGGCCACCAGGGGCATAACCGCGCCGATTCTCCTGGGGCTGGTGGTGGTCATCGGGGCCAGTCCCCTCGTCGGCATCCTCACCAGGAGACGGGTGCCACCCGTCCTCGCGTACATCATCTCCCTTATCGTCATCGTGGTCGTGATCCTCGCCCTGATGTTTCTCATGTCGTACATGATCTTCCAGACCAGGAATCTTCTGCCCCAACTCCAAGACCAGTTGACGGCCTTGCAGCAAGACGTCGCGGACACTTTTGCCGGCTGGGGGATCGACATATCGGGAGTGGTCAAAGACCAGATACTGAAACCCGAGAACCTTGTCAGTTGGGCGTCAGCCGCCCTTTCCGCCCTCTACAGCGCTCTCAAGAGCGTAAGCCTCATAGTCTTCATCGTGGCCTACCTGCTCGTGGAGGTGTCGGGCTTTCGGGGGCGGTTCTACCAGGCTCTGGGAGAGGATCGCCCGGCGCTCAAGAGATGGCAGGCATGGACCCGCGACACCCGCAGTTATCTGGGGATCACCACGGTCCTCGCCGCAATCATCGCCGTCTTGAACTTTGGGCTGCTCTGGGTCCTCGGGGTGCCCTACCCTTTCACCTGGGCGTTTCTCTCCTTCGTGATGAGCTACATACCGAATTTGGGGTTCATCATCGCCCTGCTGCCACCCGTGACCCTGGCCATCCTCCAAAGAAGTTGGGGCATGCTCATCGGGGTGATTGTGGGATACCTCGTGATTAACTTCGTCGCCGACAGCGTCTTCAAGCCCAAGATCCTCAAGAAGGGCGTGGACCTACCTGTGGCGGTATCGTTCCTGTCCTTGTTGGTCTGGGGTTTTGTTCTGGGCCCGATCGGAGCGCTTCTGGCCGTGCCCATGACCATGATGGTGAGGACGGTGCTCCTGGAGGCCTCGCCCGAGACTGAGCCGATCGCCCTCATGCTGCGCTCCGGTGGCCCGGCGCGAACGAGGAGGGGGATACTGTGGTGGCTGAGGAGAGGTAAGGGCGGGGACCAGATGCCGGGAGCCTGAGAACTCAGCGTCCCCCGAGTTTTCCGCGCCCGCGGATCAGCCCCAAGATGATCAGCAGCACGACCGCTCCGCCGACCGCCACGGCGAAACTACGCCAGTTCCATCCGGTGACGCCTGCGCTCCCAAACAGGCTCATGATAAATCCGCCCAACAGCGCCCCCACGATGCCCACGATGATGTCGTAGATGATGCCTCCACGACGACCCGTGAGAAACCCGGCCGCCAAGCCGGCCAGACCACCGAATACGATCCAAGACAGAATCCCCATAATCGCCCCCTCCAGAAGATTTGTCCCGCACTGGCGTGTCCGTGCGCCGCGCGGATTCTGTATGCGGGTACCTGCAATCACCCGTGGCTAAACCTCGCGGGCGATGATTCCAGGCGCGTTGCGTGTTTGCTCTCCCCCAGGGAAGGGCACCTGCTCCAGGTGGTGAAAGTCTCGAATGCCATCGCTCGCACCGACCGCGCAGCCGGAAAAGCTCTGGACCAACGACGGTCGAGGAACGCATGAAAGTCAGCTTTCTAGCCGGAAGGCCGGCCGATCCCTCGCTGCTGGTGGACGTGCCCAGACTGATCACCGCCTACTACGCGGAAACGCCCGATCCGTCGGTTCCGGCGCAACGGGTCGCGTTCGGCACCTCGGGACATCGCGGCTCAGCGTTCAAAGCGTCTTTCAACGAGTGGCATATCCTTGCCGTCACTCAGGCGATCTGCCTCCTCCGAAGGTTGAAGAAGATCGACGGGCCGCTGTTCATCGGCATCGATACGCACGCCCTCTCCGTGCCGGCGTTCACGAGTGCGCTCGAAGTCCTGGCGGCGAACGAGATGGAGGTGATGATCTCGGAAGGGGATGAGTACACCCCGACGCCGGTGGTTTCCCACGCGATCCTCACATACAACCGAGGGCGAAAGTCGGGATTTGCCGACGGCATAGTGATAACTCCCTCGCACAACCCGCCCGGGGAGGGCGGCTTCAAGTACAACCCGCCCAACGGCGGTCCGGCGGGACCCGAGGTCACCGATTGGATCGAGAAGAAAGCGAACGAGTTCCTCGACGCTGGCCTCAAAGGGGTGAAGCGGATCCCCTTTGAGAAGGCTCTTCGCGCCTCCACGACCCACCGGCACGACTATCTCGACGCCTACGTCGGCGACCTGGGCTCTGTCATCGACATGGGTGCGATCCGCGACGCTAAGATCAGCCTGGGGGTTGATCCCCTCGGCGGCGCGGCGGTCCACTACTGGGCGCCCATCGCGGAGCGATACGGGCTGGACCTGACCGTTGTCAACGATACCGTCGATCCGACCTTCCGCTTCATGACGGTGGATTGGGATGGGCAGATCCGTATGGACCCATCCTCACCGTATGCCATGCAAGGGCTGATCGACCTCAAGGATCGCTTCCAACTCGCGTTCGCCTGCGATACCGACGCGGATCGGCACGGGATCGTGACCCGGAGTGCTGGGTTGCTTTCGCCCAATCACTACCTTGCGGTTGCGGTCTACTACCTCTTCCAACACCGGCCAAAGTGGCCCGCGGGGCTCGCCGTGGGCAAGACGGCGGTGAGCAGCCGCATGATCGATCTCGTCACCCAGAAGCTGGGACGCAGGCTCTACGAGGTCCCGGTGGGATTCAAGTGGTTCGTAGACGGGTTGCTCAACGGCTCGCTTGGCTTCGGAGGAGAGGAGAGTGCGGGCGCATCTTTCGTGCGCCTGGACGGCGGCGCTTGGACCACAGACAAAGACGGCATCGTCCCGGCGCTGCTTGCTGCCGAGATACTCGCGCGCACGGACCGAGACCCCGGCGACATCTATGAGGAGCTGACGCGCGAGTTCGGCGAGCCGGTCTACGATCGCGTGGAGGCGCCGGCGACTCCGGAACAAAAGGGCATGCTCGAGAGGCTCTCGCCGCGACAGGTCCGGAGCGGAGAACTGGCCGGGGAGCAGATCCGGACCATTCTTACGCATGCGCCGGGCAACGGCGCGCCTATCGGTGGGATCAAGGTAGTGGCCGATAGTGGTTGGTTCGCGGCACGTCCGTCAGGGACCGAGGACATCTACAAGATATATGCCGAGAGCTTCCGCGGAACCGATCATCTGCGAAGGGTCCTCGAGGAAGCGCAGACAATAGTGAACGACGCGTTAGCCGTGACCCCCTAGAACGTTCGCACCGGCCGTCGATTCTCCCGGCGGCTTGCTCTTGTTAGTCAGCCCCACTAGACACAGCCACCCTTTTGTCCCATTCTGAGGGTGGTTCCCGGGGCGCAGATAGCAGGCGCGGACCCAGGAGGTCCATGGGCGATGTCAAGGATGGCTCACTCGCCGTCGTCTAGGTCCTTTCGCTCACTCCAGGTGTGGCTGGTGGTGCTCACTGCTGGGCTGGTACTTTTGATCACACTCGGCAGCGGAAGATCGTTCGCGCGGATCTCCCCGGCCCGTCGCCTCCTGGATGTCGGCCCGGCTGTCGGAGATCTCTTTGTCCTCCTTACGGCCGTCCTCGTCGTCGAGCTCGGCCTGCTTGTCTACGTTCTCTTTTCGCGGCTTAGGCGGCGCTCCCCGGAAGACGCCGATGCAGGGAAGGAACCGAGCACCGCCTGGCAGCGACTCGTGGCCCCGCTGATACCGTTCGTGCTGATAGCGGTGCTCGTCGCCATCGTCGCCCGCAGGGGGGACGGCACGCTCACCACTCCGATGTCCCTGGCGCCGCCGGGCACTCTGTTTCCTGGTGACGGAGTGCCGGGAACAGGGGCGCCTGTGGTGGTCCACTGGTGGATCCTCGGGGGGCTGGCGCTGCTCGCGGTGGCCGTATTGCTCGTCTTCGAGGTTGCGCGACGATGGCAGCGTCGGAGAGAGGCAGAACCACGGGGCGCGTCATCTGACCGGGAGGAGCTCTTGGTGGCGATCGATGGCTCGCTGCGGGAGCTGGAGAACGATCCAGACCCGCGGCGGGCGGTCATCAATGCCTATGCTGCCATGGAGCGGGTGCTGTCAGAGCATGGTCTGCCGCGGATGCCGTCCGAGACGCCCCTCGAGTATCTGGCCCGTTGGGCCGGTGCGCTCCATGTGGGGCGGGCGGCCGCGGAAGCCCTCGCCGTGCTCTACGAGCGCGCCCGGTTCAGCGCCCACCTCATCGACGAGGAGATGAAACAGGAAGCCAGAAGGGCGCTCGGCGCCCTTCGCCATGACCTCGGGGCGGAACCGGCATGAGGCTTTGGAAGGCTTCTCTGCTCACGCTGGCCGCCGCGGTAGCGGTGGTCATCGGCATCGTGCTCGCGGGCGTGGGCAGCGGCGTGGCCTTGCTCGCCTACGTTCTGTTCATCGCAGCGCTGCTGTTCGCCTGGCTCCTCGGTCGGCTTGGCAACGTACTACCCCCAGCTCGGGACTTCCAGCGCCTGCTGGGCAGAGCCGACCGGCCGGAGATGCCGGTGGAGCAATTCGAGACGATAAGACGGTTGGTCCTTCTTGCGGGGTCCAGCCGGTCGGATCTGCTGCGGCTGCGGCCCCTGGTCCGCGACATCGTCGGGGCTCGTCTGTCGAGGCGGTACGGCGTCGATCTGGAACGGGAGCCGGAGCGAGCCGGATCACTGTTGGGGGGGGGCCGCGTCTGGGAGCTCGTCCGGCCGGACTATACGACACCGGGCGACCGCGACGCCCCCGGGTGGTCGCCCGGTGAACTGGCACAACTGGTCGACGAATTGGAGAGTCTCTGATGGAAGACCGACCGACTCACGATCTCACGTTCGAGCAGGTCGCCTCGCTGGGAGCGGCGGTCTTGCAGGAGGTCGAGCGAGCCGTGGTGGGCAAGCGGGACGTTCTCGAACTGGTCCTTGTCGGGCTCCTCGCCGATGGGCACGTGTTGATCGAGGACCTCCCGGGTCTGGCCAAGACGCTTATCGCCCGCTCCTTCGCGCAGGCGACCTCCCTGACCTTTCGCCGCATCCAGTTCACCCCCGACCTCATGCCTTCGGACGTGACCGGCGCTTCCATCTACAGCCAGAAGCGGGGCGAATTCGAGTTTCATCCGGGCCCCGTGTTTGCCAACCTGCTCCTCGCCGACGAGATCAACCGCGCACCGGCCAAGACGCAGGCGGCCCTCCTCGAGGCGATGCAGGAGCGGCAGGTGACAGCAGAGGGCATCACCCGCCGCTTAGAGCAACCCTTCCTCGTGCTTGCCACTCAGAACCCAATCGAATACGAGGGCACTTACCCGTTGCCGGAAGCGCAGTTGGATCGTTTCTTGCTGCGCATCTCGGTCGGCTATCCGGGCCGCGATGATGAGGCCCTCGTGCTCGCAAGGCGCGGCGAGCGTCAGCAAGAAAGCATGGATCTCCGGCCCGTGGTGGATGTAGACACCATGCTTGCGATGCAGCGCGCCGTCGAGCGCGTGCACGTGTCGGAGAGCATCCGCCTGTACATGGTCGATATCGTGCGGGCGACGCGGGAGAACGGGCGCGTTCAGGTGGGATCGAGCCCTCGCGGGTCGCTTGCCCTGTACACGTTGGCCCGAGCTCGCGCCGTGCTGGGGGGGCGCGATTTCGTCACGCCGGAAGACGTCAAGGACATCGCACCGCCGGCCCTGGTTCACCGACTCACCCTGCGGCCCGAGATCTGGGTGCAGAGGGTGCCGACTGAGGACATCATCAGAGAAGTCCTGAGCACCGTTCCCACCCCGCCGGTGAGGGACGCCGAACCTGGACGAGCGTGAGGCGCTCGCCGAAACTCGTTCTCTACGCGGCCCTTGCCGCGACGTTCTTTCTCCTGGCGCTGGTGCTCGGCCGGCCGGAACTGGTTGCTCTCGGCGCACCGTTCGCGCTCGTCCTGATCGTAGGTCTGTCGCTGCCGCGGCCGGGAGTTGTAGAAGTATCGCTCGAGGTCGTGGCCGAGCGGGTCCTCGAGGGCGACGAGATTGAGGCGGAGTTGTCGGTCCGTCCGATCGAGCCCGCAGGAGCGACAGCACACGTCCCGGTCCTCTACTTGGGTCTCTCGCTTCCCCAGGGCTTGAGGACCGCCGTCGGAGAAACCACCCTTGTGCTGGCTCTCCAGGCGGGAGAAGAGCGCCGGATCCCCCTCCGGTTTGTGGCCGACCGCTGGGGAGGCTACCGGTTGGGCGACGTGGTCTGGCGGACGAGTGACGTCGCCGGCCTGGTCTCCAGGGACGGATCTTCCCGGGGCACCTCGCCGCTCCAGGTCTATCCCCGGACCGAGCGCCTTCGCGCTCTTCTGGCCCCCCTGGAGGCCCAGCCATTCGCCGGCAATCGGGTGGCCCGCGCCAGGGGAGAAGGGATCGAGTTCGCCGAGACGCGGCCCTACGTCCCTGGTGACCGTCCTCGCCGGGTCAACTGGCGGGCCACCTCGGTACGCCAGACTCTGTTCGTGAACGAGCAGCATCCGGAGCGGAACAGCGACGTGGTCATCTTCGTGGACACCTCTGCCGAAGCGAGGCGCGGGGACGAGGGCTCGCTCGACCTCGCCGTGCGCGCTGCCGCCACTCTTGCCGAACACTACCTCTCCACCCGCGACCGCGTGGGGTTCGTGAGCTTTGGCGCCATGGTACGGTGGCTCACTCCCGGCTCGGGTGACGTCCAGCGCTACCGCATCATCGAGACGCTGCTCGCCTCCGAGATAGCCTTCTCCTTCGCCTGGAGGGACATCGACACTCTGCCCGCTCGCAGCCTGACCCCTCACGCGCTGATCATCGCCATCACTCCACTGCTTGACGAGCGAGGTGTAGCCGCGCTGCTCGACCTCCGTCGCAGGGGGTTCGATCTGGTTGTCGTCGAGATCTCTCCTCTGGCCTTCGCCCCGGACGGTCGGAACTCGCTGGATGCGGTTGCCGCAAGGCTATGGCGTCTTTGGAGAGGCACCGTCCGCTTCCGGTTCGAAGAGTTGGGCGTTGCCGTGGTCGAGTGGGATGGGCAGGTTCCGCTGGCTGCCGCGCTAGAGGAGGTGAGATCATTCCGCCGGTCCGCGCGCCACGCCTTCGGATAGGGCTGGGGACAGGTGCTGCGGTCCTCGCCGCCGCCCTGGCCGGTTACCCCCTCGCCTATGCCGGTGAGCTGACTCCGCCCGTGGCGCTGCTCGCCGGACTCGGGCTACTCTTCGTGATACCGGCAGTGGTCTTTCGGTCTCGGTCCGCAACTGCTGCCGGTCTGTTCTTGCTGGCGGCCGAGTACGTGCTGGTAGAGGTGACCGATCGAGTCGCGATCCTGTCGATAGCCGGCTACGCCGCCGGCCTGGTGATCCTTGCCGAACTTCTGCTCTGGTCGGCAAGCCTTCCATCCCCGAGCCGGGTGGACCTATCGGTGATCACCCGATGGTTATGGGGTGTGACACTGATAGCCGTGGCCGCCGCGGCGCTCGCGATCATGGTCTTGGCCGTCGCCGACCTCCGCATCCCCGGGGGCCCCACCGGCACCATCGCCGGTGCGACCGCAGCGGCGATGGTGCTCGCCCTTCCCTGGCTCCTGCTCAGACGAAGGCTTGCCCGAAGCGCTCCCAGGAATAACTGAAAGCGTCTGCTATTCCGTCGTCTCTAGAAGGGCGTTACCTGCGCCGTCGTGACGATGCCCACGTAGAAGTACTGGGTGACGTTGCCGGCTGAGTCGGCGTACGCGAGCGCCAGTTGCGTGCTCACGTTGGCTCTGAGGACATCAAACGTCCAGGTGTAGATGCCCGGGGCTCCCGTCTTTGGCCCGGCCACCGGCGTAAAGACCGGGTCGCCGCTCCTGGGCCTGAGAACGGCGGTATCGATCTTCTTGATAGTCCAGTTGTACGGCGTCGAGGAGTCTCCGCCCAGCGTCAGCACTACCTGCGCACCTGCTGTCGCGTAGACCACGCTCCCATTGTTGCGCTCGTCCAAATAGGTGTTGCTAGGCACCTGCGTCGTTGGTGGGCGAGGGATGTACGACGTACTTGTGGTGGGCGGGAGGGTCGGCTTGGTCGTGGTCGTTGTGGGAGGTTGCGTCGTCGTCGTGGTGGGACGCTGCAGTGGTGGTCGTTGGCTTGGCGGTAGTCGTGGTTGCCGCGGCCGTGGTTGTGGTGGTGGGCGCCGCGGTAGTCGTGGTTGTCGGTGCTGCCGTGGTTGTGGTAGGCGCCGCCGTGGTCGTGGTGGTCGCCTCGGTCGTGGTCGTGGTAGTCGCTTCGGTGGAAGTGGTCGTCTCCGCCTCTGTGGTCGTAGTCGAAGAAGTAGGCGTGCTCGAGACCACCTGGATAGTCACCTTGAACGACTTCTCCGATTTCCCCTGCGGGCTCACGTATTCTGCCGATACAGCCGTCTCTCCCAGAGCGAGGGCGATGCCTGCGAAGGTGTACACGCCGGGGGTGTCGCCCTCATCCGGAGTGATTTGAGGGCCGGGAAGACCCTTGACCACCTCCGGATCCGGCGGAAACACGTCCCACTGGTAGCCCTGGCTTGGGTACCCGGGCAGTTCCAGGATGAGCAGATATCCGGGAGAAACGACGACGGTCTTTCCGTTCGACGTCTCGGTAAGTCTGACCACTTCGGTCCCGGGCGGGATCTGCCCTATGGAGGTGGTCGTGGTGGCCGTCTCCTCGCCCTGGCACGAAGCCAGGTATATGACGACTATCACCAGGATGACGACGACCGCTATGAGGGCAATCGCGATCCAGTTGATCTTGCGACCCTTGGTTGCTGCCACGGTGGCCTCCCCGTCTTTCGCCCAGGTTCACTTCACGTGCGATTGAAATCCATTATAGAGATAAACATGGAGACAAAGAAAAGCGGCGGGGGCTCGGATCACGAGCCCCCGCCGCGCAGGCGTCGGCTATGCCGTCACCGCTACTACGGGGTGATGGGTGCGGTGCTTGTGACTATGCCCACGTAGAAGTACTGGTCGATGTTGCCGGCAGCGTCGACATACGCGAGGGCCAGCGAAGTACTGACGTCGGCCTGCAGCACGTCGAAGGTCCAGACATAGACACCCGGTGCCCCTGTCTTTGCTCCTGTAGTCGGGGTAAACACGGGATCGCCGGCCGACCTGAGGACTGCTGTGTCGATCTTCTTAATCTGCCAGAGGAAACCGCTCGACTGGTCGCCACCCAGGCTGAGCACTATCTTGCCGCCCGCTGTAGCGTCGACCACATCGCCGTTGTTTCGCTCATCCAGGTAGGTGTTCCCGGGCACGGGCTCTACCGGAGGCCTTTCGATGAAGGACGTGCTGGTTGTCGGCGGCAGCGTCACCGTGGTCGTGGTGGGCTTCTGGGTCGTCGTGGTGGTCGGAGGCTTCGTCGTCGTGGTCGTCGGCGCCGCCGTTGTCGTGGTCGCGGCTCCCGTTGTGGTGGTCGCCGCAGCCGTCGTGGTAGTTGTGGGTGCCGCGGTGGTGGTTGTGGGTGCCGCGGTGGTCGTGGTCGTCGCCGCGGTGGTGGTTGTCGTGGTCGCCGCAGTCGTGGTGGTCGTCACCTCGATCGTGGTAGTAGTCTCCTCGCCGGTCGTCGTAGACGATGTCGGACTACTCGAGACCACCTCGAATGTGCATGTGAACGACCTCTCGACTTGTCCCCTGCGGTCTACGTAATCCGCCGAGAACGCGGTCGTGCCCACCCTGAGGGCCAGGGCGGTGAAGGTGTAGGTTCCCTGCAGGTTCGCCTGGTCGAAGACCACCCGGGGGCCGGGCAGCGCCCGTACGATCATCGGGTCCGGCGGGAGCACGTCCCAGTGATTCTGCAGGCTTGGCCGCCCGCTGAGTTCGAGTTGGATCAGGAACCCGGGCGAAACGAGCACCACTTTCCCATTCGACAGTTCGTTTATCTTCACCACCTGCAGGTTTTGCCCGAGTTGCCTCTCGGTGGTGGTCGTTGTTCCCTTGCTGCCGCTGCAGCCCGCCGCAAAGATGGTGACGCCTGCCACGGCGGCTATGGCGAGTGTCAAGACCGCCATCCGGCCCCGTCCGTATCTCCGTCGTCCTCGCTTATCAGACACGATGCCCTCCTCCATGAATTTCGCGCCCATATACATCACATCGGTGGAAACTGACTTATGGAATAGAGTCTTCTGGCTGGTTCGCTTCAATCCTGCGCGCGCCGGTGGTCCAAGAGGGGAGCCGCGGCGGTTGGCGTCGGCGTCTCATCAGCACTTGACTCCCCCGATGGAGTGGGGGAACATGGCCGAAATACCGGTCGGACCAGGGGTCTCTGCCGCTGTACACACTGGTTGCTCGGGGTCCCGTGGCTCCTCTGCCCCCGTTGATCTACGTTCCCGGAGGGCACTCGATGCGCCTACTCTTGTTCGCCGGCTTTCTCGGTTCGGGGAAGACTACTCTCATACTTGCGCTTGCCAAGCGTGCCGCGCTGGAGCGCTTACGCGTCTGCGTGTTGGTCAACGAGGTCGGAGAGGTGGGGATAGATGGCGAGGTGTTGCGCCTGGGTGACATGGAGGTCGTCGAGATAACCGGTGGCTGCATATGCTGCCAGATAGGCGTGGACCTCGTGCGGGCGTTGCGCGATCTGGAGCGGGACTTCGAGCCCGACCTGGTGATAGTCGAGGCCAGCGGCATCGCCACGCCGCAGGGAGTACTCGATTCGATCGGCCGCTATCCTCCCGCGACGTTGACCTCCGTCCAGACGGTCACCGTGGTCGACCCCGTACGCTTTGAGGCTCTCCACGAGGTGCTCACGCCGCTGATCGAAGGCCAGATAGCCGGCGCCGACTACCTGGTGATCACCAAAGCGGACGAGGCGGCAGCCGGCGAAGTCGAGGCCGCCGTGCGCGTCGCCGGCGGACTCGCGCCGGCGGTGCCCGTGTTTGTCACGGACGCCAGGCGTGAAGAGACGCTTGACGGATTCCTGGCCTCGCTTGGCCTGCCCGCAAAAGCGGCGGGCGCGGAGGCGGGGCAGTGAGTGGGGGCCGGCCGAGCGTCCCGGCTGACGGTTTCGGCGGCGACATCCCGTGCTCGGCCTCCGGCCTTCTGGAGCCGTACGGCACCCGGATCACGATCCAGCCCACTTCGCAGAACCTCGATCCGGAGCAGTTCCTCGTCACGCTTCTGGAGGATCTCGCGGCTGGGTGCCTTGCCTCCGGGGCCTCCGTGATCGGTCATCTCAAGTGCCTGTTCCACATGCCTGGCAGCGTGCTGGTCTGCAATCTGACGTCGATGCGGTCCGGGGCGACATGTACCGGCCAAATGCAGAGCTCGGGAGGCACGCTCGCCGCTGGTTCCGGGCGAAGGCGCGTGCCTGGCTCTGACCGTTCTGGTGTACGGCCTGCCGGCCGCAAGGATCGACACGCTGCTCCGCGAAAGTCTCGGCCGGCTGTTGGACCCGCGAGGCGTGACTTGGTCGCTTCGCCCCGCTCTGCGAACCGCAGGCCAAAACTCCATAGGCGCCGGACGACGCGTGGCTTGACCGCTCCGCTACTGCGCCGGTGCGGTCGGCCAAAGATCATGGCGCGGGCGGTCGTTTTGGCAAAAGCAGCACAGGGGCGATAGAGTGGTGAACCAGGAGGAGGCAGTAATGAAGAGAGGGTATTGGATAGCCCTGGGACTGATCCTGGTGCTCGGCCTCGGTCTGTTCGCCGCTGGGTGCGCCGGGATGGGGGAGATCACCACGACAACGGGGCCGACCACCACCGCAGGGCCCCCCGGGCCTTCCACGGACACGCCCGCCGCGCCGTCGACCGAGACGACGACGGCAGACACTACTCCGCTCAGATTCGGCATCGCGATCTCGCTCACCGGCGAAAGCGCCGCTCCGTGCGCGCAGATCAAGCAGGCCCTCGATACCGAGGCCAGGTACATCAATACCAATGGCGGGATCAACGGCCGCCAGGTCGAGATGACCTACGTCGACGACCAGTCCAAGATGGACACGGCAGTAGCCGCCGTCCAATCTCTGGCCGACCAGAAGATGGACGTCATCATCGGCCCGTTCCCGCAATCGACCCAGGCTCCCACCCGGCCGATCACGGAGCAGGCAGGCATTCTTCACCTGACCTTTGGCCCGCCGACCCTGGCCGAACTGAATGAGGATCACACCAAGTACGTGTACACCTTCGCACCGGGCACCGGCCCCGACGGTTGCTCGGACGCCTTCCTCAAAGAAATGGTAGCGGATGGCAAGAAGAACGTTCTGGGCATCGGCGATCAGATGGTCATCAGCCAGGAGACCCTGAAGGTGCTCAAAAAGAGTCTGGCCACCACGGGTGTGAAATTCACCCTCATGACCGACAGTTGGAGCCTCGGTGAGACCGACGTCACCCCGACCGCCAACAAGATCGCCGCCAAAGCCAAAGAACTGAAGGCCGACGCGATCATCCTCGCCAGCAACGCGGAGCACGTAAATCAGATGACCAAGATCCTCAGGAGTCTCGGGGTCAAGGCGCCCGTCTACAACCAGGCGTCCGGTGCTTACCCGCTGGTCCTGCTGGCTCCTGCCGACAACGACCCGGCCAACGTCGCCGGCGATTTCGCCTTCGGCCCGGCCATCGTCAATCCTGCCGTTATCACCGATACTTACCCCGCCAAAGCCGACCTGGTCGCTTTTGTAGAGCGGTGGAAGGCCGACAACCCGAAAGAACCGTTCGCCAGCCTCTTCTTGGGCTTCGGTTACGACACGATCCACCTGGCCGAGCAGGCCATCAAGAGTGCCGAGACGCAGGATCAGGCCGGTTGGGCCGCTGCCATGGAGAAGGTCGATTGGTGGGGTGCCCAGGGACACTACGTGTTCTCGGACGCCGACCATGTGGGCAACCACGGTGGCTTCATGCAGTGGCAGTACACAGTGGACCAGGGCTTCAAGTTCGTTCGCGACCTGAACTCGATAGCTCCCCTCGACCCAGCGACGACCGCCGCTGTGGCGTCCCTCAAGTAAACGAGGAGGGGCGATATGCTCAAGTTCATGCTCGCGGCGAGGCGCAGGCCCGATACGCCCCAGCAGCGCTATTTCTACGAGTGGGGCATCATCCACGTCTCGTTGATGCTGCAGACGCCATCGGTCATGGACAGCTTTCGCCGCTACGTGCAGCACTACTCCATCAGCGGGATCGACGACGACATGCTCATCTACCCGCTATCCCCAATGGCCTGGGACAACATGGCCGACCACGTGGTCGACGACTACGAGGCCATCGGCCTTCCTTTCAAGGACCAGGACTACCCGAACCGCATGCAGCCACACAAGTTCGGCGACGACGCTTTCGCCGTGGAACTGCTCGACTGGGAGACGCTCTTCGAGGAGGACGGCTTCTACGCCGGCGGGGTCAAGCTCATCCACTGGCTGCGCAAACGCCCTGAGTTGTCATACGACGAATTCAACGCCGCCTGGCGGGCGCACGGCCAGAAGATGGTCCGCGAAGCACCGCCCGGTCTGATCCGCAAGCTGGTCATCGACAAGCACGTGCCCATGGACCCGTCGGTCTTCAAAGGGACGCTGTTCGAGTTCGGCAACGTGGGCCACTACGCCGGGGTGGAGGAGATCTGGTTCCGGGATGTGGACGATCTGGCGTTCCTCCGCCGGGACCCCGCCTTGTACCGGACGTTGCGCGACAGCTACGACACGTTCGTGGACCGCGTCGACACCTTCGCCATGGTCACCACCGAGCGTGTGATCTACGACTTCATCACTCCGGGGCATGTCTCGCCGAGGGCGTCAGTGCTCATCCCCGGCACGCTGGAGGCCGAGGTCGATAAGCAGGGATACCAAGGGTGGAACGTCCCGGGCTGGGACAACGACCTGTACAAATAGGAGAGCAGGTTCGCGCCCAGGGTCGCGCCCCGGGCGCAGGCCGGCCGGGCTAGTAGCGCTCTGAGCGTTCTATGCCGGCGACGGCGAGGGCCCTGTCTACCAGCTCCTCGACCAGGATGATGTGACCGGCCATCCGGACACGAGCTGCCTCGGCATCCCGATTGCGGATCGCTTCGATGATCAATTGGTGGCTCTCGTGCACTTCGTGCGGCCTGTTCTCGAGACGGTCGAGGGCTATCGGCACGAAGAGGTCTCCCCGGGCCGACATCATGGCCCGCTCGAGCCGGGGGCTGCGGGCGGCGCGGGCGATCGCCCTGTGAATGTCGATGTCGGTGCGGAAAAGGGACGACCAGTCCTGCGGCTGGCGCTCTGTCGCCACCGCCCTTTCCATAGCCCGCAGGTCTTCTTCGGAGCGACGCTCCGCCGCTAGGGCAGCCAACTTCGATTCAATGGTCGCGCGGAACTCGAATATGTCGTCGAGCTCGCCCGCGTGCTCCTTCATCCATTGGTTCCAGCACCGCGATAGCGAGCCTGCGTCGGCCACTCGGGAACCGCCCCGCGAACCGCGCGTAGTGACTATGTAGCCGGTGCTTTCCAGCGCCTTCAGAGCCAAGCGGAGGGTCATGCGGGATATGCCCAAGCGCGCGCCCAGGTCTCTCTCGGGCGGGAGCTTGTCGTCGGGCCCCAGTTCGCCGGAGAAGATCAGCGCCCGCAAGAAACGGACGGCGCTGTCGCTGGCCGTCTCGGTCTCGAGAGCGATATCAGGGGCCGTCTGGGATGCGCTTTCCACATGAACCCCGCTGTTCGCAGCCTTTGGCATATAGTGATACCACTATACCAAAGCCCTTGAGCTTGACAAGAAGGTTCAAACATCTACTATATAGACCAATAATCAAACGGTCGCGAAGGCGCCGCGCTGATACCCGCTTCACGCTCGGCGTCGCTTGGGCTTGAAGCCAAAGGTTTAAAGAGCTACCATTAGACATATCCGATATGCGATGTGGGAGACGCTGTGGCCATAGACATTATCCAAGCCGCTCTGGCCGCCGGGAAGTCGGCACTGGACGAATGGGAGTCAAAGAGGCTCTTCGCTGCGTACGGCATCCCGGTACCGGCCGGGGCGCTGGTGGCAAGCGAAGCCCAAGCCGTTGAGGCCGCCGGCAGGATCGGCGGCAAAGTGGTCATGAAGGGTGTCGCCTCCGAGATGCACCACAAGACCGAGGCGGGTCTCGTGGTGCTTGGGATCGAGGCGGGCGATGCGGAGGCGGTCGTCGCGACGTACCGGCTGCTCGAGCAGCGGGCCGCGGGGGCTCTCGAGGCCGTCCTTGTGGAGCAGATGATCGTCAGCAACCGCGAACTCATGGTCGGCATGAAGCGCGACGCCGCGTTTGGCCCGGTCGTCGCGTTCGGGCTGGGAGGTGTGCTTACCGAGGCGCTCGGCGATGTCGTTCTCGCCGTGGCGCCCATCGACGACCGCGAGGCGGGCGAACTGCCGGGACTCATCAGGGCCAAGCGGCTGCTCGGCTCTTTCCGCGGCTATCCTCCCGTGGACAGCGCCGCATTGGCTAAGGTAATCCAAGCTATCGGGCAGATGGCGTTGGACCATCCTCGAGATCGCGGAGATCGACGTCAACCCGCTTCTGGTCCAGGGCGACCGGCCGGTGGCCGCGGATGCGCTGATCATCCTTTCCGCCGAACCAGCGCCGCCGCCCGTCCAGTCCTCCTTCGTGCCGAACATCAAGGCGCTGGTGGCCCCCCGGTCGATGGCGGTGGTCGGCGCTTCGGGCGACATCACCAAGTGGGGCGGCTCGGCGCTTCGCTCCATCATCGACGGCGGCTACACCGGGAAGATCTACCCGGTGAACCCAAAGGGCGGTGACTTCTTCGGACTCCAAGGGTACGCGAGCCTCGAGGAGCTACCCGAGGCCCCCGACCTGGCTCTGCTGGCCGTGGGCGGGCGTCAGATAGCCCCCATGCTCGAGCAGTGCGGGCGTAAGGGGATCCCGGCGGCTATCGCCATCGCGGCGGGCTTCTCCGAGACCGGCGAGGGTGGCGCCGAAGCCGAACGGGAGATCGCCCGTATCGCCACCGAAGGCGGGATCACCCTCATGGGGCCCAACTGCATGGGGATGGTCTCCAACGAGGTGAGCCTGCATGCCATCGGTTTCGTCGTGCTGCATCCGCCCAAGGGCAGCCTCAGCTTTGTCTCGCAGTCGGGAAACATCGGCGTGCAGACGACCAGCGCCTGCGCGCGCCGCGGCATCGGCGTGGACAAGTTCCTGAGCGTGGGCAATGAGGCGCAGATAGGGGTCATCGAGGCGCTCGACTATTTGCGTGACGACCCGCACTCCACCGGCGTGATGGCCTACATGGAAGGCATCGACGACGGCCGGCGCTTCCTGGAAGTCGCCAGGCGGACCACCGCTGCGAAACCCGTGGTCGTCCTGCGTGTCGGCCTCACCGAGTTCGGAAGCCGGGCGGCCGCCTCACACACCGGGGCAATGGCCGGCAACGCCGCAGTCTGGGAGGCCGCGGCCCGGCAGGCGGGAGTCGTCACCTGCACAACCACTCAGGAGGTCGTGGACCTCGGTACCTGCTTGGCCTACAACCCTCTACCCAAGGGGCGGCGGGTCGCGGTGGTCACCAACGGCGGCGGCGCGGGCGTGATGGCCGCCGACGAGGTAGCCCGTCACGATCTGCAGCTGGCCGAGTTTCCGCCGGAGCTCTACGCGGCGCTCAATGAGATCCTGCCCCCGTTCTGGAGCAAGCACAACCCTCTGGACATGGTGGCCTCAGCCGGCGGCGACGTGGGCCCGCGAGTGCTCAAGTTGGTCGCGGAGTGCGAGGGTGTGGACGCGGTCATCGTCCTCTCGTGCCTGGGTGTTCCGACCAGCGGCCTTGGCGAAAGCCGAAACACCGCCGACGGCGAATTCGCCGGTCTGAGCCCTTGGGAGACCGACTTCATGAGGCTGGTCGCGGACCTCATGGAATCCACCGGCAAGCCGATCATCAACGTTCCCGACCTTCCAATGAGGCTGTCGCTGTTCGATTTCGGGCGGCGGTACAGTCCGATAGTGCTCGGAACCCCGCAGGCGGCGGCAGGGGCGCTCGATCGCATGGAATGGTATGGTGCCTACCGGCGCGCCCACGACGCCTCGTAGCACGCTCGACCCTCTGTAACGCACAACCCCCTGTCCTAAGGTGGAGGAGATATGGCAGTCAACGTAGAGAACGAACCGAAGATCGAGGAACAGATCGCAGAGCTGCTGTCGGGCAACGAGGCGATAGCCCGGGGCGCCTGGGAAGCCGGCGTCAAGCTGGCGGCGGCCTATCCGGGCACGCCGAGCACCGAGATCCTGGAAGAACTGGCCAAGTACCCGGGTGTGTATTCCGAGTGGTCGCCGAACGAGAAAGTGGCCATGGAAGTGGGTATCGGGGCGTCCATGGCGGGCGGCCGCGCGCTTGTCTGCATGAAGCACGTGGGGCTCAACGTCGCTGCCGACCCCTTCTTCTCCTCCGCCTACATCGGGCTGGAGGCCGGCATGGTCGTGGTCTCGGCCGACGATCCGGGCATGCATAGCTCGCAGGATGAGCAGGACAACCGCAACTACGCCAAGTTCGCCCGTGTACCGCTTCTGGAGCCCTCGGACAGCGGCGAGGCCAAGGACTTCATGGTCATGGCCTACGAGCTCTCCGAGCGCTTCGATACGCCGGTCCTGTTCCGTACCACCACCCGTACCTCGCACTCCAAGAGCTTGGTGCAGTTCGGCGAGCGGGTGGAGACCGCTCCGGTGGTCAAACTGACGCGTAACTACAACAAGTACGTGATGATGCCCGCGAACGCGACAGCCCGGCATCCCCTCATCGAGCAGCGGGTGCTCGACCTGGCCGAGTACGCGGAGGATTGCCCGTTCAACCGCATCGAGATGGGCGATCCCAAGATCGGGATCATCACATCCGGGTCGGCCTACGGCTACACTCGCGAAGCTTTGCCCGGCGCAAGCTACCTGAAGCTGGGTCTCACCTATCCCCTGCCCAAGAAGATGATCGCGGACTTCCGCGCCCGAGTGGAGAAGCTCTACATCGTCGAGGAGTTGGATCCCTTCCTGGAGGAAGCCATCCGTCTGATGGGCATCGAGATCGACGGGGGCAAGGAACTCAACTCGCTCCTTGGCGAGATCAGCCCCAGCTCGGTGGCCCAGTCCCTGGCCAAGGCCGGAGTCCCCGGTGTCAACCCGGAACTGCTGATGGACGTCCGCTCCGCCGTAGAAGGTCTCCCCAGCCGTCCGCCCACGCTCTGCCCCGGCTGCTCGCACCGCGGCGTCTTCACCATCCTCAAGAAGCTGCGGGTCTTCGTGAGCGGCGACATAGGCTGCTACACGCTGGGTGCGCTCGAGCCGTTCAACTCGGTGCACGCCAGCACCTGCATGGGCGCCAGCATCAGCATGGCCCACGGGATGGCCAAGGTGCAGGAGGAGCCGGCGACCCCGGCGCCCGGGGCGCGTCCTGACTACCGCAACAAGGTGGTCGGGATAATCGGCGACAGCACCTTCTATCACTCTGGCATCACCTCCCTCATGGACGTCGCCTACAACAACGGCAACACGCTCAACATCATCGTCGACAACTCCACGACTGCCATGACCGGCGGCCAGGAAAACCCCGGCACCGGAAAGACGCTCCTGGGGGATCCCTCGCGGTCGGTCGATCTCCCCGCTCTCGTTCGCTCGTTAGGCATCAAGCGGGTGGTCACCATAGACGACCCGTATGACCTGGAGCTGGTCGAGCGGGTGCTGCGCGAAGAACTGGCCGCCGAAGAGGCTTCGGTGGTCATCGCCAAATATCCCTGTGTTCTTCAATTCAAGATCCGGCGGCCCATCTTCCAGGTCTCCGCCGAGCTGTGCATCGGCTGCAAGCGCTGCCTGCAGGCCGGCTGCATGGCTTTGAACCTGATCGAGGACGCCGGAAGGCGAGCGCAAGGTGGAGATCGACGCTACCCAATGCAACGGATGCGGCGTCTGCGCTCAACTATGCAAAGAAGACGCCATCGCCCGACCCGCGCCGGCCGAAGGAGGGAAGGCCTGATGACTCGTCCCACGATCAACATGCTCCTCTCCGGAGTGGGCGGCCAGGGCGTCGTCCTCGCCAGCTTCGTGCTCAGCCACGTCGCTATCGAGGAAGGCTACGACGTCAAACAGAGCGAAGTCCACGGCATGAGCCAGCGCGGTGGTAGCGTGACCAGCCACTTCCGCTTTGGCGAGAAGGTATGGGCTCCGCTCGTCTCTCCGGGCGCTGCCGATATCCTCATGGCTTTCGAATCGCTGGAAGCCCTACGCTACATCCACTGGCTCAGGCCGGGCGGTCTGCTGGTGTATAACGCCCAGCGGATCAACCCCAGCCCGGTCTCGTCCGGCCTGGCGACCTATCCGGCCGACATCGACGCCCAGATAACGGCAGCCTGGCCGCGCACTCAGTGCGTCAGTGCCAACGTGCTGGCGGCGCAGGCGGGCACGGTGAAGTCGGCGAACGTGGTGATGCTTGGCGCCGTTTCGCCGGCTCTTCCGTTCGCCGCCGAAACCTGGGAAGCGGTGATCCGCAAGGCAGTGCCGCCCAAGAGTGTCGACGTCAACCTGGAAGCGTTCCGGCTTGGGGTGGCGACTGCGGCCGCCCCCACTGCATCCTGTTCGACCGGCGCCGCGTAGCGGCGCCGGCGTCCACGGCGCGGATTGACCGCCTTGGCGTGAACGGCCGGACGTGAGACTCGGCCGGAGCCCAGGCTACCGATGGGTCGTCTTGGCCATGGCCTTCCTGGCCGTTTTCGGAGCCCTGGGTTTCGGCCGCTTCGGCTACAGCGCGATCCTCCCGGCCATGCAGAAGGATCTGGGGATCAGCAGTGCCGCCGCCGGCTCCCTGGCCTCGTGGAACCTGGGCGGCTACGTCATCATGGCGGCCATCGGGGGACTGCTCGCCTCCCGTTTCGGCCCTCGCAAGGTCGTGGCCGCCGGATCCGTCGTCGCCGCAGTGGGAATGCTGCTCACCGGGTTGTCCAGCGGCCTCGTCTCCGCCTCGGCGGCCCGGCTGCTCACCGGGCTGGGCGGCGGCTGCGTGCTCGTGCCCTCGGTGGCGCTCATGTCCGCCTGGTTCGACGTCCGTCGCCGCGGGATGGCGTCGGGTATCGTGACCTCCGGTTCGTCACTGGCGCTGGTCATCGCCGGCTCGGTCGTGCCGCTCATCATCTCGGCGGGAGGATCCAACGGGTGGCGGCTCGCCTGGTACTTCTTCGCGGCGCTGACCTTCCTGGTGGGCATCTTGACGATCGTGTTCCAGCGTGACCGCCCGTATTCGGTCGCGGCGAAAGCCCGCAGCGCAGGGGGCTCGCGGCCGTCGCTCGACCTCAAGAGCGTGGTGCGCTCCCGCTATGCCTGGCATCTCGGGTTCGTGTACATGATGTTCGGGTTCGCCTACATGGTGTACTTCACGTTCTTCCAGAAGCGCCTGACGGCCGACCTGGGATTCAGCAGCAGCGCTGCCGGCGAGTTCTTCCTGGTGGTGGGCGTGGCGAGTCTGGCCTGCGGGGTGTTGTGGGGCGTCATCTCCGACCGGGTGGGCAGGGGGAGGGCCATCGCCGTCATGTGTTTTCTGCAAGCCGTGGGCGCAGTTCTCTTCGCCCTATGGCCGGGGACCCCGGGGCTCATCCTATCGGCGGTCATACTCGGGCTGACCTCACTGGCAGTCCCCGGTATCGTCGGAGCGGGGTGTGGCGATCAGTTCGGGCCGGTGCTGGCATCGGCCTCGCTCGGGTTCGTCACCATCTTCCTCGGCATCGGGCAGGTGCTCGGTCCGTATCTGGCCGGCCGGCTCGCCGATGCGTATGGCACCCTCACCTATTCCTACCTCATGGCGGCCGGTGTCTTCTTCCTGGGAGGCCTACTCTCCGTGGTCCTCCGGGAGACGGGGTGGAGGACGGCCGTCGGGGCTCGGCAGGTAGAAGGACTTGGGCGGCCCCAAACGATCGGGTCGGTGGGATCACGTGTGGCAGGAGGGGAATGACATGTACGAAGAGGCTCTGACCGGCCTCCGGCCGGATCACGCCGGCATCAGCGTGGCCGATCTCGAGACGTCCATCGCCTGGTACGGGGACATGCTCGGATTCACCGTCGACCGGATCGTCGACGTGCCCGGAGACAACGGCCGGGTGGCCCTGATCCGTAACGGGGACTTCGTCCTCGAGCTGTTCTGCATACCGGGCGCGGCAGCTCTGCCCGAAGAGCGCCGGCATCCCGCCGCCGACCTGCGGACGCACGGCATCAAGCACGTGGCCTACGCGGTACGTGACATACGAGCTTTGATGGAGCACCTAAAGGCCAAGGGCGTGGACGTCGTCTGGGACGTCGTCCTGCATGATGACACTCTGTGCGCTTTTGTCCGGGACAATTCGGGCAACCTGGTGGAGTTCGTCGAGCGATAGGAGCGGCCTGCGCGGCCGTGCTCTTCTGCACGATCTTCGCGACCCCGTGCCACTGCATCGTGGTATTCTCATACCAGTTTTCGTAGATGTCGGCCGCCCGCCGGCGTTCGGCGGTTGGAGCGTGGGTGCAACTAGGGGATATTAAGAAGGTCGCGATTTTCGGGGCAGGGACCATGGGTCCCGGTCTTGCCCAGGTGTTCGCCACCGCTGGGTATGAGGTCGCCCTCTATTCTCGGACCTCCGAGACGCTGGACAAGGCCATGTCGGTCGTCTCGGCGAACCTGGCGACGTTCGTCGACCGGGACCTGATCGAGAAGGGGTCGATCCCCGCGATCCTCGGGCGGATCGCGCCGACTCTGTCGCTCGTCGAGGCAGGGCAAGGCGCGGACCTCGTCGTCGAGACGATCGTAGAGGATCACGATGCCAAGAAGGCGTTGTTCGAGGAGTTGGACCGCATCTGCCCGGACACGGCCGTGCTTACGAGCGATACCTCGTATCTCAACATCTTCGAGATAGTCCCGCCAAGGCGCGCGTCACGTACCGTCATCGCTCACTGGTTCGCCCCTCCGCACATCATCCCCCTGGTGGAAGTTGTGAAGGGTCCCGAGACCTCCGACGAGACAGTCGAGTTGGTGGTGGCGCTGGTCAAACAGGTTGGCCACGTACCTTCTGTCATGGAGAAGTTCATTCCCGGTTTTTGTATCAATCGTCTCTTACGGGGCATCGGGCGCGAGGTGCTCTATCTGCTCGATAACGGCTACATCACGCCCGAACAACTGGACGTAGCAGTCAAAGCGAGTATCGTGCCGCGTGCCATGGTTCTCGGCTTTGTCCAGCGCTACGACTTCACGGGACTCGACCTGGTATACAACAACCTCCAGAACGAAGGTTTCGTCGACGCTCCCGTGGACAACGGGCCGCGCAGTCTCGTGGACCGGGTAGAGCGCGGAGAACTAGGCGTCAAGAGCGGCAACGGGTTCTTTGATTACGGCGGGCGACCGTTGGAGGACGTGCTTCACGAGCGGGACGCGCGGATGCTCGAGGTGTTCAGCGATATGAAAGACCTCATTTACAAGCGGATATAGACAGGGGAGGACCAGCATGGACATGCCGGCATCTAAGCTCAGGCCAGAAGATCTGGACGATCTGTTCTCACTCGCGGGCAAGAACGCGGTGGTCGTTGGCGGCGCGGGTGGCATCGGCCGCGGACTCGCCTCGGGTCTCGTCAGGTACGGCGCCCAGGTGGCCATCGCCGACATCAACCTGTCCGCCTTGGAGACCGCGGTAGCCGAGCTGCAAGAGTTCGCGGGGACCACCGTCAAGTCCTACCGGGTCGACACCGGCCAGGAGAGCAGCGTCGAAGAACTCGTGGCCGGCGCAGTGGCCGACATGGGCCGTGTCCACATCTTGATCAACGCTCAGGGCTTCAACGTCAAGGCTCCGGCCACCGATTTCCCCGTCACCGATTGGGACAAGTTGTTCGCGGTGAACGTGCGTGGAGTGATGCTCTGCTGCAAGCACTTCGCCCACCATATGGTGGATCAAGGAGGAGGCAAGATCATCAACCTCTCCTCTATCCGCGGCGCCAGGGCCGCCTTGGGCGGCAACATGGCCTACTGCGCCAGCAAAGGCGCCATCGATATGATGACCAAACAACTCGCGGTCGAGCTGGCGTCCAAGAAGGTGCTGGTGAACGCCATCGCCCCGATCATCACCATCACCCCCATGACCGAGGAGAGGGTCAAGCGGGAGGCCGACCGGTACGAGAAGATGCTCGTCAACGTTCCCATGGGCCGCATGGGCGCGGTGCTCGATCTCATCGGGCCGGCAATCTTCCTGGCGTCGCGCGCGTCGGACTTCGTCACGGGCACCATCCTCTACCCCGACGGCGGGACGATGGCGTTCGTCTAGGTCGCTCCTAACCGGCGCCCCCCGAAGAGGCTGCCAGCTCCAACTCGGGAGGCAGCGGGGGGAGTTCCGACGATAGCTTCTTGATAAGCGTCTCGTAGCGCGCAAGCCGGGAGTCTATGTCGATCTCGCCGTTGCGGCCCGCTTGCGCCGCAAGGAAGAGCCAGAGGTGGGCTCTGAGCAGATCCTCCCGACCGTGCAGCTTGTCGAAGCGCGATCTGAACGCGACATGCTCGTACGCCCCGAACAGGTCGAGCGCGATGAGGTCACCCGGGAACTGCGAGGGCGACGGGTAGTTGTTCTGGTCCCGGTCGAGGTCGCTCAGGATGCGGCCGACCGTCGCCGTCAGACCTTCCTCCATGGACTTGTGGAGGTCGGCATCGTCCTGAGCGCCTTCTACTCGCATCACGGCCAGTGCGGCTGAGCCCAGCTCGAACGTCCGCGAGTGGCCAAAGATGTTCCATAGGAGACGTTCCGCCGGGTCCTCGGTCTCTTCTTGCCTGGCGTCGACGTAGTCGATACTCCACTTCATCAGAATGGTCACGCATTCGGCGAGCAGTCTGCGCTTGCTGGGGAAGTGGCTGTAGAAGAGCGTGGCCGTTATCCCGAGTTTCCGCATAATCGTCGTCACATGGGTGTTCTTGTAGCCCTTGCTGGCGAACTCCTGGGCGGCAAGGGCGAGGATGCGGTCGTGCGTCCGGCGGCTCTCTTGTGCGACAAGATCCACTGCAACCTCGTTGGCCCGGTCGACGCGCGGCTGCAACTCGTCTTCTATCTCGGCCAACGAGCGGCCTGCCTGCTTGAGTTCGGCGATCTTCGCCAGGATCTTCACGTGCTCTTCGGTATACAAGGAGCGGCTGGCCGCCGTCTTCTGGGGACGAGGCAACAGGCCCTGTCGCAGGTAGTAGTGGATGGTGGTCCGCGGTACCCCTGTCACTCGTTCAAGATCTCGGACGCTGTATACCCGGATCAACTTCACTCCTCGCTCGCCGAGCAGGTCCGTCTCTTGAACGCTATCACTGCAAGATACCCGTATCAAGTTGCTGAGTGTAGCACCGCAGTA
>CAWJKE010000010.1:0-376425 GCA_963843455.1 uncultured Actinomycetota bacterium
GGCGGGGCGACGCCGGCATGGAACATCACCGGCAGCCCGCGCTCTTGCCAGTGCTTGATGTTCTTGCCGGTGTGCATGCCGGCCTTGATGAAGTTCCAGAGGACCTTCATGTTGCCGATCCTTCCGTGCCAGGGCGGCGACTGGATGGCCTTCATGAACTCGAAGTTCCAGGCGTTCCAGCCCTTGTCGATGATCACGTCGTAGTCGGAGACCTGCATGACCTCCTCTTCAACGAACTGGAAGGGCTCGTCGGGCCCCAGGTCCCGGCCCGGCAGCTTGACCTTCATCGACTCGACGTACGCAGTGTCCCAGGGGTTGAACGGGAAGACGACGTCGGGCTTGCCCACCCGCTCGAAGGTCTTGTCACAAGCGGCCAGCCAGGCCTTGTTGCTGCTGAAGAGCTCCGCCTGGGTGATGCCCGCACAGCGGCCGGCGAAGGTGACGATGTGCGGGTAGACCGGTATCTCCGGCGTGGGTTTCAGGCCTATCGCTCGATCCAGCTTCTCGAACGAGTCCATCGAAGCTCCTTTACTGCTTGCTTGGCGACCGCGCTCGCCGACCGCCTCTACACCGTGCAGCGGAGCACGTACAGCCCGTCGCTGAAGGTATCGATGAAGATGTTGCCGCGATTGTCCACGACGATGTCTTCCGCGGTACCGATGCGCGGCCCGGGGAAGAGGTCGCCCGTCTTGTTGTTGAACAGCCACTTCGGCGGATCCGGCGGGATGAAGTAGGCGATCTCCCGGGGAACGAAGGGGTCGCTGATGTCGTAGACACGCAGCCCGGCGTGGAAGTAGCAGCAGTAGATGCGGTCGTTCCGGTCTTCCAGCGCGGGATGGTAGTGCGGCTCGTGGATGTTGTGGGGACCGAACGGACCGACGCCGACGCCGGGGATGTCGTTGAAGTTCTTGTACGGCCATCCCTCCGGGATCTCGGGATAGGGGAACACCGAGACGAGCGTGGGGTCGGTCGGGTCGGCGATGTCCACCATCCCGATGAAGTTGAGAGGCTGGGCGCCCGAGGCGGCGGTCATCTTCTCGTTGAAGTATGCGTAGCGCTCGCCCTCGCTGGTCATGACCGCGTAGTCGCGCTGCGAGAGCGGCAGCACCGTGTGGCAGCGCGCCCCGGAGAGCTTGCCGGCGAACGGCGGGTGGTGCTGCAGATGGCCGACGAGCTGCGGCAGGGTGAGGTCGGAGATATCGAGGACGACCATCCCGGCCCCGCCCCAGCTCACGTAGGCCAGGTCGCCTTTGGGATACGCGGGCCCGTGCATGACGGGGCTGTTGAGCATCGCCATCTCGGGATCGAAATCGGGCCCGTGCTCCTCCTTGAACTGTCCGGCCAGCCATTGGTCGGGCATCCACCAACGCCCGACTTCCACGGGGTTGCTCGGATCGGCGATGTCGAGGATGCGGTAGATGAAGTTCCTGAACCCGTTGCAGGTGGACGAGAGGTGCACGTAGCGGCCTCCGCTATAGAAGAAGCGGTGCACCCCGCCCATGCCACCCGAGTCCCATTGCGAGAGCTTCTTGGGATTCGCCGGGTCCTTGACGTCCCAGATGATGACCCCCTGCTCGAAAGGGTCACCCCACTCGTTGCCGTGAAGCTTGGGCAGGGTGCCGCCGAGGGCGGTGATCATGAGGCCGTCGGCCACCTGGATCTTGGGAGTGCCCTGGCCCGGCAGATCGGGACCGGGGATGAATCTAAGGTGCTCCGGCCTAGCCGGATCGGTGACGTCGAGGATGGTCCAGCCGGGATGCTTGAAGTGGGCCGCATACAGGTAGTAGCGGCCGTCCACCTCCTGCATGGCCATCTGGAAACCGGGCCGACCCTGGAGATCGTGGTACCCGATCTGCTCGATGTTCTTGGAGAATGCCGGCTTTGCCATGTTCGCTCCCGTCGTCCGTGATCGCGCCGGCAGTGGTCGCGCCGCTGCCATTGGCATTATGGTAAACCAAATGCCGCAATTGTTCTCGGTCGCGCGCCCGACTCGCGGTCTCGGCCGCCGCACAAAGGTTGCCGGGGCTGGCGGCAGGCCGCCAGCCCCGGTGTCACTCGTGGGACCGACCCAGGGGGAGGGCGACGATCCCGAAGAACCCGCCTAGTTGACGGTGTTGATGAACTGGAATTGAGCACCTTTGACGACGAACTCCACCATGTCGCCTTTGATGCCCTGCGTCGTGTTGTCGGGCGTGAAGTTGACCATGCCTTCAAGCGACGTGAAATCCTTGAGGTTGATCAGCGCGTCCGCCACCTTCTGCTTGTCGTCGGGACCACCGGCCTGTTTCATCGCCTCGGCCAAGATCGAGACCATGTCCGCGCCGACAGCCGAGAAGAAGTCGGGAGCTTCGTTGTATTTCGCCTGGTACCGCTGCACAAAATCGAGTTGCAGTGGCTTGAGGGGCCACGTATCGGGCAGCGCAGCCGGATTCACGATCCCTCCGGAATCGAGGACGAGGAAGCCTTCAACGGCCTCCGGGCCCATGGAGAAGATCGCCGGGTGAGCGGCGGCGGGACTACCTTGGATCGGCGTGGTCACGCCAAGAGTCCTCAGGCCCTTGTAGAGGGCAGGCGCAGCGATGGGATTGACGTAGATGATCACAGCATCCGGTTTGAGTTTGTTGTACTCCTCCATGATGCGGTTCAGGACGGGCTGAAAGTCGGTGACATCGAACCCGAACGTGTCCGGCATCTTGGTGAAGGTGAAGCCCTCAGTGGGAGCCGCCTTGACGAGCAGATCAAGCGTCTCTTGATGGATCTCGAGAACGTCGGCGATCGCCAGAATATTCTTCCAGCCGTTCGCTTTGATGACCTTGGTCACTGCATCAGCTTGGGTCGGCGGAGCAGCCGACACCATCACGCTCCACTTGTAGGCGGGACCGCTGATATCGGCCATCGTCGCCGGACCGGGGAAGACCGTCGGTATCTGCGACTCCTCGACAAGTGTCCGAGCCTGCGCGAACTGCGCAAATGGTCCTATGGTCGCCAGCACCTTGTCCTGCTCGATCATCTTGGTGACGTTCGCCTGCGCTTGAGCCACGTCGGACTTGTCGTCGACCTCGATCAGATCGATCGGGCGGCCATTGATCCCGCCATTGGCGTTGATGTACTCCACCTGCAGGTTGGCGCCCTTGCTGACCGATACGCCAGGAGCCGCGCTCGGCCCCGTGAGACTGTTGGAGAAGCCGACCTTGATCGGCTCTCCGGTTGCCGGCCCGGCCGCCACCGTAGTGTCGGTGCTCGGGGCAGCCGTGGTCTGCGTGGGCGCTGCCGTCGTGTCTGTGCTCGGGGCAGCCGTCGTCTGCGTGGGCGCTGCCGTCGTGGTGGTTTCTTCTCCCCCGCATGCAACGGCCGTCATGGCGACGACCAGCAGCAGGACAAGGAGACCCATCAATAGATACCGTTTCTTCATTCCGTCCCTCCCTCTCGTTACTCGACCCGAACCGTTTGCACTGCTCCCTGCTATGTGAAAGCGTGCGTCAGCCAAGGCTCGCGCCAAGATAGCTGGCCAGCACGCGTTCATCCGTCCTGAGGGCGTCCGCCAGCCCCGACACCACGACGGAGCCGGTCTGCAGGATGATCGCCCGATGAGCGAGCGAGAGCGCCATCTCGGCGCTTTGCTCGACCATCAACATGGTCAGACCCTCTTTGTTGAGCTTGGCGAGCGCCTCGAATATCCGCTCCACGACCAGCGGAGCGAGGCCCATGGACGGTTCGTCCAAGAGCAGCAGGTTGGGCCGGCCGATGAGAGCCCTGCCGATGGCGAGCATCTGCTGCTCTCCGCCGGACAGCGTGCCGGCGGGCTGCTTGCGCCGCTCGCCCAGGATGGGGAAAAGCTCGTACACGAATGCGATGTCGTCGGCCAGGGTGCCACGCCAGTCGCGCCGCCCAGAGCTTCCTACCACCAGGTTGTCGTGCACCGAAAGGTCGCGGAACAGCCGACGGCCTTCGGGGACCTGGCAGAGGCCGCGAGCGGCTATCTTCTCGGGGGCAAGGTGGGTGATATCGACGCCCTGATAGGTGACGGAGCCCGCCTTGGGTCGAAGCAGGCCGGAGACAGTGTGAAGCAGGGTGCTCTTCCCCGCACCGTTCGCCCCGAGGATGGCGACAACCTCGCCCTTTGGCACCGCGAACGATACGCCATGCAACGCCTGGATCGAGCCATAGGAGGTCGCCAGATCCTCGACAACCAACAGGTCTTCCGGCTGCGGGCAGCTGCCGTCGGCGAGGGTCCGCGTCTGGCATAGATCGCGACGATGTTCCAGCCTCGTCCCGAGGTACGCTTCGATGACCGCCGGATCCTTCTGCACCACCTCTGGCCGGCCCTCGCTTATCAGGCGACCATAATCGAGCACATACACCTGCTCAGATATGCCCATGACCAGTTCGATATCGTGCTCGACGAGGAGTACGGTGATCCCCGAGTCATGGATGCGGCCGATCTGCTCGACCAGGTGAGCCCGTTCCGAGGCGTTCATGCCGGCCGCCGGTTCGTCCAGGAGCAGAAGGCGTGGCCCGGAAGCGAGAGCTCGGGCGATCTCGACCAGACGCTGAGAACCGTAGGGGAGGCTTGCGGCGGGCAGATGCGCCCGATCTTCCAGTCCGACTGTGGCGAGCGCTCGCATGGCTCGCTCCCGAGAGGCGCGCTCTTCGCGGCGCTGACGCGGCAGCCCCAGCGCCCCGGCAAAGAGGCCCGACCTCTCATGCCGATGGCACCCGACCAGGACATTGTCGAGTACGGTCATGTTGGCGTAGATACGAAGGTTCTGGAAGGTGCGGGCCATCCCCAGACGCGCCGTGTTGGCGGTCGAAAGCTTCGTCACATCCTTGCCCGCGAATCGTATGCGCCCGGCTGTCAACTTCTGCAGCCGGCTCACCGCGTTGAAGACCGTGGTCTTGCCCGCCCCATTGGGGCCGATGAGGGCGACGATCTGTCCCTCGCGAACAGAGAGCGAAACTTCGTCGACCGCCTTCAGGCCGCCGAAGTGCACGGAGAGACCTTCGATTTCAAGGATCGTTGGTGAGGAGACCTCAGCGGCGAGGCGCCGGCCGGAACTCGGCGCAGCGATCGCCGGCCCAGAAGGCGGCGACGGACCGGCGGCCTCGGCAAGGCCGGGCGCGGCGGAGCTCGCTGCGGTCTCCTGCAGCTTCTCCCTCCGCCAAAGGTTCCGAAGGCGCGCCCTCTGTCCAGGGGTCAGCGCGAGTCCGGCCGGCAGGAACATGAGCAGCAGGATCATCACCACGGAGTAAGCCACGCCGCTGTACTGCTGGATCCCGGTGAAGCCGTTCATGACCCAGGTGATGAGGATCGCTCCGACGATGGCGCCCCACACCGACCCGCCCCCGATCAGCATCATGACGATGGGAATAACCGCGGCGGTGAAGGTGAAGCTGCCCGGGGTGACCGCCATGGTGACGAAGGCGTAGAGGCCGCCCGCGAGTCCACAGATGAGCGCACTGCTGACAAAGCCCAGCAGCTTCCAGTTAGCAGTCCGCATGCCGAGACTCGACGAGGCGATCTCGCTGGTAGCAAGCGCTCTGAGCGCCCGGCCGACGCGGTACCTGAGGGCGCGGCTGATGAACAGCAGGATGAGGATCGCGATGATCCAGACCAGGTAGTACTGACGAAGATTGCTGTTGAATTCGAAGCCGAACACGTTGAGCCTGGGCAACTCTGACAGGCCGAGTGTCGACCCGGTAACCTTGCGAAACTGGATCACGAGGACAAGGAAGATCTGGCCCAGTCCGATAGTGGCGAGCGCCAGGTAGAAGTAGCGCAGTTTGAGCACGGGCCTTCCGATGATGACTGCCACCCCCCCAGCGACCAACGGCGCGATAAGAAGAGCGGCAAGGGTGGGAACCGACAGCTTGGAAGTCAGAATGGCCGCTGTATAGGCTCCGATGCCGTAGAAGGCCGAGTGCCCAAAGGAAAGCTGGCCGGCCTGGCCAAGGATGAGAACGACCCCGATGGTGATCATTGCGAAGAGACCAGCGGTGGTCATGATCCTCATCGCGTACGCGCTCGGGTAGACGATGGGCCAGACGATCAAGGCTACGAGCAGCAGTGTCTTGAAAACGAACCCCCGGCCGGAAAGCAACGAGAAGCGGCTGGGAGAGGAGGTGGCTACCGGTGACGATTCCATCAGGCCTCACCCTCGCTGGAGCGAACACCGAGCAGACCGGTCGGCCGAAAATACAGGAACAGGATCAGGATCGCGTAGGCGATGGCATCCTGGTAGCCGGCCGGGACAAAGCCGGTCGCGACCGACTGGATGATGCCCAAGGTCAGACCGCCTACGACTGCTCCGGTGCTCGACCCCCAACCACCCAAGACAGCGGCGACGAAACCGCTGAGCGCAAATATGCCGCCCGAGAGATATGAGGTGGTGTTAATGGGAGTGATGGCGATTCCCCCGAGGGCTCCGATGGCGGCAGATATCGCGAACGCCAGGATAATCATGCGGCCTGTGTGGACGCCCGACAGGCTGGCGGCACCGGGATCGTTGGCTGTAGCCGTCATCTGCTTGCCCGTGCGAGTGAAGTTGTTCAGGAGGTAGAGAGCGATCAAGACGACGATCATCAGTCCGATCACCCACACGCTTTGCCGAAAGATGGCCACTCTTCCGATAAAGATGGCGTCGTCACCCGTGAACGCGGGCAAGCTCTTGCCGTATCCCCCCCAGCGCAACAGCGCCAAGTTCTCGAACAGGATGCTCAGCGCAATGGTCGCCAGGATGATGGAGACGAGCGAGACCTTGACGAGAGGTCTCAAGACCAGGAGGTACATCCCGATGCCCACAACAACGACACCGAGGATACCGATGATGGCGGCGAGCCAGTAGGGAAGGCCCAGTTCGCTAAGCAACGTGAAGGTGAACAAGGCTCCGAACATGACGAAGGCACCCTGCGCCATATTGACGATCCGGGAAGTGCGGTAGATGGTCACGTAGCCCAACGCGATCAGCGAATAGATGCTGCCCAGGGTGACGCCGGTCACGAGCAACTGGATCCACTTGACCACGCACAACCCCCTCGACAGATACTCAGCGTCCCGTTGCCTGCGGAGCCGCAGCCGCCATGCTATAGGATGAGCGGTCTCCTTGTCAACGATATTTGTTGCTGTGGTAAGTTATCGAGTAAAGTCGGCTTTGTCCTGGATGTGTGCTCATATTGGTCGGGCAACTTCTCCCTCTATCGACTATCATTGCCCAGGGCCGGCGGCCGACTGTTCAGAGGCCCGAGGAGGGAATGGACATCACTGAGGCGTTGTCAATATCTGCGCTGGAGAGGGAGACGGGTGTCTCCCGCAGCACCATCC
Organism: uncultured Actinomycetota bacterium; assembly: GCA_963843455.1. GTDB lineage: Bacteria > Actinomycetota > Thermoleophilia > RBG-16-64-13 > RBG-16-64-13 > CAIQPS01. The sequence goes on from CAWJKE010000010.1 coordinate 7,319, forward strand.
ACTTCTACGTGCGTGAGGGTCTACTTCCCCAGCCGCAGAAGACGGCGGCCAGCCGCGCACTCTACACCGAGGATCATGCCAGGCTGCTGCGCCGCATCAGGGAGTTGAAACAGGCCGGCCACTCTCTTGGCGATATCAGGCGCAGGCTGGCGGACGACATCGCCAGAGCAGGTGACAGCTACGCCGACCTGGCCACCCAGGAGAGCGATCGAATCCACCGGGCCATACTGCGGGTAGCCACCGAGGAGTTCGCGACTAAGGGGTACAAAGAGACCCACATCGCGACAATAACCCGCACGTTGGGAATCACGTCGCAGGTCTTCTATGGCCACTTCCCGAGCAAGTTGCAGCTCTTCGTAGAATCGTTCCGGACATTCCTAAGCTGGAATCTCGCCTTTGTGGAGCCCCAGCTGATGGAGTCGCAGGACCTCGGCGTGAGACTACTGTGGCGTCTCCTGGCCGATTATCGGGCCACCGAATTCGGGTCGCAGGTCATGGCGCAGATTGATTCCGAGCCTTCACTGAGCGAGGCTGACAAGCACAGGCTCTCGGAGCAGGCGTGGGACGACGTTGTCGCGCGGATCAAGACGGACTTCGAGGGCGCGAGACACTCCGGGTCTCCCCCTCCGGCAATATCCCTCGACTTGCTCTGCTTTAGCTTGATCGGCGCGCATCACACTGCAAGCATGAGAGCTTCCTGGGATGAGCGGTTCGCCAAGGCGGACACCCTGAGGGTGCACCTGTGGCTATGGCTGGCGGTCCTCGCCGCCATGGGTGGAGAGATCGACATAGATTCGCGCGTTGCGCGTTACGAGGACCTGATACAGGAAGTGGCGGGACGCAAGCCGGAGACCCCGCCCGCGCTGGAGGATTAGCGGGACATTGCCGCTCGCAAGTGGCGTGCTCATTTTACCGCTGCACCGAGTCGACCATCGCTTGGACGTTCTCGAACTTGGCGTCCGGCGGGATGGCACAACCCATGGCCATGATGAAGCCGTCCGGCCCGACCTCGTCGAGCAGGCGGTTACAGTAGGCCTTGACCTGGTCGACCGTGCCCAGAGTAAGCATCGCCGGGTGGACGTCGCCGAGGATGCACATGTGGCCCGCGAGGATCTTCTTCGCCCGGAAGATGTCGGTCTTGCCGTCGAGTTCGAGCACGCAGCGGCGGGCAGGCAGATCTTTGAGCCGCTCGATCTCGCGGTCCCAGTTGGCGTCGTAGTGGAGGACCGGGGTTCCGCCCTCTTCGGCCACGATCTCCACCAGTTCTTTCATGTACGGCCAGACGAACCGGTTCCACAGGCGCGGCGAGAGGAACTCGGGAGCCGTACGCCAGCTGCCGACCCAGTAGCCGAGCCCCGGCTGCCCGACGGCGCGCACGAAGTGACGGGTCTGCTCGCGCTTCTCGGCCATGATCACGTCCAGTACCGCTTGGACTTTGTCCGGTATCTGGAAGAGGTCGAGAGTGAACTCCTTGACCGTTCGGGCGCCGGCCAAGTGCTCGAACGGGTGATCGACGGTGAGCGGCGAAAAGACCACGTAGCCCTTCTTGATGTACTCCATCGTCCAGCGCGGGCCGGCCTCCTGAAGCGCTTGCCCGGCCGCTGCCGCTGCCCCCAGGTGCTTGCCGATGTACTGGCCGAACCAGGGGCTCCAACCCATCTCGAGGATCTTGTCGTAGTCCTCGCGTTGGATTCGCACCTGCTCGTCCATCTGCCACTGGCTGTGCTCGGGCAGGTCGCGGCCAGGCAGTTTCATGGGGGCGAGCCACAGCATGCCGAGAACGTCCGGAGCGTACGTGGGGAACTGGATGGAGTCGACGTCGCCCAACTTCTCCATGGCCCCAAGCATGGTCTGCCCAGCGATATCTACGCTCGACACGAAGTCAGGGTAGCTGACGCCCATGGCGTTCGCCGCGAAGAGGTCCATGACCAAAGACAGTGGCACCCGGTCGGGCGTGCCGCACGCCACCGCGGTCTGCAGGCGCTGCATCCGTTCGAAGAAGAGCGGAGGCGGCGCGAAGCCCCCCGGGCCGCCGGCGCCAGCGTTCGGTTCGTGCGTATTGGCCATCTCAGTTCACCCCCAGCACTTTCTTGGCAGCGATAACACCGTCTTGAGCGGTCTTGCAGTACACGTCGGCGCCTACGTAGTCGGCAGTGGCCTGATCTACGGGGCCGCCCCCGATGAGGACGGTCACCTGGTCACGCAGTCCGGCGGCTTTGAGAGTGTTGATGGCTTCTCTCATGTCGTCGAAGACGGTGGTGAGCAGACAGGACATACCTACCAGGGTGGCCCCCGATTCTTTGACGGCGTCCACGAAGGCCTGATGCTCCACGTTCACGCCCAGGTCGATGACCTTGATGCCATTGGAGCTCATCACCGTGGCCACGATGTCCTTGCCGAAGTCGTGGATATCGTTCTTGACCGTGCCCAAGACAAGGGTGCCATAGCTTGACTGAACCGAGCTCTTCAGTTCTTCCTGCAGGGGGGCTCCGGCTTTCTTGAAGATGTCGGCGGCGTAGATGAGTTCGGAGAGGAAGTACTCGCCTTCTTCGAAGCGCTCACCTACGATGCTCATGCCGGCCTGGAGTTCTTCCAGGATGTCGAGGGCCGACTCGCCCTTGGCCAGCTTGTCTAGGACCAGGACCGCGGCCTTGTCTTCTTCTAAGTCGCCCACCGCCTGGGCGAGGGGGGACGTGACCATCAAGAGCCTCCTCTTTCGTCGCGGCCCTGGGGGGCCTAGTACACTCCGTATTCCTTGGTGAAGTCCACCATTGCTTTCACATTCTCAATCTTCACGTCCTCGGTCTGGCCGGACGGGCCCATGATGAAGCCGCCGTCCTGGCCGACGCTATCGATGAGATCTTTGCAGTAGGCACGGACGTCGTCCGGCGTGCCGACGGTCAGCAGAGAGATGGGAACGTTGCCGGCGATGCAGGCCTTGCCGCGCAGGACTTCCTTCGCCCGCCGCATGTCCACGTGGTCGAACCAGTAGCAGACCTTGCCAACGGGGATGTCGGCCATGGTCTCCAGCCGGGAGGTGGAGCCGCCCTCCACCAGAACGAACGGGTTGAGCCCCTCCTCGGCCAGAGCCACGAGGAGTCGCTGTAGCGTCGGCCAGTAGAAGCGCTTGTACTGGTCGAGCGACATCAAGCCCTCCACCCCGCCGTGGACGGCGATGAACACGCGCGGGTTGTGCGACATCTGCGCGCCCCGGACGGCCATCTCGATGGCCATGGGCAGCATCTTCTCGGCCGCCGCCCCCAGCTTCTCGGGGCAGCGGTACATATCAAGCATCACGCCCTTGCGGCCCCGCAGGAAGTCGCCCACGAAGTCGAACGGCGGCTGCGCCATGGCGGCCCAACTCGAGGGGAAGCCGGCCTCCGCCAAGCGGCGGCCGTGACCACCCAGCGCCATCACGGTCTTGAGGCCCGCGGCGCCGGCCTCGCGGAGGGCGTCGAGCGCCTCCTGCCCGGCGGGCGTACCGAAGGCGGCGAAAGCGAAAGGCCCGGCAAAGTAGCCCTGTCCCTCGCGCAGCGGCATCAACCCCGCCAGCCCGGCCAGCTTGCCGTATGCCCGCGGCCAGTACTTGCGCACCATGAAGTCCGACGGGTCGTAGATGAGCTCGTCGTACTCCTCGGGTTTCATCACCTCTTCATCCACAAACTGCCAGCCGGAGTTCGCCGGTAGTCCATGCCCGGCCCACTTGAGGTGCCGGTACCCGAGCAGATCGAGCGTCGCGCCGATCGGCGGCATCAGTTCCACCATGTCCGACTGGTAATAGAGGGCGGTCTGGAAGTTGGCCTCCAGAGATCTCTCCACGTCCATCATCTGCTCTTCGCGGGAGATGCCGAGGCGATCGGCGGGGTAGGGACCGGGGACGCCGTGCCACACCGGCACCCGGTCGGGCTTGCGCAGGGCGATGGCGTCGTTGATGCGCTTTTCGCGCTCGGCGAGGAGCTTCGGGGATTCTGCAGACACGGGTCCTCCCGGCGTGCGGCTCTGCGCTCGCTACTTCTTCTTGGGCGGCGCGATGAAACTGCCCCAGCCGTTGTAGGTCTTGATCTTCTCCTGCACTGCGGGCAGCGCAAGTTGCCTGGGCTCTTCCACCCACTCGTGCTCCATGATCCAGTGAAGGTGATGGGCCTCCTTAGGCCCAGAGAACCGCGGTTCGCGGACGTCGTCGGCGTTCCAGGCGACGGAGTACTTGCCGTCCTTGACCGATACGGTCCCATGCACCTCACACGTGGGGCACATGATCTCTGGGAAGTCCTTCTCGATGTAGAGGATGTTGCAGTGGCACACAGGGCAGGCGACCGCCGGGCCGTCCCCCAGGAACTTCCATTCCTCGAACGGCAGGTCCATGGTGCGGGCCACGTTCTTGCCCAGTTGTCGGGCACGCTCGACGGCCCACGCGTTGTCCGGCGTCAGAGCGGCGCCGATGTTGGCGCAGTGGTCGACCTGCACCTGGTCGACGAGGGTGGTGAAGTGCTGCAGGAACAGGTTGATGGAGGTCAGCCCGAGGCTGGTCCAGCCGTCGTAGCCAGAGCCGCCCACGGAGATGGCCGCACCCACGCGCTTGCGCTCGAAGATGCCCTCCTTGCGGGAGAACAGGTGGTTGGTCTTCTCGGCGATGATCATCAGGTAGCTGCACGAACGCAGGTGGTACACCGGCGCCGACACGATTGTGGCCGAGTCGCTCAACAGCGTCTGCTCGAGGATCCAGTCGACGTCGTCCTTGACGCACTTGCCGGTCTTCATGCAGGCCCAGCAAGAGTTGCAGGGCAGCACCTTGTGGTCCATCGCCCGGATGATCTCGGTTTCGCAGCCCTCCTCCTCGGCGGCCATGAGGGCGGCCTTGAGGAGATGCTCGCTGTTGCTGTTCTTGCGGCCGCACGAGAGGCCGATGATCTTCTTGGTCACTCGTCTAGTAGCTGCACCCACGTGGCCACAATCACCTCCCGGCAGACGCACCGAGGGTCGTGTTTACACGAAGGACACGACCCGCCGTGCAAGTAATACTCGTTTTAGTAAACGAGTTTTACTAAGCTACTCTACGTGAGGTATGCTGTCAAGGTCGACGCCGATTGCAGATGCAGCCCTCGTCGGAACGGAAGGTCGGAAGGGCTAGATGTTATGACACGCGTCAGGAAGAGCCGTGTGGAGCGCCGAGAGGAGATAATCGACGCGACACTCAAGCTTCTTGGGGAATATGGCCTGGAAGGGACTACGGTCTCGCGAATCGCCGTTGCTGTCGGTCTTACGCCCGGCGCACTGTATCGGCATTTTGAGAGCCGGACTGCGCTTATTAACGAAGCGAACGACGTCGCTAACGAGCGGGCGGCGAACTGGGTCGAAATGTCGAACGAACCGGACGTCCTCCGGCGGCTAGAAGAGTTAGGGAACGCGCACACCGCGTGGGCGAAGGACAACCTAAGCACGGTTGTGCGCCCGTTCTTTCTGGAACTAGCCTCCGCTCAACCACCCGATCTGGCCGGCGGGATGACCCTGACGAGGTTCAAGTCGTATGACGCGTTTGTGGACCTCGCGGAGGAGGGCAAGCGTCAGGGCACCATCCGCGCAGATGTGCGGTCGCAAGATGTGGCCTGGAGCATGTTCATGGCTGCATGGGCTGAGGATATCGCGCTCTTGATAGGGGCCGAACAATTCATCGCCGACGGCACGTTTGCCCGCAACCTCAAGCGGATGCTCGACACATTCGGTCCAGACCAACCGGCGGAAGACGAAGACTAGCTCTTCTTCCGGTCCCCGGGCACTGTGCTCCGGCCTATCCTAGGTTGTCGCAGCCGGCGCTTCCGGACTCGGTTCGCCGGCTTCACTCTCGCCTTCGACGCATCCCTCGGTCGGTGCCCCGAACGAGGACAGATATTCAAGCCCGTAGAAAGCGCAGACATTGCGCTCCTCCTCGGGACTGAACAGCGCGTCCTCATCGACGCCGGGGGCTTCCTTCACGCGGTCTTTGGTGTAAGGGACGACAAGCGCGTCCTCGGTCGCGCGGACCTCGCCGGCAGGTACGAGGACCCTCTTCGTCCCGAACAGCCCGGTCTTCACCATGAGCCATTTGAGCCCGCCGGTCGCGTCGCCGTAGCGCACATCCTCGACCGTGCCGATCTTCTCACCGTTCACGTCGAGCAGATCGTGACCGGTCCATTGGGTTGAGATCTCGTCCTGCGCCGCCATGGCTGATCCTTTCCGCGAGGTGACCCCTTTCATCTACCCCCTGTGATGGGGCTGGAAACCCGGGCCTGCGGGACAGCGCCGACTCTCGCCAAGTGAGACGCGCCGTCCGCTGTCTCTACCCCCACTCGCCTCCGAGCTGGCCGACACCCGCGGCAAAGGCGTCCACCATGTGAATACCACCATCGTTGAGGATCGTGGAGCCGGTCATGAAGTTCGAGTCGTCGCTGGCGAGGAACACGAACAAGCCCGCCATGTCGCCCGGGGAGGCGATGCGGCGCAGCGGCACGTTGTCCGCCATCCTCTCGAAGACGCCGTCCAGGTCGGTGTGCAGCACCTCGGTCAGCGGGTGGACGTTCATCTCGAGCAGGGCCGTCCGCGCGGGCCCCGGGCAGATCACGTTGCAGCGGACGTTGTGCTTGCCGTAGTCGAGAGCCACCTGCTTGGTCAGATGGATGATCCCGGCCTTGGTGGTGCAATAGGCGGGGCCGCCGGGGACCGCCCGGACTCCGGCCAGCGACGAGACATTGATTATCGAGCCACCCCCCGCGGCTACCATCGAGGGGAGGGCCGCTTTCATCATGAGGAAGGGACCGGTGAGGTTGTTCTCGAGCATCTGCCGCCAGACGGCCGGCTCCATGTCGACCACGTTCTTGTTGATCTCGATGGCGGCGTTGTTGACGAGGATGTCGAGCCGCCCGGTGATGCCGAGAGCGGCTTCCACCATCTTGTCGCGCGTCTCCGTCTCCGCAGCAATCTCCGGTGACGACGGTGACAGTGCCGGCGGGCAGGGTTCCCGCCACCTGGTCCAGCATCTCCCGGCGCCGGCCGGAGATGCAGATCTTCGCGCCTTCTTCCACGAATCGCTTCGCGACTGCGGCGCCTATCCCCGTGCCGCCGCCGGTGATGAGCGCTACTTTGCCCTCCAATTGCATGTGGACCCCCTTCTATGGAACACCATGCTCTATCATGCCAGTCATCCGCCTGAAAAGCACAAAGAGGAGCAGGATCCCGTGTCTTACCAAAGATTGAGTGGCAAGGTCGCCTTCGTGACCGGTGGAGGATCCGGTATCGGCAGGGCGATCGCGAGAAGCTTCGCCGAAGAAGGCGCCGCTGTGTGCGTGGCCGGGCGCAACCGGGAGAACCTCGACGCCGCCGTCGTGGAGTTCATCTCGCTTGGCGCTCAAGCGCTCGCACTCCCCATGGACATCCGCCGGGAGGAGCAGGTGGTCGCGGCCGTGCAGACCGCGGTCGATACCTTCGGCCGCATCGACATCCTGGTCAACAACTCGGGGATTGGCGGCCCCACAAAGTATCTGTGGGACCTCACCCTGGACGAGTGGAACGAGGTGCTGGCGGTCGACCTCACCGGCAGCATGCTCGCCTCCCGGGAGGTGCTGCGACACATGGTGCCGGCCGGCACCGGCAGGCTCGATCCTGATGATCGGCTCCGAGGGAGGCCGCTCGGGCGACGGCCGCTCAGGCTACCCCATGCGCGCCCCCTATTGCAGCGCCAAGATGGGCCTCATCGGCCTGACCGAGACGCTGGCCCGCGAGTGCGGCCCGCATGGCATCCGGGTGAACTGCATCACGCCCGGCGCTGTACGAGGGGAACGTTTTGTGGGGATGATCGGAAAGAGAGCAGAGGCGGCGGGCATCTCGTTCGACGAGGCCCTGGCCGCCGAGATGAAGATGTATTCCCTCAAGCGCCCGACCGAGGAGTGTGAAGTGGGTCAGGTGGCCGTCTTCTTGGCTTCGGACGAATCGGGCGCTATCACCGGCCAGACCATCCCCGTCAACTGCGGCATGAACATGTGGAGCAGCTAGAAGGCGGCGGAGCTCCCAGCGAAGCGCGGGGCGCGGCTAGTCGAGCACCGCTCCCTTATCCGCTCCCGAGACCAATCGTACGTAGCGGGCGAGGACGCCGCGAGCGGGCGGCCGCGGCGACACGAGTACCGGGCGATCCCCAGACCGAGCGCCGACGTCCAAGTTCCTCGTCCGGCACCTCCAGGGTGAGCTGCCGCCCGGGGATGTCGATCTCGATCCAGTCCCCGTTCTCAACTAGGGCGATAGGCCCGCCGTCCGCCGCCTCGGGGACGACGTGTCCCACGCAGGCGCCGCGGGTGACGCCGCTGAAGCGGCCGTCGGTCACGAGCGCCACCCGGTCGTCGAGGCCGGCGCCGGCGAGCGTGGAAGTCGGCGTGAGCATCTCAGGCATCCCCGGCCCGCCCTTGGGCCCCACGTAGCGGATGACGACTACACCGCCCGGGCGGATGCGGTCCGAGGCGATAGCCTCGACCGCCGAGGCCTCGTCGTCGAACACCTGGGCCGGCCCGCGATGGCGGAGCATCGAGGGCAGCACGGCGGCCTCCTTGACCACAGCTCCACTCGGTGCCAGGTTCCCGAACAGAACCGCCAGACCGCCGGTGGGGCTGTGCGGCCGGTCGAGAGGACGGATGACTTCGTCGTCGGTCGGCTGCGCGGCGGCGAACTGAGAGGCGAGGTCCTCGCCGGACACCGTCGGCACCGAACCGTCGATCAGCCCCGCCTCCGCCAGCCGGTGCAGCACGGCCATGACCCCACCCACCCGATGAAGGTCTTCCATATACCAGGAACCGGACGGCGAGAGCTTCACCAGGTGGGGCGTCCGCGCGGAGACCTCGTTGAACCGAGTGAGGGGGATCTCGAGGCCCGCCTCGTGAGCGATAGCGATGAGATGCAGCACCGTGTTCGTGGAGCACCCGAGGGCGGCATCCAGCACCAGGGCGTTGTCCAGACTGACTTGCGTCAAGAACTGCCGAGCACCCCGGCCCCGTCGCACGAGTTCGACCGCCCGGGCGCCGGTGCGCCGGGCGAGAACAAGCCGGGCCGAGAACACCGCTGGCATAGTGCCGTCGCCGGGCAGCGCCAGCCCCAAACACTCCGTGAGGCAACTCATGGAGTTCGCCGTGAACAGCCCCGCACAGGAGCCGCACGTGGGGCAGGCGTCACCTTCGAGCCCGGACAGCTCATCGGCGCTGATCCGGCCCCGGAAGTACGCTCCCACCGCCTCCAGCACATCCTTGTTCTCGATCCTCCGGCCCGCGTGATAGCCGGCCAGCATGGGCCCCCCCGAAACGATGGCGCTCGGGAGGTCCAGCCGGGCCGCGGCCATCACCATTCCCGGCACCACTTTGTCGCAGTTGGGGATGAGTACTAGCCCGTCGAGGGCGTGCGCGCGGGCCATGATCTCGACCGAATCGGCGATCACCTCGCGGCTTGCCAGCGAGTAGTTCATGCCCTCGTGGTTCATCGCCAGCCCGTCGCACACGCCGATCACATCGAACTCGACCGGTATCCCCCCGGCTTGGTAGACCCCGTACTTGACCTGCTCGGCGATGGACCGCAGGTGCATGTGTCCGGGGATGAGTTCGTTGAACGAGTTGGCCACCCCAATCAAGGGACGGCCGCTGTCGCTCCTCCCGATGCCCAGTGCGCGAAGGAGAGAGCGATGAGGGGCCCTGGCGGGCCCGTTGGTGAGTTCGTCGCTACGCAGGTCGACCCCAGTCGCGGTCGGTGTCGGCGCCGATGGCGCCCGCGCCTAAGCGCCGCCCCATTCGGCGCGGAACTTCGCTGCAGCGCCGCCCACGATCGGCTCGCCATGGGCGAAGCAGGCCACGTCGAAATCCTCGCGAGCAAGCCGCTTGAGGCTCTCGCGCCCGAGGCGTATGTCCTCGAAGATAGGGGGGATGCTCAATCCTCGCACGTTGTTGGCCGCGTCGCCCGTGAACAGTACGCCGCCGTCGCCGGGCCACAAGAAGACGAGATGGCCGGCGGTATGTCCGGGTGTCCAGATGGCCTTGAGACCGCCGGCGACCGGGATGGTCGCCCCCGGAAGCACCTCGTTGTCCACTTCAGCCGGGTCGTAGGAGGCCGGACCCCGTTTCACCACCCGGTTGACGAACCACCAATTCCGCAGCCCGGGGGAGGCTTTGTAGGGTCTGAAAGCCACGCCCTCGCGGACCATCGCGGCATCTGCAGGGTGCATCCACGCCTTGGCGCCCGTCGCCCGCTCGATCTCGGCCAGACCGGCGGCGTGGTCCGGATGGGAGTGGGTGAGAACGACGTCATGGATGTCTTCCGGGCGACGGCCGAGCGTCTGCAGCGCTTCGCCGATAAGCGCCATGGTCCCCGGAAAACCGGCATCGACGAGGGTTATGCCCTGGGGAAGGACGATCAAAAATGCGTTCATGTCGCCGGAAGCTACCCGGGAAACATGCTTGGTTACCATATGTTTAGCATGGTCCATTCCAACGGCATGCTACCATCTGGCCCATGGAGACACACTGGACCATCCTCCCTCCCGGCAACATGGGGATAACCACAGAGCCGGTCACCGCGTGCGACAAGACCGAGAACCTTCTGCGCGCTCTCATCTTCTCCGGACAACTCGGTCCCGGCGACAAGCTGCCTTCGGAGCGGGAATTGGCGGTCCAGCTCCACACGTCCCGGCCCACCCTGCGCACGGCTCTGCGTGCCCTCGAGGCCCTGGGCTTTGTCGTGGTGAGGATCGGCTCCAAAGGTGGCTTCTGGATCAACGACGCCGAGACCATCACCCGCCGGTGGAACGACTGGATGCACGCGAACAAGTATCAGCTGGAAGAGATGCTGGATTTCCGGCGCTGGGTCGAATTGGAGATTGCCCGGCGTGCCGCCGAGCGGCGGACCGTCGAGGACGTCAAGGTGCTCGAAGCGTGCTGCGTGCCGCCCGCGCCGGACAGGCTCTCGATGGTGAGATGGCACGTCGGTCTTCACGACGCCCTGGCCGCTGCGGCGCACAACAGGTATCTCGAGCACGCCACGGCGACCATCCGCGGCCAGCTCTTCGCTCCGGTCGATAACCGGCCCATTCCCCAACGGGTCGACGAGATCGTCGATGCTCACGTGCCGATGGTGGCAGCCGTGTGCGCGGGCGACTCGCACCAGGCCGTCGCCGAGATGTCCATCCTGCTGGATATGGCCGAGGCGCCCTTCCGCGCGTAGCCCGCGCGCACAGACGGTTGGCCGCCGCGCGGCACCATCGCCGGCGCCCCCAAGGGATGGGGCCGCTTCTACCTCAGGTGCCGCTCGATGAACTCGAAGACCCTGTCCAGGTTCTGATCGCTCTCGAACACCGGGTCGTCGTGGACCGCGCCGTCGAAGAGATCCAACTCGAAGCGCTCGGCGTCGACTCGGGCCTCGATGGCCTCAGCCAACTGTACCGACTGTTGGAACGGGACGAGGTTATCCGCCCGGCCATGCTGGATCAAGATGGGCGCCATGTGCTCGCCGACGTACGTCGCGGGATTCGCAAGACCCACTCGTTCCGGTATCTCACCGATGGGAGCCCCTAGGTAGCTCGACTCCGGAGAGCGGGCGTCGCTGTGGTCGCTCGGTCCGAGGCCGCTCTCGGCGAGCTGCGCGTCCATGGTGAGGAAATCGGTGGGTCCGAACCAATCGACGGCCACCTGCACGTCGCAGCTGTACTGCTCGTTGCCCAACGTAGGGTCGTCGAACAGGATGTCGCCCGCAGTCACAGCGACCATGGCCGCGTAGTTCCCTCCCGAGGACCCGCCCCAGGCCACGATGCGGTCCGCATCCAGTGAGTACTCGTGACCGTGCGCCCGCACCCACCGGATGGCCGCTCTCACATCCTGCAGTCCCGCCGGGAAGACGGCCTCGCCGCTCAGGCGATAGTTGACGCTGACGACGCCGTAACCCCGGGACAGGCTCACGCAGGAAAGCCAGGATATGCGTGTCACGCTTGTCTCCGATGGCAAATCCGCCACCGTGGATGTGCAGCAGTACCGGAAACGGTCCATCACCGGTCTCGGGCAGATAGATATCGAGTTGCTGAGCCGGCCAGGCGTCCGCGTAGGGGATGTCCAGCCACTTGCGGCGCACGTGACTCACATCGGCGATCGGGGTCTCGAGGCCTTTTAGGGGTGGTGGGACCCCGGGTGCCCGGTTGCCGGGAGGCGAGCTTCCGACGCGATCGACCCACTCCTGCCACGACCCCACCTCGACCGCCCGTTCCTGGAGCATCCGCGCGGCCTTTTTCTTGCCCGCCGGCGTCACGAAGTAGCCGTCCAGATCCTTGCCGAGATTGTCTAGATAGGCGGGCGGATTCACGCCCTTCCGGACCGTGTCCTGCCAGAAGTTCTCGTGCGTGAACGACCACAGATGGTCGGTGTCGCAGACGATCTGGATCGCCGCCGGGACCCCTCCCATGGCCGCCAGTTCTTCCGGCTTGTCATGGAAGAGGATGGCGGTGTAGATCATCTCCTTCTGTTCATCGGTGAGCGGCGGGACGAAAGGGTACTCGCCTAGTATTCTCACCGCCAGGTCGCGGGCCAACTCCACGTGTCGCGCCTTGGGAGCCACGGCCTCGCCGGACAACGCCAGACCGGCCACGCCCAGACTGGCCGCGATCTCGACCTCGGTCATCTGGCTCCAGCCTGAGTCGTGGAGTATGAACGCCACGTGGACCACGCGTTCGTCAACGCTCCCCGGGAACTCCTGGATCAGCTCCCGAGCGAAGGGCAGGCAGGTGGCAACGTGGACATCTGTCGTCCGAGCGCGCAGATACGGCAGCACCAGGGAGAAGAAATCGCGGTAGACGGGATCGACCCGTTCCAGATAGCTGGGGTTCCAAGGGATGTAGATGAGGTAGTGGAGAAGGTCCGCGGCTACGGCGGTGGTCTCGGGCACGACGAGATCGAGGTCCGAGGGGATCCAGGCCCGCTTCCCGCCGGGAAGATCGAGGGGCTTGTAGGTGCCGGCCTGCTGAGTGGTCATCATGCCTCCGATATGTGAGATTGGACCTGCGCACGGGCCCTTGCCGGGACGGTGTTCTCGGCGGCGACCTCGATGACGACGATCCCGGTCTTCTTCCCCGTCTCGACGTAGCGATAGGCATCGCGTATCTGCTCGAGCGGATAGGTGCGATCTATGACCGCCCGAAATTCGCGGGCCTCCATGCGGGCCTTCAGGAACTCGACAAACGCCTTGGTGCTCTTGGGGATCGGAAAGATGATCCTCTTGTTCCTGGTGATGCCGGACCACATCAGCAGGAGCAGGTTCTGATTGCGGGGACCAAGATCTGTTGCGGCAAAGGACCCACCAAGCTTCAGCAGTCGGCGGCAACGGAAGTACGACGCCTTCCCTACCGCGTCGAAGACGAAGTCGAAGGTCCGGCCGAGTCGGGTGAAATCTTCGGCGGTGTAGTCGACGACGTGGTCGGCACCCAGGGACCCGGCGAGCTCGACATGCTGGGTGGCGACGACTGCCGTCACCTCGGCGCCGTACGACTTGGCAAGTTGGACCGCCGCGGTACCGATAGCCCCCGAAGCCCCGTAGATGAGTATCCGATGGCCGGGCCCAAGGCCCATCGCGTGCAGATTGGTGTTGGCATACAGAGCGCCCTCGCAGACCACCGCTTCAGCGAAGGATAGGCCGGCCGGCATGGCGGCCATCGCCCCGTCCTCGGGCACGCACAGGTACTCGGCATGGCCGCCGTGATCACCCGGGGTCAGTCCAAAGACTCGATCGCCGACTCTGAACGACGTTACTGCGGCGCCGACCGCTTCGACCTCGCCGGCGAAGTCCATCCCCAGGATCGTCTGCCTGGGCCGACGTAGCCCGGTAAGAGCGCGAATGAAGAACGGATGCGCACGGAGATAGCCGCAGTCGGTACGACTTACTGTCGTCGCGTGCACCTTGACCAGCAACTCATCCGGCGCGGGCTCGGGCCTCGGGACGTCCCGGATCTCGACGACGTCGGGCGAGCCGTAGCGGATGTTGACGGCGGCTTTCATGAGACTACGCTAACACCCGGGTCTGCGGGGACAAAGCCCGGATCGCCGCAGCACGGATCGTCGTGGCAACTACAGGCGCGTCCACCGGCAATCCAGTGCCGCAGCCGCTCTGTCCAGTTGCCTGTCAAGCGTCCACAGCGGGGCTGCACCGAGCAATGCGGCGGCAAGAAGGTGGACGTCGACATATCCCAAGCCCTTTCCCCATGAGGTCGCGGGCTTCAACGAAAGCAAGTACCTCTCGGTGGTCGACCGCTCGGAGCGCATCGGTAGAGCCTCCAGAAGCGAAATGATGCACGGCTCTGTTCTTGAGGTTGCCACAAGCGAGCTCTCCAATGATGAACGGGTGGCACGTCACCTCGCCGGCGTCGAGCAGGTCAACCAACCCAGTCGCTGCCGTCTCGAAGATGCGATATCCAGACGCGAGGTGTCGACAAGGATCAAGCTAGACGTCCTCGCCTCCGGGGTACGGCTTTCCAGCTGCTTCTCGGTCCCTCCCAACTTGGGCAAGTCTCTCGCGCGCTCTCGCGGGCTATGAGCGCTTCAAGATCCGAGCTTGACCAAGGTGGTCTTCTCCTTGAGCCCGGTCATCATGGACGCACGCTCGAGAAGCTCGTCGTCGATGTTCAGCGTCGTTCTCATGGCTCGCTCCGCATCAATTTATATGCATCAGTATGGCTTTTATGCAGCACCAGTCAAGGGGCGCTCTGTGCGGCTAAGTGGCAGCTCCAGCGCGTGAAGTCAAACAATAGGTGGATGTTGGAGCACGCTCGGCTACATCCGCAGGAAGACGATGATCATGGCAAAGCCCATTCACGAGCGTATGGAGAATCAATCCCGGCCAGATGGAGTTCGACCTCTGATAGAGATACGCGAACAGGTAGCCCAAGATGAACGCGGGGATGAAGAAGGTGATCTGCACGTGCCCGGCCGCGAACAGGGCAGCACTTATTGCTGCCGCCCACCGCCAATCGTAGCGAGAGCGCAGACCGCCAAAAACGAAGCCTCGGAAGAACGTTTCTTCCACCACCGGGGCGACCAGCACGACGGCAACAAACAACGGCCAAGGACTGGAAAGCTGGCGCAGGACGGGGGTCAGGTCGGTCTGCACCTGCAGGCCGAAATCACGAAGCAGACTCGCGTAGAGGCCGTTGAAGATGTAGAAGGCGAAGAGCAGCCCAAGCCCCACTGCCAGAACGGAGAACTTGAAGTTCACAAAGCCAAGCGTCCTCAGTGGCGCATGGTACTTGTGCACGGAGAACCACCATACCGGGACCAGGAACAGCAACTCGATCAGGGTCGGGAACAAGGCGACCCAGAGATCCACATCGGGCCTGATCGAGAGAGCGCGAAGCGAGTAGGCAACCGCCCAGCCGGCCGCGACTATCAACGCGGCCGCGATCACTCCCAGCCAAACGTCCCGCGTAGTCCAGGGCACCGCGACCCGTCTGACCGGTTCGCTGGGCGGGAGATGTTCTGTGTCCAACTGCATCGCTCCTCCGAGGCTGTCTCGCCCACTGAACCGCCACAATAGCAGTCGCGAGCGAGTGCTCATGAAAGGTCGTCGCAAAGCATCCCGGCCAGCTCCATCGCCCCGTCCCGACCGTTCAGTTGGGCGGAGAGCGATCGCGGGGGCTTTAGCTCACCGCTCTCTTCACGAGCGTGGCGATCTTTGGCTCTTCGGCGGCGGTCAACTGCTTCAACGCGAAGGCGACCGGCCATATGGCGCCATCGTCGAGGTGCGCCTCGTGCTGGAAGCCAAACGTGGCGTATCTCGTGTTGAATTTCTGCGCGCTTTGGAAGAAGCAGACGACCTTGCCGTCCTTGGCATACGCGGGCATCCCGTACCAGAGTCTCGGCGAGAGGACTGGGGCGTTGGCCTTGATGATCGCATGGAGCCGCTCGGCTAAGGCGCGATCAGGTTCCGGCATAGCGGCGATGTTTGCGAGCACCTCGACCTCGTCGTCGGCCTTCTTCGTCGCCTTGCTGGCCGCTTTCTTCTCAGGCATTGCGCCTCCCTTCCTTCCTTTGTTCGATGGGAACCCCTAGGGCGCTACGCCACGGTAACGACCACGTTTCCCTTCTTATGCCCCTTCTCGACGTACGTGTGGGCCTCGACTATCTCCTCGAGCGGATAGCACCTGTCGATGACCGCGCGGACCTTCCCAGTCTCGATGAGTTCCTTGAGGGTGGCGAGATGCTCGGGATCCACATTTCCAGAGCCGGAGTCCCTGTTGACGTTGAGATAAACGCCTGTCTTCCTCAAGGGCCTCTTGGCCCGTGAGGGCGCGAGCTTGCCTACGGCATCGAAGACGATGTCATAGGTCTCGTCGCCCTCCGTGAAGTCCAGCTCTGTGTAGTCGATCACCCTGTCGGCTCCGAGAGATGTCACCAACTCCAGATTTCCGGTACTACAGACCCCCGTGACGTCCGCCCCAACTGACTTGGCGAGTTGCACAGCGTAGGTGCCTACGCTTCCAGAGGCACCGTAGATCAGAACCTTCTGCCCGCTTGCGATGTTCGCCTTTCTAAGGAGGCGCAACGCGGTGACTCCTCCTGTGGCCACGCCCGCGGCGGCTTCTTCAAAGGTCATGTTGGCCGGCTTCGTCGCCAGCATCCCGTCCTTGGTGACCGACCTCCGGGGCTTCTCCGGCAAACACGCGTACTCGGCATAAGCGCCGAGGCCCCAACCGGTGAATGCGAAGACGTCGTCGCCCGGCTTGAAGAGGGTCACATCCTTGCCGACCGACTCGACCTCTCCAGCCAGCTCCATCCCAATGATCGGGTTCCTCGGACGAGTGAAGCCAAGGACCAGTCGCGCCATGAACCGTTGCCCACGGGGAACGTCGAAGCTTCGAATCCTCACGTCCCCGCGGTGCACCGTCGTCGCGTGCACCTTGATCAGCACCTCGTGATCCTTTGGAACAGGTTTCTCAACCCGGCGGAGTTCAAGAACATCGGGAGGACCGTATCCCGTGCACACGACTGCCCGCATTTCTGGATCCCTTCAGCCTGAGGATCTACCTGCCGGTTCTCCATCGAATGTAGAAGCGACGACCACGCGGGGCCGCGAGGGGCTGGTTGCCGTTCAGTCGCGCTGCATCCAGTACTCGACGAACTCGCTGGCCTTTCCGGTGTCGGAGAGCGTGACGAGCCAGATGTTGTCGAAGACCTCTGGAGCAGTCGGGTCGTTCTCAAACCCCTCGGGGTAGGTGGTGACACCCCTGACGACGTAGAGCCAGCCCTGCGCCGCGACGATGTCGTAGTCGAAGGTCCAGGCGACCGTGGAGTTCTCTTGACCGACCCACCACTCCGTGATTGCGGCATGCCCGATTCGGGGTTCGCGGAACGGCGCAGTGAAGTAGCGTGCGTCCGGCTCGAACAGCGCGACGATATCGTCAGGTGCGTCGGTCCTCCAGGCCTTGAGATAAGCCTGGAGCCAGCGGTCAATTTCGGTCTGTCGAGCACGAGCGCTTCTCCCTGATCTGACGCGTCCGCGCGGAGGTGTCGACGTGTTAGGGAGTGGCAGCGCCGCCGCTCGACATCGCGATGAGCCGATCGGGAAATCCGCCGGTGATCTTCCTCGACGAGCCGACGGCCGGGCTCGATCCCCAAGCGCGCGTCGAGGTGTGGCAGACCGTCAAGAAACTCGCCGGGCACGGCACCACGGTGCTGCTCACCACGCAGTATCTGGACGAGGCCGAACAACTCGCCGACCGCATCGCGATCCTCCACGGGGGCCGGATCATCGTGAACGGCACCCTCACCGAGCTCAGGCGGCTGCTCCCGCCCGCCAAGGTCGAATACGTCGAGAAGCAGCCGACCCTCGAGGACGTCTTCCTCGCCATCGTCGGGGACGACGGCAAGGACGGCGACGGCGGCATTGACCGCGACGCCGGCACGGACGAGCAAGGAGAACAGCGATGACCACGCACTTCTTCGGCGACACCGCCGTCCTGACTGGACGATCCCTGCGCCACATCACGCGCAGCCTGGACACCATCATCACGACCACGATCATGCCGATCGTCTTCATGCTGCTGTTCGTCTTCGTCTTCGGCGGCGCGATCGACTCAGGGTCGGATTCGTATGTGAACTACCTGCTGCCCGGCATTCTGCTGATCACGGTCGCTTCGGGCGTCTCCTACACCGCATTCCGACTCTTCCTGGATATGAAGAGCGGCATCTTCGAGCGATTCCACTCCATGCCGATCGCACGGTCGTCCGTGCTCTGGGCCCATGTGCTGACCTCGCTGGTCGCCATTCTGATGTCGCTCGTGGTCGTCGTGCTCGTCGCCCTCCTCATGGGCTTCCGCTCGGGGGCGGGCGTGCTGGCGTGGCTCGCGGTCGCCGGCATCCTGATCCTGTTCACCCTGGCGCTCACGTGGCTCGCTGTGATCCCCGGTCTCTCCGCGAAGACCGCGGACGGCGCGAGCGCGTTCTCCTACCCGCTCATCTTCCTGCCGTTCATCAGTTCGGCATTCGTGCCCACCGACACCATGCCCGGCCCGGTGCGCGCCTTCGCCGAGCACCAGCCGGTGACGTCCATCGTCAACGCGATCCGCGACCTGTTCTCACAACAGCCGGTCGGCACCGACATCTGGATCGCCCTCGCCTGGTGTGTCGGCATCCTCATCGTCGCGTACGTCGTCGCTATGATCATCTATCGCCGCAAGGTCTCCTAGGGGTGCGTGGAACGGGGGCGCTGGAGATGCACTTGCGCGGCATGGAAGAGGACGGGCTGCCACTCGAGTCGGGCGAGGTCGTCATCAGGCGGGTGCGCGTGGGCTCGGCCTAGGCGGTCCCTGTCCGGCGCCGGTGTGGACCCTACCCCCGCGCTCGCTCCATCAGCGCCATCCTGGCAGTTTCTGGTCCATCGACCCGTCCACTTCTGCCATCACCACGTCGAGATCGTGGCCCACGCCGGCAGCGACGGCAGCCGGCCGGAGGTCGTGCGGTCCAATGATCCGCGCCCCAGGTTCTCGCCCTACAACTCATCCGGCAACTCCCCCAGCTCAGCCATCGAAAACACCGGCCCATCCACACAGACATACTTCGGCCCCACGTTGCAGCGCCCACAGATCCCGATGCCGCACTTCATGCGCTTCTCGAGGGTGGTGTAGGTCTGCTCGTCGGTGAAGCCCAGCTTGCGGAAGCTCATGAGCGCGAACTTGATCATGATCGGCGGGCCGCAGGTGATGGCGATGGTCTCGGCCGGGTCGGGGTTCATCTTCTCGAGGATCGACGGGACCAGGCCCACCTCGCACTGCCAGCCGTCGCACTCGCGGTCGATGGTGAGGGTGAGGTCGATGTCGCTGCGCTTCTGCCAGTCGTCGATGTCGTACTGGTAGGTGAAGTTCTGCGGGGCGGTGGCGCCGTAGAGGATGCTGACGCCGCCGTAGTCGGCGCGGTGCTCCAGCGTGTACTCGATGGTGGCCTTGAGCGCCGCCGAGCCGATGCCGCCCATGACGTAGAGGATCTTCTTGCCCTTCCAGGCCTCCACCGGGAAGCCGCAGCCCATGGGGGCGCGGATGCCCACCTTGTCGCCTTCGGACAGGTTGTGGATGGCCTTGGTCACCTCGCCGGCCCGCATGACCGAGAACTGGATGAACTCCTTCTCGGACGGCTTGGAGGTGATGGCGAAGGTCGATTCGCCCACGCCGAAGACGCCGAACTGGCCCACCTGGCCGGGCAGGAAGGAGAAGTTCTCCTGCACCGCCGGATCGTCGAAGCGCATGCGGAAGGTCTTGATGTTGGGGGTCTCCGGGATGATCTGGACGACGGTCGCGATCTCGGGGAGATAGGGGTTGCCGCCCAGCTTGCCGGCGCGCGCGGTGCTCGCGCCGGGGACCACGTCGGCGAGGGTGAGGCGGGTCTTGCCATTGACGGCGCCGCTCATGGTGTCAGGCATCGATGCCCTCCTCGCTTCCGGTCGGGGCGTGGCGCGCCCGGCGCCTCGGCGCCCACAGGGGCCGCCTGGCGGCGCGGCGCACTCCGCGGCCGGCGCCGCCACCGGCTCGGCCGGCGGTTGCCCGGCCGGCGAGCCCATGGTGCGCAGCACCTCACGGATGTCTATGCGCGTCGGGCAGTGCATGATGCAGCGGCCGCAGCCGGAGCAGAGCAGGCTGTCGTACTTGTCCGGGTAGTACCAGAACTTGTGGCTGAAGCGGTTGCGGAACCGGTTGGACTTGGCCGCCCGCGGGTTGTGGCCCGAGGTCTCCTCGGTGTACTGCGGGTTGAAGCAGTTGTCCCAGCAGCGGTAGCGGTCGCCGGTGCTCTCCACCAGCGAGTCGTTGATGCTGAAGCAGTAGCAGTTGGGGCACACGTAGGTGCAGGTGCCGCAACTGATGCAGCGCATGGCCAGGTCGTGCCAGCCGTCGGCGGCGATGTTGTCGTGCAGGTTGTCGCGGATGCCGTCGAGGTCGAAGGGGACGTCCACCTTGGGGTGGCCAGCCATCTTGACCTCGGCCGCCTCGCCGGTCTGGGCGTCGGTGGCGTCGGTCGAGCGCCGCGGCGCCCGCGGCGCCGCCAGCGCCGCCTCGCCTTTGGGCGTCAGCGCCTCCACCGCGAAGCCGCCGTCCACCTGGGTGAAGAGCGCGTCCACGCCTTCGTGGCCGGCCGGGCAGCCGCCGATGGCCGTGCAGAAGCAGGTGGAGCGCGGGTCGCGGCAGGTGACCGCGAGCAGCGTGGTGGCTTCGCGGCGGGCGTTGTAGAGCGGGTCGAAGTAGAAGCCGCCGTAGCCGCCGAACACCTGGTCCATCTGGACGAAGCCGCGGGCGTCGCACGGGCGCAGGCCGAAGATCA
Organism: uncultured Actinomycetota bacterium; assembly: GCA_963843455.1. GTDB lineage: Bacteria > Actinomycetota > Thermoleophilia > RBG-16-64-13 > RBG-16-64-13 > CAIQPS01. The sequence continues at coordinate 28,150 of CAWJKE010000010.1, forward strand.
CCTGGGCCGGCGCCTCGTTGATCGGCGTCGACGTTCACCGTCTCGTGCGGGATGGCCGCTTCGCCCTCGGCGCCTTCCTGGATCGGCGCCATCTCGTAGCCGAACTTCAGGTAGGTCTCGGTCTGCAGGAACACGTATTCCTTGGGGCTCTGCTTGGCCAGCAGCACGTCGAGCTCGACATCCTTGCCGGACTTCCACGGCTCGAACTGGGTCACGCCGTCGCGTCTTGAACGGCGCGACCACGCGAGCATTTTTCGGCGAGAGCACTCCAGAAGGGCCGGCAGCGCGATCAGCTTTCAGATATTTGATCGCCATCGTCCCTCCTTTCAGTCGCCGAATTGGTCTTTGAGGTCGAACACCTGGAACACCGGCTTCTCGTCGAGCTTGACGCCCGGCTCGAATCCGAACATGTCGTAGATCTCCTTGTTCATCTTCCGGTGCAGCAGATACAGCGGGATCTCCACCGGACAGGCGCGGTCACAGGCGCCGCACGACGGGCAGCGGCCGGCCACGTGGAACATGTGCACCATCTGGAAGAGCAGGTTCTCCTTGACCCCCACCTTCTGGCTCACCAGTTCGGGCTGGCGGGAGCGGTTCACGCACTTGTCCCAGCAGAAGCACACCGGGCACACGTTGATGCAGGCGAAGCAGCGGACGCAGGTGGAGTAGATCTTCTCGAGCAGGGCCTGTTTGTCGTCGTCGGAGAGGTTCTCGTAGTCGGCGATGTCGCTCCAGTCGGGCGGCACATGCTCGCGGTCCGGCTCGGGCTCCAGCGGGCCCGCGGTGTCGTCGGAGTAGACCGGGTTGGGATAGCGGCAGTGGGTGCAGGCATCGAGCAGAAAATCGTTCTGGGCGAATTCTTTCCTGTCCCCTTTTCGGGTGGTGACGACCACCTTGCCCCGTTCCGGGAAGGCGATATCGACCATCTCGTCGGCGAACTGCTTCTCCAGCTTGCGCCGGTCGACCACGCCGTCGCAGGGGACGCCCACCACGTAGAGCTTGTCTTTGTCGACGAGCGCTTCCTGGAGCAGGGCGCCCAGCGTGCGGGCGTCGCAGCCCTTGACGCACAGGCCGATCTTGGCGCCGGTCGGGTCGGGCATGTTGCGCTTGATGAAGGTCACCAGGTTGTGGTGGCAGAGCGGGGTCCAGATGAGCTGGTCGACGTCGGCGGCGTCCTTGACGAACGCCGGGATGGCCTCGGAGCTGTTGTAGCCCTGCTTCCAGCCGATGAAGTAGTCCACGCGGCCGTCGGCGAGCGCCTTGGCGGCGAACTCGCGGATGTGGTCCTGCCGGCTCACAGGGCCCTCCCCTCGCGGGGACCGAGTTTCTCCACCCCGGCCACGAACTCGGTGACCACCTTCTGCCAGCGCTGCCCCTCGGACGCCGACACCCAGGTCCACTTGAAGCGCTCCTTGGGGATGCCCAGGTGGAGGATCATCCGCTCGGCCAGCTCGAACTTGCGCCGGGCGTAGTAGTTGCCCTCGGAGTAGTGGCAGTCGCCGGGGTGGCAGCCGCTGATGAGCACGCCGTCGGCGCCTTTCTCGAAGGCCTTGAGGGCGAACAGCGGGTCGATGCGGCCCGTGCAGGGCACGCGGACCAGCCGCAGGTTCGGGGGCTGCTTGAAGCGGCCCACGCCGGCCGTGTCGGCGCCGGCGTAGCTGCACCAGTTGCAGACGATGCCTATGATCTTGACCGGCCGGGGGCCGGTGGGGGCGCCGGCTTGGGCGCCGCTGGGCGCCGGCCGCCCCGGGCGCGCCGGCTCCGGTGCCAGGTGCCGCACCTTGGGTGGCGGCGCCGCTGGCTTGGTTGTTGGTTGCTTCAGCCATCTTCACCGCCTTTCTAGAATTGGAGGACTTCTTCGATCTGGTCGAGGATCGCGTCTGTGGAGAACCCCTTGAGCGAGATGCAGTTGACCGGGCAGGTGGCGACACATACGCCGCAGCCCTGGCAGACCGTCTCGATCACGTGGCTCTTGAACTCGCCCGGCCGCACTTCCAGCTTCTCGGGAGCGCTGAACGGGCAGACGTCGATGCACTTCCAGCACGAGACGCAGTCCTTCTGGCCGACGACCGCGATCATCGGGCTGGTCTTGAGCTTGTCCTTGGCCAGCAGGCCCATGACCTTGGAGGCGGTGCCGGAGGCCTGGGCCACCGTGGCCGGGATGTCCTTGGGCGCCTGGCAGGCACCGGCCAGGAACACGCCGGCGGTGTTGGTCTCCACCGGGCGCAGCTTGGGATGGCCTTCCTTCATGAAGCCGAACTCGTCGTAGCTGATGTTCAGCTTCTGGGCCAGTTCCTTGGCGCCGTCGGCGGCCATGATGCCGGTGGCCAGCACCACCAGGTCGGCGGCGATCTCCACCTGCTCGCCCAGCAGCGTGTCGGTGCCGCGCACCATCACCTTGCCGTCCTGCTCGTAGAGCTTGGACACCCGGCCCCGGACGTACTTGACGCCGAACTCGGTCTGGACCCGCTTGACGAACTCCTCGTAGCCCTTGCCGGTGGCCCGGATGTCGATGTAGAAGACGTAGACCTCGGTGTCCATGCCGCAGTGGTCTTTGGTCAGCAGCGCCTGCTTGGCCGTGTACATGCAGCACACGCTGGAGCAGTAGGGCCGGTTGACCGACTCGTCGCGGGAGCCGACGCACTGGATGAAGACCACGGTCTTCGGATCGTCGCCGTTGGAGAGACGATGGACGTGGCCGCCGTACGGGCCGGAGGCGTTGAGCATCCGCTCGTACTGCAGCCCGGAGATGACGTCCTTGATCTTGCCGGAGCCGTACTCGCCGTAGTAGTCCTCCCAGGGGAAGACCTCCAGCCCGGTGGCCACCACGATCGCCCCGAATCGCTCCTGGACGATCTCGTCCTTCTGCTCGTAGTCGACGGCGTCGGCCGGGCAGACCCGCTCGCACACTCGACACTTGCCCTGGGTGAACCAGCGGCAGTGCTCCACCTGGATGGCCGCCCGCTTGGGCACCGCCTGCGGGAAGGGGATGTAGATGGCTTTGGTCGGCTCGAGGCCGACGTTGAAGAGGTCCGGCGCCTTGGCCGGGCATTTCTGCACGCAGATCTCGCAGCCGATGCACTTGGTCCAATCGACCATGGAGGCTTTCTTGCGGATATCGACGGTGAAGTTGCCCACGTAGCCCGAGACCTTCTCCACCTCGGAGTAGGTCATGAGCGTGATGTTCTCGTGCTGCGAGCAGTCCACCATGCGCGGCGTGAGGATGCAGGCCGAGCAGTCGATGGTGGGGAAGGTCTTGTCGAGCTGGGCCATGACCCCGCCGATGGTGGTCTGCTTCTCCACGATGGTGACCTTGAGACCGGCGTCGGCCAGGTCGAGAGCCGCCTGGATGCCGGCCACCCCGCCCCCGATGATGAGGACGTCCTTGTTGACCTCCACCTCGTTGGACCAGAGAGGCTCGAGCTGCCGGGCCTTGGCCACCGACATCTTGATGATCTCCCAGGCCTTCTCGGTGGCCACCGGCATGTCGACGTGGATCCAGGAGCAGTGCTCGCGGATGTTGGCCATCTCGAAGAGGTAGGGGTTGAGATCGGCGTTGTCCACGCAGCGGCGGAAGGTGACCTCGTGCATGTGCGGCGAGCAGGCCGCCACGACCACCCGGTCGAGCTTCTTCTCTCTGATGGCCGTCTGGATGGCGGCCTGGCCGGGCTCGGAGCACGTGTACATCGGGTGATCGGCGTGCACGACGTCCTTGAGGGTCAGCGCGCGCTCGGCGAGGGCGGCCACGTCCACGGTGCCGGCGATGTTGCTGCCGCAGTGGCAGACGAAGACTCCTATCCTCATGGCTGCGCCTCCGCGTCCGCGGACTCAGTGGCGCCGCCGCTGGCGGCCGTTGCCGGCGCCGCGGCGGGCTTGGCCGCGGCCGCTTCCTTGGCGGCGGCTTCGCGCGCCGCCTCCTTCGCCGCCTTCTCGGCCGCCTTGCTTTCTTCCTCAGCCTTGAGGGTCGCGGCCTTCTGGATGGCGGTGCCGATGAGCACCGTCGGGTCGACCACGTTCTTGCTCAGCATGGACGTCTTCGCCGCTCAGGCCCAGAGCCAGTCCGAGCACCTGCGGCAGGTAGAGGATGGGCACCTTGTAGTCGGTGCCGAGGAAGCTGTTGATCTGGCCCTGTTTGAGGTCCAGGTTGACGTGGCAGAGCGGGCAGCAGACCACGATGGCTTCCGCTCCGGCGGCCAGCGCCTGCTCGAGGATCTTGCCGCTCAGGCGCCGCTGGATCTCCATCTTGGGCATGCCCACGCTGGCGCCGCAGCACTCGGTCTTGTAGTTCCACCACTTGACGTCCGCGCCGGCGGCCTGCAGCAGCAGGTCCATCATCATGGGCTGCTCGATGTCTTTCTCGCCGGTCAACTCGCCCGGCCGCCCGAGCAGGCAGCCGTAGTAGGGGACGACTTTGAGCTGGGAGAGGTCGGTCTTGACCAGGCCGGCGATCTTCTCCTCGCCCACGAACTTCATCAGGAACTCGGGCAGCGACCAGACCGTCACGCGGCCCGTGTAGGGACTGTCGAGCACTCCGTTGACCTCGGCCCGGAATGAGTCGCTCTTGTGGATCTCGATCTCGGCGTTCTTCTGGCGCTGGTAGCAGGACGGGCAGGGAGCCAGAAGTTGGTCGCCGACCTCGGCGGCCTGCCGCAGGTTGCGGGCGGCGAGCGCCTGAGCAAGCAGATGGTCCATCATGTGCGCCGGGGTGGAGCCGCAGCAGGTCCAGTCGGGGACTTCGGTGAACTCCACGCCGAGCACCGCCAGCACTTTGCGCGTGGACACGTCGAATTCGGCCGAGGACTTGTGCAGAGAGCAACCGGGATAGTAGCCGAGGCTCATGCCGCCACCTCGCTCCCGGCGGCCTCGCCGGGCTTCGCCGGCTCGGCGCCGTGGCCGGGGGACTTGGCGGCGCCCGCTGCCCTGGCCTGCGGCGGCCGCTTCGCGGGCCGCCGCCTCAGTCATCGCCGTCTCCCGGGCCTTGGCCGCAGCCATCGTCTTCTTGTAGATGCGCCCCACCTCGTCCGCGCCTTTCGATCGGTGCGGGACGAACCCCATCTTGCCCTTGGTCACCATGGGAAGCGCCAGCCCGACGTCGCCCATAGCCATCTTCGGGTTCATCGTCCCCAGATAGAACATGCCCATCATGTACAGCTCGGGCAGCCGGCCGAAGCGGGCCACCGCGTTCATGAAGGCTTCGTTGAACGTCTTCGCATGCTCGGGGACGTCGCGCCCCTGGGCGGTCGCCATCGTCTTCAGATCCTCGAAGATGCCGGCGACGTCGATGTTCCGCGGGCAGCGCCCCGTGCAGGTGAGGCACTGGACGCACATCTGCACGGCCGTGGAGTCGAGGACCTTGTCGACCAGCCCGATCTGCAGCATGCGCATGACCTGGTTGGGCACGTAGTCGAAGGTGAAGGCAGCGGGGCAACTCGCCGAGCAGTTGCCGCACTGGTAGCAGTCGCGGACATCGGTTTCGACTTCCGCCAGAAGCCTGTCCCGATATCGCGCCGCTTGATTTGCGTCATACCGTATCAAACCTACCTCCTCGCATGGAAAGAGGGCGAAAACGTGCTGGAATGCGGGGGATTATACTCCGCCGCGCGCGATTCCCTGCATTATCAGGCCAATTCCGGAATACTCTGACAGGCCAGCCCCTGCGACTCGGCCACCCCGGCGCAGGTCAGTCTGCCGTGCCAGGTGTTGATCCCCATCCGGAGCGGGTGATTGTCCTTCGCGGCCTGTATCACACCCTTGTTCGCCAGATCGAGCACGTACTTGAGCGTGACGTTGGTGAGCGCCAGTGTGGACGTGCGCGGATAGGCACCGGGCATGTTGGCCACAGCGTAGTGCAGGATCCCTTCTTCGTAGTAGACGGGATCCTGGTGGCTGGTGGCGTGGGTGGTCTCGAAGCAGCCGCCCTGGTCTACCGCCACGTCGACGATCACCGACCGGGGCTGCATGAGGTGCAGCATGTCTCTTGTGACCAGCTTGGGAGCTACGGTCCCGGCGACAAGCACGGCGCCGATCACCAGGTCGGAGCAGGGCAGGTGACGCTCGATGGCCGAACGGTCGCTGTGCACGGTCACGCAGTTCTGCGGGCAGGACGTCGTCGAGGTACTTCATCCGGTCCGCGTCCAGGTCGAGGATGGTGACCCGCGCTCCCAGACCGGCCGCCATCTTGGCGGCGTTGATCCCCACGATGCCCCCGCCGATGATGAGCACCTCCGCCGGGCACACCCCCGGCACCCCACCGATGAGGCGCCCGCCACCCCCGGCAGGGTAGCCCATGTAGTAGGCACCGACGGTGACCGCCATGCGGCCCGCCACTTCGCTCATGGGCACCAGGAGCGGCAGTTCGCCGTTGGGAGTCTGCACCGTCTCGTAGGCGATGCCTATGAGGCCGCTGTCGAGAAGGGCTTTGGTCAGATCGGGGACCGGGGCCAGATGCAGGTAGGTGAAGAGGACCAGGTCGTCCCGAAAGAAGCCGTACTCCGACGGAAGCGGCTCTTTGACTTTGACCACCAACCCCGACCGAGCCCACACTTCCGAGGCCGCGAGGACCACCTCCGCGCCCTTGCCTCGATACTCCTCGTCGGAGAAGTGGCTGCCCGCTCCCGCACCGGTTTCCACGAGCACCGTGTGACCGGCCTGGGTGAGCGCCCACACCCCGCCCGGCGTCAAGCCCACACGGTTCTCGTTGTTCTTGATCTCCTTGGGGCAGCCGACGATCACCACGCGCTCCTTCTCCGGGCGTGAAGCGCTGCCCCCCAACGCTCCTGCCGAACCTGTTCTTGCGTCACATAATGTATCGCCGCAGATGGGTCCAGTAAAGCCGGGCTTTGGCGAGTCTTCCGTGATATCAAGTACCGGTGTCGGAAGTGTGGGAAGGTTGAGTCTACCCCAGTCGATGGTGGCCCCCGGCGTGAAGCCGTGGAGCGGCGATCCGGGCAACGGCGTGAGGAGGCATCTGGGTGGGTAAGAGGCGATGCCCGAACTGCGGAAAGCGGGCGCCCGAAGGTGCGGTCTGCTGCCACAACTGTGGACACTCGGTCCCGGACGAGGACAGTCCTCTGATCTCGAGCCCTCCCGAGGACAAAGGCCACCGAAGCCCGGGCCCGGTCCACGACTACATCGACGATCCGGAGCTTCTGGAGCGGGCCGAACAGGACGTCCGGCGTTTGCCGCTCAGACTTCCCTTCACGGAGCCGATCGAGGGCTCGACCGCCGACAAGGCCGACGAGCCGCGCCCGGTCGGATGGGAATGCCCGGCATGCGGAGGGCGAGCTGAACGAGGATGGAGAACGTGCCCGTGGTGCCGCAGCCCTCTCCCGGACTACATCTGGGAGCCGCGAGGACAAGATGCGGAGGACTAGACGCGCCGCACCCAGCGCGCGTTCAACTCGAAGCACTCGTAGATAGGATGAGGCGCTGGATGGTCGGGCCACGCCAGTACGAAATTGCGGTCCGCTAGCAGGGTACCTGCCCCAACCATGCAGGTACCCGCGAGTGGATCAGCGAGCGCCGCTTTCGGCTCGCAGTGTGGGAACGAGCTTCATCCGGACGATAGGTTTTGCGGGGTCGTGCGGGGTGCCGGTTCTCGCGGAATAGCGATTGCCGCCGTGCCCCCTGCTCGTCTAGGGTATGTATTTCTCCGCTCCGCCGGCTACCCGCCCCCACAAGATCGTCAAGTCTATGGGGAGCCCAAACGCGAAGTCGGCGTAGTACGAAGCGTGCGGGTCTTGCGCACCCCCGCCGAAGAGCCTGACGATGTTAGCGCTTCGCGGCATCGGACCTCGCGACACCTGGGGCGCTACTGCATTTGAACAGCAGCCCCTCCGACCCCAGACACGGCCTAGCTCAGGCGGCGCGGGCCTCGGCCACGACTTCCCTGAGGAAGTACTCGTGAAGCCGGGTGTCACCGGTGAGCTCGGGATGGAAGCTCACGCCGAGCAGGTGCCCCTGCCGCACCCCGACCACGTGACCGTCGCAGGTGGCCAGCACCTGCACCCCGGCCCCGTGCTCCTCCACCCAGGGCGCGCGGATGAAGACGCCGGTGAGGACCGTGTGGTCGTCCTCCCCTTCCAGACACAGGTCGACCGGGGCTTCGAAGCTGTTCACCTGGCTGCCGAAGGCGTTGCGGCGGACGGTGATGTCCATGAGCCCCAGCAGGGTCTGCGTGCCCTCCACCGTGCGGCTGGCCAGCATGATGAGTCCGGCGCAGGTGCCGAAGATCGGGATGCTTGGCGGCGAACACCCGCAGCGGCTCGGTGAGGCCGAAGGTGTCCATGAGCTTGCCCATGGTGGTGCTCTCGCCGCCGGGGATCACCAGGCCGTCCAGGCCGGCCAGTTGCTCCGGAAGCCGGACCTCGATCGCGTCCGCGCCGAGGCGGCGCAGCATCGTGACATGCTCCCGAAAGGCCCCTTGGAGAGCGAGGACGCCTATGCGGGGCGAGCTGGGGCCGGCCGGCGTGGGGGACAAGGCCGCCAGGGCCTCACCAACCGCGATGCTGGATGAGGTTGGCCTCGCCGATGGCGCCGATCTCCAGACCGGGCATGGCGTCGCCCAGGCCCCGCGAGACCTTGGCGATGATGGCCGCGTCCTGATAGTGCGTGGTGGCTTCCACGATGGCCTTGGCCCGCTTGGCCGGGTCGGCGCTCTTGAAGATGCCCGAGCCCACGAAGACGCCTTCGGCGCCCAGTTGCATCATGAGGGCGGCGTCGGCCGGGGTGGCGATGCCACCGGCGGAGAAGTTGACCACGGGCAGCCTGCCGTTCTTGGCCACCCAGGCGACCAGCTCGTACGGCGCCTGCAGGTCCTTGGCGGCCCGGTAGAGTTCCTCTTCGCCCAGAACGGTCAGCTTGCGCATCTCGCCGACGATGGTGCGCATGTGCCGCACGGCCTCGACGACGTTGCCCGTGCCGGCCTCACCCTTGGTGCGGATCATGGCCGCGCCCTCGGTGATGCGGCGGAGCGCTTCGCCCAGGTTGGTGGCGCCGCAGACGAACGGGACCGTGAAGGCCCACTTGTCGATGTGGTGGGTCTCGTCGGCCGGCGTGAGCACTTCGCTCTCGTCGATGTAGTCCACCTCGAGCGCCTCGAGGAGCTGGGCTTCGACGAAGTGCCCGATGCGGGCTTTCGCCATGACCGGGATGGTCACCGCTGCTTTGATCTCGATGATCTTCTCGGGATCGGACATCCGGGCGACCCCGCCATCCTTGCGGATGTCGGCCGGCACGCGCTCGAGGGCCATGACGGCGCACGCGCCCGCATCCTCAGCGATCTTGGCCTGCTCGGCGTCGGTGACGTCCATGATGACCCCGCCCTTGAGCATCTCGGCGAGACCAGTTTTGACTCTGAGTGTCCCGGTGTCCTTCATTATCGATCCTTACGCGGCTTGGGCGTCTTCGAGGAAGTCTAGCCCGGTAAATTTACCACCCACGCGCCCGCCGTAGCGGGTTGCCAGGCTACTTTCTGACGAGAGCGTAGTCCGTGCGCCGCTGGGCGGGAACGAATCCTGCGTCTTTGATGGCCCGGACCAGATCGTCCTGATTGGCCCGTACCGTCAGTCCGGTCGCCGAGACCACGTTCTCTTCTATCATGGTGCTCCCCAGATCGTCGGCCCCAAAACGCAGGGCCACCTGCCCGATCTTGAGCCCCTGAGTGACCCACGACGCCTGGATGTGCGGCACGTTGTCCAGGTACAGCCGGGAAACGGCCAACGTCATCAGGTAGTCGACGCCGGTGGCCGCCTGGGTGACGCCCTTCCAGCTCCGTCCGCCCCGACTGGAAGCTCCAGGGTATGAACGCCCGAAAGCCCGCCGGTCTCGTCCTGCAGCTCGCGGATCATCCGCATGTGCTCTATCCGATCATCGAGCGACTCCACGCTGCCGAACATCATGGTGGCCGTGCCCGGGATGCCCTGCCGGTGGGCCTCGCGCATGACGTCCAGCCACTCGCGCGTGTTCGCCTTGCCCGGAGCGACCTGCTCCCGCACCCTATCTACGAGGATCTCGGCGCCCCCGCCCGGCAGCGAGTCCAGTCCGGCCGCCTTGAGGCGCCGCAGCACGTCGCTCACCGAAATGCCGCTCACCTTGCCGATGTGGAGTATCTCGGGAGCCGACAGCGAGTGGATGGTGATGTCGAAGCGCTCTTTGATCGAGCGGAAGAGTCCCTCGAAATAGGCGATATCGAGGTCGGGATGGAGGCCGCCCTGCATCATGATGGCGGTCCCGCCCAGGTCGAGCGTCTCCTGGATCTTGCGGAAGATCTCCTCCCGAGAGAGCACGTAGGCCTCGGCGTCCCCCGGCTTGCAGTGGAAGGCGCAGAACCGACATCCCGATATGCAGACGTTGGTGTAGTTGATGTTGCGATCGATGATGTAGGTGGCCAGGGGGCCGGGGACGAGGCGCTCGCGCACTTCGTGAGCTCGCGCCCCCACTCCGAGCAGGTCGCGCGAGCGCAGCAGTTCGAGGGCTTCGCTGTCGGTCATGCGCGTCACCGAGCGTCGGCCTCCCCGGGACCGGCCGCCCCCGCCGGGGCGCCGGGACCGCCGGCCGCCGGCCCGGCGGCGGCGACCTCGTCGATGAAGCGAAGCCGGGGTACTTCCTCGAGCTCTCCGGCCTCGTGTGCCAAGTCGTAGAACCGTGTCAGGCCTTCCCGATATTCCGGCGTGAAGTCGTAGCGGAGACGCGCGAAGTAGCGGGTGAGGCACGCGCGGTCGAAGCGATACCGGCCAAGCGCCGATTCGACTACTTCGGAGCGGTGGTCGCGTGCGTAGCCAAGACAGCGGACCAGTTCCTCCTCCACCGCGAGAAGCTCGGCACCGTTGCTCCGCGCGAAATCCTCCCGCGCCGCCCAGACGGCATAGACCATGGGCAGACCCGTCCACTCCTGCCACAGAGCGCCAAGATCGTGGCAGTTGGTCCCCGGGATGGGGAAGTAGAGAGCCTCCAGTCCCTGGTCGCCGATGAGCAGCACAGCGTCGTGCTCCTCGAGCGCCTCCGTGGCCGGGCCGGCCAACTCGGAGTACGAGACGTCCTGCTGGAATCTGAGCTTGAGGATGGTCTTGAGCAGCGCTATCGATGTGGCGCTCTGGGGAGTGAGGGCCACCGTCCGGATCTGGTCGAGCGGCCGGCGGGATACGAGTTGGATGCTGTCCACCGCCCCCATCGAAGAGATGCTCAGCCCCCGAGAGAGCAGCAGACGCCTGTGGTTCCGAGCATAGGCTATGGAGCTGACCGGACCCAGATCGATGTCCCCGGCCACCAGCATGCGGTTGAGGTCGGTGGGGACGCCGGGCAGCAGGTCCACTCCCGGCTTGCCGGGACGGTCGATCCGCCGGTCGTCGGCGAGCATTCCGGTCCGCTCAAAGCCGTAATAGAGCGGATAGCAGTTGAGGAACTCGATATGTCCCACCCTGACGGTCACACGTCGCCCCCTTGCGGAGCCGCGGCTTCGCCCGGCGTCGCGGCGCGGGGGTCGGTCGGCGCGCTGGCTTCAGGCGCGGCGGCCGACGCTACCGCGTCGGCATCCTCGTAGCGTCGCACCACCCGATAGAGCCCGTCCCGCTCGACGGGGATCCGCCCGGCGTCGCGGATGACGCGAACCAGTTCGGTCTTGGAGAGCGCCTGCCCGTGGCCCGCCCCCGACATCAGGGATATGACCTCCTCCACCACCGTGCCGTCCATGTCGTTGGCGCCGAAGAAGAGGGCGATCTGGGCGAGCTTGAGCCCGGTCATGATCCAGTAGGTCTTGATGTGATCGAAGTTGTCGAGCAACAGACGGGCGACCGCCATGGTCTTGAGGTCGTCGACACCGGTGGTCCCGGGAAGATGCGCCAGCGGGGTGTTCGGGGCCGGCTGGAAGGCCAGCGCGATGAAGGCCTGAAAACCGCCGGTCTCGTCCTGGGTGGCCCGCAGGCGGAGCAAGTGGTCGACCCGGTCCTCATAGCTCTCCACGTGGCCGTACAACATGGTGGCATTGGTCTTCAGGCCGAGTCTGTGCGCGAGGGCATGGACCTCCAGCCAGCGCCCGCCGGATATCTTCTCCGGGCAGACCTCGCTCCGCACCCGCTCCGCGAAGATCTCGGCCCCCCCGCCCGGCAGGCTGTCGAGCCCGGCGGACTGGAGGTCTCGAAGGACCCACTCTGCCGGCACCCCTTCCATCTCGGCGAAATGCACGATCTCGGAAGCGGTAAAAGCCTTGATGTGCACGTTTGGAGACATCTCCCGGATCCCGGAGATCATCGCCCGCACATCGGAGTAGGGCAGTGCCGGGTGCTCTCCTCCGACGATGTGGATCTCGGTCGCCCCCTGCTCCATGCTCTCCCCCGCTTTGGCGAGCACGTCCTCCACGCTGAGCGAATATGCCCCGGCTTCACCCTCGCCCCGGGAGAAGGCGCAGAAGCGGCAGCGGTTCCGGCAGATGTTGGTGTAGTTGATGTGCCGGTTGACCACGAAGTAGACGTCTGGACCGACTTTGCGCCGGCGCGCTTCGTCGGCTAGGCAGCCGATGCGAAGCAGGTCGGTGGATTCGAACAGGGCGAGACCGTCGGCGGCGGAAAGGCGCTCTCTCTGCGCTACCTTCTGTTCGACGACCTCGAGGGCATCGGCACGCGAAACGGGCGGCATAGCCGGAGTCTAGCAGACGATGGCGTGGTGCAAGGCTATGATCCCGCCGGCCAGGATCTCGTAGCGGACGTTGCACAGCCCGGCCTGCTCCATCAATCCCTTCAGCTCGACCGGACCGGGAAAGCGCAGCACCGACGCCGGCAGATAGGTGTACGCGGTCGCGTCCCGCGCGGCCATCCGGCCCAGCACGGGGACGATGCGGCGGAACCAGAGCGCGTAGAACTCCTTGAACACGGGGATGGCCGGCTGGGTTATCTCCAAGCACACTACGCGCCCGCCAGGCCGGCATACCCGACGCATCTCGCTGAAGGCGCCGACGATGTCCGGCACGTTGCGGATGCCGAAGCCCACGGTGCAGGCGTCAAAACCGGCCGGACCGGGGCGGCCGGGCGCCGCCGCGTCGCCGCGCGCGCCCGCGCCGTCGGGGAACGGCAACGCGAGCACGTCCGCGCTCTGGAACTCCGCGTAGAGCTGGTTGCGGCCACACTTGTCCCGAGCCACGTCCAGCATCTCCTCCGACACATCCACCCCCACTACCCTGCCCTCAGGGCCGATCGCCCGGCGAAGGGCGAACGTGAGATCGCCGGTGCCGCAACAGACGTCCAGCGCCGAAGACCCGGGGCCTACCTGCGCCACCATCACCGCCAGTTCCCGCCAGCGATGGTGCAGCCCGGCGGTCATCAGGTCGTTGAGACGGTCGTAGGAGCCGGCGATACCGTCGAACATGCGTAGCACCTTGGTCGGCTCCGGCGAGGCGTCGAACCGCGAGGCGCCAAGCGGTGAGGGGCCAGGTGCGGTCATGGCACGTACAGGCTGAGAGTGGTGAAGAACAGGAACACCACGCTGATGATGCCGTTCATCGTCATGAAGGCCACGCCGACTTTCTCCAGGTCGGCCCTCCGCATCAGCCAGTTCTCGTAGAACAGGAGCACCGCGCACACCGCCACTCCCAGGTAATAGACAACGCTCGCCCCCTGCACATATCCGGTGAGGGCGAGGAGTATCACGGCCAGCAGATGGAAGGCGCGGGTAGTCCACAAGCCCACCCTCTCCCCGTAGTCGGCCGGGATGGACCGGAGACCCTGCTCCCGGTCCACCTCGACGTCCATGAAAGCGTAGATGACGTCGAAGCCCGCGATCCATAGGCCCACCCCGGCGCCGAGCAGGAAGGGCTCCCAGGTGACCTTGCCGGTGACCGCCACCCAGGCGCCGACCGGCCCCAGGCCGTCGGCGAGTCCCAGCACCAGGTGGCAGAACGGGGTCCACCGCTTGGTGTAGGGGTAGACGATCATCGGGATGACCACGAGCGGCCAGAGATAACGGGTTATCACCGGAAGGTTGAAGGTCGCGTAGATGAGAACCGCCAGCCAGACCACCGCGAAGATCCATACCTGGCGGCGAGTCAGCCGGCCGGCGGGTATCTCCCGCCCGGCTGTGCGCGGGTTCCGAGCGTCAAGCTTGGCGTCGATGAGCCGGTTGACGGACATGCCGAAACTGCGGGCGGCCACCATGGCCACCGTGATCCAGAACATGACCCAGAACCCCGGTACCCGCATCTCGGCGAGAAATGCAGCCGCGTAGGCGAACGGCAGGGCGAAGAGCGAATGCTCGAACTTGACCAGATTTACGAACCTGCGGGCATAGACGAGCAGCGCCATGGGTGCCGCGTCCGCCTAACCGCGCGGAGCGTCGCTGGGCGCCGCTGGTCCGGCGGCAGCACGACCGGGCGTGCGGAGGCCGCCCAGGCCAAGCGAGGGCCACAGGTCGTCGATGCGCGCCTTCACCTCGGGCGACATCTCCACATCCGCGGGCCATTCCCGGTGGTGACCTTCCTGCGGCCATTTGATGGTCGCATCGATGCCGATCTTGCCGCCCCGCAGAGGATGCGGCGACGAGTGGTCGAGCACGTCCAGGGGGCCCTCCACGATAGTCACGTCTCGCTGCCAATCGACGTTGTTGAAGACGCGCCAGGCTACTTGCGCGTAGTCGTGGACATCTACCCCGCGGTCGACGACCACCACACACTTGGCGAACTGCATCTGGCCGGTGCCCCACAATGCGTGCATGATCTTGCGGGCGTGGAGCGGGTAGCGCTTGTCCACCGAGACCAGGACACAGTTGTGAAAGCCACCCTCCTTGGGCAGGTCCATGTCGACGAGCTCGGGAAGAGTGAGCCTCAACAGAGGGAGGAAGAGGCGCTCGGTGGCCTTGCCCAGATAGGCGTCTTCCATAGGAGCTTGGCCGACTATTGTGGTCGAGTAGATGGCGTCGCGTCGGTGGGTGAGCGCCGTCAGGTGAAGCACCGGGTAGTCGTCGGCCAAAGAGTAGTAACCGGTATGGTCGCCGAACGGGCCTTCCCGCCGCGACTCCTCCAGGTCCACGTATCCCTCGAGCACGAACTCGGAATGGGCCGGCACGTCGAGATCCACTGTCTTGCAGCGCACCATGTCCACCGCTTCGTCCCGAAGGAGCCCGGCGAGAGTCATCTCGTCGATGGCCCCCGGAACCGGCGCTGTCGCGGCGTAGGTGACTGCCGGGTCGGTGCCGATGGCGACCGCCACCTCCATCCGGCCCCGGTTGCTCCCGCCGGACGCGGTGAGGTCCGCGGCCGTCCGGTAGTGCTCGGCGGCATCCTTGTGGATGTGCCAGTGCATGCCGGTGGTGTTGCGGTCGAATGCCTGCAGGCGGTACATTCCCACGTTGCGGCGGCCGGTCAGCGGATGCCTGGTGAATACCAGGGGAAGGGTGATATAGCGGCCGGCGTCTAGCGGCCAGCACTGAAGTATAGGGAGTGCGCCCAGATCGACGGCATCGCCAGTCAGCACCACCTCCTGGCAGGGACCGCTCTTGACGCTGCGGGGCTGGACCGCGGCGAGGTCTTTGAGCTTGGACAGCGCTTTGACCTTTCCCCAGGTCCCGCTCGGGACCTCGAGCGACACCAGTCCCTCCACCCGGGCGCTCAGTTCTTCGTAGGATGCGGCGCGCAAAGCCAGGCAAATCCGCTCGTCGCTGCCGAACTGGTTGATGAGCACCGGGAACGAGGAACCCTTGGGATTGGTGAACAGAAGCGCCGGACCTCCGGCCTTGACCACACGGTCTGCGATCTCGGTGATCTCGAGGACCGGGTCGACCGGGGTGTCGATGACGGTCAGTCGCCCCTTGTCCCGCAACAGCTTGATGAAATCGCGCAGGTCTTTCATGACGAGGATTTTACTCGCCAAACGCCTGGGGGGGCGTCATCTCCTCCAGGACGGCCCGGTACACGCCCAGGGTCTCCTGCGCTGCCTTGCTCCAGGGGAACAGCGCTGACTGGCGGAGGCCGTCTTGGCGGAGGGCCTCATAGAGCTCGTGGTCGGCCAGCACCCGCAGCACGCACTCCTGTAGGCTGTCGAGCGAGGTCGGATTGAAGAGCAGCGCCGCCGACCCTGTGACCTCGGGCAGCGACGAGGAATTGGACACCACGCACGGGGTGCCACACGCCATGGCCTCAAGGGGCGGCAGCCCGAAACCTTCGTAGAGCGAGGGGAAGACGAAGAGGGTAGCCGCGGAGTAGACCGCCGGGAGGTCATCATCGCGGATGAAGCCGGGGAAGAGTACCTTGCCCTCCATGCCGCGCTTCTCCACCTCCTTCCGCACCTTGCGGTACTCCCCTCTCTGCGCCCCGGCGAGCACGAGCACGGGGGGGTCCGCCAAATGGTGGCCCAGGCGGGACCAGGCCTGGACGAGGAACGGCAGGTTCTTCTCCGGCCGGAAGTCACCCACCCAGAAGGCGAACCGCTCTGGGAGCGAGTAGTGGCGCCGAGCCGCGGCCTGCTCTTCGGGGGTAACGTCCGGGTGGAATCGTTCGGATACCCCGTTGTGGATCACCCGCACTTTGCCCGGATTCACGCCCGCGTAGGCGCTGAGAGCCGACAGCGAGATCTGCGACACGGTGATGATCTTCTTCGCTTCACCAAGCGTGTGATTGAGCTGCCGCTTGTAGCGCAGCCTCAGGAGCGGCGGCAGACTGCGGGGGTAGAGAAGAGGAGTGACGTCGTGGACCGTGGCGACCAAGGGAGTGTCCAGCGGTGTGGGGGCCCAGGAGCTAGGCACGTGCAGAAGGTCCACCTTCGACTTCTCGACGAGAGAGCGGAACGCGCCGCGCGATCGCATCGCAAGAGGATCCATGTTGGCCGAGACCAGGGTGAACGAATCAACGGCGGGCAAGGTGTCCTTCTCCTGATCCTGGCAGAAGACGACCACCTCCGCGCCCGAATCGGCGAAGTGTCGCAGGAGGTTGCGGGAGTAGGTGCCGATGCCTCGGTAGCTGATCGCCCTCGCGTCGAATCCTATCCTCACGTGCCCCCCAACCACCGCACAAAAAGGTCAGGTCGTGATTATCCCTCCTCGTGCCGAAATAGTATCAAAGGAGCCCCTTTTCTCCTTGCGTGTTTAGGGCATTCGATTATAAGATGTGTGTATATTTGTATTTAGAGTGAAGAGGTTCGCCGGTGCTGAAGAACATCACTGTACAGAGACCGGAGGAGTCAGCCGGGCCGAACGCGGTGCTGGACAAGGCAAAGAGCGTCCTCGAACAGCACAAGCTCGATATCACCAAGACCTGGCTGAGTCACCTCATCAGCGAGATCGACGATCTCCAAGCCCTGGAGCAGTTCCCCACGCAGGAGACCATCCGGACTTCGGTGGAGCTCATCGAGGGGCTGGCGAACTGTCTTTCCGACGAGGGGACGCTCTCCCAGTTCGGCCCTGGAGGGCTGTACTACCGACAGGCGTCGGCGCTCGGGCTCTTACAGCATGACGAGAGCGGAGGGATAGGGCCACTCGCCGATAGTCTCGACGCCCTCGAAGAAGCGATATGGGACCGGCTCTCGGCGGGGCTGCGCCACCAGGACAAAGAGATCCTGGCGCTCGTCCGCATCATGCGCATGGCTCTTCACCGGGTCATGACGACGGCCGCCGAGGCGTACCACCAGCAGTCGAGCGCCGAGCTCGACCGCCTGGCTCACACGGATACGCTCACAGGTCTCCACAACCGGCGCTACCTGGAGCAGGAACTGGAACGTCACGTCGAGCTCTATAAACGGTACAAGCACCCGTTCGCCGTCCTCATGCTCGATCTCGACAGCCTCAAGCTGGTGAACGACACCTTCGGACATGCGGCCGGAGACGAAGCCCTGAAGCATCTGGCAAGCGTCATGCGCGCCCACATCCGCGACACCGATATCCCCTGCCGCTACGGAGGCGACGAGTTCATCGTCCTCATGCCCGAAGCCGATAGGAACGCGATCCAGGCGGTCGGCCGCAGGATAGCGGAGACGATCAGCCAGACCCGCGTGCGACTGGGCGGCGGCTACGTAAGCCTGGAAGTCAGTTTCGGAGCATCCTCCTGCCCGGGCGAAGGAACCTCGACGGACTCACTTCTAAAACAGGCCGACAACAGCCTTTACGCGGCCAAAGAACGCAAGACGGGGCGCGCGCGCCCCTAGGCTCGTACGCGCGGGGAGCCCCCCGCCGGTCTAGTCGCCGCTCGGCGAGACGCCGGGCGAGGCGCACTCGAACGCTTCCCCTCTTACCGTCTCGATCGCGTGGTCAAGGACCGGGGCGATAACCGCGAAATGCTCTCGGCAGGCCTTGGGACTCCCGGGCATGTTGATGATGAGAGTCTTCTTTCGCACCGCCGACACCGCGCGGCTAAGCATGGCGTGAGGAGTCACGGCCAGGGATGCGGCCCGCATCGCTTCGGCAAGCCCGGGAGCGAGACGATCGGCCACGGCCAGCGTCGCCTCCGGGGTGCGGTCGCGAGGAGCCAGGCCGGTGCCGCCGGTGGTCAAGATAAGGTCGATCTCACCACTGTCGGCAAGTTCCGCAAGCGTCCGCTCGATCGTGGGCTGGTCGTCGGGGATGACCACCGCGTCGCGGGTGACGGCCCCGATACCCTCGAGCAACTCGCAGAGCAACGGGCCCGAAGCGTCGGCGCGCAGGCCGGCGCTGGCCTTGTCGCTGAGCGTCACCACGGCGGCCCGTATCGGCGCGACCAGCCGCTTGTGGCTCACCCGCCGAACCCCCAGGCGCGCACCCGCACAGGATCGCCGGGCGCGACCCGGCCGGCGCGAAGCACCCGCACGAAGATGCCTTCCCGGGGCATCACGCAGTCGCCGGCCTGATAGTAGATGGCACAGCGGGTGTGGCACTCCTTGCCGATCTGCGTGACCTCCACCAGGGCTTCACCCAGGTCGAGGATCGTGCCGATGGGGAGAGCCGCGACGTCGATACCGAGGGTGGTGATGTTCTCGGCGAAGTCGCCGGGACCCACATCCAGCCCTGCCGCAGTCATCTTGTCAATCGATTCCTGAGCGAGCAGACTCACTTGGCGGTGCCAGGGACCGGCGTGAGCGTCGCCCTCGATGCCGTGCTCGGCGCGTAGGACGACTTCGGGAACCGCCTTCTTGCGCTCGCCCTTGGATTCGCTGACGTTCGCCGCGACGACGGTCCCGGCGGGCGGGGTAGGCGGGAGCGCAAGAGACGCGGGTGCCGCGGGCCGGCTCGCTTCTTCGGGCGGCCGCAGATAGTCTTCCTTGCCGCCGGTCTTCTCAAGCAGGCGGATATCGCCGATGACCATCCCGCGATCCACCGCCTTGCACATGTCGTAGATGGTGGTCGCGGCCACCGCGGCCCCGACGAGAGCCTCCATCTCCACCCCGGTACGGTCCTCGGTGCGGGTGATGCACTCGATGTCTATCCGCGCTTGTTCCTCGACGATGGCGAAGGTGAGGTCGACCTGGGTCAGCGAGATCGGGTGGCAGAGGGGGACCAGTTCGCAGGTGCGCTTGGCCGCCATGATGCCCGCGAGCTTGGCTACCGTGAGCACGTCGCCTTTGGGAAGCGCCTGCTCCTTCAGGAGACGAAGAGTCTCCGCCGCCATCCACACCCGGGCTCCGACCCGAGCGACCCTGGCGGTCGGTTGTTTGCCGCTCACGTCGACCATGCGGGCCTCGCCGGTCTCGTCCACGTGGCTCAGCCGGGGTTCGTCCATGTCATCCTCCCACCTGCGACATACCCCGGGAGGTGCGGCCGGGCAACAGGTTCTTGTCGAATGTCTTGCAGTCGAGCGATTCGGCAACCGCAGCAAGCACGGCCTCCCGGTCTCGGGACTGCATCGCCTGTTTCACGTCGATCTCGTGGCTGGAGAACAGGCAGTTCTTGAGTTTGCCATCGGCAGTGAGGCGCAGCCGGTTGCATTCCCTGCAGAAGTGGTCCGACATGGAACCGATGAATCCGATCGTCCCCTGGTGGCCGGGAAAACGGTAGTAGCGGGCGGGCCCCCAACCTCCGGGCGAGGGAACGGCCTGCAGAGGTCCGGCCCCGTCGGAGCCCATCTTCTGCAGCTCGGCCATCATCCGGTCTTTGGTGAGCGCCTCGCCGGCGGAGCGGGGACCGCAGCCGCCTACCGGCATCCATTCGATGAAGCGGACATGCAGCGGCCGGTCGCGAGTGATGTCGACGAAGGCGGGGAGCTCCGCCAACACTTCGGGCATCATCACCACGTTGATCTTCACCGGGTCGAGATGGACGCGCAGCGCGGCCTCGACTCCATCGAGCGCGGCTGCGAGCGAGCCTCCGCGGGTCAGCGCGCGGTACCGTTCCGGCTCGAGCGAATCGACGCTGATGTTCACGCGCTGGAGTCCTTCGGCCTCCAGCGCTTCGGCGAAGCGGGGCAGCAGCACGCCGTTGGTGGTAAGGGAGATGTCTCGGATGCCAGGAATTGCATGAATCAGTCCCACCAGGTCGGTGAGCCCTCTGCGCACCAAGGGTTCGCCCCCGGTGATCCTCACTTTGGAGATACCCAACTCCACCGCGGCCTGCACGAAGAAGACCATGTCCTCGTAGGAGAGGATCTCCTCGTGTGACTTGAACGGCACTCCTTCGGGCGGCATACAGTAGACACACCGGTAGTTGCACCGGTCGGTGACCGACAGGCGAAGATAATCGACGACCTGACCCGCGGGCGGATTCAACTGTCTCGTTCCCTGGTAGTGAGTCGCGGCGGCCGCCTACCCGGGCGGCCGCCCCACAGCGTTATACTCGAGCGAGTATACGCCTTTCGAGAAGGTCGGCCAAGCCTCTGAAATCGTCCAGAGCCATCTGCGGAACGGGGTAGGCGGGGAACTCCTGATCGCTGGTGATGCCGATGAGTTCGTCCGGGGTGCTGACCAGTTCGGTGCTGCGCGCCCTTCTCGACACTTCGATCTTCGGCGCGTCCTGGCGCTTGAACCCCTCGGTGATCACCAGGTCGACAGGCTCACGTATCTGGCGGATCAACTCGCCCAGAGGCGGCTCTTCCTCGGTGCCCACCTGCCACACGTACTGCCAGGGAGAGGAGATGCCCACCACCTCGGCGCCGAGCTCTCTGAAGCGGTACGAGTCAGTCCCAGGGACGTCGACCACAAAGCCGTGGGTGTCGTGTTTGATGGCCGCCACCCGGTAGCCCCGGCTGCGCAGTTCCTTGATGACTCCTAGGACCACGGTGGTCTTGCCGGATTTCTTCTTGCCGATGAAGGACACGACCGGCAGAGGGCTGGCGTCCATGAAGGCCTGGATGCGGGGCTGGAGCGCCGCGCGCCAGCCCCCCTCCTCCCCGGCGGTCCGCTGCCGTGCCGCCTCCAACTCCGCCGGGGTGTTCACGTTCATGAAGAGCTGCTCTGGGTCGCCGTGGCACCCGTCGTCCATCTCCAAATATCCGGTATTGAGATCCGGATAGATATCAAAGATCCGGCGACCTCCCGAGGCGATGAACTCATGGTAGGCGTCGAGCGTTCTCTTGCTGTAGACGGCACAGAGTGGTTGCAGATACTCGCCGTGACGGGGGACAAACACGTCGAAGCCCTCAGACCGATCTGCCAGTTCCCACAGAAAACGAGAAGTGACGAAGGGCATGTCACAGGCCAGACATATCACCCGTTCGGTGGGAGCGGCAAGGACGGCCGTATAAACGCCGACGGCGGAGCCGGTGTCCGGTAATGCGTCGTTGACGACGGGAAGCCCCAGGTCGTGGAACCGGTGGGGGTCGCGGGCGACGACGAACACATGGGGAAAGAGCGGGGCAAACTTGTCCCGCATCCATTCGAGTAGAGTCATGCCGTGGAACGGCGCGAAGGCCTTGTCCTCCCCCATCCGGGTAGAGCGGCCGCCGGCCAGAAGAGCCAGACTCACATCCGAACGATACGGACGCCAGAAGAGAGTGCCCGACTGTTCCTGTTTCACTCTAGAAGCAGCCCAGCTCGCAGATGCGGACCTTGATGCCCGCCTCGTTGCATGCCTTTCCCACCAACGCGTAGTCAACCCCCAGCTTTTCGGCGAGGGCGCGGGCGTCGTGGCACGTGAGCACCTTCTCGGTGGCCGCCTTCTCGACTTCCCCTTTGACCTGCTCCAGATCCATGTTCTTCCTCCTGAACTATTCGCTCAGCCTGCCAGCACATGCAGGGCTGTGGCCTTCACGCTTGCACTCACCCGCGCGCCAACGACGAGAGCCAGTTCTTCGGCCGAAGCTCGGGTGATGAGAGAGATTACCTCACCTTCGCCACCAAAGACCGGTCGGGCACCTGCTGTGCAATCGAGCCGGACGACGACCCTTACCAAGGGACCCGCGGGAGTGAGGCTATCGACGACGCCGCACCATTGGTTTCGGACGCTGGTCAGGCCGGGCGGCTGTTCGTCCACCGGGGGCGCCAGAGCGACGTCTTCCGGCCGAATGGCCAGCACCACCGGCTGGCCCTCGGCGAAGTACCCTATCGCCTGGACGAGGACGCCGGCCTGCGTGCGTACGGTACATAACCCCTGCTCACACGCGCTTGCTTCTCCGTGCCAAATGGTCTCCGCCCCCGTGAAGTCGGCGACGAACGCGTTCTGAGGGCGGGTGAAGACTTCTTCGGGGGTGCCGATCTGAACGACCGAGCCGTCCTGGATGACGGCCACGCGCTGCGCCAGCGCCAGCGCCTCGCTGTGCTCGTGGGTGATGATGACTACCGTGGCGGCCAAGCTGTCGACTACCCGCCGGAGGTCCTCGCGGAAACGGCGCCGCACGTGGACGTCCAGGTTGCTGGTGGGCTCGTCGAGAAACAAGATCTCGGGCTCGAGCGCCAGAGCCCGCGCGAGGGCTACCCGCTGCAGCTCGCCGCCGGACAGCGTGCGCATGTCGGCGTCGGCAAGGTGTGTGATGGCCATCAACTCCAGCGTACGGTGGACCTTGGTGCTCACTTCGGTCCGGGGCAGTCGGCGGAAGCGCAGGCCGAATCGTATGTTGTCTTCCACCGAGCCCTGGAACAACAGCGGGCGCTGGAAGACTGCCGCCGTGCGGCGCCGGGCGGCGAGATCGTGGATATCCACTTTCTTCCCGTAGTACGACAGCGATCCGGCGTCCGGCGCCTCGAGGAGCGCCAACAGGCGGAAGAGAGTGGTCTTGCCCGCGCCGTTGGGTCCCAGGATGGCGAGGACTTCCTGCTCGTAGATCTGGAGGGAATCCACAGAGACCACTGTGCGCTCCCCGTAGCGTTTGAGCAGGCCTCGCGCCTCGATGGCGACCGGCGGCGCCTGCTCGGGCGGCGGCGCCTGCTCGGCGTCTTCTGGTCTCATGATTGGAGCCACCGCCGGCGCACGCCCTGCTGCGTCCGGGTGAGAAGGAAAGTGATGATGAAGGCGAGCAGGATGAGTATCAGCCCGAACGCCATGGCCGTCGCGTACTCGCCTTGGCGCACCAGGCTCATGGTGGCCGTCGTCATGGTGCCTGTCTGATTGTGCCCGGCGATGGAGAGGTTGCCACCCACCATCATCACCGCGCCCACTTCGCTGATGGCAGCGCCGAAGCCGGCCACGATCCCGGAGATGAGGGTGACCCGGGCCTCCCGAAGCACCAGCCAGATCGTCTGCCAGCGCGAGGCTCCCAGACCCATCGCCTGCAGGCGGACATCTTTCGGGACCGACGCGACTCCCCCCATCGTGATGGCGGCGATCACTGGGGCCGCTATGAAGAACTCGGCGATGATCATCGCCGTGGGCGTGTAGAGAAGGCTTAGATCCCCGAAAGGCCCTTGCCGCGAAAGCAGCAAGAACACGAAGAGGCCCACGACGACGGGCGGCAACATCAGGCCCACATTCAAGACCGTGGCCGCCGCTCCCCACCCCCAGAAGCGCCTGATGGCCAGCCACGTGCCTATGGGTATGCCCACGATCATGCCGAAGATAGTGGCAGTCCCCGCCACACGGATCGACATCCACATGACCTCGTAGACGTAGCGATCACCGTGTATGAGCAGGGAGACGGCCTGCTTGATGGCATCCCAGAACACGCCCATATCGTCACCTCGCCCGAAGAAAAGGGGCGCCTCGCCGCCAGGCGAGGCGCCCCCATTCTACTTCCTCCGCAACCGCCCCTATTCGGCCGTAGCCGCGTTGGGGATGAACAACGCCTCGCCGTACTTGTCAACTCCGTACGTCCCGATGACGTTCTGCTGCACATCCGGGGAGATGATCCAGTTCATGAAGTCGTTGCCGCCCTGCACGTTCTTGGCCTTCGCGCAGGTGATGACGTGGTACTGGTTGAACAGCGCCTTGTCGCCCTCGACGACGAGCTCCAGGCCCTTTAGGGAGTCCTTCTTGGCCAGCCACGTAGCCCGGTCGGTCAGCGTGTAGCCGCTCTTCTGGTCGGAGATGGTCAAGGTCTCGCCCATCCCCTGCCCGGTGGTCTGGTACCAGGAGCCGGTTGGAGTCTCGGTCACGGCTTGAGTGACACCGGCCGCTTTCCACAGGGTCAGCTCTTTTGCGTTGGTCCCCGACTTGTCGCCCCGGCTGAAGAACAGGGACTTCGTGTCGGCGATCTGCTTGAAGGCCGCCGCCGCGTCGGTCATGCCCTTGATCTTGGCAGGATCGGCGGGCGGGCCGACGATGACGAAGTCGTTGTACATGACGGCTTTACGATCCACCCCGTAGCCGGCCTTCATGAACTCCGTCTCGGCGGCGGGTGAGTGGACCAGGAGCACGTCGGCGTCACCGGTCTGGCCCAGTTTCAAAGCCTCACCGCTGCCCACGGCGACGACCTTGACGTTGTACTGCGGGAACGCCTTGGTAAAGGCCGGGATCAGCACATCGAACAGCCCGGAATCCTGGGTCGAGGTCGTCGAGGCCAGCACGAGGTCGCTCTTGGCGGCCACGCTGGTCGTGGTTTCCGCGGGCGCGGTCGTGCTTGGAGCCGCGGTGGTAGTCGGTGCCATAGTGGTCGTCGACTGAGCCGCGGTCGTGGTGGTCGCGGTGCTGGTGCCGCATGCGGTCACCATGAGCGCGAGACCGAGGACAAGGGCAAGAGCCAGGGCTATGCCGAGCCCCAGGCTCCTGCGACGATGAAGTCGTTTGGATAATGCATCACCCATCATGTGCGTACCCCTCCTAGTGCCTGATTATATGTTTGCAAGCATACATCATGTACAAGTTTCCTGGTCCAAAGTGGGGATACTCTCCCCCTATCGCATCCCAGCCGATAGAATCGGGTAGTAACAGTCGAGGAGGTGATGGTGCCTGGGTTCGATCGGATACTGGCCGCGTACGAGCACGGCATGCAGAAGCTGGCCGACGAACTGGTCGCCGAGCTCGACCCGACGGACGAAGAGCGCGG
The DNA here is from genome assembly GCA_963843455.1 of uncultured Actinomycetota bacterium. Classification (GTDB taxonomy): domain Bacteria; phylum Actinomycetota; class Thermoleophilia; order RBG-16-64-13; family RBG-16-64-13; genus CAIQPS01. The sequence goes on from CAWJKE010000010.1 coordinate 53,441, forward strand.
GCATCTGCTGCTGGTTTCCCAGCTGGCCCAGTCACTCGTCCGGACCTACGATTCTTTCCATCTCGACCGGGGGCCCGCCCTGGATGCCACCAGGTCGGTCATGTATGCCGCGGCAAACCAGCCAGACCGCAGGGTGCTCAATGTTCCGCTTCGCACTCTGGTAGACAACAATACCCTCACCGGGGTCGAGGCCCGCCTGCTTTCGGGCTCCTTGAACCTCAAGCGGACGATACTCGTGAGCGGCGGCGCGAACGTGGGCAAGTCCACGCTACTCAACGCCCTCATCAACATGCTGCCCCGGGACAACCGGATCGTCGGAGTGGACGATGTAGACGACGAGCTCCCCGCGCTTCGAGACCGCTCGTTCGTGGTGCAGCTCACCGCCAAGAAGGGGACGTCTGCGCGGGCCAGTGTCTTTCGCAAGGCCGCTGACATGAAACCCACCTGGGTCGTCGCCGGAGAACTGCTGCAGCGCGAAGGCCCGGTCTTCTTCCAAACCCTCGCTCCCGGGACCTCGGGCCTCGCCACGGTGGAGTCCCCCGACCCTCAGTTGACCCTCGCGGATTGGCTCTCGATGAGCCGGGAGATCGGCGCGCAAATCACGGCGGTAAGGCCGCTCTTCGTGCACATGGAGCGAGATCACGGGGGCAGACCCCGCATCCAGAGACTGGTCGAAGCCGTCGTCGACGGGGGGCGGCCCATCCTCACCGCCTACCGGCCGGGCTGACCGGTCCCGGTCACGAGCCGGCACGCTACCCGGCGGCCTGTCCCGTCAGCGGCCGCGCTCGTCGCCCAGAAGCGACCGCAACCCGGCCTCGTCGAGCAATTGCACGCCCAGTTCCCGCGCCTTCGCCAGCTTCGAGCCGGGCTCTTCGCCCACCAGGACGTAGTCGGTCTTCGCGCTCACCGATCCGGTCACCCGCCCGCCCGCGGCCACAATGAGGTCGGTGGCTTCCTCCCGGGAGAGCGTCGGCAACATGCCGGTGAGCACCAGCGTCTTGCCGGTGAGCGGCCCGGCCGCTCGGCCGGCGCCCTCGCCCTCGCGCGTGGCCTCCGAGACGGGCGATTCCATCGTCACCCCGGCCGCCTCCAACCTGTCGACCAGGTCGGCGTTCCGCGGGTCCCTGAAGAAGTCCAGACGCTCTCGGCTATCACCGGACCGATGCCCGGAGTCTCGCTGATAGCCTCCTGAGTCGCCTCCCGCAGCGCGGCCATGCGGCCGAACCGGCGCACCAGCAACTCCGCGTTCTCTCCGCCCACGTGGGGGATCCCCAGGGCCCAGAGGACGCGGGCCAGAGGCCGTTGTTTCGACGCCTCGATGGCGTTGACGATGTTGTCGGCCGACTTCTCGCCGAGCCGGTCCAGCGCGGCCAACTCCGGCGCCTCGAGTTCATAGAGATCGGCCGCGTCCCGGATCATCTCCATCTCCAGCAGACGCTCCACCAGCCGGTCGCCGACCCGGTCGATGTCCATAGCCCCCTTGCTCACGAAGTGCTTGACGGCCTCAGCTCGTTTCGCCGGACAATCCGGGTTGGGGCAACGTACGGCCACTTCTCCCGGCGTCCGGAGCACAGGGGTCCCGCAAAAGGGGCACTGCTCGGGCATATGGAAAGGCCGTTCCGCCCCGGTCCGCAGATCGGTCAACGGCGCCACCACCTGCGGGATGACGTCTCCGGCCCGCTGCACGACCACCACGTCGCCTTCGCGCAGGTCCTTGCGCAGGATGTCCTCCTCGTTGTGGAGCGTGGCCTTCTCCACCGTCACCCCGCCGACCTCGACCGGGTCGAGTTCGGCCCAGGGATTCAGCACCCCGGTTCGGCCCACATTGATGTGGATCTTCCGCAAGCGGGTCTGGGCCGTCGTCGGGGCGAACTTGTACGCGACCGCCCAACGGGGGTCGCGTCCCACGGAACCCAGCGCAGCCTGCAGGCGGCGATCGTCGAGCTTCACGACGACGCCGTCGATGTCGTAGTCCAGTTCCTCTCGCCGATCCCGCCAGGCGCGGCAACCGTCGACGATCTCGTCGAGGGTGGTCGCCGTCCGCGTGTCGGGATTCACCCGGAAGCCTTCCTTCTTTAGCCACTCGAGCGTCTCGTGATGGGTGGCGAACTGCATGCCCTCCAGGTATCCCACCCCGTAGAACCAGGCGGCAAGAGGCCGGGAGGCGGTCACCCGGGGATCGAGCTGCCGCAGCGACCCGGCCGCGGCGTTGCGGGGGTTGGCAAAGGTGGATTCGCCGGCTCCAATGCGCTGCTCGTTGAGCTGAGCGAAGGCCCGCAGAGGCAGGTAGACCTCCCCACGCGCCTCGGCGACCTCCGGGTAGGGGGCTGCTCCGGGCAGCATCGCCAGTGGCACCGTGGGGATGGTCCGCAGGTTGGAGGTGACGTCTTCGCCGATGTCACCGTTGCCTCGCGTCGCCCCCACGGCAAGCCGGCCGGACTCGTAGCGCAGAGAGATCGCCAGACCATCGATCTTTGGTTCGAGTACGAAGCGAAGGGGGTCGGTGGTCGCCCCCGCGGCGGCGGGCGCTTCCACGTCCGCAACCAGCTTGACCACGCGCGCGTGCCACGCCCGCAGTTCATCTTCGTTCTTTGCGTTGGCCAAGGAGAGCATGGGCTCTCCGTGACGCACTTGGACAAACCCGGCCAACGGTTCTCCGCCGACCCGCTGCGTTGGGGAATCGGCGGTGACCAGTTCGGGGTGAGCGGTTTCGAGTCCCAGAAGGTCCCGGTAGAGAGCGTCGTACTCGGCGTCAGAGATCTCGGGTGAGTCGAGGACGTAGTAGCGGTACTCGTGATGCCGGATGAGTTCACGTACTTCCGCCAGCCGCCGCTCCACTCCGCCTTCAGTCACCTACCAGCCTCCTACACCCCCAGGACACCCGCCAACTCAGGGATAGTATGGACCAGCCGCTCCGGCTTTTCAGCAGCCAGCGCCTGTATATCGAACACACCCCAGCTTACGCCGATGGCGGTCACCCGGGCGGCGTGCGCCGCCTGGATATCGGCGGGACTGTCACCGATGTAGGCCGCATCCTCCGGGGCCGTGTGCAGCTCGGCCAGACAGAACAGGATGGGTTCCGCCGAAGGCTTGTTGCCGGGGGCCTCGTCGCAGCAGACGGTGGAGCCAAAGTAGCCCTCGATGCCGGTGAGGTCGAAGGCCATCTGCGTGGTCGCTCTGGACTTGGAGGTGACCAGCCCCAGTTTGACCCCCGCCTGCGTCAGCCGGTCCAGCAGGTCCAGCATGCCGTCGTAGAGCTTGAGCATGCGGTCGTGCTCGCGATGGTTGAAATCCCGGTACACCTCGACCAGTTCGTCGGCATTCTCGGGGCTGATGCGCACCATCTGCTCCCGGAGCGGCGTGCCCACGTGCTGCACCGCCTCCTCGCGCGAGGCTTCCCGGCCCAGGACTTCCCGGATGGCGTACTGGAAGGAGAGCGTGATCAGTTCCACGGAGTCGACGAGGGTACCGTCGAGATCGAACACCACCGCTTTGAACACGGGGCGCATCAGCACCCACCGTTGCCGGCGTCGGTGCCGCCCTCTTCGGTGCTCAGAGCGTCTTCCCAAGAGCGCAGCCGGTCGAGAGCCTCATGCGACATGAGGTCGAACTGTAGAGGGGTGACCGAGACATACCCTTCCGCCACCGCCTCGAAGTCCGTACCCGGGGCCTGGTGATAGCCCAGATCGTCGTTGTAGATGTGGTACTGGCGGCGATTGCCGCTGGTGGCGCGGTGCTCGACCTTGTCCCCATAGATGCGCCTTCCCAGAACCGTCAGCCGGGCGCCCTCGAGCTCCTCCCACGGACGATCGGGGCAGTTCACGTTGAGCAGCGTCTTGGCCGGAAAGCCATTCGCCAGAGCGACGGACACCAGCCGGCGGGCGAAGCGCGCCGGCACCCTGAGGTCGTAGCCGGGGTGGTAGCCGTGAGCCGATAGGGCGATGGCCGGGATATCCAGCATGATGCCCTCAAAAGCGGCGGCAACGGTGCCTGAGTAAGTGATGTCGTCTCCGAGATTCTCGCCCAGGTTGATGCCCGAGACGATAATGTCCGGGGCGCGGTCGAGCAGGCCCAGTGCAGCCATGCGCACGCAGTCGACCGGAGTGCCGTCGGTGCTATAGGCCAGGCTGCCGTCCGGCAACTCGACTTCCTCCACCCAGAGCGGAGCGTGCATGGTGATGCTGCGGGCGGCGCCAGAGCGGTTCTGGTCGGGCGCGACTATCTGCACGTCACCCAGCGGATCGAGCTCGGATTTGAGGATGCTCAGACCGGGTGAGGTGACTCCATCGTCGTTCGTGAGAACGATGAGCGGGCGGCGGCGGCCGAAGGCTATCAGCTCGCAGTCCCTACCGGCCATGCGGGAGGGGCCGCTCAGTCGTTCTTGGTGGTCGCTGCCGCCGGCGCGGGCTCGCTCGCGGTAGCCGCCGGCGGCTTGGCCGTGTCGGAGGAAGCCTTCTCGTCGCTCGAAGGGGACGAATCGGTACTTCCCCCGTTGCCCGTGGCAGTGCCGGCCGAGCCGAGAGCGTTCTTCTTGGCATAGTCGGTGCTGTAGAAGCCGTTACCCTTGAAATGGACGGCAACAGGGAACAACAGCCGCCTGACCGGCTCCCCGCAGACCTCGCATTCCTTGACGGGGTCGTCAGACATGCGCTGGAAGCGCTCGAACTGATGCTCACACGCCAGACATCTGTATTCGTATGTAGGCAAGGCTGGTGATCCTCCTCGTATTGCCTCGATTAGTATACCGGAACCGGGGCGCCTCTGCAGGCCCTTCTGGCACTCACAAGGCGAGAGTGCCAAGTCGCGGCGGCTCAGCGATTCCGGTTCCAGGCGAGGTAGGCGGCGAAGAGCATCACGATCCAGTTGATGATCCCGCCCGCAGACAGCGCAAAGACAGCCGTGTTCCAGTTGACACCGTAGCTGATGAAGGCGGCCGTGACGGGAGGGAGCAAGAAGGCCCACAGCGTAGCGCCCGCGGCGGTTACTGCCGTCTTCAGCCCGTGATAGCGGCCGGAGGTCCGGCTGATCACTTCGCCGACGACATACCCGATGCCGGCGGACACGAAAATGAACACGAAGAAGAACCGGATGCTGCCCAGGATGTAGTAGTAGACGAAGCCCAAGGCGGTCGCCGTCCCCAAGCCCGCGGCGATGGCCAGAAGGAACTTGCTGGTCTTGAGGCTGGCCAGGGCCGACCGAGGCGGCGTGGCGCATTCCTTGCACTTGATGCCGACCGCCGAATAGACCATGCAGTCGGGACAGAGTGGTTTGCCGCAGTCGCTGCACGTGACCATCGTCAAGCGGTTGGAGTGGTTGGCGCAGGGTTGCTCTTTGGCCCCCGGCAGCACGTGGGTGGGCTGCCCTTCGCTCACCGTCTACCGCGGCGCTGGTCTGTGAGGACGATGATCTGCCCCGGGCCGGCGAGCGGGACGAGTTCCTTGCGGTAGCTGCGGTGAACGGCCTCCAGCTCTTCCCTTGCCTCCGCCGCCAGCCTGTCCATCTCGGTCTGGAGCTGGTCCAGACGGCGCTGCAGCGTATCGAGTTGCTCTTCCATCTGGAGCACCCGCTCGACGCCGGCGAGATTCAGCCCACAGTCCGCGACGAGTTGCTGTATGCGGTGCAGGCGCTCGACGTCGGCCAGCGAATAGAGACGCGTGCTCTTGGACGAACGCCGAGGACGGATAAGACCACGCCGTTCGTACATCCTCAGGGTCTGCGGATGCATATCGGCAAGCTCGGCGGCCACCGAGATCATGAAGACCGGCCTCATCTTGTCCTCAAAAGGCATCTTGTTCTCTTCCGTGAGGGAGCGTGTCGCCATGATAAACCATCCCCGCGGCTAGGCCGACCAGCCGACGCGGCCCTCGCGCGGATCGTCATTTCGCGATTCGGCGAACTTCTTCAGCAGGTCTTTCTGCTCTCCGCTCAGCTTTTCGGGAACCACGACCTTGATTCGGGCGAGCAGATCGCCTCTGCCCGAGGCTCCAAGCCGGGGGGCTCCTTTGCCTTTGAGTTTGAGCATCTTGCCGTCCTGAGTCCCCGGCGGGATCTTCAAACCGACGCTTCCTTCCGGGGTGGGGACGCGCACGGTGGCCCCGAGCGCCGCTTCGACCATGGTCACCGGCACCTCCACCACAAGGTCGGCGCCTCGGCGTTCGAACACGGGGCTTTCCTCAACCTGGGCGATCACGTAGAGATCGCCGGGGGCACCGCCGCGCTGCCCGGGCTCGCCCTTGCCTTTGAGCCGGATCTTGGTCCCATCTTTGACGCCTGCCGGCAGTGGGACGGTGAACTTCTTGAGAGCCCGGCCAGCTCCCGTGCCGCCGCACGCGGCACACGGGTCCTCTGTCACCTTTCCGGCACCGCCGCAACTGGGGCAAGGCTGGTTGATGGAGAAGAACCCCTGACTCGCGTTCACGCTTCCCCGTCCCTGGCACTGAGGACAGACCGTCGGACTGGTACCGGGCTTCGCTCCGGTGCCACCACAGGCCTCGCAACCGACCGTCTGGGGGACGCTGATCTTCGTCGTGACGCCCTTGAGCGCATCATCGAATGACAGCTTGACCGACACGCTCACGTCCTCGCCGCGCTCCGGTGCCCGTTGCCGGCGACCGCCGCCAAATCCGCCGAACCCTCCCCCGCCGAACAGGTTTCCGAAGAGGTCGCCCCAGTCACCGCCCATCGGCGGCGCCTGCTGACCCTGATACGTGCCCCCGCGGCGGGCGCCCTGTCCGAAGAACGGGGTGGGCCCGGCGTCGTACTGTTTCCGCTTGTCGTCGTCGGAAAGGACTTCATAGGCGCTGGAGACTTCCTTGAACTTCTCCTCAGCCTTGGGATCGTTGGGATTGGCGTCGGGATGGTACTTGCGGGCTAGCTTCCGGTAGGCCTTCTTGATCTCGTCATGGGTGGCAGATTTCTTGACGCCCAGGACGTCGTAGTAGTCGCGTTCGCCGGCAGCCATGTCTTTGCCTATTCGCGCCCGGGAGCCGGCTCAGCCGGTCCCGAGGAGACCACTACCTGAGCGGGCCGCAAGACGCGGTCGCCTTGGCGATAGCCCCGCACCAGGGCGGCCGTGATGATGCCTTCCTCCCGGGGAGAGGGCTGCAATACGACTGCTTCGTGGACGTGAGGGTCGAACGCGGCGCCGACAGTATCAATCTCCTCGACGCCGGCGCGCCGGAGCAGCTCCACGAACATGTCCCGCGTCATTCGGACACCACCCAGGACCTTGCCTTCGTCGTGATGCTCGGCTGCGTCCAGAGCCCGCTCGAGGTTGTCGAGCACGGGCAGCAGTTCGCCGAGCAGTTGGCCCGCGACGCGCTCGCGCGCCTCCAGCGCGTCGCGAGAGGCACGCTTGCGGAAGTTCTCGAACTCAGCGAGAAGCCGCAACTCTCGCTCGGCGAGAGCGTCGCGCTCGCGGCGCAGCGCGTCGATTTCTCCGTCCGGCTGGGTCTGCTCCGCCGGTCGGGGGGCCTCGTCTGAAAGCGCGGGGGACGTGGTGGCCGTTGTTTCCTCGCCGTTGGCCGCGGTCTCGGGGGCCGGGCCGGCGCCGGTCGTCCGGCGGGCTGCGGCGGTCGGCGCGGCCGCGGCGGAGGGATCCTCCGCCGCGGCCGGCTGACCGTTGATCGGTATGCGTCTTCCGGATGTAGTCATCCTGCTAGCTTCGCGCCTCGGTGCCGACGGCTTCCACCGTTTCCGGCTCCCGCCCGCCACCGATGCTGACGGTGATCTTCTTGGGCTTGGCGATCTCGGCCTTGGGAACGGTTATCTGGAGCAGGCCGTTCTCGTACTTGGCGTCCACCTTGCTCTCGTCCGCCGTGGGTGGGAGGGCCAGAGACCGGCTGAAGGAGCCGTACCGCCGTTCGATACGGTAGAACTTGTCTTCTTTCACCTCTTCCTCGAACCGACGTTCGCCGCTCACCGTGAGTACGTTGTCCTGCACTTCGATGTTGATGTCCTTCGGGTCCATGCCCGCCAGTTCCGCCTTGAGCACGATGGCGTCGTCGGTCTCGACCACATCGACGGCCGGAGTCCACGACTGTCGCTCGCTCACGTCGCCCCCGCCGGCGCGGGAGAACAGACGGTTCACTTCGGTCTGCAGAGCCGTTAGGTCACGGAAGGGGTCCCATCTTACCAATGCCATTGTTGCCACCTCCTACTTGTCTTCGTCGATGACTTCGTAGTCTGCTTCTTCCACCACTTCGTCTTCGGGAGCGCCCGCCCCGCCACCCTGGTGGCCGCCGGCGCCTCCGCCCGCTCCGCCATCGCCGCGCTGGGCCTGCGCGGCCTGGTAGGCCGCTTCGGAGACCTTGTAGGCCGCTTCCTGAAGCGTGTTCATCCTGCTTCGGATCAGGTCGAGGTTGTCGCCCTTGATGGCATCCTCCAGGTCACGGATGGCGTTCTCGATATCACCGTGAGTGGCACCGTCCACCTTGTCGCCGATGTCCTTGAGGGACTTGCGAGTGGAGTACACCAAGTTCTCCGCCTGATTGCGGGTATCGACGGTCTCTTTCTTCTTGCGGTCCTCTTCGGCGTTCACCTCGGCGTCGCGCATCATCTGTTTGATCTCTTCGTCGGTGAGGCCGCTCGAGCTTTTGATCTCGATCTTCTGCAGGTTGCCCGTAGCCAGGTCTTTGGCCGACACGTGCGTGATTCCGTTGGCGTCGATGTCGAAGCCGACCTCTATCTGCGGGATGCCGCGCGGCGCAGGCGGGATGCCCATGAGCTGGAACTTGCCTAGAGTCTTGTTGTACGCCGCCAGATCACGCTCGCCCTGCAGCACGTGGATCTCGACCGAGGTCTGGCCGTCTTCGGCCGTCGAGAAGATCTCACTCTTGCGCGTGGGGATGGTGGTGTTGCGGTCGATAAGCCGGGTGAACACGCCACCTTTGGTCTCGATACCGAGCGAAAGCGGGGTGACGTCCAAGAGGATGATGTCCTTGACTTCACCCGCGAGCACGCCGCCCTGGATGGCCGCGCCCAGCGCCACCACTTCGTCGGGGTTGATGCCTTTGTGGGGCTCCTTGCCGGTGAGCGAGCGGACTTTCTCTTGGACCGCGGGCATGCGGGTCATGCCACCCACGAGGATGACCTGGTCCAGATCTCCGGCCTTGAGGCCGGCATCATCCATGGCCTGCTTCGTCGGACCGACAGTCCGGTCGAGCAGGTCGCGGGTGAGTTCTTCCAGCTTCGCCCGGGTGAGGGTCATCTCCAGGTGTAACGGACCGCTCTGATCCATGGTGATAAAAGGCTGGTTGACGGTGGTCTCGAGCACCGAGGACAGCTCGACTTTGGCCTTCTCGGCCGCTTCGTAGAGCCGCTGCAGAGCCTGACGATCTTTGGTCAGGTCGACGCCCTTCTCCTTGCGGAACTCGTTGACGATCCAGTCGACCACCGCCTTGTCGAAGTTGTCGCCGCCCAAGTGGGTGTCGCCGTTGGTGGACTTGACTTCGAATACGCCATCACCCAGTTCGAGGATGGAGACGTCGAAAGTGCCGCCGCCCAGGTCGAAGACCAGGACAGTCTGCTCGTGTTCTTTGTCGAGCCCGTAGGCCAGAGAGGCCGCCGTCGGCTCGTTGACGATCCGTTTGACCTCGAGGCCGGCGATGATGCCGGCGTCGCGAGTAGCCTGCCGCTGGGCGTCGTCGAAATAGGCCGGAACGGTGATGACCGCTTCGGTGACCTCGGTGCCCAGGAAGGCTTCAGCGTCGCGCTTCAGCTTCTGAAGGATCTTCGCCGAGATCTCCGGCGGAGAGTACAGCGCGTCTTTGATCTTGACGCGCACGTCGCTGTTGGGACCCTCCACCACCTTATAGGGGACGATCTTCATCTCTTCGTTCACGCCGGAGAACTTGCGCCCCATGAAACGCTTGATGGAGAAGACGGTGTTCTCAGGGTTGGTGACTGCCTGCCGCTTGGCGACGGTCCCGACCAGTTGTTCCCCCGTCTTGGTAAAGGCCACCACCGATGGAGTGGTCCTGCCGCCCTCGGCGTTGGGGATGATGGTCGGCTCGCCGCCTTCGAGCACGGCCATCGCAGAGTAGGTCGTGCCCAAGTCGATGCCGATGATCTTGCCCATTTTAAGTATCCTCCGGAGCTCGCTCTAGGTTCATTAGCATGACGCCATTATAAAATCTGAGTCTCATATTGTCAAGTTTTCGGACAGGGCGTCTGTGCATGTTGATTATTCCCGAGAATATGCCGAAGAAACTTTGTATTCGCTAAAATACGTCAGAGCGTGAGTGGTCCACCGTCCCGGCGGCCCGCTCACCCCATCTCTCTCGAGGGACGCATGAAGGTCGGTCGACAAAGACGAAGTGCCCGCCAGAGGCGGTCGGAAAAGACCCGTAGGCGGCGCATAGTCATCCTCATCGCCGTGATCGTCGCCATTCCGCTTATCGCGGCAGGGGTGTTCGGCGCGGTATTCAGCATCGGTCTGCGCACCGTGGCCGCGGTGGAGAAGGACATACCCTCACTGGAGGACCAGCACGAGGTCTCGCTGGCGCAGACCAGTTCCATATACGACGCCAACGGCAATCTTCTCTCCTATCTGCACGGGGTCGAGAACCGGACAGTCATCAGCGGCAAGCAGATCCCTCAGGTGCTGCGCAACGCCGTGGTGGCCATCGAGGATGAGCGCTTCTACAGCCATCCCGGGGTAGATTTCCGGAGCTTCGTGCGGGCGCTCACCATTAACGTCAACGCCCAGCGCACCACGGAGGGTTTCTCGACCATCACCATGCAGCTTATAGGCAACCTCTATCTCGATCGCACCGACCTCTCGTTCAAACGGAAGTGGAACGAGATGGCCCTTGCCTGGCAGCTCGAGCGCAAGTACTCCAAGAACGAGATCCTCGATCTCTACCTGAACATGGTCTATTTCGGCTCGAATGCGTACGGCGTCGAGGCGGCGGCCCAGACGTATTTTGGCAAAGACCCGGCGGGGCTGACTCTCGCCGAGGCAGCGCTCATAGCCGGCCTTCCCCAGGCTCCCACCGGGTTCTCGCCCCGCAAGCATCTGGAGGCAGCCCTTGTGCGGCGCAACATGGTCATCCAGAAGATGGCGGAGCTTGGCTTCGTGACGCAGCAAGAAGCCGATAACGCCCTGCTCACGCCCATCGAGTTGGCGCCCTACTCCCCCTACACCCAGGTGCAGGAGCCGTACGTGGTCGCCTATGTCCGCAAGCAACTCATCGACATGTTCGGCGAGGAAAAAGTGTTCCAGGGCGGCCTGCGCGTCGAGACCACCATCAACCCCGCCTACCAGAAGCTGGCGACCGACGCCATCACCTCCACTCTGAACAAGCAGGGAGACCCCTCGGCGGCGCTCGTGAGCATCGAGAGCGGCACGGGGTACATCCGCGCGATGGTGGGGGGCACCGACTACAGCACATCGAAGTTCAATCTCGCATCCCAGGGCAGGCGCCAAGCAGGCTCGGCCTTCAAGACTTTCGCGCTGACCGCAGCCATCGAGATGGGCATCAATCCCTGGGACACCTACTACATATCCATGCCGGTCACGCTCACCTACCCAGGCGCCACCCAGCCGTGGAAGGTGAAGACTTTCAGCAACAACTACCGCGGCGTTGAGACCCTCGTGCAGGCGACGCTGAGCAGCGATAACTCCGTGTACGCGCAACTGGCGCTTGACGTCGGGGCCAACCGCATGGTCGACGTGGCCCATCGCATGGGTATCACCTCATATCTGAACGAGAGTCCGGCCATCGTGCTCGGGGGATTGACGTACGGCGTGTCTCCTCTGGAGATGGCCTCAGCGTACGGCACCCTCTCGAACAAGGGCCAGCACGTAGAGCCGACCATAATCCTGCGGATCAAGGATTCCAGCGGCAAGGTCATCTGGGAGGCCAACCCCAAACGGACTCAAGCCATCTCCGCCGGTGTGGCCTACGACGTGACCCGCATCCTCCAGCAGAACATCGCGAAGGGCACGGGCACCAAGGCCAACATCAAACGTCCGGCCGCCGGCAAGACGGGGACCGCCCAGGAATTCTATGACGCCTGGTTCTGCGGATACACCCCGCACCTTTCGACCTCGGTCTGGGTGGGCTATCCCCAGGGACAGATCGCCATGACCAAGGTCCACGGTATCAGCGTCACCGGGGGAAGCTTCCCGGCTCAGATCTGGCAGAAGTTCATGAACGTGGCGGACCGCGACTACCCCGAAGCCGAGTTCGCCAAGCCCGCGGCCCTGGCGGTCTACAACCCCTTCTTCCGCAGCAACTACGCGACCTTCCCCTCCTCGACGACGACGAAGAGCACCACTACTACGCTGCTCCCGCCGCCGGTGAGCGACACCACATCCCCGCCCACACCGACCACGAAGCGTACGACGACCACAACGCTGCCGCGCCCCTAGCCGCGTGCGCCCGCGGCGCCTGCGCGTGCGCCCATAAGGAGCTGGCGACGATGCAATTGGAACGGTTCACGCTCAAGACTCAAGAAGCGCTCGCTGCCGCTCAGAAGCTGGCTCAGGAGCGCGGGCATGCCCAGGTCGAACCAGAGCATCTGACGACCGCGCTTCTGGACCAGGACGCGGGCTTGACCGTGCCCATACTGGAGCGCATCGGCGCAAGCCATGCCGCGATCGGCTGCGGAACTGGCGCGGCGGCTGGAGCGCCTCGGGACGGTGCACGGAGACACTCAGGTAGGCTTCGCCCGCGAGACACAGGCGGCGCTCGAGACCGCGCAGTCCGAGGCCGACAAGATGAAGGACGCGTACGTGTCCACCGAGCACGTGCTCATGGCCCTGGCGGCCGGCGCGGGTTTTGTGGGCGACCTGTTCAGACGCTACGGAGCTACTCGTGACGCCATCCTTCAGGTACTCAAGGAACTGCGCGGGTCTCAGCGGGCTGAGGACCCGAACGCAGAGGAGAAATACCAGGCGCTGCAGCGGTTCGGGCGCGACCTGACCGAACTGGCCCGCAGGGGCAAGCTCGACCCGGTCATCGGCCGTGACGACGAGATCCGCCGCGTGATCCAGGTGCTCAGCCGACGGACCAAGAACAACCCCGTCCTCATCGGCGAGCCGGGCGTAGGCAAGACGGCCATCGCCGAGGGGCTGGCCCAGAGGATCGTATCGGGCGACGTCCCCGAAGGACTCAAGAACAAGCGGGTCGTGGCGCTGGATATCGGCGCCATGGTCGCCGGGGCGAAATACCGGGGCGAGTTCGAGGAGCGCCTCAAGGCGGTCCTGAAGGAGATCGCCGACTCCGAGGGCGAGATCGTCACCTTCATCGACGAGATGCACACGATCGTGGGCGCGGGCGGCGCCGAGGGCGCGGTCGACGCTTCGAACATGCTCAAGCCTATGCTCGCGCGCGGCGAACTGCGCGTGGTGGGCGCGACTACACTCGACGAATACCGCAAGTACGTGGAGAAGGACGCTGCCTTAGAGCGCCGCTTCCAGCCGGTGCTGGTCGGCGAGCCGACTGTGGAGGACACCATCGCCATCCTGCGCGGGCTCAAGGAGCGGTATGAGGTGCACCACGGCGTTCGCATCCAGGACTCGGCGCTGATCGCGGCGGCCGTGCTCTCGCACCGTTACATCTCAGACAGGTTCCTGCCCGACAAGGCCATCGACTTGATGGATGAGGCGGCCAGCCGGCTGCGTATCGAGATCGACTCGATGCCCATAGAGATCGATCAGGTGGAGCGGCGCATCAAGCAGCTCGACATTGAGCACCACGCCCTCAGCAAAGAGAAGGACACGGCTTCCAACGAGCGCCGCAAGGCCATCGAGGCCGAACTGGCCGACCTGCGCGAGCAATCCGCCGGCATGAAGGCCCACTGGCGGGCGGAGAAAGAAGCCATCGGCAAGATCCAGGCGGTCAAGGAGGAGATCGACCATGCCCGGACGGAAGCCGAGAGGGTGGAGCGAGTAGGCGACCTGCAGAAGGCCGCAGAACTCCGCTACGGCAGCATTCCTGACGCCGAGCGGCGTTTGGCGGCCGAAAACCAGCACCTCATCGAGCTACAGAGCCAAGTCCGGATGTTGAAGGAAGAGGTAGAGGAAGAGGACATCGCCGAGGTGGTGGCCAAGTGGACGGGCATCCCGGTCAGCCGATTGCTCGAGGGCGAGGTGGAGAAGCTCATCCACATGGAGGAGCGGCTGCACAGGCGGGTGGTCGGCCAGGACGATGCCCTCCAGGCGGTGGCCAGCGCCATCCGGCGGGCGCGTGCCGGCCTGCAGGACCCGAACCGGCCCATCGGCAGCTTCATCTTCCTGGGGCCCACGGGGGTGGGCAAGACCGAACTCGGCCGGGCTTTGGCGGAATTCCTCTTCGACGACGAGAAGGCCATGGTCCGCGTGGACATGAGCGAGTTCCAGGAACGGCACTCCGTGGCCCGCCTCATCGGGGCGCCGCCCGGCTACGTAGGCTATGAAGAAGGGGGCTACCTCACCGAGGCCGTGCGGCGGCGCCCCTACTCGGTCCTTCTGCTGGACGAGATCGAGAAGGCCCATCCCGATGTGTTCAACCTGCTGCTGCAGATCCTGGACGAAGGCCGACTCACCGATGGCCACGGCCGGACGGTGGACTTCAAGAACACCGTCGTCATCATGACTTCTAACGTAGGCAGTCAGTTCATCCTCGATCCCGACATCACCGAGCTCGAGATGGATATGCGCGTGACCGAGCTGATGCAGGCGACCTTCAAGCCCGAGTTCCTGAACCGCGTGGACGAGGTCATCATATTCCACAGGCTGAGCTTGGAGCACATCAAGGGCATCGTCGACATACAGCTCGGACTCCTGCGCAAGCGGCTGGCCGAGCGAGACATCAATCTGGAGATCACCGACGCCGCCAAGTCCTACCTGGCTCGGCAGGGCTACGATCCTGCCTATGGCGCGCGGCCGCTCAAGCGGCTCATCCAGAAGGAGATACAGGACCAGATAGCTCTCGGACTGCTCAAAGGCGAGTTCCGCGACGGCGACACCATCGGGATCGACGAACGGAATCTGAGCCTGCAGTTCAGCAGAGTCGGGGCTGCCGAGCCGACGCGCTAGAACCAGGGCAAGCGGCGGGCGCGCCGCTCTCACGTCACGGCCGCCGACCGTGCTAGGATGCTGGGCAGGAGACGATCCCGGACGTTAGGAGGGCGACGGCATGCCTGTGTTGAGTTGGATCCTCGTTGGTCTGGTGCTGGGCTACCTTGCACGGTTCGTCACCCGCCGGCGCTTCGGCTTCATCCGAACGCTGATCGCCGGTCTGATCGGGGGCCTCGTTGGAGGGTTCATCGGCTGGGCCTTCGGGTTTGGCGGGATCTTCAACGATTTCAGCATCTGGAGCTTTCTCATTTCCATCGGTGCCGCCGCGGTCGTCCTGATCGTCATGGGCTTGATGCACCCGGTGAGGAGCAAGTAGTCGCTGCAAGGGCGGCGTTGCGACCTCGGCCGCGCCTGAGGCACCAGGGGGCTGCGCGGCATGGATCGATCTACGAGGGTCGGAGCGGATGACCCGCGGGCTGCAGAAGAACGAGCTTGTCGAGCTGAGTGTCACGAATCTGGCCTTTGGCGGCACGGGCATCGCGAAGATCGGCGAGTTCGTGGTGTTCGTCACCGGCGCAGTTCCCGGCGACGTGGTCATCGCCCGCGTGACCAAGCTGAAGAGACGCTACGCCGAAGCCCGGGCCGAGAGGATCCTCACGCCTTCGCCTGAACGCGTCCCTCATCGCTGCTCTTCCTTCGGCGCCTGTGGAGGGTGCGTCTGGCAGGGGCTCGACTACGCGGTGCAGCTCGAGTACAAGACCAGACAGGTGCGGGAGTCTCTGGAGCACCTGGGAGGTCTTCGCGATTTCGAGATGCTCCCGATCATCCCCATGGCCGACCCTTGGAGGTATCGCAACCGGGCGGATTTCTCCATCGGCAGGAGTGAGGCAGGAGCCGTGATCGGCTTCCGACCGCCCGGACGCTGGGATTCCGTCCTTGCGCTGTCCGAGTGCCATCTTCTCGAAGCTGGGTTGGAACGGGCCCGGGGGACGGTGGAGGCGTGGCTGCGCGAGGAGGGCCTAACGGGCTGGGAACCCCGCCGAGGAGAAGGCTTCGCCCGCCATCTGCTCGCGCGTTCCGCCCAGGGGGGATCCGAGCTCCTTCTGAGCCTGGTCACGATCCCCGGGGAGTTGCCGGGCGTGGATCGTCTCATTGAGCGGCTGCGGACCTCCCACCCCCAACTCGTGGGTCTGGTCCACGCGGTCAACGGCGGGAAGGCCGAGTTGAGCAGCGGCCTGGAGTCGACGACTCTCTGGGGCCGCCCCTATCTACTCGAGAGGGTCGCCGGTATCACCCTGAAGGTGTCCGTGGACGCATTCTTCCAGACGAACGCCAGGATGACCGAGGTGCTCTACCGCTTGGTCCGCGAAGAGATCGCCCGCGGAGCGGCCGGCGGCGCGAAGGGCGCGTCCGGGGCTGCCGCGCCGGGCGGCCCGGTCATCTGGGACCTTTTCTCGGGGGTCGGCTCGATAGGTCTTTCCCTTGCCGACCGAGCGCAAGCGGTCTTGGGGATCGAGGCGATTCCGGCGGCCGTAAAGGACGCATGCGAGAACGCCCGCCTGAACGGCATAGAGAATGCCTTTTTTGTCGAGGGGGACGTGGCCAAGGTGCTACGCGAAGTGGCCGACGGAGCACGCGAGCTACCCGAACCGGTCAGGAGACCCGACGTCATCGTAGTCGACCCGCCCCGGGCAGGACTGACGGAGAAAGCCATCACCCGCATCGGGCAAGTCGCGGCACCCAGGATCGTCTACGTCTCCTGCAATCCGGCGACCATGGGTCCCAATATCTCCCGGCTGCAGGACTACGGCTACCGTCTGGAGCACGTTACTCCGGTGGACATGTTCCCCCACACGCCCCACGTGGAATGTGTGGGGTCGCTGTCACTGTAGCTCCGCCTGGGAATCGTCCGATCTAGTAGGGCGGCTCGTTCTGGAACCACTCGCCCAGGCTGCGGAAGGCCTTCCAGAACTCGGCCTTGTCCTGGTCGTCGTCGAGCGAAGCGTCGATGTCGGGAGTGACGAGCGCCTTGCAGAACGGCGTGAACGTCTGCAGAGCCCCAGGATCCCAGGCAAGGCGCTTCATCCCAGCCACCCTTGCCTTGTTAATGGCCTGAAGGGTCGGTCGGCCCATCACGACCATGATGCGGGGATGCGTGATGTGGAACTCCTCCAGCCAGTATCGCGGGCAGTTCTTCTCGCCCTCCGGTGCCCGGACATCGTGACACTTGAGCAGGTTCGTGCCGTAGACGAGCAAGGGGTCCACCCCCAGCCGTTCCATGCTCTTGAGTATCGCGGTCCCCGACCGGCCGTAGAACGACACGCCTTCGTTGACCTCCAGGTAGTGGGGCTGATACTTCACCAGGAGGATGTCGGCGAGCGGGTGCCCTGATCCGACCGTGGGGAGGAAGCTCTGGCCCCGCCGGCATCTTCTGCAGGCGACGACTCGGCGGTTGAGGTCGTTACTGTCGCTTATCGCTCGTTCCTCGAGCTTGCGGTATATCTCGGTGGCCTCGGTGAGAGGCTGGGAGTCGTTCATGCTGACTATATTGGCGGGTGAGCGGCGAAATCCTCCGGCGCGGGCATCCGCGCGGCGAGCATCTGCGCGCTACTCCTCGGGCAGGACCCTATCAAGAGTGGTGTGCAAGAGCTTGAGCGACTGCAGGTAGAGCAGACTCTTGTGGCGCGCGATGATGTCCGCTTCCCACAGGGCCGCCATGAAGCTCTCCGGATCGTGGAACTTCGGCATCCGCAACATAGCCGTCCCCAAAGCCTGCAGCACGTGCGCATCGCTGCCCGCCCCGGCCACGATGTTGTATTTGGCGGCAAAACGCTCGGCGCTCAGGTTGAACGAAGAAAGAGCGACCTTCGCGTTGTAGATCTCGATGGCGTCGATGCGATGCAGGTTGTCGACCAGCGTCTGGTAGGTCGGAACGGTGCGCAGGCGATCGAATGGATGGGGAACGTAGACGAGGGCTCCTTGCTCCTTGATGCGGGAGAGGGTCTCGTCGAAGCTCAATTTGGGGGGGATCCACTCCTTGAGAAACAGGCCTATGACTTCGCCCTCTTTGGACTTGATCTCCTCGGCCACTATGACGAACGGATCGCCCTCGGCCAGTTCCTGGGCGAGGAAAGCGCCCTTGATCTCGTTGTGGTCGGTCAGCGCGATGGCCCCCAGCCCGATCTCCCGTGCCGTGCGGACAAGCGATTCGACGCTGTGTGTGCAGTCCTTGGAGAAGTTGGAATGCATGTGCAGGTCGGCGTTGATCCAGTCCGGCCGGGCGGGGCCATGCACCGCCCGCTTGGCGCGCCTCCGGAGCGGTTCCTCGCCTATACCGCGCACCTGCAGAGAACGCGTGGCGGCCAGACTCCTTCCTCCCACCCGGTCGCCGGTGGTGGCCGCGATCGTATCGCGGTAGAGCACCTCGAGCCGCTCGGCAACGACAGACATCGAGTAGGTCGGGTCGCCGGGCGCGGTCCCGGCGCCGGCTCTCGTGGCGGTTCCCGGACGTAGCACCGCGTCCACGGCGCGGCCGAGAGAGCCGAAATCGTTGGGCGAGAACACCACACCCCGGGGTCCGGAGTCGTCCGGCGCGCCGTCTGCGAGTTGGACGTAGTCCCGCACCAGCGGCAGATCGGGGCCGGCCACGGGGCAGCCGCAGACAGCGGCCTCGGCGATGGAGGTGCTCAGCCACTCGCCGCCCAAGAAAGGAAGGATGGCGACCGCCGCTCCCCGATAAACGGGGCCCAGATCCTCAGCCGTGTCGAACCGCACCAGATCTATCCGAGACCGCAGCTTGCGCGGCACGGCGCGCGGTGGCCAGCGGTCAGCCGACGCCTGATGGAACGCGATCACGATGCGATCGAGGCCGGAGGGGAAGCCGTCAGTCAGAGCCCGAAGAAGAGCGCGAAGCGAGCGCCGTGAGTCGCCACGGTAGACGTAAAGGCCGAATCGCGCCCCGGGGCGAGCACCCGCGCCGCCGTCGCCGGGCGGGATAGCGGTGCCGCAGGGGATGAACTCGTAGTCCGCCGGGTACAGGTCGTCCATCATGCGCTGCCCCTCGGGGAACGTCACCACCCGGGCGTCGAGTCGCTGGAAGAACCGCTCGAGCACCGACTGCCCCAACTCATACGCGGCCACCGCCACCGGAGTCAGGTGGAAGGTGGCGACGACCGGGCTGCGGGATTCCCGCAGGGCGCTGAAGCTCAGTGACGGCGCCAGTGGCTCATGGACGTGGACGAGGTCGAAATCGCCCCCCAGCATCAGCTTCTCCAACCGGGAGGCGATATCCACCGGCAGTCCAAGGTTCGCCACACTCCCGTTCAACCGCACCGGGAAGCTGAAGCCCACGGGAATGACGGGGATCTCGTCCTCGGTATGAAGAGGCCCCTTGCCGGCTGTGGGCAGGAGCAGACGGTCGGGGGGCGACCCGGCACGGTAGTCGGCAAGAAGACCGACGACCTGGCCGCGCGCGCGCTGGAATAGCGCCTTGGTGCGTGCGCCGTCCACAGGCTCGTCAGAGGAGGTCACCACTACCGGCAGATGTCCGCGAGCCTTCAGGGCCCGGGCGAGATCGGCTACATGCTGGTTGACGGCGCTCGGCTGGGTCCAGGCGAACGGAGCGACCAGAGCTATGTGCAGACCATCCACCACGTCGGCCTCCTCGGTCGCGTCCGTAGCGCTGCGGCTACGCCCGCTTCCTGCGTCCTTGACTCAGCCGCGCCGATCGCACCCTGGCAGCGAAACGTCTCTCCGAAACGAGCCGGGCGGGACGATGTCCGCCCGGGCCCCCACTCACGCTCTTGTTCTACCCTACTCGGACGGCTGGACTTCGCCGGCGATGAAGGCCTCGGTCTTGCGCCGGGCTTCTTCGTCGCTGTACTGGATGGGCGGCGACTTCATGAAGTATGAAGCCGGCTCGAACAGCGCTCCCGAGATGCCCCGGTCGAGCGCCAGTTTGGCGCAGCGGACCGCGTCGATGACGATACCCGCCGAGTTGGGCGAGTCGACCACCTCGAGTTTGAGCTCGATGTTCAGGGGCACGTCGCCGAAGGTGCGGCCTTCCATGCGGATGTAGGCCCACTTGCGGTCGTCGAGCCACTCGACGTAGTCCGAGGGGCCGATATGGATGTTCTTGGCACCCATGTCGTAGTCGAGTTGCGACGTGACCGAGTTGGTCTTGGAGATCTTCTTGCTCTCCAGGCGCGAGCGCTCGAGCATGTTGAGGAAGTCGGTGTTGCCGCCCACGTTGAGCTGGGAGGTGCGCTCCAACCGGACGCCTCGTTCGCGCATGAGGCGGGTGAGTACCCGGTGGACGATGGTGGCGCCGACCTGCGACTTGATGTCGTCACCGATGACCGGCAGTCCGCGCTCGATGAAGCGGTCCTGCCAGTACTTCTCGCGGGCGATGAAGACCGGGATGCAGTTGACGAAGGCACAGCCGGCCTCAAGGATCTGCTCGACGTACCACTTGGTGGCCATCTCGCTGCCCACTGGCAGGTAGCTGACCACCACATCGGTCTTGGTGTCTTTGAGGATGCCGACGACGTCGTCCGTGGGGCCGGGGGCCTTTTCGATGACCTCGGACAGATACTTGCCCAGACCGTCGTGGGTCATGCCCCGGTAGACGTTGACGCCCATTTCGGGGACGTCTGCGAACTTGACCGTGCAGTTCCTGCCGCCCCAGATGGCCTGGGACAAGTCTTTGCCGACCTTGGTCTTGTCGATGTCGAAGGCACAGGTGAACTCGATGTCGGAGATGTGGTATCCGCCAAGGTTCACGTGCATGAGGCCGGGCACGAACTCGTCTGCTTTGGCATTTCGGTAGTACTGCACGCCCTGGATGAAGGACGACGCACAGTTCCCGACCCCGATGACAGCTACCCGAACTTTATCGCTCAACGGATCCTCCCTGTTCCCTTTGCCTGACGAGTTGGCGGTAAGTATGGACGACACGCTGGATCACCGTGAACGCGGTGAGCGCCAGCATTATGTAGATCACGTACGGCAGCAACACGCTGAAGAAGAGTCCGATGGCTACCAGGATGATGCGCTCGGGTCTGCTTGCGATCCCGACCTTGCACTCCAGACCCAGGGACTCCGCTCGCGCACGAGTGTAGCTCACCATGAGGCTGCCAAGAAGAGCGAGCGCGACCAGCGCCGCGTCGACCGACTCTCCCTTGGCCGCGAAAACGTAGCAGATGGCGGCCAGCACCATACCCTCGGATATCCTATCGAGGGTGGAGTCGAAGAAGGCTCCGAAGGGTGTGGACATCTTAGCCATCCGGGCCAGTGACCCGTCGAGCATGTCGCAAATGCCCGCGACGATGACGAGGACCCCCGCCCAGATGAGATGATCAAAAACGATGAGGGCGGCCACGCCTGCGTTGAGCAAAGTGCCCGCGACGGTGACCTGATTAGGGGTGACCCCAAGCCTGTGGAGGGTGGAGATTACCGGCGTAAAACCCTTACGTAGCCTTATCCCAAAAGAGTCGCGAATATTCTCCATCAGCCCTGATAGTCTCCGGATTCCGGGCTACCCACCCCGGCAACTCGCGATTGTAACAGTATCCGGGACGGGCCACAAATCACGGCCCGGCGTCACTCCTCGCCTTCGGCGAGGCCCGGGGCCGGGGCGGACGGCCCGGGAGGCGGAACGAGGGGGCCGGTGGCGGATCTGACCGCCCCCGGAGACGGTGCACCGGGCCCGGAGGGCGGGGAGGTGGACCCGGGGACCGGCGGTACCCTCCGGGGCGGGGGGCCTCCCGAGCGGGCCGGGATGAGCGCGATGCCGTCATCCATGGCCCAGGGCGCCTTGGATGCGCCAAAATGGTAGAACTGGAGCGTGTGGCGAAGCATCGCGAGGAGCGGCAGAGCCGCGATGATACCCACTATCCCCCCGATCTGTGCGCCGGCCAACAAGGCGAAGATCACGATGAGGGGGTGCACGCCCACGGAGCTGCCGACGATGTTCGGGGCGAGGATGTGGCTCTCCAACTGCTGGATCGCGAAGTAGACGATGATCACCACCAGGGCGGCGGTGGGGGAGTGGAAGAACGCAGCGATGACCGGCGGCACTGCGCCGATCCACGGCCCCACGTAGGGGATGACCTCCGTGATTCCCGCCCAGAAGCCGAAGAGGAGGGCATACTGGCCACCCTCCGGCCAGACGCCCACTATCTCCCAGCTCAATACCCAGATAGCCAGGCCGCAGGCCAGACCGATCGTCGCGGCCAGCAGGGCCTGTCCTCTGACGAAGCGGCTGAAGGCAGTCTGGAGGCCCCGCACATATTGTTCCTTGACCTCAGGGGTACCCGGGGCCAGCCGGCAGAGAAGACGGAAGATGCGTTTGCCGTCGATCAGCATGTAGAAGCTGATGACCACCGTGAGAAAGATGTTGATGACCACGCCTACGACGCTCACGCCGACAGAGAAGAGCGTGCCGACGGAGCGGGCACCATTGTTCTGAAGCCAGTCGACTATGTCCGTGGTGTTGAGCTGTAGATTGACCTTGATGTTGTGCGCTGCCAGCCAGGTCTGTAGATCGGCGAGGGACTTGTTCATGTCGTCGAGCCAACCGGGGATTGTCTCGAACAACCGCTGGAACTGGCGGATGAGGGGCGGGCCGAGGAAGACGAACAAGACGACGACCACAGCCAGGAAGGCCAGATAGACGATCGGGACCGCGACCCAGCGAGGCACCTTGATCCGCCCCATCCCCAGGATCGCCGCGTTGAGGAAGACTGCGACCACCATCGACATGAGGAACACGAAGATGGCGTGGCTTGCCACCTTCGCGAAGTAGAGGGCAAGGAAGATGGCCACCGGGATGAGCACGGCTTGGGCCCATCGAGGAATGGTGATCTGCACCTACCCCTCCTTGTCGGGGCTCGCCTGTCCTAAGGCCATACTTCAAAGCACAGATTATCAGTCCACGGACCACACTGCGGATACCGTTTGAGCGCATGCACAGGCTCTTTGTGGGCAATCTGGGCGGGTGATGGTAAGGTAAGGGCGATGAGAGAAGGCCAAGGTTCATCAGAGATACTGCATCGGGACGGGTCGGTAAGACGCGAACGGCGCCAGGACACACCGTATCGTAGGCGCAGGATATATTTCGCTGCCGGTTTCGGCGTGTTGTGCTTGGTCGTCGCCGGCATCATCATCGCTCTCACCGCGGGCGGTTCGACCGCACAGGTGCGTCCCCAGGAGCTTCTCGTCGGTAGCGGCCCGCTGCTTTCCGCCCCTGTCTCGGCAACGGGTGTGAGCTACCCGGCTTTCGCCCGCCTGGGCGACCGCAACCTACTCCTGCCTGTCGCCGCCAGGGACGTGACCATCATCGCCTACCAGCCCGTCAGCGACGACGGGGCGGTCCAGTTCTCTCCCATAGGGGACAGGGCCAACTCCAATGCGCTCGTGAGGTTTTTCAGGGGTATCTTTGCCGGCGAGCCGTCAGTGCGGTACTACCTCCTTCCCGGTGACGGCGCGGGAGCTACCGGCTCTGTCCTGGTAGGGGCGGCACCCGGTGTTCCGGTGACGGCACCGATCTCGGGCACCGTTACCGCCATCAAGCAGTACAAGCTCTACGGCAAGTATGACGACGTGCAGGTCGACATCCGCCCGGAGGAGATGAGCGGCATCACCGTCTCGATTCTCTTTGTCGACGAGCCGGTGGTCTCGATCGGAGAAGTGGTTACGGCGGGTAAGACCCAGCTCGGCAAGGTCAGGGATTGCCCCGAGGACCTGGGTCAACAGCTCGCCATCTACACCCACGACTCCGGCTCACATGTGTTCGTGCAGGCGACGGAGGAGCCCATCCGCTGAGCGCGCTGTTCTGCTCCAAGTGCGGCGGCCGGGTAGAGTCGCAGACGGTAGGCGACCGGCCCCGCGACGTCTGCGCTGTATGCGGGACGATCTTCTATCAGAACCCTTTGCCCGCGGCGGGCGCCCTCGTGCTCGACGATCTACGGCGCGTATTACTCGTCAAACGTAAGTACCCTCCCAACGAGGGCATGTGGTGCCTGCCTATCGGCTTCGCCGAGCTTGGGGAGACCATCGCCGAAGCGGCCCTGCGAGAACTGTTCGAGGAGACGGGGGTCACAGGACGCGTGATCCGGCTCATCGACGCCGACTCCTGGAAGGGCGCCTTCTACGGTGACGTGCTGGTCGTCACGTTCGAGGTCGAGAAGGTGCTCGGTTTGGAGACAGCGGGAGATGACGCCGAGGAAGTGGACTACTTTCCGCTGGACCAGCTTCCACCCCTCGCTTTTCCACACAACGAGAAGGCCATACGGTTGTGCGCCGATCTCCACCGAGACGAGTGGGCCATCCACGATTCCTTCCGGCGGATGGAGGAGGCGGCGGGGGCCGGGGTCGAACCGGGCACCGAAGCGAAGCCCGAGGACGGTGCGGCTCGCGCCGCGGGCGCACGCATGCTGTCCGACAGCTTGATCGGTTTTGTCAACGAAAGCATCACTTTGGTCGCCCGGCTTTGGCTGGCCGACGTCCGTTCCAGCCATACCACCGAGGCGTATTTGCGCCTCGATCCCGATTCTCTCCTGGCCGAATGCACCACCAGCCTGCAGCAGTTGGGGCGCTGGCTCGAGGGGGAGAGCACCGAAGAGCAGATCCGGCGATCCTTCCGAGAACTCGGCGCTCGCAGACAGGCGCAGGGAGTCCCTCTTCACGAACTCCTTTCGGCCATCATGCTCCTCAAGCGCCAGATCTGGGCTCACGCGCGTTCTCAGGGCGTTTGGCAGCAGCCTATGGAGATGTACCGGGTGATGGAGTTGCAGAGCCGGTTCGCGGTGTTCTTCGACCGCGCCATGTACCACTCGGCCCGCGGCTACGCCGGAAGCGGATAAGGCGTCGCCCTTCCTACACGTTGAAGCGGAAGTTGACGATGTCCCCGTCCTTGACGAGGTAGTCCTTGCCCTCGACGCGCAGCACCCCGGCCTCGCGGGCCGCCTTCATGGTGCCGTGGTGCATGAAGTCGTCGTAGGAGATGACCTCGGCCCGGATGAAGCCTCGCTGGATGTCGCTGTGGATGGCACCCGCCGCTTCGCGCGCGGTCTCCCCGCCGCGGATGGGCCACGCCCTCACTTCGTCGCTGCCCGTCGTGAGGAAGCTGATGAGCCCCAGTTGTTGGAAGGCGGCCTGAGCCACCACCTCGGCGGCAGGCCCGGGTAGCCCCAACGCGGCCGCGTATTCGGCCTGCTCCTCCATGGATAGCTGCGAGACCTCGAGGGCGTCGGGGAAGGGAAAGGCGAGCAGCCGGCGTCCGCGAGCAACCGCCTCGAGGGCGGAGATATCGGGCACGATCCCCGCCTCGGTATTGAGCACCAGCAGCTGCGGGGTGAGGGTCAGGAACTGATAGCCGCGAATGAAGTTCAACTCCACTTCGTCGAAGTCCACCTCCCTGAGGGGCTGCTCTGCTTCGAGCGCCTCCTGGCAGTGAGCCAGCGCCTTCTTCCCGGCATCGGCCAGCGGCGCTTTCTTCGCCCGCTCGAAAGCCCGTTCGATCCGGATGAGATCGAACAGCAGGAACTCTCGATCGAGTTCCTCCAGGTCGGCCTCCGGATGCGCCGGCTCGCCCAGCAGCGGGCTGTCGAAACCGCGGAGCACGTGGACGTAGACCTGGCCGCCGGCCAGCGCGTCCAGATATCTCTCCATCTCGCCCTTGCGCCCCGTAGCCTCGGGCCACGCCACCTCGCGCACCTTGAACTCGGCGAACGTGGTCTTCTTGGGCTGGAAGATCTCGGACAGGACGCGGATGCGTGCGTCGCCGACGTGGACGGTAGCGATGTGGCCTTCGCCTCGTCCTTCGGCCAGGGCGGCTACAAGGGTCGTCTTGCCGCACCCCTTGAGCCCGATGATGCGCGCTTCCAATGACTGCCTCCCGATCGTGTTTGGGCTATAGGCTCAGTGTAGCCCAGCCCTACTTTTGCAGCGGGTATTCCCGGCAGATCTTCTGCGAGTTCCTGTCGTCGTAGAACACGAGCTTGCCGTCGACCTCGTCCAGCGGGAACCACCATTTGTCGGTCGCCTCGGCCGGATCGACGTAGTTGTTGGCGACGACCCGGTGCTTCTGGGCATCGGCGCGCTTATGCAGCCATTCGAGGCTGCCGTCCCACTCAGCGAAGTCGCTGGGCTCGCTGAAGGGTATGTGCCAGGGGCAGATCTTGGTGCAGCGCCCGCACACGCAGCCTTCCTTGTTCAGGACGTCGAAGTCGGAGCAGGCTTTGCTGTTGAGTTTCCAGGTGTAGTAGCCGTTGTAGAGCGTCTTCGGCCCCCGGGTGATGGCCCGGGCCGGACACTGCTCCGCGCAGAGCGTACACCTACCGCAGTAGTCCTGAAGGCCGAAATCGATGTATCCGTCGACCTCGAGCTCCATGTTTGTGAGCACACAGGCCGACTTGAAGTTGCAGCCCAGGAACGGGTTGAGGATGATCCCCATACGGGAGACCTCACCCAGGCCGGCGTCGAGCACCACCTGGGGCATCAGAGTCCGGTAGCGGTCCATGTTGGAGGCTTCAGCCTCGATGCCGAGCCGGCGGAGGTAGTTGGCCATGGTCTCGGTCTGCATCGCTAGACGCTGATAGGCCTGGAAGCTGGCCGGGTCGACGATCTCTTCCCAGCCGTTTGCCGCGCTGAGCGTCGGCTCGTGCTTGCGCGCGAGGAGGACGATGGCGTACTTGAACGGCGCCTCGATCTCCCTGCCCTTCATGTTGTGGGTGTAGACCGCCGACTGGCTCAGGGGTCCGATGCCCACCATGTCGGCGCCGAGAAAGTGTCCCAACATCTTCACGTGGCGGCTGAGAACCCGGGGATCGTCGGGGATGGGAGCCCGCTCGGGAGCGACCGGATTGAGCTTCCGCACGACAGTGTTGACCAGGTTCTGCATGTCCCAGAAGGAGGCCCCCAGCGGATAGCGCCGGGTCATGCGCTTGAACTCGCGCTCGATCTCTTCCCCGTACTCGCCGAAGAGCGACTTGCCGAACGGGCTCTCCCGTTCGTCGCGCCGCTCGATGGTTCCGACGATCTCGTTGGTGGGCTTGGCGACCCGCTTCAGCCTGTCCGTGGGCCACGGACCGATCTGGCGGTCGTCGTAGAGGATGTCGTGGTATTTGAGTCGCTCCATCAGGTTATGCCGAGCTCGGCTGCGTTGCGGTAGTAGAGCAGCTCTCTCTCTTCGCGCGACAGCCCCAAACCCTCTAGAAAGTTCATACACTCGCTCATCTCTTCGTAGGGATAGTCGGTCCCCAGAAGGATCCTCTCCATGCCCAGAGCCTCTCGCGTGCACTTGAAGGCGGCCGGCAGATAGTTGCCGCTTGTGGTCATGAGCATGTTGTCGCGCAGATAGTCGCTCGGTACCCTCTTGAGGTCGGGCACCACCTCAGGATCGGCCGCCCGGAGGTGAGGCCGCACGAACGGGTGATCGATGCGTTGCATGAGAAAGGGAAGACCTTCCCCGTAGTGCCCGATCATGATCTTGAGCTTCGGGAACGCGTCAAAGGCGCCGCTGAGAACCAGGCGCATCATGGCCGTGGCCGTCTCCACCCCAAAGCCGAAGGCGGCGCCGGCAAGGGCCAGGCCGTAGGTGCGCAGCTCCTTGATCATGGGCGCGACCGGATGCAGATAGATGACCACCCCCAACTCCTCGGCCTTGGCCAAGATAGGCCAATAGCGGCGCTCGTCGATGTAAGAGTCGCCGAAGTTGGAGTGGGTCTTCCAACCCTTGAAGCCGAGATCCTTGACGCAGCGCTCGAGCTCTGCGGCGGCCGCATGCGGGTCCTTGGGCGCCAGCGCGGCGAAACCCAGGAGCCGGTCGGGGTACTTGTCCATCGCGGCAGCCAGCTCGTCGTTGACGCTCTTCGCCAACGCCGTGCCGACGCTGGGGTCGAAATGGTCCACTCCCGGCGAGGTCAGCGAGACGACGGCCTTGTCGATGCCCGCTTGGTCCATGCCTGTGATGCGTTCTTCACCCAAGTCGAGCAGCCGGTTGAGGAGGAAATCGCCGTGCGGCTCGAACGCGTCCTCCCGGTAGTACATCCGCCGCCGGCCGGTGGCTTTGTCGTCCACAAAGCGCGGATAGCCGGGGTTGGCGTAGGTGGCGTCCACCCATTGCTGCGTGACGAAATGCGTCTCGAAATCGATGGTCTTCACCTGGAAACCAGTTCTCAAGATTAGCCTCCTGCGATGGGTATGAATATGAGAATGTCATCGCCCTCGGCGACGACAGTGTCGCGTCCCTCGAGCACCGTGATATCCCGGCCGTTGACCATGATCCTCAGCGGCGCATGGGCGCTCTCTTCCTTGGGCGCGGCCAGGTACGACGCAAGCTTGGGGTCGCCGATCTCGATGAGACGGCCGAGCACGCCCTCGATTGTGGTCCCTCGAGGTACGGGCAGGTCTATCTGCTCCTTGCCCAGGAGCGTTCGGATCAGAGCGATACTGCGGACCCTGACGTTCAGCGTCGCGCCGGTGCCCGGGACATGACTACCCGCGCTTTCGGTGTGCGTCACCTAAAGACCCAGGGCGTCTGCCGCGTAGCCCAGTCGCAGCTCTTCGAGCTTGGCCCGGGTCGGCACGCCCTCGCGGGTCCAGCCGCGAGCGTCATAGTACTCGTCGAGCATGAAGTCGAGATCCTTCTGGCTGATGAGCTCGCCTTTGGACGGACCGTCCGGGATAGGCTCGGTCTTGAGCCGTTCGGGGAGATCGTCGTCGGCTCGGGTGAAGCCGGCCAGCGTGTTGAAGACCCGCGCCAGGTTGTTGATGCGCTCGCCGACCTTATGCACCTCTCCGGGGCCGTAGGTGAGACCGGTAGTCCCTTCCATGAGGTCGGCGGTGTTCTCGAACATGAAGTCGGCCACGGCCATGTCCATGAGGAACACACACATGGTGGGAGAGTCGGCCAGCGCGGTGCGCGCGTCCTGGTTCCACTTGGTAAGCCGGCCCTTGCCTTCGTAGGCCAGTCGATCGATGGGCTCGGGGATGGGGATGCCGAAGATCTCTTGGAAGGCGTAGCCCTTGTTGTGGTCGGCCCCCGTGAAGGCGGTGGCAAAGTTGAGGCCATGAGCCTTGGCGCCGCGGACGTCGTACGCCGGAAGTTCGAGGCCCTTGACGTGCATGGCGTACTTCTCCGTTCCCTGGCCGATCTTCTCGGCCGCGACTTTGACGCCGTCGGCCAGCAGGTCGCCCAGGCCCTGACGCTCGCCGATCATGTGGAGCAGTCTGGTCATAGCCACGTCGTTGCCAAAGTGGAGGTCCAAGCCGCCTGTGTCTTCGAGGGTGAGGATGCCGCGCTCGAACAGCTCCATCGCGAAGGCGATGGCCACGCCGGCCGACATGGTATCGAGTCCCAGTTCGTCGGATATCCGATCACACGCGATGATGGCATCGGGGTTGTCCACGCCCGTCACGCCGCCAAACGAGTAGAGGGTCTCGTACTCCGGTCCTTCGGTGAAGAAACCGGCGTAGGGGCCTTCCTTGGCCATGCGGAGCTGGCTGCAACCTACCGGGCAGCCGGCGCAGGCCGTCTTGCCCATGCCGTTGACCTCTATCGCGTACCCCCCGATCTTGTCGGCCGGGGTGAAGACGCCGGTGGCCGTCCAGTTCTTGGCCGGGTAGATACCCAGGGCTTGGGTCAGATCCAGTGTCGTCGAGGTGCCGTAGCGGGAGAACTCGGGATAGAGGATGGGGCTCTTGCGCATCCCGGCCATCATCCGCTTGCGGGCCACGTCGTACTTCTGGCGGTCGGCGATGGCCATCTGGGTGTCGCCGCGAAGAGCGATGGCCTTGAGGTTCTTGCTCCCCATGACCGCGCCGAGGCCTTTGCGTCCGGCCACCCTGCGCTCGTTCACGATGCAGGCCATGCGCGAGAGCTTCTCGCCCGCCGGGCCGATGCAGCTGACGCGGATGTTCTGGTCGTGCAGTTCGTCCTTGATGACCAATTGGGTGTCGGTGCTCGTGAGGCCCCACAACTCTCTGGCGTCGCGGAATCTGACCTCACCGTTCTTGATCCACAGATAGGTGGGCTCTTCGGCTTTGCCCTCGATGATGATGACGTCGTAGCCGGCGCGCTTCATCTCGACGGGGAAGTGTCCGCCGGTGGTCGCCACTCCCATAGCGCCTGTCAATGGGGACTTGGCGTTGATGGCCATGCGGCTTGCGCACGGGACGGTGGTGCCGGTGAAGGGGCCCGGCGCGTAGATGAGCTTGTTCTCGGGGCCCAGCGGGTCGCAATCGGCTGGAACCTCGTCGTAGAGATACTTGACGGTCAAGCCCGAGCCGCCGATGAAATCCTGCGCCACGTCGACGGGGAGGGGTTCCTCTTTGAAGGTCTTATCCGTCAGGTTGACCCTCAGAACCTTACCGGTATAGCCGCCTGTGTACATGTTGCTCCTTGTCTCGCGAGGCGGGTGGCACCTCGGTCCCCCCGGTGGTACATACTCACATGGTTGTTGAGGAAAGGATACCAACCACGCTGGGAAGTTTCAGGGTAAGGGGCGACGTGTCTTCCCAAGAGAAACCGGCCCCGACCGCCATTCCGGGTGGTGGTCGGGGCCGAGTAACGCCCGACGTGACGCCGGGCCGGGGGGCCTAGGCTAGAGGCGCGGTCGTCTGCTCCACGGGAATGATCTCGTGGCCGGCGTTGCTGGTGATACGGAGCTCGAAGGGGTACTTCTCGCCCTTGACCCACTGGCCGGCAGCGCATTCTGTCCGGTAGACGTTCGGGACCGGATGCTTGGTACCGGCGACCACCGGGATGGTGAAGTCGATCGGGCCAGCGAGGGTATCGAGCTTCATCGTGGACACTTGGGCGACGATGTCGGCCTTGTCGTCCACGTTCTTGGTCCGCTTGAGGGAGTCGGTCGCCATCTCAAACAGAGCGTAGTGGTACAGAGGCTGGCTCCACTGTTCACTGCTGCGCTTCGTGTACTCGTCGGCGAATTGCTGGCAGGTCTCCCCGGTCAGCGAAGACTTGAACGGGAACGTCGGCGTCCAGTAGATGACCGTGGTGAGGCCGTAGCCGATGTCGCCCAGAGCCTGGACCGTCTGCCAGAATTGCAGAGCTTTGCCTACCGTCACAGCCTTCGGAGCGTAGCCCTGCTGCTTGGACTGCGTCCAGAAGTTGGTGAAGTCGGGGGCGCTCAACACGCCGGCGCAGATCTCGGCCCCGTCCTTCTTGAAGGTGGAGATCCCTCCACTCGGTGACATTCCCTGCCGGCCCGTCGAACAGGACCGAAACCACTGAAACAGAATAAAGATTCGCACCTCGCTAGTCAAGAGAAGAGAATGAGAACTAGCATTTCTTTTTATCTCTGTCGGAAAACGGCGATATAGTGCTTCCATGGAAGAGCAACTGACGCCGTACAAGTCACCGCGACAGAAGCGCAGCCGGGAGTCCCTCGAGCGGCTACTGGCAGCGGCTGAAGACCAGATACGCCTCCACGGGGTCGAAGCGTTGACTATCAGCGGTGTTGTGAACAGCGTGGGTCTCTCGGTCGGCGCCTTTTACGCCCGTTTCCCGGACAAGACGGCCCTGATCCACGCCGTGCAGGACCGTTTCCACGGCCGGTTGGAACCTCGCATCCGGGAACAGATGCTCGCTGAGGCCGGCCCGAAGACCTCCCTTGCCGACGCACTCGACACGGCGGTCGACGTGTTGCTGCGCAACGTCGTCGGGGAACGGGAACTCTCCCGTGCGTTCATGAGCCTGTCGGTATCGGACCCCGTATTGCGCGCGCGAGGTGAGCTGGTCAACAGCCAGAGGCGAGAGACGTTCGGCGAGATCCTGCTCGTCCACAGCGACGAGATAGGTCACCCGGACCCAAGTCTGGCTATCAGCGTCGCGTACGGGATGTACGCGGCGGTTGTGCGCGGCCGCCTGATGTTCGGTGCGGAGCACGAGTTGTACCACGAGATCGACAGCGCCACGCTTTATCGAGAGCTCAAGAAGGCTCTGACCCGCTACCTGCGAGGCGAGCCGGTCTGCATGTAGGTGACCTGTGCGGCTGAGGAGGCGCAGCGGGTGACGGTCCTCGCGCTACCGCGACAATAGTAGGAAGAAGAAGGAGCCCCGCGGAATCGGGGCTCCTTGTGTAGGTGCCGTTCAGGGCCGTGCCGGCCGCGCAGAGCGCGGCGCTAGGATCAGGCGTACTGCATGAGCTGCACTTTGGCCGTCACCTCGAGATCCGGGCTGTTGGCATTGCTGACCATCACGGGCTCGAAATCGAACTGCGTGCCCTTGATCCACTGCGCGCCGCCGACGGGCGGCTCGTATATGTTCTCGACCGGATGCCTGGTGCCCATGGCGATGGGGGCGGTGAAGTCGATGGGCCCGACGCATGTGTCCAATTTGGTCGTCTTCACCTTGCCGATGATGTCCTCTTTGTCGTCGAGGTTGGTGACCCGCTTGAACACGTCCACGGCCCATTCGAACTTGGCATACTGGCCGATGGCGGCCGTCCATTGTTCGCCGGTCTTGGTCATGTAGTCCGCGGCCAACTGCTCGCAGGTCATGCCTGTGATGGAATCCGTGAACTTCCAGGAGGGAGTCCATATGCCTTCGACCGTCGAGTTGTATGCGATCGGACCGATGGCTTCCAGGGTCTGCGGGAAGAGCAGGGCCTTGCCCACCGTGAGCACTTTGGGATTGTAGCCCTGCTGGACCGACTGCTTCCAGAAGTTGGTGAAGTCCGGGGTAGTGATGGTGCCACAGCAGATCTCGCAGCCGTTCTTCTTGAAGTCGGAGATGTATTTGGTGAAGTCCTCCGTGGGCACCGTGTACAGGTCGCTGAGGAAGTACGTATACCCTGCCGCCTCGACCGCCGGCGGAAGCCCGGTCTTCATATCGGTCCAAGCCTGGCCGTCGGCATCGTTGGCGAAGATGAACCCGACCTTCTTGTTCGTGGAGACTTGATCCCACATGGCGATGAAGTTGGCCACGATCTGTTCCAAGCCCAGCGCTTGCGCGTAGGTCCACTTGAACGGCTTGTCGGGGGCACCACCGCGGCCGAAGACGAACGGCTGCCAGGGCACAAAGTTCGAGATCGACGGCATCCCGAACGATTCACACGTATCGGCGACGGGGTTGGCGGTATCCGGGGTGCCCGACGCCATCATCAGATCGATCTTGTCGTTGTTGATGAGGTCGCCTGCCACCTGCGCGGCCCGCATGGGGTCGGACTGGCTGTCGGCCCGTTTGATCACGATCTTGTGCTGCTTGCCATCGCCGCCGACGAGACCGTCCGGCAGCGCCTTCATGCCGAAATCGACCCACCAATCGTCGGCCTTGGCGAAGTTGGCCAGCGGGCCGGTGCTGGGCGAGACCAGACCCAGGATGATGTCGCGGCCGGCTTCGGGGCCGGCGACGGTAGTTGTGGGCGCGGCTGTGGTGGTCGAAGCGGCTACGGTGGTAGTAGTGGTCGCTTGAGCCGTTGCGGTCGTCGAGGTCTCCGCGGTCCCGCCGCAGGCCGCGACAAGACCACCGAGACCCGCACCCACCCCGATCGTCGCCCCGGCCACCCCGGCGATCTTGAGAAAATCACGACGGCTTACACGCTTGTCTTCCATCTATCCCCTCCTCCAGGAGCACACCTCGTAGCGGCCCATCAGCCTCGGTCCGCCCCACCATCCTAGCATCACAAAGGCCAGCGGGGAACCCGGTAAGTAAGCGCTCGCTCCGCTATTCCGAGACGCGCCTTGAGAGGATCCATTGAGCGGCGTTTAACAGATTCCTTATACAAATGAGGCTATACTCTCCGGCGCCGTCTTCAGAATGAACCATCAAGTGAGGTTTCTGTGACCAAGAGAATCCTGGCCGTCCTCGTGGTGCTGCTGCTGGCCGGAACGGTCGGCCTGGTGGCGGGCTGCGGCGGCAATGTGCCCAGCGGCGCCGTAGCCAAGGTCGGTGGCACCGCGATCACCCAAGAAGAGTTCGACCAGAGGATCGCCGATTTCGAGGCCCAGTACGCCGGACAGATCCCGGACAAGACGAGCGACCCTGCGGGCTACAAGCAGTTCCAGCAGGACGTCTTGGAGTACATGATCACCTACCAACTCGCCAGCCAGAAGGCGGAAGAGCTTAAGATCACCGTGGCCGACGACGAGGTCCAGAAGCAGATCGACTCCGTCCTGGCAGACTCCTTTGCCGGGGACCAGGCCAAGTTCGACGATGCCCTCAAGCAGCAGGGCATCACGATGGACCAACTGAAACTGAGCTACAAGGAATCCATGCTCCTGCAGAAGGTCTACGACGAAGTCACCAAGGACGTCACCACCGTCGCGGACAACGGAGATCCAGGCCTACTACGACGCGCACAAGACCGACTATTTCGCCCCCGAGACCCGGACGGCGCGGCATATCCTTCTCGCCCCCGACGCGGGCAGGGTGGACGGGACCACATCGACCACCTCGGCCAGTTCGACTACTTCGACCGCGGCCGGCTCATCGAGCACCGCCTCGTCCTCCACTACGACCACTGCCGCTCCGACCGACGCCGACTGGAATAGCGCGCTCACAACGGCGCAGAAGGTGCGGGCCGACCTCGTTGGCGGTGCCGACTGGACGGCCGAGGCGACAAGATACTCCGACGACCCGGGCTCAGGCGCAAAGGGGGGCGACCTGGGCGCCATAGCCAAAGGCGACATGGTCCAGGAGTTCGAGGACGCCGTGTTCTCGCTCAAGCTGGATGAGATATCCCAGCCTGTGAAGACCGCGTATGGCTACCACGTCATCCAGGTCACCGGCATCACCCCCGCGAAGCAGTACACGCTCGACGAAATCAAGCCAGATCCAACAGCAACAGTTCCGGCAACGGTCAAGGAGCGGATCAAGACCACCCTTCTGGGTTCAGAGAAGAGCGAAACCTGGCGCAAATGGATCGAAGCGCAGAAAACGGCCGTCGGCGTGGCCTATCGCGATGACATGGCTACGACTACGACCACCTCGGCCGGCGCGGGAGCCACCACGACGGTGGCCCCATCGACAGAAACGACCGCCGCTCCCTCGTCGACGACGACCACCGCGGGCGCGACCATAACCACCGCGGCCCCGACGAGCACGACGGCCAAGCCTTAACGCACACGAAGCCTCGTCCTCCAGGCACGGGGCGCCGGCGCCCGTAGTCTGGGCCGCGACCTGGTGAACCAGTGAAAAAGGGCCGGGGGTCTGAAACCCCCGGCCCTTTTTGTCGGCCGTGTTGCGCAGCGAGCGGCGCCCGCCAGGGCGCGCCGTGATCCGCTCAGGAGAGTCCTACTCGCCGGTCTCGAACCGGAAGGTCCCGTCCGGGTCGGTGATGGCCAGCAGGCGGACTATGCAGCCGTCGCCTTCGGGCCAGCGCCACGGAAAGCACATGAAGGTGCAGCGTTTGCCGGTCACCTCGTCCATCGCGCCGCCGGCGTTCTCGACACCCGGGATACCGCCCTTGACCATGAGGGTCTTGTGTGCCGATTCCCAATTGGGGAAGTCCTCGAGGGGATCGTGACCGTACTTCTCTTTCCATTCTTCGATGAGGTGCGGGTGTGTGGGGCCAAGCCCATGGTTGACCAGTTTGGTGGCGATCGGGTGGTCGTTGGCCTGGCAGCCGTAGGCCACCATCTTGACCTTCTTGTCCACCAGCCACTGCGCGCCTTCCTGGTAGATGCCGCACCCGTAGGCGAAGTACTCGTCGGTGTCGGCCCAGAGGTGATGGAAGCCGGTGTTGATGACGACGATGTCGCCTTCCTGGATCTTGGGAGTGGCACTCTCCAGATCCTCGGGAGTGATGATGCCCCACTTCTCTTTGGGGATGGACACGCAGACCCCGGTGCCGAACAGCCGCCACAGCGGGTACTGGCCGATGGTGGGAGTGTTCTCGGTCACGTGGAGCGGGGCGTCCATGTGGGTGCAGCGATGCATGATGCCTTCCCACTGCACCTGGTAGACGCCGTCCTTCGCGTGGAACTTGTCGATGGACACGTTCACGCTCGGGGTCGATGGCCACTCGGGCATGAACTGGGTGAACGTGTGCGTGAGGTCATATATCTTGAGGCTCATGGCTCGGTCCTTTCGGCTCCGCGGGTGATCAGTTGCCGGGCTCGATGCGGCAGGTGCCGCTCGGGTCGATCATGCCGACCATCCGCACCTGGCAGGCGTCGCCGTGCTCGAACTTCCAGGGCGTGGCGGCGAGGGTGGCGCGCTTGCCCTTGAGGACGTCCACGTCGCCACCCACCTGTTCTACGACCGGGACGCCGGCGCCAAGGATCGTCCGCCCCGCGATGTTCCACTCAGGGTGCTCTTTCTTAGGATCGAGGCCGGTCGCCTTCACATATTCACCGTTGAGGCGCTTCATCTGCGGGCCGCCGCGATGGCCGGCCATGGAAGTGGCCATGGGATGGTCGATGAACGGGGTGTCGATGGCCACCATCTTGGGCCTCATTGACACGAGCCACTCGGCCGATTCCTTGGAGAGACCCGGCGCTTCGCCGTAGTACTCGAGTGCATCGGAATACTTGTGGTGCCAGCCTGTCACGATGACCACGATGTCGCCCTCTTTGACGCCCGGCTTGGCGTTCTTGAGATCGGCCACGGTGATGACTTCCCAGGGCTTCTTGGGGACGTCGAGGACGCAACCGTTGCCGAAGAGAAGATCGGGGGAGATGGCTGCCAGGTCGGCACCCTTTTGGATCATGTGGAGGGGAGCGTTCATGTGAGTGCCGGTGTGCATCACTGTGGTGATACGCCAGGCGAGGACACCGTGTTGGGCGTGCTTGACAGCTCGGTGCATCTTGACATCGGTCTGGCCGGGATAGGAGGGTGCCCCGTGACCCCAGACGTGGCTCAACTCGACCATCTGAAGCCCGCTGGCGGGATCAATGGTGACGTTCGACATCTTCAGCGCTCCTTGTGGGGATGAGAGGTACCGGTCAGTGATACCCAGAAAACGAAACGAGTATACCAGAAGTGGTTATCACCCTGTGAGCAGGGCGGCTGGTGCGGTATCATCTCCCAGGATAAGGAGTACTGTGCAACAAACATACTTGCGGCCTCGGTCAGAGGCTCGTTCATACTCGTTCGGTGACCAGCCCCGGGGCGCAGATCTCGCGCTCGATTCGAGCGCTACGCGCCGCTGGCATTTCTGGCTCGCCCGGTTTGGCCTACTCGGCGCTCTGCTGGCCATCCTCCCCTTGCTTCGTGACGCCTCCGGCAACGTCCAGGGTCGCGAGTTCCTCACCATGTTCACCCTGGCAGTCACCGTGCTGTGCACCGTCTTCCTGATCTGGGCCCACGAAACGATCACCAAAGAGGGCAAAGAGCCTCGAACGCAACTGATGAGAGCGGTCCTGACGTTCGGTGCATCGTGCGTCGCCGTCGGGGAGTTCATGATCGGGACGCAGGCGGATCCGACTCACGCTCAGACCAAGGTCAGCCCGGCGGACCGCTCGCTTCCGGCACTACTCGACAGCGCCTCCGGTCTGGCCATCCACCACGATCACGTGGGCCTGCTCCCCCGGTTCTCGGCGAAGATGACGGGGGCGGCGCAGGCCCCGGTGAGCCTGATCTTCCTTGGCAGCGGCAGCGAACTGCTCGAGGCCTTCGCCGCCGGCGGGTGGCACGTGGCCGAACGGATCACGCCGCGCACGGCGTTGCGCGCATTCGGCCGCGGCGTGCTCAACCGGCCGTACCACTGCGCTCCCGTGTTTCCCAGTTTCCTCGACGGCAACCTGCACGACGTGGCCTTCCAGCAGACCAACCCCGGCGGTTCTTCCCGCCGTAGGCATCACGCCCGTTGGTGGCTCACGGACTTCACTTGCGAAGGCAAACAAGTGTGGGTCGCCACGGCTTCGTACGACGCGGGAGTGGGTGTCGGCCGTCTGTTCCCGATGCCCATCCACCACATCGATCCCAACATCGACGCCGAACGAGACTACATCTCGCGGTCCCTGGTCGCTACCGGCCTGGTCCGGGTGACGCAAGAGGTGCGCGTTACGGAGCCTATGACCGGCCGCAATGCGGCCGGCGATCACTTCTACACGCAGGGCATGGCCTTCGTACTAGCGTAGACCCGGCCGCGCCGGCCTCACTGCCGGCGGCAGCTCATACCGTGGGGTATCCGGGCGGCGCAGGCTGCGGCCGCCCCGGCCCGGGCATGATCGGCGTGCTCGCGTGCTTCTCGCCCTTCTCCCACTCCTCGGGGATCCAGTTGTACTGGCGGTCGCCGATGTAGTTGGGGTCGTAGCGCTCGCGGATCTTGCGCTGGAATGTGAACGCCCACGGCTGTTTGGCCTTGGCCCACTTGTCGAAGGCCTGCTCGTCGGTGTAGCGCATCTCTATGTAGAGACCTTCTTTGCCGGGCGGGTAGTTGATGGTCTTGGCGTCCTCGACGGCGTCGTCCATGTGGTACCAGGCGGCCGCGCAGGAATCGTGGTCGTTGCCATCGTAGGACACGAACTGTTCCAGGCCCATCACCCCGCCGCCGGGATAGGCGCCGACGGTGCCCATCATCGAGTCGCCGCCGGCCTGCACCAGGAGGCCGTTCGCGTAGTCGCGCTCATAGCCGGCCGCGGCCACCGGCACGTAGCCCTTGACCCAGTCGGGCGTGCCGCCCTGCATCCAGCTGCCGATGTAGTTGCCGGAGTAGACGTAGTTGATCTCTTTGTGACCCAGCCGGTTCATGTACATGTTGGTGAACTCGGCCATGTCTTGCTCGCAGTAGCGCTCCACCTTCCAGCCGCCCACCTCTTCGAGGATCGTATCGAGGATCTTGTCCTGGAGCTCGATGTCGGCTTCGGACCGGCCGGCCATGACGATCTGCAGAGAGATGCGCATCTCCTCCTTGAGCTCGTCCATACCCGGCTCTTCCATCATCCAGGGCAGGTCGCTCAGCTGCTTGGTGGCGTCGTTGTACATGAGCCAGAAAGTGGGAGCGAGTTCGGCGCCGGCCAGGTTGAACTGCCGATGCAGCGTGTAGCCGATCTCGTTGTCGTAGATCTTGTAGTAGAGATCGCTCCAGGCGTCCCAGTCGGCGACGGCCACCGTATAAGCCCGGAACGTCTTGTCCAGAGGCAGGCGGTAGGCAGGGACGGTCCCGGTGACGGGCCAGTCGGTGCGGCCCGGCCAGTGCGCCAGACGGACGGCGCACTTGGTGTAGACGCCCATACCTCCCCGGCTGCCGAGCATGCCGCGCATGATGCCCCGGACGCTGGGGCCGGGGCCTTCGCTGACGAACCAGCCGTCGCCGGAGCCGAGCGAGCCGCTGCGGATGATCTCGCCGCTGAGGGTGACCCATTCCATGCCCAGCACGTTCTCGGCGTTGCCGCCCATCCACATGGTGCCGGCCCCGATGCCCGAGTAGGCGCACGCGGCGGCGACCACGGAGCAAGACGACCCCGCGCCGATGATGTTGCAGCTCCAACCCCGCTTGATGGCCTCGGCGTGCAGCTGAGCGTGGATGACGTACGGCCCCACGATGGCGATGCCGTTCTTCTCGTCGATCTCGATCTCGTTCATGCGGCGCATGTCGAGCTGGACGGTGTCCTTCTCGTCGCCGTAGCGGCTGCCCTCGTCGTACATCGCGGACGCCCAGTGATACCAGCCGGTGCCGAGCGGCTTGATGCCGAACTTGTACTTGTTGCCCGCCCGGACGATGGCCTGGACCTCTTCGGTGGACGCCGGCATGACGACGGCACCTGCGCGGGGCATGTAGTGGCTGCAGTCGGGACGGACGAGCTCGGCCAGCATCTCGACGGCGTACCCGTCGAGGATGGCCGGGTCGCGCGAGACGTTGCGCTCGCCGACGATGGCCTGGAGGGCTTCGTATGCTTCTGTTGTAAGTGCCATGGTCCCTCCTTTCTAGAGAGCCTGCTCGACCAGCTCGAGCACGTCGATGGCCTTCATGGTGGTGCCGTCGCTCGCCGCTGCGCTGCCGAGGATGCGGTTGCAGCTCGAGCACGCCGTGGCGATGGCTTCGGCTCCGGTGGTCTTGGCTTCGTCCAGCCTCTTGGAGGCCGTGAAGTCCGCGAAGTCCGGATAGGCCTGCGGGGCGGCTCCGCCGCCGCCGCAGCACCAGGCCGCCTCCTTGGTGCGCTCCATCTCCACCAACTCCAGCCCGGGGATGGCCTTGAGCACGTCGCGCGGCGGCTCGTACACGCCGAAGGCGCCGTTATAGCGGGGCCGCGGCGGGTCGTAGACCACCGCCTGGCCGAAGATCTTGGTCTCCTTGCCGTTCCAGGGCACGTGGTCCTCGCCCTGGCGGCCGAGGTGGCAGGGGTCGTGGTAGGTGACCTTCATCGGCACCGGCTTGGTGAGCCGGAGCCTGCCTTCCTTGATGAGCCTGTCGGCCACCTGGGTGGTGTGCAGCACTTCGATGCCGTAGTCGTCGCCGGCGACTTCGGGATAGAGCCGCTTGAACGTCCAGAAGCAGGTGGCGCAGGGGGTGACGATGGTCTTGACGCCCGCCGCCGCCCATTTCTTGAGGTTGGCTTCGGCGGCCGTGCCGAAATCGTCGCGGTAGCCCATGTCGTAGGCCTTGCCGCCGCAGCAGCCCTCATCGCCGTCGATGGCGAAGTCGAGGCCACCCTTGGTGAGGACCCGGGCGGCCGCTTGGACGGCGCCGCGGAGGACAGGATTGAACGAGTAGAGGCAGCCGGCGTGGAACAGGACTTCCGCCTTGTCGACGGTCCCGGGTCCCGCGGCCGCGCCCGGGGCGGCCAGCTTCTTCAGGCCCAGACCGTCGGCCCAATCGTTCCGTCTTGGCCTGCGGAGCGCCGGCCATGTTGCCGGTCTCGCGCAGCTTGGCGATGACCCCCGGATAGGCCGGAGGAACGACGCCTTTCTGATTCAGGTAGTGCCGGAACTCCCGCGCGCCGTCGAGGATCCACATGTCGTAGCGGCAGACCTTGCAGCTGACGTCGCAGCTGCCGCACAGCGTGCATTCGTAGACGACGTCCACCAGCTCGTCGCTGATCTCGCTGCGGCCGTCGACAAGGGACATCAGGGCGACCATGCGGCCCCCGCCCGAGTAGGCGTGGAAGTGGCGGTAGTCGACACTGGGGCATCCCTTTGCGAACTCCCAGCTCTTGATGCGGTCCTGCGGGATCCACTTGCAATACGAGCAGCGGTTACACCGCATCGCGACCGGTCGATAATCTTCAAGTGCCATGGTGGCTACTCCTCTTTAGAAGCAGAGCTTGCTGGGGTTCAGCACGTTATTGGGATCCACAATCTTCTTGACCGTGCGCAATGCGTCGCGGCCGGCCGCGTCCCGGTTGTAGACCGGGTCGGCCCACTCACCGTAGGGCCGGGAGAAGTAGGCGCCGTCGTTGATGAGCTGCTTGCTGGCGGCGGTGAAGAGGGCGCGGACGTTGTCGGCTTCCCGCTTGTCATCCGGAGCGAAGGGAAGGCTGAACTCCATGTGATACGCCACGCCCTGATGCTGCGGCTGCAGGTAGACGCCCACGTCCGCCGCCGGGTACTTGTGCGCGGCAGCCGCATCGAGCATGGTGGCCAGGTACCCTGACGCCTTGTCGAGCGGCGTGTGGAAGAAGATGTCGCGGACTGCGCCCTTCGGAGCGGAGCTTCCAGTGAGCGGCGCCGTCGGCCGCCGCCCCGGCATCGTACAGCCCGTAGACCGCCGCCGCGACCCGGGAGGTCGCCAGCCCGGGGACGGCGGAGAGGAACTTGCCGTGGGCGGCTACCGCCTCGGCGATGTCCTTCTCGGCAACCGCCATGCGCTCCTCTGGGAAGAGAGCCCGGCCGCCGATACCCATGACCAGCGTCCAGGCAGGCAGGACGTCGCGCAGCGCGGCCACGTCGGCCGCGTCGGCGCCGACCAGAGCGGCCAGATAGGCTCCGTTCACGATGAACAACTCATCGGCCACCCGGAGGCGGGCGAGCCGGTAGGTGAGGTCCACGAGGTCGTCGAGCGTGGCGGCTGTGACGAAGAGCAGCTTCTTGGGATCGGCCAGGAGTTCGCACTTGACCGACGCCCAGGTGACAATGCCGAAGGTACCCTGCGCGCCGGTGAGCAGGCGGTAGTAATCGGTCTGTAGCGGCCCCTTCGGATCCACCTGGCGGCCGCCGCCCGCCCACTGTCCCTCCAGGTCTGCCGGACCCATGCCGGATTCACCAGTGAAGAACCGGGTTCCGTCGCCCCAGATGACCCCGCAGTTGCGGAGCGGCTCGGGCAACGAGTAGTTGTAGCGGGTGACGAGAGTGGGCTGCCGCTCGAGCAGGCTGGCGACGACCGACTTGTTGGCCCGCGGGTAGAGGGGCGGCGTCACGCGCATGCCTTCTTTGGCCAACTCGGGCTGCAGTTGCGCGTAGGTGACGCCGGGCTCGATGACCACCATGCGGTTGCGGCGGTCGATCCGGAGGATCTTCTTCATCCGGCTGAGGTCGACCATGACGGCGCCGGGCACGCTCGGGACCGTGTCGCCGTGGAAATGGGGCGCGCCCGAGCTCACCGGGATGAGCGGCGTGCCGGTCTGATTCGCCCAGGCGATCAGAGCCTGCACCTCGGCTTCGCTGCCGGGCCTGACTACCAGTTTGGGCTTCATGGGAAGGACGAAACTTTCGTCCCGTGCGTATGACTCGAGGATCGCCGGGTCGTCGAGGACGTGGCCGTCCCCAAGGAGACCGATAAGGTCCTGTTTCATCTCTTCCACGTTTTGGACCGCCTTTCGGTATTCACCTCGCGAAAGCGAGCGGCATACTGTCATCCCTGGAAGGATCAAGGGTAATGCCACTATAGCCTTAGAGGATGGCAAAGTCGCCGCTCTCCGAGCACTTTGCATCAGGCGAAGATGCTATTACGCCCACGCATGAATCCGACAAGCCCGGGCGCGGCGCCCAGAGGATCGGAAGACGGCGCGGGACCGGGACTAGGTCAAGGCATCAGCAGGACGGGCTTGATGGCTCGTCCTTCTTCGGCGGCCAGCACGGCCTCGTTGATGTCGGCGAGGTCGAAGGTGGTGACCAGTTTGTCCACGGGGTAGCGTCCCTGCTTGTACCACTCGATCAGCTTGGGCAGGAAGACCCGAGCGACGACCGAGCCGGCCATGATGAACTGGACACGGATGCCTTTGGACAGCAGAGCGTGCGGCCCTCCGCCAAGAGTCTCGGCCTCCGGCGCCGCCACCACTCCGAAAGTGCCCCCATTGCGCAGGACGCTGGCGGCAGTGACCC
The DNA here is from genome assembly GCA_963843455.1 of uncultured Actinomycetota bacterium. Classification (GTDB taxonomy): domain Bacteria; phylum Actinomycetota; class Thermoleophilia; order RBG-16-64-13; family RBG-16-64-13; genus CAIQPS01. The sequence goes on from CAWJKE010000010.1 coordinate 96,616, forward strand.
AGGAACTGACTGCACCCGAGCTGTCGAGGGCTTTTGAGACCCCGTGGGGAGCGATCTCCTTGATGCGAGCGACGACGTCGTCCGTCTTGGCGTTCACGGTATGAGTAGCCCCGAGTTCCAGGGCCAACTCCAGGCGCCGGGGATTACGCGCGACCGCGATGATCGGATAGGCGCCGGCAAGGCGAGCGGCCATGATGGCGTTCTGGCCCACCCCTCCCACTCCAAGCACGAGCAGTTCGTCTAGAGGCCCGACCTCCAGGGCGCTCAGCACCGACCCGGCCCCGGTCATGGCACCGCAGGGTAGGGCAGCCATTATCTCCCAGGGGATCTCTTCGTCCTCCACCTTGACCAGCGACGACTCGGGTACCAGAGCGTACGTAGCGAATGACGACTGCTGGAAGTAGCAGGACGAGATGGACTCCCCTTTGAGCCGCACGGGCCTCGAGCCGTCGAGGCGACAGCCGCTGAAGAGCAGCGGGAACTGAACCTCGCAGATGTACCGCTTGCCGCTGAGGCAGTTGGGGCAGACGCCGCACGACGGCCAGGAAATGATCACGCGGTCGCCGGGCTTGACGTAGCCGCAACCCGGGCCGACCTCCTCGACGATACCGGCGCCCTCGTGGCCGACCACCGCGGGCATGGGCAACAGGAACTGCATGTTCAGGTCGGTATGGCAGAGACCGGCTGCCTTGATACGGACATAGACCTCGCCGGCTCGGAGATCCTCTATCTCGACGTCCTCTATGGTGAACTTGCCCCCAGCCTCGTGGACAACGGCCGCTGTCGCCATCTTGCTCATCAGAATCCTCCGATCATCTCGTTGATCATGCCTATCCTCCGGCCAGGGGAGGGAACACAAGGACCTCTTCGCCCTCCTTCAGAGGCGCGGATAGGTCGACTCCTCCGACTGCCCTTCCTCGCGAGACGATGACCTGCGGTGAGAACCGGCCCCTGCTATCGTCCCACGCCCAGCCATCCAGCTTCTCTCTCATGAGCGGGGCGACAGCCTCCATCAGATCGTCAAAGCTCGACCCCTCCGGTAACTCGACGTCGAGGCTCTTCTGTCCGACCTTGTCCCGGATGATGCCCAAGAAGGTCATCGTAACGCGCATGTCTGCCTCTTCAGTGGCGCCTGTCGTGCGGTCGGCGCGGCCCTAGGACTCGCCCACGATTCTATCGCAGCCGCGTCACCGACGGGCCGCGCGGTCCACAATACTCCCCCCCGCGCGCCAGCAGGCCGCTCGACGCCCTCTTTGCATCAGACCTCCCTGCCATTACGTGCCGTTATTGAGCGGTCCACCTCCGTCCGCGAGACGGTCGTCGCGCGCTATCAAAGCGACACCCAGCGCGGCCGGCATCTGCGGGTCTGTCGAGGACGAACACCTCCTGTTGGAGCTGATCCTCGAAGGCACGCTTGGCGGCCGTGTTCAAGGCGATCCCGCCGCTGAGCACGATCGGCTCCCGGTACTCGATCCTGGCCTGCCGACCGATGGAGACGACCCGTTTGGCCATCGACTCGAGGATCCCCATGGCGATATCTTCCGGCGGCGTGCCCGCGGACAGATGGGAGATGATCTCCGACTCGGCAAAGACTGTGCAGACACTGCTCAGGAAGACCGGGTTCGTCGACCTCAGGGCCAGCGGCCCGAGCTCTTCCATGGGCACGCTCAACAAACGCCGGCTGAGCACCTCGAAGAAGCGGCCCGTGCCCGCGGCACAGCGGTCGTTCATCTCGAACATCTGCACCGTGCCGTAGTCGCCCATCGCGATGATCTTGCTGTCCTGGCCGCCGACGTCGATGATGGTCTGCACTCCCGGATGAAGATGCTCGGTGCCGCGCGCGTGGCAAACGATCTCGGGAAGCACCTTCTCCGTGCGCTTGAACGAGCGGCGCCCATAGCCTGTGGAGGCGACCAAGGCGAGGTCGGCGTCTGTCTTGCCGGCAGCGTCGAGAGCGAGGGCGAGCGCCGCTTCGCCACTCTGGTCGCGGTCGTGCTGGGTGTCGATGATCGAGTAGGCAAGGACTGCGCCGGCACCGTCGATCAATACGGCCTTGGTGGTCGTCGAGCCGATGTCGACCCCCGCAATCAGCTCCGGCACGCGGCCCCCTTCGCCGCCTTCCGCATCTTGATCACCTGGCTGATGCTCTCGATGCGGGTGCGGAGCGCTTCCTGGCTGTAGTCGCGGTCGTCGAAGAAGTCGGCCTCGATGTAGAAGGTGGGGACGCCGGTGGCCTTCTCCACCTCGCGAGCGCCCATCTTGTGCATCTGGCCGAGCCATCGGTCGTAGTCGAAGAAGCCCATGAGAAGCGCATCGGGCGGGGCTCGCCTGACCTTCTCGATCCAGGTGTTGATCTCTACGTGGCAGCCCATACCAAACACCATCCGCAGCCACTGTTCGGCGATGTTCTGGTAGAGATCCGTCCCGCTCGGCGGGATCAACTGCTTGGCCGAGGGGATCATCGTCAGGCTGGAGGAGGTGGCAACGCCGTTCTCCATGAAGATCTTGTCGACCCAGGGCACGGCGTACGGGATGAAGTAGGCACCGACCTTGGGAGCCCCCTTGGGGTAGATGCCTCTGCCGGCCGCCACTTCCACTTTGACTTCCTCGATCATGGTGTCGAGGGCGTCTTCCATGTACTCGATGCCGGTGTTGAATGGCATGGAGAAGGGGTGGCAGAAGTTGACCAGCGCCGAGCCGCGCAACGGCTGCGGGTCGGCCTCCGCGTTCAACCTCGTCAGCACGTCGGTCTTGCCCAGATACCGCTGAAAGTCGTCCAGCGCCGCGACTATGTGCTCGTCGCGGACCTGTACTCCCGTGACCCGCTGAACCTCTTCGTAGGCGTCCTTGAAGGCCGCGGCCAGATAGGCGACGCGCTCCGGTATCTCATCGTCGACCTCGCCCATGCAGGTGTCGTGCGGCAGACGGGTAATGACCGCGAACCAGTTCTCGTCGTAGATGCAGTTGATGTACTCGTCGACCTTGGTGGCCTCGTCGCAGACCAGACCGAACGACCACTGGATGTCGGGCGCGGGGACCACGTCCCGCAGCCGCAGCCCAATTCTGAGCTTGTTGAGGGCGCAATGGCGGCACCCGTAGGTGAGGCCCGACTGCTCCGCCAGTTCGAAGAGTGGCGCGCCCTTGTGGAAGAGCGGTTGCAGGAAGTTCATCAGGCACATATCAGGGAAGCTGACGAAGACCTTGTCGCCCCCAGCCTTCTTGACCGCTTGATAGGGCGTGAGGATGGCCGGGATGATGCCATAGACCAGTTTGACCCCGCGCTGTCGGTGCTCTTTGAGCTGGGTGTGATCGACCGCTTCGCGGGTCATCGCCCCGATCATCTTGCGGATGCCCAGGTACTGGAGGTCCCACATCTCGGGGATGAACTCCTTGACCGCGTACACCATATCGTTCTCGGTGAGCCCGAGGCGGCCCGCTGCTTCGATCCACTGAGGCAGCATGCGTCGGCGTTCGTCACCCTCGAAGTTGCCGAGCTCCAGGAATTCTTCATAAGCGGTGCCGGCCATGGCTACCTACCTCTCCGGAGGCTCTCGACGAAGCTCTCGATCTTGGTGTTCAGGGGCCCCGTCGCCTCCCGCGAGTACTCGTAGGAGGTCTCGAGCTTGAGGAGAGGCACCTTGAGCTCGCGCAGCCACTTGGTGATGACGGTGCATTCCATGTCGTAGATCTCGTCGTAGGCTAACTGGTACCAGACCACGCCATCGATGCGGTAGTCGTCGATGAGGGTCTTCATATGGTCAAAGCGCATCCGCCAGGCGGGCTGGAAGATGTTCACCGGGACCTTGTCGAGATACTTGGCGCGCCAGAGATTCCGCAGAGGATCGCCATCGACGGCGGTGTCCCACCGATACCAGCGAAGCCCTTCGTCCATCATCTCGGTGGCGATCAGCGCGCCGGCGTCCTCCAGGTTCTTCACCACCAGATAGTCGCCGACGGCCACAGCGTGGCCCGCGAGGAGGATCCGCGGCACCTTCTTGGCGAACTTGCCCTCGGCGGCCTCCAACGTGTCGGCGATCCCGGTCAGTTGCTCAATGGCGACCGGCGGATCCGTGAAGAAAGAGTAGTGGTTCAGGTGGATGAAGTCGTATCCGCCCAGGGGCGGAGAATCGCGCTTCCTCAGAGCGTCGATCCTGCGGAGAAGCGCGTGAATCTCGTTGGTGTAGCCGATGTACTCGCGCACCCTGTCGTCGTTCAGGGGGTTGCCCGTCAGTTCCTCGAGCCTGGCTTTGAGTTGCTCGAGCTCACTGAAGTAGTACTCGCCGGCGTAAGGCCGGTCCCAGTTCTGGGGGACGCCCACCTTGAACACCGGGAGCCCCTGCAACTCCAGATACTCCGCCATCCTTTGGACGTGGCATTCGGGCTGGCTGGCCACGATAAGATCGGCCAGAGGCATGACCGGATCGAGGCCCATGATGTGAAAGCCCGCGATCGACCGGGCCAGCGGGTTGAGAAACCGGAGCATGTCGTCCAGCACCGCCTCGGGCGGTTCCGGCTCGCCTCCCCGGCAGATCAGATACGGTTCGACGCCCGCGGCATAGAGCAACTCTTCCGGCACGAAGTGGCCGATGTACGGGACGATCTTCTTGCCGTCCGCCTTACGCTTGCGAAGCCCAGCGGGCCTGTCGGTGGCCAGTTGGGCGAACTCTCTCATCACGTCTTCCGCCCCAGATACTCGAGGGCGCTCTCCCCGGCCATCCGGCCGGTGTTAACTGCAAAGCTCAGCGAGCCGCCGGTGGTCGAGACCTCATACGTGTCGCCGAGGATCCCCCCGGCGCGAGCACCCCGCCGCGTACAGACCGGGGATCACCGTGCGGTCTTCCTTCATGACCTCCGTCTTGTGATTGATCCTGATGCCCCCGTTGGTCATGAAGGCGGCGAGTCCGAGCTTGACCGCGTAGAACGGGGGCTTCTTGATGGGATCCAGGTATTCCCTTCCCTTGCCAAAGAGCGAGTCGTAGTTGCCGTCGCAGCACTCGTTGTACTCGCCGACCGTGTCGCGGAACGTGGTCGCGCCGACCCCTATCCGGGCGGCCAATTCGTCCAGGGATCCGCCCCTGAACACCTTGCCGGCATGCATCCCCCGCGCCAACTCTTCGTCCAGATCCGGCAGGTTCTTCAAGATGTCGTAGAACTCGCCCAGCACGTAGAGAACGCCCTTGTCCTTCATGTGGACCCGAGTGTCGTCGTCGAAGATGCACCACGCTGCCGCCCCCGGCTGCCGGGCAAGGGCGTTGCCTGCCATGGGGAACTTCCAGCAGATGGACTCGTTGACGAATCGCTCACCCAGCGTGTTGACCCACAGGCGGGGCTGAAAGCCGGCAGTGAGGAGCTGGGAGGTGAGCTCTTCCTCGGGGACCAGGACTATGGTCTGCATCACGCCCATGTCGTAGGGCTCGGCGCCAGCGTCCCATGCCATCTTGATGCCCGCTCCCACCTGCCGCGCCGGCACGACCGGCCTGGTGAAGCCCGACTTGCAGTACTTATCCACCCACTCCCGATTGTCCTGATAGCCACCGGAGGCGATTATCACCGCTCCGGATTTGGCTCGGATGGTATTGCCCTCCTCGTCTTCCGCGATCACGCCCGCCACCCGGCCGCCATCCATCAGCAGACTCTTGGCCTCAGTCTCGAACAGGATCTCGATGCTGTCCTGCTTCTTCGCCTTCTTGTAGAGGGGTTTGATCAACCCCTCCTTGCCGAAGCCCTCCATCTGGTGCCAGACCCGCTCGGTGAACGGAGATATCGTGAAAAGGCCACTGAACTCCGCACCCTGCTCCTCGAGCCAGTCGATGGTTCCGGCGGTCCTCTCCATGAAGGTCCTCACCAGCCTCGGGTTCGCCAGCCAGTGGGTCTCTTCCATGTGGATGTTGAAGGCCTCCTCGACGGTGAGGCCGACCTTGTGCTTCTTCTGGTACCGGCTGCCGACTGCGAACATCCCCTCGGCGTAGTTAGTCATGCCACCGGGCTCGGATTCCTGCTCGAATACCAAGACCGAGGCTCCCGCCATAACTCAACGTCAGAGCTGCGCAGAGTCCCGAAGCGCCACTGCCGATGATCACTACGTCCGCTTCCACGCCCCTTTCCTGATCCACGGCGGTTCTCCCTTGTAGTCAGTGATTCCGTCTACACCTTGTACACCCGGCAGCGACGCCCCGCAAGGCCGCCACCCGCAAGCCTGGCGCTTATGGGGGACGTCCATTACAATCTGTCATGATATGGAGCTAGACCAACTCAGATCGTTCGTCGCGGTCGCCGAAGTGCGCAGCTTCACGCGCGCGGCGTCCCTCGCCCACCTCACCCAGCCCGCCATCAGCAGACAGATCGCCCGTTTGGAGGGGGAACTCGGGGTGAGGCTGTTCGAGCGCTATGGCCGCCACGTGGAATGCACTCCGGACGGCAAACTGCTCCTTCCTCTGGCCAAAGTGATCGTCGCCAGGGCGGACGATGCGGTTCGCATGATGCGCGAGCATGCAGGCGCGCTATCGAGCAGGGTGAGCATCGGCTCGACAGGCACTGTCTTCGCGCACCTGCTCTCGCCGATCCTGGCCTCCTTCATCAAGATCTATCCCAAGATCCACCTGGACCTCATCGAGCGCGACGACACTCTGCTCGAAGAAGGGGTGTTCAACGGGGAACTGGATTGCGCCATCGTTACCGCTTGGGGATCGTCACGGGCCGCGGCCACGCATCTCTTGACCGAAGAAATACTGCTCGTGATCCGCCGAGACCACCGGGCCGCGGGCCAGCCTTCGGTGGCGCTCGCCGAGCTTGCCGACGAGTCATTCCTCTTCCCCGGCCATTCGCTCAATACCGCGAACCTGCTGATGGACGCCTGCCGGCGTGCCGGTTTCGAGCCAAAGGTGCCCTATCGGGCCAACTATCTGGAACTCTCCAAGGCCCTGGTGCGACAGGGGCTGGGGGTCGCGCTGCTGCCTCGGATGTTCGTACTTCCGGAGACCATGGACGACCTCGTGGCGCTCCCGCTCGCGGAGAACCTCACCCGGGATCTGGACCTGATCTACTCCAATGAGCGACCTCTGTCCGTGGCGGCCCGCTCGCTTGCGCTGCACATCAAAGCGAGCCTCACATCAGGGGATGCGCCCGCCTAGCTCGCGGTAGATTCCGGGCAGCAGGTTCCTCAGGTTCGTGTACTCCCTGACATTATGCTCGGCCAGTCCCTGGATGGCCTGCACAGGCACCCTCACGCCGTGCGGCAGCATCAGCACCGGCTTCTTGTCGATCAAGGTGTACCCCATCCAGAAGCGGGTACGGAATTCCACCCCGCCCGGGATCTCCCGGATGAAATGGCACATGATGGCCGGCGCCCGGATGGTCCAGGGCTTGGCGCCCACCGGCATGTCGAGGCCGTGGCCACCATACATGGCCGCGACGTTGGGGGGATGGAAGCGGTCCATATCGAACCCCAACTCAGCCGGATGGCAGAAGAATATGAAGATGTCCTCCGCCCCCGTGCCCACGTCCTCCACCACGTGGTCGGTCCGCCCGTAGATCTTCTCCTTGATGGAGACGTTCGGGTCGAGAACCTTCTTGCGATCTTTCTCGCTGATGGAGATGCCGAAATGCCCCGGCGGATACCAGATGCCGTAGTGCATACCGGCCAGGCTGTGCCAGGCGAACCACCAGTCGAGCATGTCGACGGTGACTCCGGGCATCTTGTTGTTCACGCAGATATAGCCGGCGCCGTTGGGCAGGCTGCACCAGCCGGTCTCGACCTCCATGTAGCCGGGGTCCAGCAGGCGGTTGATGTCCTCGGGATAGAGAGCCTTGGCCGGGTCCATCGGCCGGTCGGGATGCACCAGTCCGAGCAGCACCGGGTCCGGATCGTCAACCGGGCGGTAGTACCAGGATGAGTAGGGTTTCGCCTTCTCCTCGGCGGTCAGTTCTCGGATCTTCGCTTCGGCCATGGGTCACCTCCTCGCCAGCCGACTCACGGCAGGTAGTAGCGGGTGTCGCGCTTGAACTCGTCCGTGGGCCGCTCGAGCAAGAAGCTGCTCACGAAATCGACCCCCGGCTTGAAGAACGGGAACTTGTCGGTGGTCTCGGGGAAGAACGGGTCGGTGGCCCACTCGGGCAGCGTGTACGTGGGCGGGTCGTCGATGACCGCGTTGCGCCACGCCGCGAAGCTGTCGTACCAAAGCTCGGTCACCCTGTCCCATTGCACGAGCTGCATCTCGTCCGGCGGGGTAGCGTCCGGATGCCACATGCCGGGAAGCGGTACCGGAGGTTTGACCGCCGGATAGCTGAAGAAGCGGCGAAGACCGGGCTGCTTCATCACCTCGGGCGCGTGGACGTTCGCGTACCAATCTTCCCCCTCGTGGAGGCGCACGCCCAGCGGGTAGCGGAAGATCTGATACCAACGGATGCAGGCCCTGTCAGTGGCGAAGCCGTCCCACCCAAGGAAGTCGTGGTCGGGCTGCGCAGGCGTCGAACAGGCCACGATGGGATTCCACACCGGCGCCGGCGTGAAGCAGTAGGCGCCGCGCGGGCCGGCCTGCGGTACTTCCCGCCAATACGTCTCCGTCACGCGCCAGTTGTAGAAACCGTACTCTTGGGCGTCGGGCGGTGCGGGCAGGGCGGCGAAACTCTCATGCCGCTCTAGCCAGGGTCCGTAGCGCCGCGAGATCTCGGAAGAGTGCTCTCGGTAATACCATCTTTCCATCTCGGCGATGTCGTCGAGCGGAAGATCCATCATCACTATCGTTCGTATCATCTCCGGCTCCTAGCAGTAGAGACCGGGGCCCAGTTCCTTGTAGATGCGGGGCAGGAAGTCGCGGAACCGGGTGAACTCCTTGACGTTGTGCCGCGCCAACCCCTGCACCGCTTCCACGGGGACCGACACGTGAGGAGGCAGACAGAGTTCCGGCCTGCCCGACTCGTGAAGCGGTAGCCCATCCAGAACCGGGTCCGATGGCGCAGGCCGCCGGCCTCGTTGTAGAACATATGGCACATGATGGCGGGCGCGGTGATCGAAGAATCGCACTTGTTCACAGTGACGGCCCAGCCGCCGCCGCCTGCGAAGGTCGCGGCGACCTTGTCGAACTTCTCCATGTCGAAGCCCATGTCGGCGGGCGAGCGGAAGCCGATGTCGACGTTGTCCATGCCGCAGTCGCAGTTCTCCGTCACGTAGTGGGTGACGCCCCAGTTCCTCTCCCTCATGGGGATATCCGGATCGAGGATACGCGCGCGATCGATGGGGCTGATCATGATGCCCGCGTGCTGCGGGGGATACCAGATGCGGTAGCGCAGGTCCTCGAGCGTGTGCCAGATGAACCACCAGTCGATCATCTCGGCGGTCACGCCGGGGTAGAGGATGGTGTTGGCGATAAAGCCGGCACCGTTGGGCAGGTTACACCAGCCGATCTCCACCTCTTCCTTCGCCAGCCGCTCGGGATCGAGCATCCTGTCGATCTCCTCGGGGCCGAAGGCCCGAGCCGGGTCGATCGGCTGTTCCATCTTGTTGTAGTGGGCCGGATCTGGCTCGGGGATAGCTTCGTAGTAGTACTTGGCGAACGGCCGGGCCTCTTCCTCGGGCGTGAGGGCAGGCCTCATACCCTTCATCACCGCGTCGAGGCGGTTCTGCGCGTAGGTCTTCTGAGCCCTCCACTCGGGCTTGGTCATGTCGGGCGTGATCATTTTGGTCACCTCAGCCTTTCGCGCCGTCAGTCTTTCGGCGGAGCGTCGTCGATGATGCGCACGGGCCGGACGTAGAGGTAGAAGGACTCCGACCAGTCGGCGAACTCGAGCGGCGTCTGCTGCAGCGCGTCGAGATACTGCCGGAAGGCTCCCACCTGCTCCATGCTGTCGACCCAGAACGACACCACCATGTCGTAGACCGGTGGGTCGACCATGCGAAAGTGGGCCCGCGCAGCGGCGTCGTTGTCGTTGACCCGGGAGCGCTTGCTCACCACGATCTTGCGGAATTGCTCTTGAGCGTAGGGCGACGCGGCAAGCGCTTCGTCGTGTGCCTGCCGCCACAGCTTGTCGTAGTCGTTGGGAAAGACCTCGGGCTTGCGCATGATGAACTGCATCACCTTGAGAGCACCCACGCCCGGTTCGGCCAGACCGGGGTTGAACTTGGGCCGCGGGTTGGAGACCGGAAGTTCGGTCTCCTCGGCCATGACGATGATGTTCGTGGGCTCGTCGGCGAAGAACTTGCCGTCCTGGTTCGCTCGGGACTGAGTCACACCCTCGGGCTCCAGAGTAGCGAGGAGGTCGCGAAACTCGCTGAAGTGCAGTTCGACCACTCCGTCGCGGTCGGCGACCTTGTTGTGGTGGCTGCTGTCACTGAGAACACCAAAGGCGCCGTCGATAACGTGGTTCTGGATATAGCGATCGATCTTGAAGCGTTCCAGCCGGGCGACCGTGCCGTGATAGTGCTCGATATAGCGGAAGTACTCCGCTCGAGTCAGCCCCGGCCGGCGGCGGGAGACCGCCATCAGTTTGATGGGCACCGAACACCTCCTACTGTCGGGTCAGCGACAACACTATAGGACTATATTCTAGTGTTATTCAGTCTAGAGTACCAGTCAGGACACGGCGTTCGGCGGCATCGGGAGCGGAGCCTCGGCGAATCCCGCCACGGTGCCCGCGTAGCGCTCGATCTCGGCCCGCAGGTCGAGGCGCCCCGAGTATAAGGCCTGGACGGCTAGGAACATGCAAAGGGTCGTCCAGAGCACGTCACTCCGAGAGTAGCGGTCGTCCCAGGACGCCCTCATAACTACGTTCTCCACCCCCCCCAGCAGTCCGTAGGCCATGAGCTCGTCCGAGGCAGGCAACGTCGTGCCACCCTGTTGCCGCAGCGCGCTCAGGTCGTCCAGGGTGTCCTGGGTCATGTCCTTGTACGAACGCTCCACAGCCCGGCGCAGCGCGTCGTCCTCGTGTAGGGCCTCCGACCGCACCAGCGACATGAGATCGGGGCTGAGCATCTGCACGCCCAGGTAGCCGTGCACGCGGGCGAGATCCCGGGCCGCCGGATCGGGCTCGTCCGCCAGCCGGCCCTCAAGAAAGCCGCGCATCCACCCCACGAACACCCCGAACGCTTCGACGAACAGCTCCTGCTTGGAGGGAAAATGGCCGTAGAAGACCGGCGGTGTTATCCCCACCTCTTTGATGATGTCGGCCACCCGGGTGCGTTTGTACCCCGTGCGCACGAACAGCCGGGCGGCGGCTGTGAGGATAGCCTGGCGGGTCTGCTCGTTCTGCTCTGCGACCAGATCGACGTCTGCCGCTCGGGCGGCGATGATCCTAGGCGCCAGCCGCTCCTTGACTGTCCGCAGCGGCAGGCCCTGGTCCTTCAAACGGGTGATGTCGCCCAAAAGAGCGACGTGGTGTTCGGTGTAGATGGCCCGGCTGGCCGCGGCTTTTTGCGCGGTCGGGAGCAGCCCCTCGCGCACGTAGTAGTAGATGGTGCTGCGCGGGACTCCCGAGGTTGCTTCGAGTTCATTGATGGTCAGAGACTGCATCATGGAGGATGATGACACCGGGCCAGGCCACCGACAAGCTACCGGGGAGTCGGGCGCGCGGGCCGGCCCCCGGCAACGCGCCACTCGAGAAACAGGACGGGCTACATGGAGTGTAAGAAAGAGACGAACCTCACGCGCTGCACCTGCAGCTGGGCGTCATGTCCCCGCAAGGGCGTCTGCTGCGACTGCATCGCGTATCACCTGAAGAGCGATGAGTTGCCCGCATGCGCGTTCCCGCCGGAGGCGGAGCGCACCTACGATCGCACCTTCGCCCATTTCGCCCGGCTGGTGAGAGAGGGCAAGGTCTAGGAGGGCGGCCCCGGGAGGGGTTACGGTCGTCTGCCTGGGACTTGCTCATCGGTCGTCGGCGCTGCTGGTCCAGGCGGCGCCCGCCGCCGCCAGCACGATGGCGACTATGCCAAACAACTCGCGCACGGCCAGCTTCTGCGAAAGGATGACGTAGCCCCAGAGAGCGGCGATGGCGGGCTCGATGCTCAGAAGTACCCCGTAAGTGGAGGGCCGCACCCGTTTGATGGCCGCGAGTTCGAGTGCGTACGGCAATGCCGACGAGAGGAAGGCGACAGCCAGGCCGAGCAGGAGCGCGTGGCCGTAGCCCGCGACCTTCACGCCGGTAGCGAGGAAGATGGGAGTGATGATCAGCGCGGAGCCCACCAGCATGAGCACAGTCGCCTGCAGCGAGCCGACCCTACCCACCGCCTTCTTCGCCGACAGGATGAACGCCGCCCAACAGATGGCAGCCAGCAGGGCAAAGAGCAGGCCGCCCGCGCTGACGGTGCCACCGGGCTGGGCCAGCAGGGCGATACCCGCCGCCGCGAGCAGCACCCAGAGGCCGTCGAGCAGCCGGCGCGAACCCGCCACGGCGACACCGAGGGGCCCCAGGAACTCCACCGCCACCACGATGCCGATCGGGGCCCGGCTGATGGCCTCGTAGAAACTGAAGTTCATCGCCAGTAGGCTGAGGGTCAGGGCGACAAGGGGAAGTCTGGCCCCCTTGGCGGGAAGACGCACCAGCCGCGGCCGGGCGGCGGCCAAAATCAGCGCGGCTAGGGCCGTGCGCAGCCACAACGCCTCCACCACACCGACGGCGTCGATGACCAGGACGGCCACGGCGGAGCCGGCCTGCATGAGGAATCCCACAGCCACCACCAGAAGGGCGGCCGTAGTTGAATCACGCCGAGCGGAGGTCGGCGGCGCGTCCCGTGCGGGCGTATCTGGCTGGGATGACACCTGTTGACGTTACAGCGGAGCGGCCTGTCAGGCAAACGCGCAGATGTAACGCACGAAGCGGACCACGCGGCGGCTAGGATACAATGCCCTTACTTCCCCTTGGCTACCCGGTTATTGGAGGACTTCTTGCGCGCGATGTGGCGCACGCCCGCGGGACGCGGTTTTATCATGCTGGCTGCGATGTCGGCCTGCTTCGGCTTTGCCATGAACGCACACAACAGCATCGTCACCAACTACTTCGAGGACGTCCTTCATTTCTCCGGGCCGCAGTTCGGCTACATCACCGCCATCCGCGAGGTGGGCGGGTTCGTCCTCATCTTCCTGACCGCCCTCTTCTATCGCGTTTCGCTGCAGAAAGTCACGGCGGGGGCGCTGATCGTCCTCGCTCTCGGCTACGCCTTCTTCTCCGTTGCCACCAGTTTCATAACGGTCATCCCCTGGGTGATCATCACAAGCTTCGGCTTCCACACCGTGTTGCAGACCCAGCCATCGCTGGGAATGAGCCTCACCACCCAGGACAGAAGCGGGGCCATCCTCGGCCGGATGGTCGCCTTCACTCAAGGCGGGACCTTTATCGCCTACGTAATGGTGTTCCTCACGTTCCACTTCGCGAGGCAGGCGCCCTACACGTCGACATTCATCATCCTGGGAATCGCGGCGCTCCTAGGCGCGATCGCTATCGTGCGCTTCCCGCATCTTCACGATGGTGAGCTTCGGGCGGTGGCGCCCAAGCGGGAACGTATCGTCTTCAAGCGCGAATACCGCTACTTCTACTGGCTCAACCTGTTCGACGGCGCGCGCCAGCAGATCTTCTTCTCTTTCGGGCTTTGGGTTCTGGTGAAACAGTTCGGCTTCACAGTGACCCACATCTCGCTCTTGCTTCTGGTCGTCACGTTCGCCGGCATGGTGACGGCCCCGCGTTTGGGACGGTGGATCGACCGGCGGGGGGAACGGGGCTCCCTCTCGATCGTCAACCTCTTCTATGTCTTCGCTCTCGCCGGCTTCGCGCTCTCGGGAAACGTGTGGCTGGTGTGCTTCTTCTACCTCATCTATACGGTGATCACCCCGCTGTCGACCATCGGCGGAGCGACCTATCTGCGCAAGGTGGCCATGCCCGAGGACATCGCCTCGAGCCTGGCGATGGGCATCACCATCCTGCACGCCACAGCCATCGTGGTCCCGGTCGTGGCCGGCTTCATCCTCAACTACACGGGCTACCAAGTGCCCTTCTACATCGCGTGCGGGTTCGCTCTCGTCAACTTCGTCGTCACGCTGCGGTTGGATCCGGTCAAGCAGCGTTGCGCAGCGCGCGTCGCTGCCGACGAGGCGGAGGCCGCCGCGAAACAGGCGGCGGCCCACGTCGACCCAGGGATCTCCGGATAACGAGAGGGGCGCCCTACGGCGCCCCTCGTCTCGGTTGCTGTCAAGTCGCCGGCGGAATCGGCCGGCGCCCGATCTAATGCTGGTTCTACTTCACTGTGACGGTCTGGGTGGCACTGCCGCCGCTGGCGTCGTCGACCAGGGTCACCGTGTTGCTGATCTTAGTGCCTCCCGGCGTGCCGGGCTTGACTTTGACCGTGAACACGATCGTCCTGCTCTTGAACGGGGCTACGGTCCCCTTCCACTCGATGCTGTTCGTCCCGGCGCTGTAGGAACCGCCGCTCCGATAGGTTGTGTTCTTGGGGATTACGTCGGATACCGCGAACGGCTGCGGCGCCGGACCGAGATTCTTCACCAACAGCGTGTAGGTGATCGTCTTACCTGCAAAGTTCCTATCCTGGGTGGCGGTCATCTTGACGCTGCCCAGCGACTTGGCATTCCAGAAAGCGATGGTGCCCCAGCTCCCGTCCTTGGCTTTGTCGAGCACGGCGAGGTTGATGCCGTACTGGACCTTGTCATCCCGCGGGTTGCCGGTGCCGAGGAGAGAACCGCCACCAAAATCCTCGCCGAAGAGGTCGGGCATCAGCTTCTTGTTCACGTCGGTGATCCTGGTGCTGTAGATGCCCTTGGCCGGTATCACCACACTCGCCGGCAGATCCCAGAACCAGAGGCCGTTGAGGTCCGGATCGGGATCCGGGTTGTACCAGAAGCCCGGGTAGTAGCCAAGTGAGTCGTGGAACTGCGAGACCGGCGGCAGCGAACTGAACTTCTTCGTCTCCAAGATGCTTCCTGACGCATCGGATCGCCGGATGGTGAAGGAGGTTGTCGGCTGCAGACCGAATGTCGCGTTGCCCGGCTGTGCACGGGCGCTCAGGCGCCGGTGAGCGCCGCTCGCGGAGAGGCTGTCCCACTCGAGCGGCCAGTAGTGGCTGTCGACCACTAGCAGCGCGTGCTTGGGCCCGTAGCTGGGTGGGTCGCCGTACGATGAGTCATACAAGGTGTAGTCGAAGTCGTAGGCGCTGTTGCGGATCCAGAGCAGCATGCCCGGGACCGAATACGGGGCCCGGTCGACTTCCCACTCGTTGGTGGTCTCGTCGTTGTAGATGGTCACGTAGGGAAACTTCAGGCCGCGGTCGAACCCGCTGTAGTTGCGCCATTCCGCCAGGTAGTACAGCGGATAACTGTTGGTGAGAGGCACAATGGTGAAGTTGTTGGTCGTCCAACCGTTGGGCGGAGTCTCGACGTCGTCGGTGAAGAGCACGGTAGCCCCGTCTACGAGTGAGAAGTCATCCGCCCACCAGCCTGACCACTGGACGCCGACGTCGCTGATGTAGTGCAGGCGCAGGGTCACTTGCTTACCGGCGTAGGCCGCGAGGTCGAAAGTCAGCGTCCCAGAGCCTTCTCCGGTCAACGCGTAGTTGGTACCGCTACCGGCATCGTCCAGGGCCATGTAGCCACTCGTATCCTTGAGCTTGGTCCAGGTGGTCCCCGCGTTGTCGGATACCTCGACATAGCCATAGTCGTAGTCCAACTCGATACTCCAGTAGCTGGAGAACGAGAGTACGGGATCTGTGGCGCCGGTGAGGTCGAAGTCGTGCGCTAGGTAGAAGTCCGCCAGGTCGGCCTTTTGGGACCACCACGCCTTGCCGGTCCCGGCCTTGTTCTCAACGGTGACGACCGTGTCGGGCAGGTTGATCTTGATGCCCTGCTTGGTGCCCTTCGGCCGGAGGGAGAGCTGCCCCACCTTGACCGTTGCCGGCTTGGAGTTGTAGTTCATCTCCACCGGTTTGGCCCAGCCGATGAGGTAACGGAAGTAGAGCGGGAACGGAGCGGGCTGCATGCCGCCCAGTTTCCCGTTCCACGACCCGGCCTCCATGATGCTCCAGTTGGACGGCGAAGCCTGGACGTCGGTGGTGTAGATGTCGGGCAGGCCAAAGGCGGCGTGTCCATATTCCTCCGCGATGACGCCCACATCGAGGTTCTCGGGATCCATGCTGTATTCGCGGACGTAGATGTCGCGCGTCGCCCCGTGCGTCCCGGCGGCGCAAGCCAGTTTGCCGGTGGGATAGTCGATAGTCGACGCATGCGACCAGATGGCGTCGGAGCCTTGTTGGCCTCCGCCGGCCTCCTCACCCATGCCGGCGTGGATGACCGTGAAGTTGTCCACGATGCCGTCGCCGTCACCGTCATAGTTCTGCCACGGGAAGTTCGAGTCGTCGGCATTTATCCGGTCGACCGCCTCCCGGACCAGGTCGCCGGCACGCGGGCTACTGTTGCTGCCCTTGTTGTTGCCGTACCACGCCTCCGGGTGGGCGGCCTGCAACCACTTGGGATACACCGCTCCGTGAGGCTGGAATCTCTCCTCGGATTGCTCCAGGTAGTAGTTCGCCATCGTGTTGCCCCGGAGGTCTATCGTTCCCAGGTTGGGATGATTCACGATCACGCCGGCCTTCGGTCCGATGCCGAAGTACAGCTCGTTGTAGAGACTCGGCGTGGTGTCGTTGTACCAGATCGTGTTGTTGTCCCGCGGGCCGGGAGCCGGAATCTGGTTGTGTAGCGGGCCGCTAGCCGTGATGGAGCTCCCGTCCCAACCGTCAAAGGTCTCCGTCGCCGGAAACTCGATGGGCACCGCCAAACTCATGAACTGAGAAGTAGTGACCAGCTGGGGGCTGCCCGCCTGCTCGTTCTTGAGGATCTGGTCGAACTTGTGGGGGTTCGGCGTGGTCGGGTTACGCTTGGCCCATTCCTTCCGAAATGCCTGGATGGCCCGCGACTTGGCACCGCCGCTCAAGGGGATCTTCTTGTCCGCGAGCAGGCTCTCGATCTGGTCGTCGTTGGGCGCCCGCAGATGGGCGGTGAACTTGGAGTCACTGAAGAGGGGAAGTGCCTTCACCGCCGACGCCACGTTGGCCGAGTCGTCCGCAGGCGCGGCGGCGAGAGCAACCGCGGTCACCACTACCGCAATCACAAGGACGGCGACCAGCGCCCCGACGGTCCACCAGACACGTACGTTCCGTTTGCGCATGAAGCACCCCTTCCACGCCGACAATGGGCTCCGCTGGAGCAACCACACTAGAAAGAACGCCGACGCTTGTCAACGGCGAGGGGCTTTTCGCCTGTCGATGTACTTGAAAGATGACTAACATGCTTATATCATTAATCTTGCAAACTTCTTACGCCGATTGCTCGGCTGCGGGCCGGGAACTAGAGGAGACATCCGGGATGGATATGCGCCCCCTATTCAAGATGCACGCAAATGTGTGCCAGGCACTTGCCAGCGAGCACCGGCTTGCCATCATGTACAGCCTCAAGGAAGGCGAGCGACGGGTGACCGACATCGCCGAGGAGGTCGGCCTCTCCGTCCACAATGTGTCGCAGCACCTGCGCGTCCTCAGGCAGGCCTTGCTCGTGCGCCCGCGCAAGGAGGGGCAGACGGTCTACTACTCCATCGCCAATCCCAAGTTCATGGACGCCTGCGGGCTTATGCGGCAGGGCCTTATCGAGGAGCACCAGTCCGAGGGTCAATCGCTTCAGTGGGCCGCGGGCTACCTCGACGCGCTCGAGGCTTCGTCGCTGGAAGCATCGTTGCCGGGTAGTTCGCCGGACAAGTAACCCGAGACGTGAGGGGGCGCGATAGATGAAGCGATTACTGGTGATCGGGGCCGGGACCGCCGGCACTATGGTGGTCAATCGGCTCAGACCGATACTCGATAGCGACGAGTGGAAGATCACCATCGTGGACCCGATGGAGACCCACTACTACCAGCCTGGGTTCCTATTCATACCCTTCGGCATGTACAGCAGGAGCGACGTGATCAAGCCCAAGCGGGACTTCATCCCGGCCGGCGTGGAGATGATCAAAGCGGCAGCCGACGTCATCGAGGCCGATCAGAACCGGGTGAAACTGGCCGACGGTAAGATCCTCAATTACGACGTGCTGGTAGTGGCCACGGGTACTGCCACCCACCCCGAAGAGACGGCCGGCCTCGAAGGTCCCGAATGGCATAGGTCCATCTTCGACTTCTACACGATCGAGGGCGCGCTGGCCCTGGCCAAGCATCTGCGCACCTGGCGCGGGGGACGGCTGGTACTCAACGTCGTGGAGAACCCCATCAAGTGTCCGGTCGCACCCCTGGAATTCATCATGTTGGCCGACTGGTTCTTCCACGAGCAGGGCGTCAGGGACCGGGTGGAGCTCATCTACGCCACCCCGCTGCCCGGCGCCTTCACCAAGCCTATCGCCTCCAAGCATCTGGGTGACATCCTGGAGGGCAAGGGGATCAAGGTGGTACCGGAGTTCCTGGTGGAGCACGTGGATCCCGACGCCAAGAAGTTGGTGCATTACGACGAGACCGAGCTGGAGTACGACCTGCTGGTGACCGTGCCCCTCAACAAGGGGGACGAACTGCTGGCGCGTTCCGGCCTGGGCGACGAGTTGAACTACGTGTCGGTTGACAAGCACAGCTTCCTGTCCAACAAGCACCCCAATGTGTTCGCGCTGGGCGATGCGGCTTCGCTCCCCACCTCAAAGAGCGGCTCGGGCGCGCACTTCGCCGTTGATTGCTTTGCGCAGAACTTCCTGCGCTACCTGGACGGTCTCGACACTCAGCCCCAATACGATGGCCATACCAACTGCTTCATCGAGTCCGGCTTCGGCAAGGGCCTGCTTATCGACTTCAACTACGACGTGGAGCCCCTGCCCGGCCGCTACCCGCTGCCCGGCATCGGTCCCTTCGCTCTTCTTCAAGAGTCGGAGATGAACCACTGGGGCAAGATGATGTTCCGCTGGATGTATTGGAACATCCTGCTCAAGGGCGCCGAGTTGCCGCTGCCCGCGCGCATGAGCATGTCGGGCAAATGGCACAGCTGACGGTGACGTGATGGAACAGGCGATTGCAGTCTCCGATCTGGCCGCACTCAACGCCAAACTCGACGACCTGTCCGTCCAGGTCGCGTTCCTTGCCCAGCAGGCGCGCGAAACAGCTCGCAGGCAGCAGGAACGGTCCGAACTGATGCACGACCTTCTGCCCATCGCGAACGACGCGGTCGGGCTGGTCACGGAACAACTCGAGGAGATCCAGGGGTACGTGGACCTCTCCGATCTGCTGCGGCTGCTCAAGCGGCTCCTTCGCAACGGCCGCAACCTCGACCGGATGCTCGATCAGCTCGAGAGCCTCATGGATCTGGCCCAGACCGTCGGCCCCCTGAGCGACAGCATCTTCGAGAAGGCGACCGACGTGTTCCAAGTGGCGGAACACAGGGGATATTTCGCGCTGGCCGGAAGTGCGGCCCACGCTGTCGACAAAGTGGCCACCTCGGTGGCGCCTGAAGACCTCGACCGCTTAGCCGACAACCTAGTGGTGGTCCTCGCGGCATTCAAGGAACTGGACCAGCCCACGGACGTGGGCTTCCGCTCGCTGCTCAAGCAGATGCGGGATCCCGAGGTGCAGCGCGGCCTCGCGGCTGTGTTGCGCGTTATGCGGGCCATAGGGGTAAATACGGCCAAGAGCCGCTGACACGAAGTCCACCAAAGGGAGGAGATACGCATGGCTACCCGGATGATCGCCGGCAAAGAAGTCCAGGTCAACGACGAGGGCTTCATGACCGATCCGAGCGAGTGGAACAAGGATATCGCGACGGCCATCGCCGCCGAAGAGGGCATCCCCGAGCTGACTGCCGACCACTGGAAGGTCATCGACTGGTCGCGGCAGGTGGCTCAGAACGGCAAGTCCCCCACGCTCCGGCAGATAACCATGGGCACCGGGGTGAACACCAAGCAGATCTTTGCGCTGTTCCCCAAGGGTCCCGCGAAGAAAGCAGCGCGTATCGCCGGCCTGGGCAAACCTGAAGGCTGCGTCTGACCGAGCCTCGCCCAAACGGATCGAAACAAGCACGAACTGGAGGCATGACATGGCCGACGAGATTCCCAACCGTCACATCGCGTTCATCTGCTCCAAGGGCGACCTGGACATGGCCTACCCCGCCCTGGTGATGGGCTGGTCGGCCCTTGGCAACGGCGTGGATGTAAGCATCTTCTTCACGTTTTGGGGCCTGGACATGGTCACCAAGAACCGCATCGACAAACTGCAGCTCGCTCCGGTGGCGAACACCAGCATGAAGATGACCATGATGGGCGTGCCCGTGCCCGCCAACTGGGGCATCCCGAACCTCATGGGCGTCCTCCCAGGCATGACCCGCTTCGCCACGTGGCTCATGAGGAAGAAGATCAAGGGAGTTGGCGCGCCGCCGGTGCGCGAGTACATTGAGATGATGCAGGACGGAGGCGCCAAGCTCTTCGCCTGCAAGATGACCTGCGACATGATGGGCCTCGGCAAGAGCGACTTCATCGACGGCGTCATCGACGGCGTCACGGCCGCCGACTTCATCGATATGACCGAGGGTGCGCAGATCATCTTCATCTAGGAAGAGAAGCGGTGAGCGCGGCGATGCCCGCGCGACCTGCCGGGCCGGGGTGACTATCACCCCGGCCTTTTTTTGTGCGCCCTCTTGCAATTGGTTGATGAATGCGTATATCATCAAACATGCAAATACGCGATAAAGCAGACGCGATAGGAAATCCGGCGTCTGATCGGGTAGGAGTCGCCTCAGTGGACATGCGTCCCCTCTTCAAGATGCACGCCGATGTGTGCCAGGCTCTTTCGAGCGAGCACCGGCTCGCCATCATGTACGGCCTAAAGGAAGACGAGCGGCGGGTGAGCGATATCGCCGAGGATCTCGGCCTTCCCGTCCACAACGTGTCGCAGCACCTTCGCATCCTGCGGCAGGCGCTGCTGGTCCGGCCTCGCAAGGAAGGCCAGACCGTCTACTACTCCATCGCCAACCCCAAGTTCATGGAAGCCTGCGCTCTCATGCGCCAGGCCCTGCTCGAGGAGCACCAGGCCGCAGGGACGGCCCTCCACGCCGCCGCCGGCGTCTTCGATCCGGTGGCCGCGACATACGGCCTTGGCGCCGACTCAGGCAGCGACTCGGCGGGCCCCGCCGGCGGTGCCGAACCGGCCCAAGACCCGGTGAACAGTCAGCTACTGGCAAACGCGTAACAGGCAACTACCCAAGAGAAAGGGAGACGATAATGACCGATCTTTCCACACTCAAAGGCGACAAAGTCGTCGACGCCCGCGGCACCTCCTGCCCCGGCCCGATCCTCGCTGCCAAGAAAGGCATGGCCGAAGTCAAGGTCGGCCAGATCATGGAAGTGCTCGCCACCGACTCCGGCACCCAGAAGGACCTTCCCGCCTGGTCCAAGAAGCTGGGCCATGAGTATCTCGGGTTCGTCGAAGAGCCCGGCTACATGAAGCTCTTCGTCAAGAAACTCAAGTAGGCGCTGGGATCCTGCCGTGACTGCGACCGAGGACCCTGGGCCCATGACCGAGGGCTTCGCCCCCAAGATACTGGTCTTCTCGACCAACAATATCTCCGATCCAGGAATCGACCTGGCTGGTAGCTCGCATCTGCACTACTCGCCCACCGTCATGGTCATCAGCATGCCCTGTACAAGCGGCATCAGGCCGGATTGGATCCTCTACGCGGTGGAGCAGGGGTTCGACGGCGTGTTCATCGCGTCCGACGGAGAGGAATGCGCCTTCCTGCCCGACTGCGCGGAGCGCAGCGCCAAGATCATGACCGACGCCCAGGCCCTACTGCAGGAGCGAGGCCACGCGCCCCAACGGGTGAAGATGGCCGCGGTCTGCTCGGTGTGCGCGGATCCCTTCGTCAACTACATGGCCGAGTTCTCCAAGGCGCTGGTCGGGCTCGGACCGTCCAGCGCGGGGCCTGCGGGGACGGCGCCGACCGGCGCCAGCCCGGACGACCCAGGCGCTTCGGGGGAGCGTGCGGCATGAACTACGACGCTTTGGTCATCGGCAGCGGCATCAGCGGCATGGAGTCGGCGCTCAAGCTGGGCGACATGGGCTACAAGGTCCTGGTGGTCGAGAAGGAAGGCAGCGTCGGCGGGAAGATGATCCTGCTGAGCAAGGTCTTTCCCACCCTCGACTGCGCGAGCTGCATCTCCACTCCCAAGATGGGAGCCACCATCCACCATCCCAACCTGACCGTGCTCACCTACGCCGAGGTGGAAAGCATCGAGAGCGAGAACGGTGGGTTTCGGGCCAAGATCAAGCAGAAGGCCCGCTTCGTAGATGAAGCCGCCTGCACCGGCTGCCGACAGTGCGAGATGGTCTGCAAGGTCGCGGTGCCCGACCAGTTCAATGCCGACCTGGTCTCACGCCGGGCCGCCTACATCGCCTTCCCGCAGGCAGTGCCCAAGAAAGCCGTCATCGAGCGCCAGGGCACCTCGCCTTGCACCTACAACTGCCCGGCCGGGATCAGGGCCCACGGCTACATAGCCCTTATCCGCAGCGGCGAGTATGAAAAGGCGTTCCAACTGGTCGCCGACGCAACGCCTCTGGTCGGCAGCCTCGGCCGCGCCTGCTATGCGCCCTGCGAATCGGAATGCACGCGAGGAGAGCTCGAAGGGCCGCTCGACATCCGGCGGCTCAAGCGCTTCGTGGCCGACCGGCATTACGCACAGCCCCGGGTCGCCCCGGAGATCGCCCCGCCCAACGGCGGGAAGGTGGCCATCATCGGCTCCGGCCCCGCCGGCCTGACGGCGGCGTGGCACCTGGCCCGCAAGGGCTACGAGGTCAAGATCTTCGAGGCGGCCTCTCAGCCCGGCGGCATGCTGCGCCTGGCTCTGCCGCCCTACCGGCTCCCGAACGAGGTCGTCGATGAGGACGTGGCCAATGTCACCGACATCGGCGTGACCATCGCAGACCGATACGCGGGTCGAGGATCTGGAAGCTCTCAAGAGCGAGGGCTACGACGCGATCCTGGTGGCTATCGGGACGCATCTGGGAACGAAGCTCCGCGTGCCCGGCGAGGATCTGCCGGGACGTCATGCGTTCTACCGACTTCCTGCGCGCCGCTAAGCTCGGTGAGCCGCTCGAGATCGAGGGCAAACGAGTGGTGGTGATCGGCGGCGGTAACGTCGCCATCGACGCGGCCCGTACGGCGGCGCGCCTCGGCGCCTGCCTCGGTCCAGGCCCTGAGCCTGGAGTCACTCCAGGAAATGCCGGCCCATCCCTCGGAGATCGCGTGAAGCCAAGTCCGAAGGGCGTCAGCTTCAGCCACTCCTGCGGGGTACGGGATTTCGCCGGCGACAGCGGGTGCAGAGCATCAACCTGCTGCACTGCGAGTCCGTGTTCGACGACCAGGGCAAGTTCAGCCCCAAGTACTTCGAACAAACGCCGCGGGCAGCTATCGAGTGCGACCTGGTCATCGTCGCGGCCGGCATGAGGCCGGACTCGGGCGACTTCGGCCTGGAGATCAACCCGTCGGGCACCATCAAGGGTCGACAACGCGACTCTGCAGACCGCAACGTTCCCTACGTCTTCGCCGCCGGCGACGTGGTCGCCGGGCCGTCAATGATCACGACTGCGGCAGGGCTTGGCAGCCGGGCAGCGTTCATGATGGACCGCTGGCTCCAGGGGCAAGATCTCAACCCGGCCGACTTCGACTCCCGGCTTCCGATGGTCGACAAAGTGGCCGTCCTCGGCCGGCAGAAGACCTACACGACCATCCAGCCGGTGGTCGCGCGGCATGTGGAGACGCTCAAGCCGGGCGAGTTCTATCCGGACGAGCCGGAGGTCACCGAGGAGGAGGTGCTGGCGAGTGTGAACCGCTGCCTTGACTGCGGCGTCTGTTCCGAATGCAACTCCTGCGTGGACATCTGCCCGGCCGATTGCATCGACCTGAACATGAGGGACCAGGACATCGAGGCCGAGGTGGGCGCCGTCGTTCTGGCCACCGGCTACACGCTCTTCCCTGCCGAACTCAAGCCGCAGTACGGCTTCGGCACGTACAAGAACGTGATCACCGGCATGCAGATGGACCGGCTTCTCGCTCCCACCCGTCCGTACAACGGGGTCGTCCGCCCGGGCGACGGCAAGGTCCCCGACAACATCGCCTTCATCCTCTGCACCGGATCCCGCGACGAGACGCTCGGTAACCCAATGTGCTCGCGGATCTGCTGCATGTACTCGGTCAAGCACAACCAGCTCGTCATGGGCGCGCTGCCGCTGGCCGACGTGACCGTCTACTACATGGACATCCGCACCCCCAGCAAGGGCTACAACGAGTTCTACGAGCAGGCCAAGGGCATGGGCGCCAACTTTGTGAAGGGCCGCGTGGCCAGCATCGCCGAGAAGGACGATGGCAACCTCGTCCTCAAGTACGAGGATATCGAGACCGGCACCCTGACCGAGATGGAGCACGACATGGTGGTCCTTGCGGTAGGGGTGCAGCCCAACGACGAAGCCGCCCATCTGTTCGCCGACGGCATGCTGGCTCTGGACGATTTCGGCTGGGTGGGTGAAACGGACGAAGACGTGAATCCCGGCGCCACCAACCTCCCCGGCGTGTTCGTCGCCGGTGCGGCGTCCGGAGTCAAGGACATCCCCGATTCGATACTGCACGCCGGGGGAGCGGCGGCGCAGGTAGCCGCGCACCTCGAGAAGAAGGCCCGTCAGGCGCCGGCTGCGGACGCGGCGCGGGACGCCACCCCCGCCGAGACCGCCATGCCAGGCGTCACAGCCGGCCGGGTCGCGGAGGTGGCGAGATGAGTCGGCGTCGCATCGGCGTCTACGTCTGCCACTGCGGCGGCAACATCTCCGACTACGTCGAGGTCGACAAGGTGGTGGCGGAACTGCAGACCGACCCGGAGGTGATCGTGGCCAGGACCGCCATGTTCACCTGCTCCGATGCCACGCAGCAGGAGATCATCGAAGACATCAAAGAGCAGCACCTCGACGGCATCGTGGTAGCTTCCTGCTCTCCGAAGCTGCATACCTTCACTTTCAGGGAAGTGGCGAAGCGAGCGGGCCTCAGCGCCTACCAGTACACCCAGGTGAACGTCAGAGAGCAGTGCTCCTGGACGCACACCGACGACTTTGCGGGTGCCACTGCCAAGGCGACCCGACTGGTCAAAGCGGGCGTCGGCCGGACCCGGCTGACGGTGCCTCTGGAGCCCATCGTGGTCGAGACCGTACCCAAGGCAGTCGTCATCGGCGGGGGTATCGCCGGTCTGCGCGCGGCGCTCGGGTTGGCCGAGATCGGCATCACGGCGTTCCTGGTGGAGAAGGAGGCGGAGCTTGGCGGCTGGGCGGCCGGTTTCGGTGACATGTATCCCTACGGCAGGAACGGCCGCGAGTTGGTGGCCGGGCTTATCGAAAAGGTCCGCCGTCACCCCGACATCACCGTGTTCACCGGCGCCGAAGTCGTCCGAAAGTCCGGCAGCTTTGGCAACTACCAGGTGGAGATCAGGGTGGGCCTCGACGGCCGCGCTGGGGCCGAATCCGGCGACGACGGCGGGCAGACCATCACGGTGGACGCCGGCTCGATCATCGTCGCGACCGGGTTCGACGCGTATCCGGTCGCGGAGAACGAACTCGGCTACGGACTCGACGGCGTGATCACCCTGCCGGACTTAAAACAGCTCGTCGAGTCGAGCAACGGCTCGCTCGAGTATCAGGGCAAGCCGGTCAAGAACATCGTCTACATTTACTGCGTCGGCAGCCGGCAGGACCGCGACGTGGTCGACGGCGCTCACGAGTACTGCTCCCGCTACTGCTGCAACGCGGCCGTCCACGCTTCGCTCCAGGTGGTGGCGAAGCCAGGGCGTGTGCACCAGTATCACCTGCACCGCGACATCCGCACGTACGGCAAGTACGAGAAGCTGTACGACGAGTCGCTCAACAAGGGCTCGGTGTATCTCAAGGTCCCCGATGACGAGCCGCCCACAGTAGCGAGGGATCCGGAGACCGGCCGACTGCTTGTCACCACGCGCGACCTTCTGTCCGAGGGCGAGGAGATCGAGATCCTCGCCGACCTGGTAGTGCTGGTCACCGGAATGGTTCCGCGCGAGAACGAGGACCTGACCAAGACTCTCAAGCTGCCCATCGGGAAGAGCGGCTTCTTCAACGAGATCCACCCGAAGCTCCGCCCGGTCGAGACGGTGGTCGACGGCGTCTATATCTGCGGCACCTGCCAGCAGCCGATGAACTCGGCGGAGGCGGTCGCCTCCGGCCTGGCCGCGGTAACGCAGAGCGCCTCCATCCTCAAGCGGGGCTTCGCGGAACTGGATCCGCTCGTCGCCATGGTGGACACCGACGCCTGCACCTGGTGCGGCGCGTGTCTGGAGGCCTGCCCGTATGGGGCGCCTCAGCAGGCCGAGGCGGACGGCAAGACGGTCGCCGTCATCGACAAGACCACCTGCAAGGGCTGCGGCGGCTGCATACCGGTCTGTCCGGTGAAGGCCATCGATCTGGAGGGCTACACCGACGCGCAGATCCGGGCCATGATCGACGGGATGCTTTCGGTCTCGTCGATGGCGCCTTTGACTGTGGAGGTGCCGGCATGAGCACCACTGAGCCGGGCGCCGCCGGAACGAGCGCGCCCATCCGCGAGGTACGCGAGATCGTCCGCGAGGAGCACCTCATGCGAGGCCGCATCCAGAAGCTCCTCGAAGACGGCGCCCTGACCATCCCCGAGATCGCCGAGGGCCTCGGCTCTCCGACGTCTGAGGTGACCTACTGGGTCATGGGCATGCGCAAGTACGGATACGTGCGAGAGGAAAAAGAGGCCACGGACGAGGGCTACTTCCGTTATCAGGCGATCGAGAGAGAGATCGGATGAGCACCAGAGTAAACCCAGAACTCGTCGACGAGCTTGCCGCCTATGGGGCCGAGGACGTGCAGAAGTGCTTCAACTGCGGCAACTGCACCGCCACCTGCTCGCTCGCCGAAGAGCACGAGAACTTCCCCCGGCGCTCGATGCGCGCCCTCCAACTGGGCAGGGAAGACAAGCTGAAGGCCGGTCTAGAGCCTTGGCTCTGCTACTACTGCGGTGAATGCTCCACCATGTGCCCCCGCGGCGCCTCCCCGGGCGAGACCATGATGAGTCTTCGGCGCTGGTTGACCTCGCGCTACGACTTCACCGGCATCAGCCGGGTGTTCTACCGGCGTCCGCGGGTGGAAATGATATCGGTGATCGTCGTGGCACTACTGACCGCGATCGGGTTCACGCTGTTCGGCCTCATGAACGGCGACATCCACCAGTACAACGGGCCTGATGCTTTCCTCCCGGCCTCCGTGATCCACATCTTCGACTGGGTGCTCGCGGGGATACTCCTGGCCTTCCTCATCCCCAACATGATCCGAATGTGGTGGTTCACGATCGGCCGGGAGACCACGGGGCGCTCCGGCACCATGCGCCTCTCAGCCGGCGCCTACCTCAGGTCCATCTATCAGTTCCCGCTGCACTTCATCACCCAGAAGCGCTACGGACAGTGCGAGCGCAAGCGGCCGTGGGTTGTTCACCTGGCCCTCATGCTGAGCTACGTGACCATGCTCGTGCTCATCATGTTCTTTCTCGAGTACATGTGGTCCGGGCCCGCGATCGATTGGCGCGTCCACGTGTTCGGCTATCTGGCCAGCGCCGGCCTGATCTTCGCCACCCTGTGGGCGATCGTGGGCCGGCTGAAGAAGATGGAGGCCCAGCACCAGCATTCGCACGAGAGCGACTGGATCTTCCTGATCCTGCTGCTCGTGGTAGCGCTGACCGGAGTGCTGCAGCACGTGCTTCACAGGGCGGACGCCGACGTAGCGGCCAACGTGGTCTACGTGGTGCACCTCATGGCAGTCGTGCCGATGCTGGGACTCGAGGTTCCCTTCAGTAAATGGTCGCACATGGCTTATCGCCCGCTGGCCATGTACTTCGCGACCCTGCGCAAGCAGATGGTGCCGGCACCGGTGCCTGAGGAAGCCCCCGGCGACATGCAGACCGAGCCCGTCGCCTGAACTAGCAGTACACCGCAAGATCGAGCAAGGAGATCCCATGGCAGACACAACGAAAAAGACCATCATCCTTTTCAGCGGTGACTTCGACAAAGTCATGGCCGCCCTCATCATCGCGAACGGTGCCGCCGCCATGGGCGACGACGTCACCATCTTCTGCACGTTCTGGGGTCTGAACGCCCTCCGTAAGCCGGAGAAAGTCAAGACCGAGAAGAAGTTCCTGCAGGGCATGTTCGGCAAGATGATGCCCCGCGGTATCAACAAGCTGGGCATGTCGAAGATGAACTTCGCAGGCATGGGCGTGCCCATGATGAACAAAGTGATGAAAGCCGAGGGGGCCATGACGCTGCAGCAGCTACTGGACGCCGCGATAGAGCAGGGCGTCAAGCTGATCGCCTGCACCATGACCATGGATCTTCTGGGCTTCAAGAAGGAAGAGCTCCTGGACGGGGTCGAATACGCCGGCGTCGCTGCCTACCTGGCTGAGGCGGACGAGGCGAACGTCAATCTGTTTATCTAGCAGCAGCACTTGAGGCCGACCTGGGAGTATCGACGGCGTCACTATCATCGTCCTTCTGAGCTGCTGCATGATCTGCGCGCGCTTCGGCGTCAACGGTCCCGGATCAACGGCATGGGGAGGGGCACGTTGATCGACCGAGCCTTCCAGGAGCGCCTGATGCTGACGGTGACCGAAGTGAATGGCTGCCGCTACTGCGAGTATGCGCACGCCAGGATGGCGTTGGCCGCCGGTGTCACGCGCGCGGATGTAGAGGCACTGGGCGTAGGGCGGCTAGACGGATGTCCACCGGAAGAAATCCCCGCTTTGCTCTACGCTCAGCACTGGGCGGAGATGGGTGCCGAGCCCGAACCAGAAGCCCGTCAACGCGTTCTGGAGACCTACGGGCAGGCGAAGACCGAGGCCATAGAACTATCGATGCGCATGATCCGGGTGGGCAACCTCACCGGCAACACCTGGGACTACTTGATGTATCGCGCTTCTTTTGGCCGCTGGGGGAACACACAGCGTTGATGCACCCCCCATCTCACGAAGTTGCGAACGGCTACCGTCTTCCCGCCAGTCGGACGGCCGCCCTCTTCTCGACGTCAAGGGTAAGCGTGTTCGGGTCTCCGTAATGGAGTGCTTTGCTCGGGCAGACTCTGACGCAGGCCGGCTCGAGCCCCGCTTCAAGGCGGGCACTGCACAGGTCGCATTTCTGCATCGTGCCGTCCCCGCCGAAACGGGGTACCCCGAAAGGACAGGCTATCGAGCAGCTGTGACATCCGATACATAGCTGAGCGTCGATCCGCACAGCGCGGGTCGCAGCATCCCGGGAGATGGCCCCGGTGGGGCAAGCAACACGACACGGGGCGTCCTCGCAGTGCATGCAGGCCATGGAAACGTAGCGAAGCCGGGCCTCTGGATAGGCGCCCGATTCTACGGTGAAGACTTGGCGCCAGGCGGTGGGCTCCCCACCTACCTCCAAATCGTTCTGATCCATACAGGCGACCGCACATGCCATGCAGCCGACGCAGCGGTCGAGGTCGAGGCGAAGGGCGTAGCTCATTTCGGTGCCTCCGGGGTCACTGCCTTGCCGGGCATCTTCCGCACCGCGCAAAGTGCCGCCTTGTAGCCGGGAAAACCCGAGATGGGATCGAGGTAGTCACCTTCGAGAAGCCTGTTCACGTCGGCCTCCGGGTACCCGTGAAACATGTGCACGTCTCCGGGCCGGATCATGTGCGAGAGGTTGGCCCGCACCCAGATCGACCCGGTCGGGGTAGCAAGCTCGATGGCATCGCCCTGGGCTATGCCGAGTGCGCTGGCGTCCGCGGGATTGAGGTCTGCCGCCGCATCCGGTCGGAGGCTGCGTACCCAGGGCAGACGAAACAGGCGCGAATGGATGAACATCGGTAGGCGGGCCCCGGTACTCAGCACGAAGGGGTAGGCCTTGGCCCTCTCCGGTGAGGACACCGGGCTAAAGGGCGGCTCCGCGTAGATAGGAAGTCCATCGATGCCCGGGAGGTCGGAGTACTTCTCAAGAATGGACGAGGAGAACTCCATCTTGCCGCTGGGCGTACGGAAGCCAGATTTCTCGTATCCCCTGTGGGTGGTCGGGCTCGGACTGGGGACCGGCATGCCGGCTGGGTGGGTCTTCAATTCCGCGATGCGCATGCCGCTTGGTTCTAGGATCCAATCAAACGCGGCCTCAAGAGCGCCGCCAAAGTCTGGAGCACCGTTGGGGAGGTAGCCACCCCGGTCTCCGCCGGCGGCCGGCACCTCATAATCGAGCCCCAGTTTGTCGGCCAGGGCAAAGATGATGTCGAAGTCCGAGCGCGACTCCCCCAGAGGTTCGATGACGGGAGTCGTGTAGACGATGTACTTCTGGGGATAGCAGCGCAGCTCGCTCCGTTCGAGGGACGAGCAGGTGGGAAGGACGATGTCGGCGTGCTTGGCACTGTCGGTAAGAAAGAGATCGACGTCCACGATGAAATCCAGCTTGTCGACCGCCGAGAGAAACCCCTCGGAATCAGGCCACAGCCGGTAGTTCATGCCGAAGGCGACCAGCCCCCGCAAGGGATACGGCTCTCCGGTCGCTACCTGTCGGGGAATGTCCATCGACTGGCATTCGTCCACCATCTCCGTCCATACCGGAAAGCGGGTCTGCCCGACGCGGGGGGGCAGTTCGCTCCACGGCCGGGACAGCTCGAACTCGTGCTCGCGGGTGGTAAATCCGGCCCCGGATACATGCAGCCAACTGGGCGACGCCGGGACGTTTCCACCTGGTACGTCGAAGTTGCCGGTCAATCCGATGAGGGCGAGCGTCGCTCGCTCGCATTGGACCCCGTTCACGTGGTGGACGACCGGGGACGAACTCGGCATCATCGCCGCCGGCTTGCTCGTCGCATAGAGGAGTGCGGCATCTCGGATCTTGGCCGCCGGGACTCCCGTTATCTCCTCGGCCCGCTCCAAGGTGAACTCGGCTGCATAGCGGCGGAACTCATCGAAGCCTCGCGTCCATCGCGACACGAACTCCCGATCATGAAGTCCCTCGGAGATGATGACGGTCGCCATGGCGAGCGCCAGAGCGCCGTCGGTGCCAGGTCGCAACTGGAGGTGGATATCGGCGATGGAGGCCAGAGGGGTCACCCGCGGGTCGGCCACGATGAACTTGACGCCGCGGTCGCGGGCATCGAGGAGGTGGCGGGATTGGAGGGTGCTGCCATGAAAGGGATTGCGCCCAAGAGCGAATAGGCATTTCGTGTTCGCAAGATCCGGGGAGGTCCCCTGACCGTACATGGAACGCCAGGCCATGACGGCGGCCGTGTTGCAGGCGCTCGACTCCGTGCAGTAGTTGGGTGAGCCATAGAGCATGGCCAGCCTCTGCAAGAAGGGCCGCGGGTGTTTAGGGTACCCACAGTAAAAGACCACTGATTGCGGGCCGCTATCGACCTTGATCCTCTGCAGGTTCTCGGCGATGGTATCGAGCGCCTCGGTCCAGGAGATGGGCACCATCTGGCCGCTGCCGCGGGGTCCCACTCTTTTCATGGGTGTGCGAAGCCGGTCCTCGTGGTAGACCCACTGGCGCTGCGCCGCACCCTTCGCACAGAGCGTGCCGGCATTCTGGGGATTCTCCAGGCTGCCCTCGACCTTGATGACCCGGCCGTCCTTGACGTAGCAGTCAAGCCCGCATTGGGTGACGGGGTCGCAGATCGTGCAGACCGACTTCCGCACTTCGATCCCGGTCTCAATCCCGGGGATCTTGGCCCTGCTCATCCGTTCGAGTCTGTCCATGCGCCCTCCGGCATCCCGTTGCGCCTGTGCTAGATCATGGCCTCGACCCCGGGTCGGGGCTGTCCCTGCATTGTAGGGGATTGACGCGGGGGCGCTAAGAGCATTCTCATCTAGCTCTTACCTTCATCTAACCCCCGATTCTTACACTCCTAACATACCCTGCGAGGTATCGACCGTGGGACCCGGCACTTATCTGGGGACCCGCACCGCGGGGCGCAGTGTGACCTCGACATTATGGGAGAAACCGATGAGAGAAGTTCTGGTCGAAAGACGTGGGCCGCCGAGCCGGCGGACCGTCGTGCATTGGGTGACCGTGCTCTTGCTGAGCGTTTCCGGCCTGCTCACCACCCTTACCGGCATCTATTTCCTGTTCTTGCCGTCAGGCGGGTACCAGGGAGGAAGAAATCCTCACTACGGGCAGACCTTCCTCTTTGACCGCAGCATTTGGAGCGACATCCACACCTGGGCGGGGATCGTCATGATCGCCGTGTCGCTGTTCCACGTGATCCTCCACTGGCAGTGGGTGGCCGAGATGGGAAGGCGCTCCCTTGCTGTGGCGCGAGGCCGGCGGAAGCCGTTCAACCGCAAGATCTGGGCTCGGGTAGGCGTTGTGACCGCGATAGGGATCGTATTCCTCGGCGTGGCCGCCTCCGGGATCTACTTCTTCGTGCTGCCCGGCGGTCAAGGAAGTAACCGAGCGGTGCAGTTTCTGTTCAGCCGCAGTACCTGGGACCTCGTGCATACGTGGACGGGGGTCCTCATGATCATCGCCGCCGTGGTACATCTGACGATGCGCTGGAAGTGGGTTGCTCGAGTGACACCGAGCGCGACCCGAGCGTTGGTGACACGCCGTGACCGCCGACCCGAACGGAGCTACGTATGATCAGGCGCGTGGTGATGCTGGTGATCCTCGTCGCGATCTCCGGACTGCTGGTGTTCGGCGCGGTCCACCGCACCGAATCGGTGCTGGCGAGCGAGGGGCGAGGTTCGGGGACGGTCGAGGTCCAAGCGTCGGGCTCAGAAGTCGGCGTCGGTGGACATGGCGCAGGAGCCGGGCTCGGGAATGGAAGCGGGCGAGGAGCAGACGGGAACGGAGGGCGCCGCGGTGGCGGCCAGGTCGGTGGTGGAAACGAGGCCGGCGGCTACTGAAGTCGAGCGCAGATATACTGGCATCTCAGAACGGTCAGCCGAGAGATCGTCCAGTCTGAAGAACGTGTGCGAGGCAGCTTGATGGCGAATGTTGGCCGATCGAGACTCCCCTTTGTCGCCGCCGGCGTCCTGGTGCTCGTCGCGCTGGCCGCCTTCTTGATCCTCGATCTGGCGGGCGGTTCGGTGGACCCATCCTCCCTGCCGGTGATCAACATTGGTCAGGGCGGCGGTGGTCTGCCGGGCCAGAACTCGACGCAGCCGGGGCAAGGACACCAAGGTCAGGGCTTCGGTGGTACCACTTCCACCACCGCTGCTGGATCCGTCGACACCCAAGGTCCGCCCGCGAATGGGCCCGGCACGACAGCCTCGGCGGCGGGTACCACAACGACCGGAAGCACCGTCCGCGAGACTGTCAATGGTGGTGTGCGCACAGGCGGCACAGGCTCGGGTGGAGGCAGTGGGGGAACCGGCGCGGGCGGTAGCGGCGGGGGAGTCCTCTCGACAGGCACTACCGGAGGCAGGTGAGGAGATGCGAGTGCTCGTGGTCGAGGACGAAGAGCGCGTAGCATCGTTCGTGGCAAAGGGGCTCGCAGGCGCCGGCTACGTGACCGAGGTGGCCACCACAGGCCGGGCGGCGCTCGACTCGATCCGGGAGCGGGGAGCCGACCTCATCCTTCTCGACGTCGGCCTGCCAGATATCGACGGGTTCGCCGTTCTCGCCGAGCTCCGAAGAACGGATCAGGAGACCCCCGTCATCATGCTCACCGCCCGCGGCGATGTGCCGTCCCGGGTCCGCGGACTCGACCTGGGCGCCGACGACTATCTGCCCAAACCCTTTGATTTCGACGAGCTGGTGGCCCGAATACGAGCGGCCCTCAGGCACAGCCGGCAGTCCCAGGCTTCGGTACTAGAAGCGGGCGATCTCCATCTCGACCTCAAGACCAGAAAAGCCCAGCGAGGCGATCGCAGCAGCGATCTGACGTCGCGGGAGTTCGCTCTGCTCGAGTTCCTCATGAGACACGAAGGCCAGGTTCTTTCCCGCTCCCAGATACTCGGCAGTGTCTGGGGATATGGTTTCGACCCCCAGAGCAACGTCGTCGACGTGTACGTGGGCTACCTCCGCGGCAAGCTCGATCGGCCGGGCGAGGAGACGATCATCGAGACCGTGCGCGGAGGAGGGTACCGGTTGCGGGTGCCGGAGGGGGCGGAGCCGGCGAGCGGAGGGGCTACCCGGGAGGCCGGGGGCAATTGAGGCTCCGCCTCACTCTGTGGTTCGTGTTTGCGGTCGTCGTCATCGCCATCCTCGGAGCGGCGGCGATGTACGCCATCTTGTCCCATCAGCTTCACGACGACCTGGATGCGCGTCTGGCCCAGCAGCTCACGCATTACCAGGAAATGGTCTCTACAGCGACCGACGAGCAGTCGTTGGTAGACCTCACCCGCTCGTACCTGGCGAGCAACCGAGCCAACTCGCTCAGGCAGGCCGGGTTCGTGCTCTCGCTGCAGACCCGGAGCGGATCGGTGGTCTCCAGTTCCGATGCCGTGCGCCCCGAGGACCTCGCAAAGAGCAAGGAACTGCTTGCGTCCGGTACCCGGTTCCTCGCCGACACTTCGCTTGCGGACGGCGAGTATCGCGTCGCCGGGACTCCCGTGACGGCATCAGGTGAGATTGTCGGAGCGGTGGAGGTCGCGGGATCCCTCGCACAAGTGAACTCCACGCTCAACCGACTTCTGCTTCTGCTCGTCGTGGGCGGGTTGATCGGCTGCGCCGCCGTGGGCCTGGGAACATGGTTCCTACTGGGAAGTGCGCTCGAACCGGTCAGAAGGATCACCCGCACCGCCGCTTCCATCTCGCGCGAGGATCTCTCCAAGCGGATCGAATATACCGGGCCCAAGGACGAGATCGGCGAGCTCGCCGATACGATGGACGGCATGCTCGATCGCATCGAGACAGCGTTCTCGGATCAGGAACAGTTCATCTCCGACGTGTCTCACGAGCTGCGCACCCCGCTCACCATCGTCAAGGGACACCTGCAGGTGCTCGACCGCGAGGTAGATCCGGACCCCAAGCTGGTGAAGCAGGAGCATGGCCTGGTGATCGACGAGCTGGACCGGATGAACCGGCTGATCGCCGACCTCCTCACTTTGGCCAGGGCCGGGCGCGCGGACTTCCTGCGCAAGGAGCCGATCGATCTAGACCTCTTCCTGACTTCGCTGGCGGCCGAGGGGCCGCACCTGGGCGAGCGGGAATGGAGGATCGACGCTCTCCCCGGCGGAGCGGTAGAGGCCGACCAGGACCGGCTGACGCAGATCTTCCTGAATCTCATGCAGAATGCCGTCGCCCACACGACCGCGGGACAGGTGATAGCTCTCGGCGGTTCGAAGAGGGCGACGGGCGACGCCATCCAGCTATGGGTGCGGGACGAGGGTGAGGGCATGGACGAACAGGTGCGCCGGCACGTGTTCGAGCGCTTCTACCGGGGGAAGGGCGACGCCGCAGGCGGCCGGGTGGGCCTGGGGCTGGCTATCGCCCACGCACTCGTCGCCGCACACGGAGGGAGCATAGACGTCGACAGCTCTCCTGGCCGGGGCGCGCGGTTCACGGTGATCTTGCCTTCCTAAATGCTTTCTCATCGCCGGTTTAAGGTGCTCTCATACAGCGGCCCTAGACTCCAGGGTGTCGGATCAACCGACAGGAAGCATGACTACGACGATGAAGGAGGCAAGAAATGGGCAAACGGAGATGGATCGTCATTCTGGCTGTGGTCGCCGTTCTCACCCTGCTGATCGCAGGAACGGCTTATGCCGCTCAGGGCGGCAACGGCGCGCAGAACCGGACGGGAAGCACCATAACGCCGAGCACGACATGCAGCACCTGCATCCCGGGCACCACCTGCAACGGAGATTGTGGTCAAATCCCGACCTCGACGCCGAGCAGCGCGCAGACTCAGGCGCAGCAGCGTCTGCAGGACGGGACGTGCGACGGGACCTGTGACGGGACCGGCACCACCGATCAGACCCGCCAGCGGGCGCAGGATGGGACCGGCGCCGGTAGTGGGAGCGGCAACGGTTATCGAAACGGAAGGTAGACCTTCGGCCTCACGCCTGGCTTCCCGCTAGAAACGGCGCCGAAGACGGGACCGGGGCGCAAGCCCCCTGCGAGGGGGCTTGCGCCCCGCGACTGCTCACCGCCCAGCACGATCGCCCGCTTCACATTTCCTCTCCTTCGGCGGCCCTTGCATTCCGGTAGTGGACACGTATAATGCACAATTATGCAAAACAACCAGGTCGGAGGAGCGGTTTGGCTCGGCCCGCAAAATGGCGTTGTCTCGAGTGCCTTCCCGGCTCGAAGCTGTTCGGGCCTGTCGGGGTGCCCGCGAGAGAGTTGCAGAAGCTACGGATGTCCTTCGACGAACTCGAGGCCTTGCGTCTGCTCCACCTGGAAGGTGCGACACAGGCGGAAGCCGGCAGCAGACTGGGAGTGTCGGCCTCCACTGTCAGCCGGATGGCCGACCGCGCTCATCGCGTCATCACCGAAGCGCTGGTGGCCAACAGAGCCGTATGCGTGGAGGGCGGACCTGTGACGGTGGTCCGCGTCAGCGAGAGTTCAAGAACGGCGCCTTCGGACGACGAGGCCGCAGCAAATACAGGTCGGCAAAGACCCAAGCGAAGGAGAAAGAATGATTGTCGCGGTACCCTATCTGCAGGGCGATGTCAACGCCCACTTCGGGAGCACGCAGGCCTTCCTCGTGGCCGAGGCGGTCGACGGCAACGTCGAGCGCACGTCCGTCTTCGAGGTGCAGGGGATGCAACACAACCACGCCGGCATAGCCGGGTTCCTCAAGGAGCAGGGAGTCGAGGTGATCCTGGCCGGCGGCATGGGCGCGCCGATGCAGCAGGCGCTGAAGCTGCAGGGTTTCGACCTCTACTGTGGCGTCTCCGGCCCGGCGGTGGAAGCGGTCGAGGCCTTCTTGCGGGGCGAGATAGAGCAGTCGGAAAGCACCTGCGGGCACCATCACGGCCAGAACTAGCGGCGAGATACAGACGAGAATCGAGGGGACGAATCATGGAAATGAACATCTACTTTCCGGGCGGCAAACGCGTGTACGCGGACTACGGGAAGTTCACCATCGAGACTGATCAACCGGCACGGAGCGGCGGCGAGGACTCGGCCCCGGCCCCGTTCGATCTGTTCCTTGCCTCCATCGGCACCTGCGCGGGCATCTACGCCCTCGGCTTCATGCAGCAGCGCGGCATCGACCCTGAAGGGTCCAAGTTGACCATGCGTGCCCACTACAACCCGGCGGTCGGCCTCATCGACAACATCGAACTGGAGTTGACGACGCCCGCGGGCTTCCCGGACAAATACCGCGACGCCATCATCAACGCCATGGAACTCTGCGCGGTCAAGAAGCATCTGGCGCAACCGCCGGCGTTCGCCGTCACCACGGTGGCGGGCTGAGGGAGGCCGCAAACATGAGCAATGAGCACAGCACGACCGAGATCAAGGTCGCCGGCATGTCCTGCGAGCACTGTGTGGCTGCGGTCGGCAAGGCGGCCAGGTCGGTCCCGGGCGTCACCGACGCAGTGGTGGACCTCAAGTCGGGCCTCGCGAAAGTGGACGGCTCGTTCGACCGGCAGCAGGTGGTGGAGGCGATCAAAGCCGCGGGGTACGAAGCGTCCTAGGAGCGAACCGGAACGCTCGGCTACTCGGCCGCCCCGTACCGTTCGCGGAACTCCCGGTCGATCATGTCGAGCACCACGTAGTCCGCGAACCGGCCCTCCTGGAACACGGTCTCGCGCTCCCTGCCCACCTCGACAAAGCCGACGCGGCGGTAGAGCCCCAGACCTCGGGAGTGGTCGGCGTGGGCCTTGATCTTCACGGTGTGAAGGCCGAGCGTGTCGAAGCCATAGCGGAGGCAGGTGACGATGGCGTCGAACCCGAAGCCCTTGCCCCAATCCTCCTTGCGGCCTATCGCGATCCCCAGCTCGGCGTGCCGGTGCACGGGATCGATGTCCTTGAGCCCCACGTTGCCGACGTACCGTCCGTCTTCGGCCACGTGGATCTCGAAGCTCTGGGCGTCCGGACGAAGCGGCGTGCGCCTCGTAGTACCGTTGCTCGTCCTCTTTGGTGATGGGAGTGTGACCGACAATGAGGTACTTGTAGACCTCGGGATCGTTGAGCCACGCCCGGATGGTCTCGGCATTGTCCACGTCGAGTTCGGTGAGATAGATCTTCTCGCCTCTGATCATGATCCCAATCCTACCGGAGAAACGCCCCGCGTGGTCCGCTGTTTGGCGCGGGCGCCCGGAGCGATCTGCCGCTCGAACACCGGCAGGTAGGAGCGGAACGACCTCACGCGCACGCAGCCGGCCGCGACCCCCGCCTGGTAGGCGGCGTGCTCCGCGACGTAGTAGGCCAGGTACGCGGGGAATGACATGCGCGGCCGCTGGGTCGAGTAGTCCACGCCGGCGGAATAGAGGACGGCCGCGGCTTCCAGCGCCCACAGACCCGGGACGGCGGCGCCGCCGACCGTCAGCGGCCCCAGGTAGTACCGGGTGAGATGGAAGTAGGCGAAGTAGAGCATGGAGAGGTGGCCGCGAAGGACCGAGGTCCAGATCTTCGCTTCTGGATCTCCACGCCGCTCCGACGCAGCCGCGACCGCCGGCGGGCCCCGTCCCAAAGGGCGGGCGCCAGGCAGAGGGGCAGGAGCCGGGGCTCGAGCCGGACGAGCGCGGCGGAGACGAGGGCGACCGTGGCAAGCGGCGCCGGCGCCAGCGGGAAAGCGCTTGCGCTTGTCGGGATGGAGCTTGTGAAGAACGGCTTCCGACGTCCCGTACTGCGCTCGGCGCCGCAGCATGGCGCCCAGACGATCCCGATGCTTGTGCCGGACTATCCCCTCGGGGGCGTAGACGAGATACGCGCCGGCGGCCCGGATACGCCAGCAAAGGTCGACGTCTTCGCCGACGCGGAGGTCTTCGCGGAGACCTCCGACCGCCTCATAGGTGGAGCGGCGGACCAGCAGGTTGCAGGTGGGCACGTAGAAGGTGTCCGGCCCCTTGGGCCCTCAACATCAGGTGCCGCCCCATGTCGAGGGGAGAGGCCACCTCCTCGTAGCGGTCGAGCCGCGACTCGGTGTAGTAACCGACGGTCCGCCCGCCAACGGCGGCGACCCGATCCCAGGCGAAATACGGAGTGAGGTCGCGCAGCCAGGACCGGTCGGGCACGCAGTCGCTGTCGACGAAGGCCAGCACGTCGCCTTTCGCCTCTCGGGCGGCCCGGTTCCGAGAGTAGGAGGGGCCGCGATTCCGGTCGTTCGCGAGTAGCCGGGCGCCATGCCGCTCCGACGACCCGCGCCACCGCCGCCGGGTCGGCCGAGCCATCGTCGACCACTATCACTTCCAGTCGGTCCGCCGGATAGTCGAGGCAGCCGATCGCCGCCAGACAGTCATCAAGGTCATCCACCCGGTCGAGAGTGGGGACGATCACGGTGACCGAGGGGAGCGAGATCGGGGTCGACAGCCGCCCGTCGGACCTCCAGCAGGCCGCGCCCCCGGAAATACTCGCAGAGCTCGAGGATCCGCTCCTCGGAAAGAGTGAGGCCGGCGGCGATCTCGGAGATGGTGGCGCCGTAGCGCGTCCGTTTCAGGAGCCGGGCAGCAGCCGCGTTGACCGTGAGCACGGTGAGCGGCTCTTCGCAGATCACCCGCCAGGTCCCGGCATCACCCGGCGCCAGCCGCACCGCCTCGCGCAGCCGGTATTCGAGAGGGATCACCCTGAGCTGCCGCCGCCGGGCCGCTTCGCGGCGCCGTCACTGCCGGGCCGCAAATGGTCCAACCATCCCTCGTCCCGCAGGACTTCGAACACCTCCTGCGCGACCTCGTCCGCCGGTCGCCGGACCACACGCCCCTCCCGATGCTTCACCGAACCGCCCACCAGCGCGAGGATCCGGTCAAAGGCGGGCAGGGTGGGATCGGGAGGGGCGACGGGATGCAGCCGCGGACGGCGAGGCCGAGCCGGACCGTACTCGAGGGGTCTATCGGCTCGCCGCGCGGTGCCCGGCGCGACCCCCAGGTCGGCAAGTGTCCAGGTGGCGATGTCCTGTTCAAGCGCGGCGAGCAGCGCGCGGGCAGACACGTCCGCCGGAGCCGCCCCGCCACCCGCAGCCGGCCCTCCGCCTGCGACGGTGATCACCGCCGGCAACCCGACCTCCACCCTCTCCCGAAAGCCCCGCTCGAGTTCCCGGGTAGCTTCCAGGCGGCGGGAATCGGCCGAGAGGGCCGCGGTCCCGACCTCGGTCACGCAGGGCAGGCCAAGATGCGCAGCGAGTAGCACCCCCAACTGCCCGCCGGATCCGATCACGCCTCTGCTCCCCGTCAGCACCAGGTCGTAACCCGGCGGCCTGAGCCGCGGCCGCGAGGATGAGGGCCTTGCCCGCGGTCCGGGCCTCAGCGGCTTCGTCGTCCCACACGCGTATCGCCCGGTGGCAGCCGCGGGCGAGAGCCTGGCGAAGGAAGGAGTCGTGCTCGGGTGGGCCAAGATGGATGACGGTGAGATGTCCGTTGGGCCGGTCGGCGATCAAGGCCAGGGCCAGATCCAGGGCGCGAGCGCCAGCCGGGTCGATCTCCGGGACCAGCCACTCCTCCCGCACCCGGCCGCTCCTGGGGTCACGTTCCGGCGGGATGCGAACGTCGGCCGCCACGTCGAGGAAGACGAGCACCTTCATGGCGCACCGTCGCCGTCCGCGCGGGCGCGCCGCGCCCCTGGCGGTCGGGCGCCGGGCGCTGCCTTACGTGAGGCGGAACCGTACACCGTATCCTCCGTGCGGGTAGTGCCAATCCAGGGCGTTCCGGTCGCAGACCAGCAGACAGGTGCCGCACTCCAGGCAGGCCTCGTAGGCGAAGTCCACCCGGGAACGCTCTTCGCTCCAGATGTAGCAGCGGGCAGGACAGGAGAACGTGCAGGCGCGATGTTGGCAGCCCTTGCAGATCTCCTGGTCCAGCGTGATATGGGCTTCCGGGTGGATCCGATAGCTCACCAGATCGAACAGTTCGTCGGGGATCACAGGTACCCCCTCCCCGCTTCCAACAGGTCGGCGAGCATCCGGCGCACGGGCACCCGGCCCTTCGTCGCCCGGCGGGCGAGGCGCATGATCCGCTGCTTGGGCGTGCCGTCGGACCGATAGAGATCCTCCATCAGGGCGCTGATCACCTGCGGGTACAGCGTGAAGAGCCGGTCGTGGTGGAGGAAATCGATGGCCCTGCCGTACGTGGTCAGATCGCGCAGGACGAAGCTCTCTTTGAGCTCCTCCTTGTAGCGCGCCAGCCGACCGGCCGAGAAGTCGCCCGCGGCCAGGGCTTCGGCGCCGATCTTCGCCGCGATCACGCCCGAGGTCATCGCCAGGTTCATCCCCTCCTGCGTCAAACCGTTGGTGTAGCAGAAGCCCCCAGCGTCGCCGGCGACCAATAGGCCCGCCATGGAGAGTTGGGGGACCATGCGCATCCCGGCTTCGGGCAGCAGGTGAGCCGAGTATTCGACCATCCGGGAGCCGCGGATGCAGCGGAGCCACCGGTCCGGAGGCGACAAAGCGCTCCAACAGTTCGTAGGGAGGGATGCCCCGCTCTTTCAGCGAGTCGAGATGGAACACCAGTCCCACGGAGAGAGCGTCGGTCTGCGTGTAGATGAAGCCGCCCCCGCGTACGCCTTCGGTGCAGCCGAGGAACTCCTGCGTGGCCCCCTCCCGCCCGGTCAGGCCGAAGCGCTCGTCGATCTCCTCCTCGGTCATCGCGTACAGGGCGCGAACTCCCAGAGCGACCTGTTCCGCCTTGAAGCCCTTGTGAAGACCGGCCTCCTTGGCCAGGAGCGACAGCGTCCCGTCGCAGGCGATGACCAGCGGCGCTTCGACGACGTCGTCGCCGCCCGCCACGCGCACTCCACGCACCGCTCCCTTGCTCACTACCAGCCCCTCGACTCGGCAGCCGGTGAGCAGGGTGACGCCGGCGGCGACCGCTTGGTCGGCGTACCAGCGATCGAAGTGGGGCCGGAACAGGGTGAAGCCGGTGAGGCCCCGGTCGGAGGTCGAGCCCGCTCCCACCGCCGGCCGGTCAGAACCCGACGCGGCCTGGAAGGCGAGAGAGGTGGTCGAGCCTTCGCTGGTGATGGAGAGAATCCGCTTGGTGACCGCCCGCTCCCACGGCGCGCGCTTCCAGAAATCGGGCATGAGCTGTTCGGGAGCGGGGCAGTAGGCCATCATGCCGCCGAACATGTTCTTGGCCCCCGGATACTCGCCCCGCTCCAGCAGCAAGACCTTGGCGCCGGCCTGTGCGAGCCCGAGCGCCGCGCTGGTGCCCGCGGGTCCCGCCCCGACGACGATAGCGTCGAAGCTGGCCGCGGCCGACGCGCGCCCCTCGGCGAGGCCGGCGATCTGGCCGGACGGCGCCGGGCGGCTAGCGCTCATCCCCGCCGCCTGTAGATGCGTCGCGCCACTCCTTGATCTTCGCGATGAGAGCAGGCAGGACAGCTTCGAGATCCGCCACGTACCCCACGTCCGAGAACTGGAAGATGGGCGCCCGCACGTCCCGGTTGATGGAGAGCACCCTGTCCGCCTTGCGGACTCCAGCGACGTGGTGAGGCGAGCCAGAGACACCAAGGGCGACATAGAGATCGGGGGCTACATTCCGGCCCGTCTGCCCGATGAGTCTTTCTTTTGGCAAGCGGCCTTCGTCGACCACCGGCCTGGTGGCTCCCACCGAGCCCTCGAGCAACTCGGCAAGTTCGTACACGGCGGCGAGCATCCCCTCGTTGGCGGTGCCCATTCCTGCGGCGACTATTCGCCTGGCGTGGACCAGATCCACCG
This sequence comes from uncultured Actinomycetota bacterium, assembly GCA_963843455.1. Lineage (GTDB taxonomy): Bacteria > Actinomycetota > Thermoleophilia > RBG-16-64-13 > RBG-16-64-13 > CAIQPS01. Next base: position 139,412 of record CAWJKE010000010.1, read on the forward strand.
ATCGGGCGTCGGGAGGGAAGGTCTCCAGGTGGCGGACGCGGGGGGGGAATTCCGGGATATGGGCGACGACTTCCACCTGCGCCAGCGCCTCGGCCGCGGCCTCCGCAGCGCCCGCGGGAGTATCGACACCGGTCAAGTCGAGCGTAGCGACCGGCACGAAGCCTGCGGCGGCGACTATGTCCTGCTCGAGCCATCCGCCGTAGACGGGTTTGACGAATGTGAGGGCGGGATGCGACGGCATGCTGCAGCCCAAGATGGCGCCCGTTCCCAGCTTCTGCGCGACAAGAGGCGCCAACTGCCGGCCAGAATCGCCATCTTGCACGAGCACGGCGGCAGGACCGGCCGCTCTAGCGATGTCGGCCACCGCGGCGGCCAAGGAGTCGAAGTCCATCTCCGCGCCGACCGGCCAGGTCACAAAGCGGGTCTGCGCGCCAAGAACCGCCGCCAGCCGGATGGCTTCAGCCGCAAGCGCAGGGCGCGACTCGGCCACTGCCGCGTTGCCCGTCTCGGAGACAGGCTCCACCACGACCAGGAGTGGGGCCGACGCGGCCCGGTTGTCGCCGCTTCCGCTCACACGCGCTTTCCGGCCATGTAGCCCTCGTGAATGGCCATATCCACCTTCCGCGGCGCCACGCAGTCGCCGACCCGGTACAGCTCCGGCACCTTGCCCTTCAAGGCGAGATACAGCCCGTCGTCGGCGTCGTTGCCCATGGCGGTGACGATGCTGTCGTAGCCGCCGAACACATCCCAGACGTTGGAATAGACATTGAACCCGTGGATCTCCGCTCCCGTCTCGGGGTGCTTGATCTCCATCACGGCGAAGTCAGGGGTGAACGTGACCCCCTTCTGCATCAGCCGCTGCCGGCTGAGGTACAGGTCCTGCGAGGGGCCCAGCTCGGACCCGACGAACAGGCTCGACGTCACCACGTGGACCGTCTTGCCCAGTTCCGCCGAGAAACTCCGCGGTGGCCGTCGCCTGATGATGCCCGTCGTAGTCGATCAGCAGCACCTTGTCGCCGAGACCGTCGGCGGCCTCTCCGGTCAACACCTGCCACACGTTGAAGATGCCCGGCGCGTCCGCGCCACCGACCGGCGACCGCTTGGGCCGCGACCCGGTCGCCACGATCACGGCGTCCGCGTTCTCCGGCTGCCACCAACTCCGGCGTCACCTCGACGCCAAGTCTGATGGGCACGTTGAGGTGGGTGAGCTGGTTCCGCTCGTTGCGCACGATCACGCCGAATTCGTCCCGTCCGGCGCCCTTGGCGGCGATCAGCACCTGGCCGCCCAACTCCTCGCCCTTGTCGTAGAGGGTCACGTCGTGCCCCCGCAGCGTAGCGATCTTGGCCGCCCACATGCCCGCGGGGCCGCCACCCACGACCATGACCCGCTTCTTGCGTAGCGACGGACGCAGATGATGCTCGCCCTCGGTGGCTTCGGCCCCCGCCGACGGGTTCTGGACGCAGCCGATGGTCTTGTTGAGACCCACCCGGCCGTAGCAGTTCTGGTTGCAGGCGATGCAGTAGCGGATCTCCTCGGTGCGTCCCTCCCGGGCTTTCCGGCGAAGTCCGGGTCGCAGATCTGTCCCCGCACCACGCCGATCATGTCCGCCTGACCCTCGGCCAACACCCGCTCGGCCAGGGTCGGATCGTTGATGCGCCCGGTGGCGAACACGGGGAGGGTGGCCACTTGCTTGATGCCGGCCGCCAGCGGGACCGTGTAGCCGAGCGGCAGGTGCATGGGACCGCCGACCAGGTACAGGTTGTAGAAGGTCGCCAGCGTGAGGTTGAAGTAGTCCAGGTGGCCGGTCGCCTGCAGGCGCTGCGCGATCTGCTTGGCGTCCTCCAGGTTCAGCCCGCCCGGGATGAGCTCGTCGGCGCACAGCCGCACCCCCAGGGTGAAGTCCGGACCGACCGCCGCCCGGACCGCGGCTATCAATTCCAGGGGGAAGCGCATCCGGTTGTCGAAGTCGCCTCCGTACTCGTCGCCCCGGTAGTTGGTGAGCGGTGACATGAACTGCCGCGCCAGCGAGCTGTGCCCGAACTGCAGTTCCACCCCGTCGAAGCCGCCCTCCCGCACGTGCACGGCCGAGCGGGCGAAGTACTCGATCACTTCGCGGATGTCCTCGATCTCCATGGCCTTGGGCGTCTCCCGGTAGAGCACGTCCGGTATCGGCGACGGAGCCCACACCGGCAGCCGGGAGAGACTGCCGCTGCACTGCTGCCCGTTGTGATTGAGCTGCGCGAAGATGCGGGTGTCGTAGGCGTGGATCGCCCGGGTCAATTGCTTGTATCCCGGGATCACCTCCGGATGGAAGGCCTCGATCAGGTGCTCGTACGCCCGGTCGGTCGGGTGGACCGACTGCTCCTCGGTGATGATGAGCCCCGCGCCCCCGCGCGCCCGGGCCACCAGATAGTCCGTCAGCCGCTCGCTGGGCAGCCCGTTCTCCGCCAGGTTGGTCAGGTGGGCCGAGAACGATATGCGGTTCGCTACCGTCACCCGACCGATCTGCAGAGGGCTGAACAGGTTGGGGAACTGCATAGCCTAGAGCCACCTCCTTGACGGGTTGCGTGACGAGAACTGCGCTCACAGCGCCGCCGCTCCTTCGGCGCCGGCAGGCTCCACCGCGCGAAGACATTCGGGGTCGGGAAGGCCCATCGATTCGGTCAAGAAGTATCCTACCGCCGGACAGCCTCCGTGACAGATAGAGAACCGGTCGCAGCCGCGGCAGGCCTCCACCTCGAGGGTCCGGAAGCGCTCGAACACCGGCGACGACGCGAAGATGTCGCCCAGCCGCTCCCGCGTCGACGTTACCGGCGAGAAACGCCGGGTCGCTCAGGAAGGCGCAGGGGTAGACGCCGCCGTCCGGAGCCACGGCGCAGGTCATCTTGGCGGCGCCGCACATGTTGAGCCCCAGATCTCGGCGACTGTCGGGGGTGAGGGCAAAGAACGAGTCGCCGGTGAGTATCTCCGGGTGATCCCCGAGGAACGCCGAGAGCCGCGCGAGCTGCTCGCGGGTGAGCCGATAGTCATCCCAGGTGTGACAGCCGCCACCCGACGGCCGGAATCGCGACAGCCGGGTTTTGGCCCCATACCGCGAGCCAGGCGATCGAAGTCGCCCACCTCGGTCGCGTTCAGTCGCGTGACCACCATGTTGAGGCTGAAGTCGGGATAGCCTCTCTCCGCCAGCAGTTCGATGCCCGGCCAGGATGCGGTCGAAGGTTCCCCGCCCCCGGATGGCGTCGTTGGTCTCGGCGCGCGCGCCGTCCAGACTGACCTGCAGGTAGACCGGGGCCATCTCGAGCAGACTGTCGACGAGAGCGTCGTCGAGCAACGTGCCGTTGGTGCTCACGCAGGTGGTGATGCCGTGCTGGTGCGCGTAGCGGAGGATCTCGAGGAAATCGTCCCGAAGGAAAGGCTCCCCGCCACCGAAGTTCACCTGAAAGACCTGCATCCGCGCCAGCTCGTCGATGCAGTGCTCGGCATTGGTCGAGATCGAGCTCGCCGCGCCTCTGCGCGCGCAGCCCGGCCGACAGGCAGTGGGCGCAGCGGAGGTTGCAGGCCTCGGTGATCTCCCAGGTGACGTTGACCGGGGCGCGAAGCGGGGTGTTACTCAGCCTCGGCAACAACGAGCAGCCCTTTCGCTACCAGATCATCGAGCAGGCCGCGAGAGCGCCGCGGGGCTCGGTCCCGCGCCGGCTCGGCCGGGGCACTCGGGCCGGCGCCGCTCAGCACCCGCCGCGAACCCGTGAACGGCGGCGAGCACCAGCCGGTCCCCGGAGCGGACGAAGGTCAGCCTCGTCGACCGGGTGTCGTAGAACAGCAGGCCGAAATCCTCGGAGCGCACGCGGACCCACTCGGGCACCAGATAGACGGGGTGGCTGCAGACGTCGACGGGCGCCCCGGCGCCGCCGATCGCGGTGCGGGATATCGCTTGCCCTGCTTCCCCCCCTTGGCCGGTCGTCCCGGCAGACGCTTGGTCTGCGACTTGGATATCCCGATCAGTAAACGCCACAGATGCCGTCCACAGCCAGCTCTTCGACCTCGATCTCCTCGAGGACGGCCGGCTCGTCGGCGCCGGGCGAGGAAGCCTCAAGCCCGGGGGTGCTGCTCATCGTGTCCACATATCCCTCCGTGTATTCCTGCCCGTCAATCGAACTTGCATACCCAGCGACCGTTCAACTCCCGCCGCTCCATCCTCTCGCGGATGTCGTTGAGCTCTTCGAGCTGGAAGTAGCCCTCGACGATGGTGTCGAGCATCATATCGCCGCGCATGGCCAATTCGCAGTACTTGGGGATGTCATCCCTCGTGGAGATGGATCCGTAGAGGACGCCGTTGATGGATTTCTGGCCGAAGACAAGGAACGTGAGCGCGAGGGGCGCCACTTCGTGTTCGCCCATGATGCCCACCTGCATCAGCTTCCCGCTGGGGCGTAGCGCCCAGTAGGCCTGCACCGTCGCACCCGGATCGCCGCTGCATTCAAAGATGATGTCTAGACCCCCACCCGTGAGTTGCTGGACAATGGGCACCGGGTCCTCTTTCGAGCTGTTGATGAAGTGGGTGGCCCCCAACTTCATGGCCTTGTCACGCCGGGCCTCTTCGAGGTCGACGGCGATGAGCGGGTTGGCCTGACGCGCCGCCGCAGCCCGCAGTATGTTCTGCCCGACGCCCCCGAGGCCCCAGACCGCTACTGCGTCTCCGGGCTGCACTCTCGCCTGCTTGGTCACGGTGCCCCAACCGGTGGGGATGCAGCAGCTCATGAGAGCGGCCCAGTCGAGCGGCATGTTCTTGGGAACGGGGATCAACGCTCCCTCGGGCATCACGGTGTAGTCGGAGAACCCGGACACGAAGTTGCCGTGCAGAACCGTGTTGCCCTTGGCGTCTCTGAGCCGGCTGGTGTGGTCCAGCATGGTGCCGCTTATGAACTGTTGAAACGTGCCTGAGCAGATGTTGCCCATACCCTTGCGGCACTCGGGGCACTCGCCACACGGGCACATCCAGGCGCTGGCCACGTGGTCACCGACCTTGACCTTGGTGACCCCCGGGCCCACCTCCATCACCACGCCGGACGCCTCGTGCCCCGCCACCATCGGCAGCTTCATGTTGGTAAAGCCCTTGGAGTTGCTGAGGTCGCTGTGGCAGTAGCCGGCGTACGCGTACTTGACGAGGGCTTCGCCCGCCTTGGGCGGATCGAGCTCCAGTTCCTCGAAGCTGTAGCCCTTGTTGATCTCGCGTAGGACGGCGGCTTTGATCTTCACGTGCTCCCCCCGTGATAGGTTCGCGCTGCATGGCGTCGCAGTTGGTGGTAAAACTTTACCACCGATACGTGACGGGGAGACTTCGGTGCTGGGAGTAGAACAGGCTTGGGAGGAATTGGCGGGCTGCGACCCGGCGGACGTCTGCGACCGGGCGGCGGTCCAGTACACCGAGGAACACGGTTATGTGGTACCGGTGTTCGGGTCCCCGATCGTCCTCGATGTGAAGGCCCGGACGATGAGCGCAAGCTCCCCGGAGTCTGAGTTCGTACTGAACAAGACGGCCTACTTCTCGCATCTGTCGATCCTCTTCTACCTTCTCCGCGCCCAGAAGATCGCCCCCATCGGCCGCCTGCTCAAACCGTCCGAGCTCAAGAGCAACCAGATCTACCTGAAGGGGTCCCATCTATTGCCGCTCGAGCCCGTAGCAGCCCGTTTTGGCTCGGATCCGAAAGCGTTCTTCGCGCAGACTGCCCGATTCGGGGGCCGGCCCCAGGAGTTCGGCGACGCGGCCGTGGAGTTACTGCCCCTGCCGCGCGTGCCGATCACTCTCATCCTTTGGTTGGAGGACGACGAGTTCGCCGCCCGGTGCTACATGCTGTTCGACGAGGTCTGCGAGCTCCAGCTACCCGCCGACATCCTGTGGTCGGTCGCCATGATGTGCGCACTCGTCATGCTGCAGCGCTAGACTTGCCGGCGTGGACAGCGAGAAGATCAGAGAGATCGAACGGATCGAGGCGAAGATAGCGGAGCTGGAAGGGCGCCTACCGGCTCATTCCGTCCCGCCGGCGATGCTGGCAGCAACTCGAGGACCTCGAGGAGCAGCTGGAAAAGGCCCGCGAGGGCGAAGCGGGCGGCAGTCACGCTGAGGGCGGCGACGCTGAGGCCAGCGATGGCGGGTAAGGTCGCCCTGGTCGACTACAGCAAGTGCGATCCCAAGCGTTGCGAGGGAGGGGTCTGCGCGGCCGTCAAAGCCTGTCCCCGGAAGCTCCTGACCCAGGAGGCTCCGTACGAGGCGCCGATGACCGACGGGTTTCCCTGCCGGGCTTGTGGCGATTGTGCCCAGAGTTGCCCCGTCAAGGCGATCGTGGTGATCCCGGGTTAGGTGAGAGCCGCTAGTCTCCGCTCATAGAGCTCCGCGCTCTCGGGGTCGAAGCAGCAGAATACGACCGACTGGGGCAGTTCCGCCGAATGCAGCCAGGCGCACACAGCCGATACCGCTATTTCGGTCGCTTCGCCTTTAGGATAGCCGTACGCAGCGGAGAGGCATGGGAATCGAACCCACCCTGGACGGGACTACCGCCCAACACCGGTTTGAAGACACGCTCCCGAGCCCAGCAGCACGACACGCTATTTGCAGGTTCCTTGCTAGCGCAAGTTCCCCACCACATCCACCGCGTCCAGACTGACATAGGTGTTGCTGGAGGCGGAGTTCTTCGCCCCGGTCCACTCCAGGGTGACGGTGTGATCTCCGAGAGAAAGAAGGCCGGTCGAGAACATGGTCTGCTTGTAAAGAGCGGCGGGGTTGTAGAGGTCCACGCTTACCGGGGCGCCGCCGTCAAGGGTCACCTGGGCCTTGCCGTAGGAGTAGGCGATGGTGCCGATGAGGTCGAGCTTCACCCCGGTGAAGGCGATGGTGACCGAAGCCCCGGCGGTATTCGCGTACTTGAAGCTGCCTCCGGAGTAGAGGCTGCTTGCGGCGCTCGTCCACGCGCCGCCAAACAGAAGACGGGAGTCGGTCTCCTCCACTCGGGTGGCCGAGGCCAGGGTGCCCACCACCTCGAAGGCGTCCGCGCCGATATAGGTCGCCCCGGGGGCGGCCGCGGGATCCTTATCGCCGGTCCAGGCGATGGTGACACTGTGGAGGCCAGCGGCAAGATCGGTCACGCTCCACACCTGCTGCTGCCAGGAGGTGCTCGAACTGTAGAGGTCGACGGTGACCGGGGTGCCGCCGTCGAGCGTCACCTGGGCGATACCGTAGTTGGGGCTCTTGACTGTGACCCAGGTGAACGCGGTGCCGTTGAAGGGCACCGTCACCGAGCCGCCACTCGCGTTGATGCACTTCCAGGAGCCGCCGGAGGCGCCGGGGTTGGAGGCGGTGATCCAGGAGCCGGAGAAGAAGAGACGGGAGTCGGTCTGTTGGTAGAGCGTCGTCGCGTATGCCTGCTTCAGCGTCCCCTCCACGTCGAAGGCATCGACCCCGATGTAGGCGGCAGTGGCGGCGGCGTTCTTAGCGCCGGTCCAGGCGATCTTGACTGTGTGGGCGCTGTCGGCAAGGCCGGTCGTGCTCCATACCTTCTGCTGCCAGAGGGCGGTCGGGCTATAGAGGTCGACGGTGACCGGGGTGCCGCCGTCGAGCGTCACCTGGGCGATACCGTAGTTGGGGCTCTTGACTGTGACCCAGGTGAATGCGGTCCCGGTGAAGTTCGCCGTCACCGCCGCGCCACTCGCGTTTATGCACCACCAGGAACTGCCGGAGGCCCCTGGGTTGGACCCGGTGGTCCAGGCGCCGGAGAAGGCCAAGTGGGAGTCGGTCTGCTCGTAACGATTGGTGAATGTGTAGTCGTTGGCGGTCCCGGTCGGATCGGAAGAGCCCCAGGAGGTCGTTACTACGACGTCTACCTGGCCAAAAGCATGGGCCGGCGTGGTGGCGGTGATGCGGGTGGGGGAGTTGACCGCGTACGCAGCCGCGGGAGTGCCCCCGAAGCTGACCGCGGTGGCTCCGATAAAGCCGTTGCCGGTGATGGTCACCGTTTGGTTTCCGGCAGGCGGCCCGACGTTGGGGCTGAGGCTGGTGATTGTCGGAGACCCGTGAAGGTTCAGGGCGGTGATCTTCCGCCCGTCGGGCACGAAGAGCCGGCCGTTCGCCGCCGCGAGCGTGATGAACCGCGATGCCGGCTTGCCGAACTGCAGGGTAAGGACCACCGACCCGTTCGTCGGGTCGACAGCCTTGAGCTTGCCGTCATATGCCAGAGTCCACACGTACCCCGCAGCGACGATCGGCGACCCGGTGCCGCCGGACAGGGTCCAAGCGACTTGCACCCGATTCGCTGATACGTCCAAAGCTTTCAAAGCCCCGGAGCAGGGGACAAAGACCCTCGAGCCCAGCACCGCGGCGGTGCCGAACGGCGCCGAGCCTATGCTCGCGGTCGCGAGGGCCGCGCCTACATGGCCCAGGTTGGCCGCGGAGAGGAGATAGGCGGTCCCCGACTTGGCCACCGCAAGCACGCGGCCGCCGGACAGCAGGACCGGCCCGAGGGAGGACAGATCGAGATCGGACGCGTTAAGACTCGCCCAGTTCGTGGGAGCAAAGTAGTCGAGGACCGAAAGCCCGACGGACAGGCGGATGACCGAGTTGCCGTAGTCGAAAGTGCTCCGCGATGCGCTGTTACCCGTGACCACCCACAGGTCGCCGTTGCCATCGACAACAAGACCGGTGGGATTCCAGATCCCTGCCATCCGGCTCGTCGGGACTATGTAACTCGCGAGGGCTCCGCTCCCATCGGCCGCCGCGGATACCACAGCGCCCTTGTATTGCCCAATATCACCGGCCAGACCGCCGTAGGGGACGTAGATCCTTCCCCCGGACAGCGCGAGCGCGCCCCGCTGCTGCTCCACGAGCGGTGAGAGCCCGGGCGGGTCGACGGTACGGTGCCAAAGAACCGCGCCTGTGGTCAGATCAAGAGCGAAGAGCTCGTGGTGGGGCTGGGGGCTCCGTAAGAAGGCGACGACGAATATGGTGTTTGTCGATACGTCGACAAGTGGGGTCCCGGTGATCCCCGAGGGGTCGATGTTCCCGCCGGGCAAGCTGCTGCGCGGCACCGGTGTGCCAAGGGGCGTGTTCCAAACCACGGCGCCCGTGGCTGCGTTGAGCGCAAATAGCGAGTTCCCTTCGGTCGCGACCAGGACCCGGTCGCCCACCACCAGAGGCTGCGCATAGATCAGTTTTCCGTCGAGTTCCGCCGAGGTCCAGGCGAGCTGAACCCCGCCCAAGGCGTCTTGGTCGGATGCCACCCCGGTACGGGCAGCATCGTGATGATAGCCGGGCCAGTCGCCCACAGCGGCCAGGGCGGTGGTCGCCGAGAACGCCACGAACAGCACGGCGACGAACACAATTGCCAGGACCACCAGGACTGCCCCTGCGACCGGCGTCAGCCAACGGGAGCGGAACAACGGAAAGGAAGGGGAGGACACGTCAGGGCGATGCCCCGCTCTGGCGCTCCCGAATGTGTAAGCCACCTGATCCTCCTGACAGTCGTGCGACCTTCGTATTGAAAGTACCGCAGCCTTGGGGGCTTTAACCACCGGCCGCAGTGGGCCGCGAGCCAAGCCGCGAATCTGATAGGGCGTAGGAGTACGATCGCATCCAGGCGAGCGGGGTTCCGGTCACCAGGTGACGCGGATGGTAGGTAGCCTGGGGGCGATCCTTGTCTCCGCGTGCTCCTCGACGGGTAGCCGCGGCGCGCTCTCACTCCCCGGGTGCCTGATCGCCAACCGCCCTCTCGAGCGACGTCTGCTGCTGCACCAGTTCGGCGGTGACCGATCTGGGCCACGCCGTCGGCGAACCAGCGGAGCGGCATGGGAATCGAACCCACCCTGGACGGGACTACCGCCCAACACCGGTTTTGAAGACCGGGCCGGCCACCAGACCGAGAGCCGCTCCACCGCTATTCTAGCCCGAGGAAAGGACCGGCGCTGCATGCGGCCCGCCCGGGTCTGCGTCAGCAGGTGTGGGACCTTGCCGCTCGGTCAGGTCGCAGCTTCAACCCGGTTACGGCCGGCGACCTTCGCCCGGTAGAGAGCCTCGTCGGCGCGACGCACCAAGTCCCAGACCTCGCTGTCTTGTGCACTCAGACCAGCAACGCCGGCGCTCAAGGTAATCTTGACCGGGGCCTTGAGACCTGGATCGAAATATGCGTGAGTCTCAGCCGCTTCCCGTATCCGCTCGGCGATCGCGACTGCGCCGCCTAGATCGGTCTCGGGAAGAATGACCACGAGTTCCTCCCCGCCGTACCGAATGGGAACCGGCTCACGTCCAACACGCACCGGAATGTCCGAAGCGCGTGATTGCGCCTGCACCAGATCCGCGACGTGTCTCAAGACGCCGTCGCCGACCACGTGGCCGTAGGTGTCGTTTACCTTCTTGAAGAAGTCCAGGTCCACGAAGATCAAGGACAATGTCCGCCCGTAGCGGCGCGCGCGAGCGTATTCGAACCTGGCTTGTTCGCGGAAATAGCGGTGGTTGAAGAGCCCAGTGAGCTCATCCACGAACACTCTCTCCTGCAGGGCGTCCCGCGCCTCCTCCGCACGCTGGGCAGTGTTGGCCATCTGCTCCAGCGAACTCTCACTTTCGAGCACCAGCACTACGGCATCAGCGTTGGCGACGGCCAAGGCTGCTGCCTCCTCCTCCAGGTCGGTGGTCTTTCGTTCCAACTCGAGCCGCACGCTCTCCAGCTCAGTACGTTTCTGCTCCAGTTGAGTAACCCGTTCCTGTGATGCCTCGGCCGCAAGAACGGCGTCTACGGTCGCCTCGGCAATGGCGCGCGACTGCCGTTCCAGTTCGCCCCTCGCCTCTTCGATGGCAAGGTTCTGCTGCCTCAGTTCGTGGTTCTGGACTCTGAGTTGCTCGGTCAGTACGCTCAACTTCTCCGTGATCTCCACGGCTTGGGCGTTAGCATCGGCGACCGCGCAGGCCTGGCGTTGGAGGTCGGACAACGCCTCCCTAACCGACCTCTCGAGGGCGGCCAGTTCGTTGACAAGCTCCGCGGACAGGTTCTGCCCAATCGTACGACGGAGGCGCTCGAACCCCGAAGAGATCGGTTCGTTCATGCCGGAATGCTAGAGCGTCACCACAGAGGCGCTTAGGACCTGATCCACCACGTGAGTGAGGCCGGCCAACTCCGCACCGGGAAGAAGCTGGGCGTCCTTGGCCGCAGAGCAATAGAACTCGTGGCAAGGGCTGCATATGAGCACCTTGCCGCCCAACGCACTGAACTGCTCTATGTGCTCGGCCAGAGGATCAAAGCCGTCAATGTGCACCTTGTGGCAGGCGCTCTGCCGGGACCAGAACGTGCCCCCCATGGTCATGAAGACGGTTGTGTCGACGCCGGAGACCAGCGAAGAGACCCCCATGGCAAAAGCAAGGGTCGCCCGATTGCCCCGATCCTCGGGGCCCGTGGTGAGAATGATCATCAGCTTGTTGTCTGACACTGCGCCTCCCCTGGTCAGTCGACACGCCGCACAAGAGCGGTGAACGTCGCCTCGTCGCGTCGCAATTCCATCAGGTCGTTGCCAGTACGCCGGCACCAAGCCTCGATGTCGAGCTTGAAGGCCGGATCGTCGGCTGTGACTTCGAGCACGCCGCCGCTCTCCAACTCCTTGAGCGCCCTGCTCACCTCAAAGAGCGGCTTGGGACACTTGAGACCGGTCGCATCTAGCGTTCTATCCATGTGATCCTCTCATCAGCCTTGGGGCTCAGATGAAAAGTGTGACGCAACTATGGAGCGCGGTTTCCATGAAGGTGGCCACGCCGCACTGTTCCAGGCCCGGATAGTCGATCAACTCGTCTCTGGTAATGCCCATAAGGTCCATGCTCATGTCGCAGACTCTTATCTGCACCCCGGATTCCTTTGCCATCTCCAACAGTTCCTCGCAACTTGCGAACTGCTTGTCACGCATCCGCCTCTTGATCATGGCGGTGCCCATCCCCCCCATGTTCATCCGCGAGAGTTTGAGCCCCTCCGTCCCCCGCGGAAGCATGCGGCCGAGAGCCCGGTCCATCATGGGCCGTTTGGCACCGCTCCCCTTCGCACGGCACAGGATCGGTGTCGCCCAGAAGGTGAAGAACAGGCAGACGTCGGTTCCCATCGCCGCCGCTCCGGTAGCCATGGTGAGGGCGGCCAGCAGCTTGTCCAAATCGCCGCTGAAGACCACCATGCAAACCCTGTTGGTCGTGAGCGGGTCGGTCTTGGCCGGTGCGGAGTCCGCGAACTGAAGCGCGGCCTCAAGCACCTCGAGCCGCTCTTCAAACGTCTTTTCTATTGTGAGGACGGTCATGGCCGCTTTCTCCCCTGGGTTCATATCTCACCAGCCTCTCGACGTCCATTGTCGACAGGTGAGCCCCCCGGGTTTGGGAGCGTGGCCGCGATCCGGGCAGAGGGATGCCCATCGCCAGTCCTCCGGGACCTGCCGCGTGCGTGAGCTAGAGCCTGCCGCTCGGCCGGGTCCCGGTGAGCGCGCAGACCGCGACCAGGAGCGCGATCAGTAGTATTTCGGCGATCACCTTCGCCGCTGCGCTCGGAAGAAGCATGGCGCACGCGGCGACGGCTGCGACGAAGACGGCAATCACCACCCATCCTTGCCAGCTGGCCGGAGACCAACCCCAGCCGGGCAGCTTGCGAGGGCCGAACCAGGGTTTCTCAACTAGGCGAGGCATGTTTGTCACTCCTTACTATTCAAGTTACTATTCAAGTCATCGGACGGTCCGGGCGCGATCCAGGCGCGGGCGGCGGCTAGGCGGCCCTACGGAGGTCCCCGTCGGGCCGCGGAAGATCTCCCGCTGGGGGCTCGTCACCGGCCGGAGCCATCATCGACCGAACCCAATCGCGCTTGGTCCACAAGGCGCATCCGCCTCCGGCCTCGCTCAGGTGCTCGCCGCTCTCCCTGATGTTGCGCAGGAGCCGCGATTGCAGCCCCACGCGGAGCGGCACCTGACGGAGGTTGGTGTCGGAAAAAGGAGAGAACGGACATGGTTCCAGATCCCCCTCGGCGCTCACATGCACGAAACCTTCGCCCGCGGCCACGCAGCCCCCGAACGCCGCTTCGCTCGCGGCCGAGGCCACGAACAGAGCCCGGAATTCGCTGCGAAGCAACATCATGGTGAACGACTCCAGACCCCGCTGAGTCTGGCTGGGGATGAGATGCTCCGTCCCGACTTTAATGGGAACGTAGTCCACGTAGAAGAAGAGACGCGCGCCGCGGTCCACCAGTTCACTCACGAAGCGGCGGCTGGTCACCAGACCGAAGTTGGGCCGGGTGATCATGATCGAGGCACCGAAGAACATGCGGCGTTCCCGCATCCGGTCCATGGCGTCGAGAGCCCTTTCGTAGACCCCGCCGCCCCGCCGTCCGTCGGTCTCGTGTTCTAGGCCCTCCAGGCTGATCACTGGGATCACGTTGCGCAGCGCCTGCACCTTGTCGAGCACGGCATCGTCCAGCAGCGATCCGTTGGTCACGAGAGGAAAGAGCAGCTCGGGGAATTCGGCGGCCACATCGAGGATCTCGGGCCTGGTGAGCGGCTCCCCTCCGGCCAGGGCGACCATAGAGACACCAAGATCGCGGGCGTCGGCGAGCAGGGTCCGGATCTCGGCCATGCTCAGTTCGTCGCCCTCCGGACGCCCCTGAGCCTGGACGAAGCAGCCGGCGCAGCGCAGATTGCAGCGGCGGGTGATGCTCAGGATCATGAGGGGAGGCACCTGGACTCCGGTCTTCGCCGAACGGCGGCGCCGGGCCACCGCTTCCCGCTGCCGGAGCGCGGTGCGGCCAAAGTGGAAGGCCAGGCCGGGGTCGCGGCTGCTGATGCGCGCCAGGCTCCGGCAGAAGCCCCCTATCGAATGGTCGAAACTGTTCATGACGTCCCCTCTGAGTGTCTGTCGTTCTTGGTCGGTTCGCCGCGGCTGGTCGACATTCGCCGGGCGTTTCTGTCTAGGCCACTGCCGCGAACTCGCGGTCGCCATCCTCGGGCGCCTCGGCGAGCGCCGCGCAGCAGGCGGTCTCGTCGGTCACCAATCCGTCACGCATGTGGATCACCCGGTCGCAGGCCTCGGCCACATCGGGGTCGTGGGTGACCAGGATGAACGTGGTGCCGGTGAGCAGGTTGATCTCGCGCATCATGTCGATGACTTCGGTCGAGCTGGTGCTGTCCAGGTTGCCTGTCGGCTCGTCGCCCATGATCACCGCCGGCCGGTTGACCAGCGCCCGGGCGATCGCCACACGCTGCTGCTGCCCGCCGGATAGCTCCGACGGCCGGTGGCCGGCCCGGTCGGCCAGGCCCACGGCTTCGAGGGCCTCGAGGGCCAGCTTCTGCGCCTCGCGCCGCGACTTGCCCGCGTACTGCGAAGCCAGAGCTACGTTGTCGAGAGCGGTCATGGAGGGCACCAAGTTGAAGCCCTGAAAGATGAAGCCGATCTCCTCGCGAAGCAGCTTGGTGGTCGCCCGAGTACTCAGGTCGTCCACCCGGCGGCCGTTCAACCACACCTCGCCGGAATCCGGCTCGTCCAAGCAGCCCATCATGTGAAGCATGGTAGATTTGCCGCATCCCGACGGTCCCATGATGGCCACCATCTCGCCGGCTCCCACGTTCACGGAGGCGCCGCGCAGCGCGTCGACGTAGTTCTCTTTGCCCAGTTGGTAGCGCTTCTCGAGGCCCTTCACGCTTACGATGGTCTTCATCGTCTTCATCCCTTCTGTGGTCTTGGTCGTCATTGTTCACTCGTACCGCAGGGCGAGGACCGGCCTGAGCCGCGCCGCGTGGAAGGACGGGTAGAAGCCGCTGGCCACGCCGAGGATCACTGCGAAGGCGACGGCGCCGATGGCCAGGCGGGGGGTCACCAGGAAGAGCACCGTTCCGCTTTGTCCCATCAGGGCGTTCACCACGGTCGCGGCGATCCAGCCGAGCAGCAGGCCCGTGGCCCCGCCCAGGAAGCCGATCAACGCCGATTCGGTAAGGAACTGGCCGACGATCTGCCGACCGGAGGCGCCGATGGCCTTGCGGATGCCGATCTCGCGGGTCCGCTCGAGCACCGACATGGTCATGGTGTTGACCACCGACAGGCCGCCTACCAGCAGGGAGATGAGCGCCACGCCGAAGATGATGCCGTTGAAGATCTTGGTCATGCTCTTGAACTGATCGATGAAGGCCTGCGGACCCGACGCGCTCACGCCCGCGACCGTCCCCTCGATGGTCGAGGCGAGCTGATCGGGATCGACACCCGGATCCGGATAGGCCGTGATCGAGGTGGCTAGTTCATCGGGGTTCACCTGCTGCTGCACTATGGCGGGCAGGTCGGCGAATAGGAGTTGCTGCACGTCGCGGAGGCTTACGACCACTGTGTTGTCGGGGGCGGTGAGGGTCTTGTCGTAGATGCCGACCACCTCGAAGGACTTGCCCCTCAGGTCGACCGTCCCTCCGACCTTCGCGCCCAGTGCTTTTGCGATGTCGCACCCCACGACAGCCTTGCCGCGATCGGCAGCGGTCAGGTCGCGGCCTTCGGCCATCCGGAGCTCGAAAGTCTCATAGCCCTGGTTCCGCATGTCGCTGCCGACGATGCCGTTCATGGACATGCTGCTTTCGTTATCCAGCAAGATGTAGATACTGGCGCTGGCCCGAGCCACACCAGGAACGCCCTCGATCTCCTGGATGCGGTTGACCGCGATAGGCGTGGTGCTGTAGGCGCCGGTGGGGGTGGAGGCGTCGGTGATGACGACTTTGTCGCTGTAGTAGCGGGTTCCGCCGGACACCATCAGGTTGATCTTCTCGGCCATGCTGCCCATAACGACCAGGGCGAACACCCCGATGGTGATGCCGAAGATGGTCAAGAAGGCCCTCATCTTCCTGCGAAACACGTTCCTGAAGATCCTCATCGCTCCGCCTCCGGTCTTGCGTTATCTGCTGTGTACATGTTCGTCCCCGGTGAGGCCGGGCGAATCAGGCGGCAGTAGAGTCTTGCGACGTCTTGCTGACCGGTCTTATACCTGGTCAGATGGAGGGGGTTTCCGCGCAGAACGCACGCGAAGGGCTTAACGAAACGGGCCTGCGCGGGGTACCCTAGTAGTCGCTACGTTCCCGGCGCGGGAGCCGCGGCCGGGCGGCCAAGGGGGAGGAGCGGCATGGAGCAAGAACCGGTGCGTGTGATGATCGTCGACGACCACGCGGTGGTGCGTAGCGGCCTGTCGGCGTTCTTGATGGCGTACGACGATTTGGAGTTCGTGGGCGATGCGGGCGGCGGACTCGAGGCTGTGCGCAAGTGCCCCGAGTTCCGGCCCGACGTGGTGCTGATGGATCTGGTCATGCCCGAGGTGGACGGCTCGGAGGCTACCCGGCTCATCCGCGAGGCCTGTCCGCACGTGCAGGTCATCGCGCTCACCAGCTACAAAGAAGAAGAGCTCGTGCAGGGGGCGCTCAAGGCGGGAGCCATCGGTTATCTCCTGAAGAACGTCACGGCCGACGAGTTGGCCAACGCCATCCGCGCCGCATATGCCGGGCGCCCCACTCTCGCGCCCGAGGCGGCGGAGGTGCTCATCAGGGCCGCCACTCACCCTGACGAGCCAGGGCCGGGCCTCACCGAGCGCGAGCTCGAGATACTCCGGTTGATGGTGGACGGTCTGAGCAATCCCGAGATCGCCAAGAAGCTCTTCGTCAGCCGGTCGACGGTGAAATTCCACGTGAGCAACATCCTCATGAAACTGGGTGCCGCCAGCCGCACCGAAGCCGTCTCGATGGCCATCCACGGCGGCTTGGTCAAATGAGGCGGGGCCGACCTCGAGGGCGCAGGACGCGCCGGCCCGCCCGCCGGCCCGGCTTGTTCGGCGCAGTCTTGCTGGCCTTGCTCGCCTTGCTCCTGATGACCGGCCTCGTCGTCGCCGGGTGCGGAAGCGGCGACCCCTCCAAGTCATCCTCAACGGAGCAGAGGGTTCAACTCGCGTACCAGGACTGGAGGACCGAGTGGTTCCCTCCCATGGCGCAGAGAGAGCTGACGATCTTCCAGGCGCAGCATGCGAACCTCAGCGTTTTCTACACCCCTGACCCCGAGAATCTTGCCGACCAGATGCCGCTCGACATGCAGGCGGGCAACGCCGCCGACGTCTTCCAGGGCTGCTGTGAGTTCTTTCCCGTGTGGAATCAGAAGGGCTACGTACTCGATCTGCGCAGGTACGTGGAAACCGACCTGGACCCAACCATCGTCGCCGATTGGGACCCCGCCCAGTACGAGGCCTTCTTCGACGCGAGTGGGCGCCAGTTTGGCGTGCCGAAGTACCAGGGCACCCTCGTCCTCTACTACAACAAGGACATCTTCGACGAGTATGGGGTCGCCTATCCAGACGCCTCCTGGACCCACGACGACTATCTCGCGGCTATGAAGAGGCTGACCCAGGACACCAACCGTGACGGAACGACCGACCTCTGGGGCAGCATGATCGACATCGGTTGGGACCGACTTCAGGTCCACATCAACGCATGGGGAGGCCACATCGTGGATCCCAGCGATCCGTCCAAATGCCTCATCGATAGCCCTGAGGCACTGGCGGCCCTCGAGTGGGTTCGCGCCCGCATGTGGGACGACAAGGTGATGGCCACGTTCACGGATGTGAACAATGTCGGGACCCAGGCAGCTTTCTACGGGAGCAAGCTGGCCATGGTCGAGGACGGCTCCTGGGGGCTCAAGAACATCCTGGAAAACGCCGACTTTCGTATCGGGGTCGCGCCGATACCGTCGGGGCCGGCGAAGAGGGTGACGCTAAGCACGACCGACGGCTTCGGCATCTACTCCGGCACACGGCATCCGCAGGAGTCCTGGGAGCTGGTGAAGTTCCTCGTGAGCAAGGAGTATGGGCTGGCCATGGCCAAAGCGAACCTGTTGCAGCCTGCTCGACTCTCGCTCGTCCCAGACTGGCAGCGCTTCGTGATGGAGCAGTACCCTGAGAAAGCCAAGGGCATCGACCTCGACGTGTTCGCTGCCGCACACCGCGAAGGCTACTCGGTCGTCCAGGAGGTCTTCCCCAGCAACATGGACGAAGCTACTCACCTGCTCGGCGACGCCTTCACGAAGATCTTCACCCTCGGTCAAGCTCCGGTCGACAGCCTGCACGACGTTAGCCGGCAGATTGAAGCGGCTCAGACAGACGCCGGGGCCTAAGGCCCCCGTCCACGCCGCCACATGAAAGCTCTATTCACGCGCAGCCGTCTGCGAAGAAGGATTCTCGCCTGGTCTTTTGTGCCGACCGCGGTCATCCTGTTTGCCGTGGCGTTGGTCGCGGTGTATGCGTATGGCCGCGTGACAGAGCAGCAGGCCATACAGCGCAACCAGGAACTCGCCCGCTTGTCGGCCGCGAACCTGGCCGCCGAGATCAACCAGTTCGCCCTCGATCTGGGGACCCTGACTCGGCAAGCGAGCGTCGTGTCAGGCTCACCGCGGCAGCAGGAGGCGGCGCTGAGAGTCGCTTCGAACAAGCTCTCCATCTTCGACGCGGGGACGATAGTCCTCGATTCACACGGCGCGCTCGTCGCCGCTTGGCCCGGTCGACAGAGCGATTACGGCGAGGATTGGTCGTCCCGCCCCTACTTCGCCCAGCTCTTGCGCTCGTCGCGACCCGTCTACTCGGACATCAGCCCGGACGGAATAGAGGGCGCGCGCGTGGTGACTGTCGCTGTGCCTATCACCGGACCCGGGGGAGAGTTCAATGGCGTCCTGGCGGGCATGTTCGGCGTAGGAGCGACTTCGGTGAGTGCGCTCTATGGTGATATCGCCAAGCTCCGCGTGGGCGTGGGCGGCGACGTATACGTCGTCGATGGGAGCGGCCGGGTGATCCAACACCCAGATGCGGCTCTGGTAGGCATGGACTTGATGTCTGAGAAGGTCGTCCAGGCCGTGGTGTCAGGCCAGACGGGCGCTCAGCGCACTCGCGATCTTAACCAGAGAGACATCGTTGCCGCCTTTGCTCCCGTCCCCGGAACAAACTGGGGCCTGATCGCAGTGGAGGATTGGTCAACCCTCATTCGACCCTTCCAGGGATACCGCACCTTCCTCATCGCGCTTCTCGTACTAGGCCTGCTGGTCCCCTCGCTGAGTGGTGTGGTTCGGCGTCCGCCGGGTGACGCGCCCGGTTCAGGCGCTCACCGGGGCTGCCCGAAAGGTGGCGGCAGGCGACTTCGATCATTCAGTGAGCATCAGCACGCACGATGAGCTACAGGAGCTCGCTGAGCAGTTCAACTCCATGTCGGCGCAACTGCGTGACTCGTACGCTGAGCTGGACAAGCGGGTGGCCGCCCGGACCCAGGAGCTCGCCACGCTCAACGCTGTCGCCGCGGTCGTCAGCCAGTCCCTCGACCTGGAGCGGATCCTCGATGATGCCCTCGGCGAGATAATGGCCGACCTGGGCTTCGAGGCGGGAGTGGCCTTCATGCTCCCCGAGAGAGAGGAGCAGGGCGGTGAGGTCCGTCTGATCGCTTCGCGAAACCTGCCTGCCGACGTGCTAACCAGCATCCGCACCCGTTCCCCTGAGTACCTAGCGCAGAGGCTGACAGCGCTGGAGGGGCAGCCGGCTCCCCTGCCGATGGGCTCCATTTCTGAGGAACTCCGGGGTCTGTCTGGAGCCGGCCGGCTGGCGCTCTGTGATCCAGATCCCGGTGAACGCAAAGGGGACGGTATTTGGAGCTCTGATGCTTCTCACCCGCCGGGAACCGGATTCTTCCCCCGAACAACTGTCCTCGCTCGCGGCCCTCGGCAATCAGATCGGAATGGCCGTCGACAACGCTCGTCTCTACGAACACGCGGAAGAGTCTGCCGCCGCAGCGGAAAGGAACCGCCTGGCCCGCGACCTGCATGACGCCGTGAGTCAGACCCTCTTCTCCGTGAGCCTTATCGCCGAGGTGTTGCCCCGGATCTACGCGAGAGATTCGGTCCAGGGAGCGCAACGGCTGGACGAGCTGCGCCAGCTGACCCGAGGAGCGTTGGCCGAGATGCGCACCCTCCTGCTGGAACTGCGTCCGGCGGCGCTGGCTGAGGCGAACCTGAGCGACTTGCTCAAGCAGTTGGGCGAGGCGGTGACCGGCCGGGCCCGCATCCCGGTTGAGGTGAGGACCGAGGACACCGGCACTCTGCCGACCGACGTTCGCGTGGCCCTATACCGGGTCGCTCAGGAGGCTCTGAACAACGTCGCCAAGCACTCGGGCGCCACGGGGGCGACGGTGTCATTGTCGTCACTGGATGAGCCCGAAGGGGGGCTCCGACTGGAGATAAGAGACGACGGGAATGGTTTCGATCCAGCCACGGCGGGGACCGGCCAACTTGGCCTAGGCATCATGGGAGAGCGGGCTGAGGCGATCAACGCGAGCTTGACCATCAGTTCCGCGCCCGGCCAGGGGACCACCGTCATCGCCACGTGGTCTCCCGAGAACACAGACCGGGAGTCGCGCGACTAGCCAGCCGGCTAGGTGCACAACCGTCCATTTGCCGCTGGTCCGGCTGACCGGTCGGAGGCACAGTGTCTACATGCGGATACTTCTTGCAGACGACAATGCGGAGATCAGGGCGGCCCTTCGCCTTCTCCTCGAGGAGCTTGGCGAACGCGACATCGTCGAAGCGGGCGATGGAAGCCAGCTCCTTTCGGTGCTGGCGCAGGGCCCCGTGAATGTGATCCTTCTCGACTGGGAGCTTCCGGAGGGACGCCCGTGGAGCCACCACCGCCCGGCCACGCAGGCGCATTCGGCAGCGTTGGTCGAAGCAATCGCGCGCACTTGCCGAGATTCCCGGGTCATCGCCATGAGCGTCGGGCCCGAGGCGGAAGAGTCCTCCCGGCTCGCCGGGTGCGACGGGTTTGTGAACCGCAACGAGCCGCCCGACCGTCTCCTCGCCCTGCTGCATATTGGTCGCGGTCGCTGAGGCGGGGCCATACGGGTGGCGCCGTCCGCGAGCGGCAGCCACGCATGGTCCTCTCCACCGCGAACGGAGGCTCGTCTGGGCGGTGGCTAGCGCCGCCGGCGCCGCAGGCGCCGCGCGTCTCCCACCCGCAGGGTCATGCCTTCGGAGTCCATGTGCTCTAGAAGGGCCTGCGCGAAGCGCCGGGAGGTGCCGAGCAGGTCGCGGGCCTCGGCGAGGGTGAGTTGCCCGGCCGCTTCCATGGCCGCGGCCAGCCGGGCCATCAGGGCCTCCAGCCGGTCCGGAGGGTAGTAGAGGTCCTCCCCGACCCTCACCAGTCTTCCCCGGCGCACCAGGGCGTCCACCAGTTTCTGCGCGTCGGCGGCGGCGATCCCCGCCGCCTCGGCGGCCGCACCCACGGTCGGCGTCTCAGCAAGAGCGCTCTGGGGAGGCTGCTCGGCGGCGCCCGCGACGGCACCAGCGAACTGCGCCAGCAACCGAGCGGTCACCTCGTCCTCGGGCTCGTCCGCGCCCGCGGCTCCTGCCACCCGGTAGCCGTGCTCGCCGCGCGTTATCTCGCCGGCGACCAGTAGATACTCAAGGGCGGAGTCGAGGGCGGGCCATTCCCTGCCGCGGGCCAACTCGCGCCGCAACTCCCCGACAGTCAGATAGGGGTTCAAGGCGTCGGTCCCGGCGCGCCGGCCCGCCGCGTCAAGCGTCCTGTCGATGAGGTCGCGGAATGAGGCCCCGTGAAAGAGGCGGGCCCCGGGGCCGGAGACCACTCCCGCCGGTACCGCGCGGCCGTCGGCCAGCAGGCCGGCGATGGCCGCCCCGATCTCCACGTGCCCAAACCGCCACAGGTAAGGACTCGCTTCAAGTCTCTTGCGGACCAGGAAAGACGGGAATGCTTCTTCCAGCAGAAGAGCCGCTATCGCGTCCGGCTCTCCCTGCTCCAGAAGGGTCAGGCGCTCGTGCCACCGAGGCCCCGTGCCGTGCTTGTGCGCCGCCGGGTCCAAGACCTGCCCCCCGCCGATGGTGGTCACGGGCGTCAGGGAGCGGACGATGAACTGGTCTCCCGGATAGACCAGCACCTGCTCCTCGAAGCGGAACTGCGCGTAGCAGCTCTCGCCTGGGGCCAGTGTGTCCCGGTCGGCGAGCACCACCTTGACCAACCTTTCGGCGGTACCGTGATCCACGCGGGCCCGGAACACCCGGGGGACGGGACCGGGCGCGTCGCCGAGGAGGCTGAGTCGGGCATCGGCGAGATAGGTGGGTTCGAGGGCCGGGTCCTTGACCACCCACTGCCCCCGGTCGACCTCATGCCGGGCCACTCCGGTCAAGTTGAGGGCCACCCGTTGCCCTCCGGTGGCCGCGTCAACCTCATGGTCGTGCACCTGAACGCTCCGCACTCGGACTTCGCGGAGTCCCGAGAAACCTCGGCCTCCGTGAGACGGCAGTATTGCGATGGCATCTTCCGCGGTCAGCGTGCCCGACCATAGGGTGCCGGTGACCACCGTCCCGATGCCCCGCAGGGAGAAGACGCGGTCGACCGGCATGCGGGTGGCCGGATACGACTGCCGGACCGGGACTTCGCCGCCCAAACGGTCGAGCTCCGCCAGCAACTCGGGTAGACCTTCGCCCGTCACTCCGCTGACCATCACGATCGGAGCGCCGGCGTAACGGGTGGAGTCGAGGAACTCCTCCACGTCGGCGCGGGCCAACTCGGCGAGATCCCGGTCGACCATATCGACCTTGGTGAGGGCGACCAGCCCGGTCGGGATACCGAGAAGCTCGATGATGCGGAGGTGCTCACGCGTCTGGGGCATCACGCCGTCATCGGCGGCCACGACCAAAAGGAATAGGTCGATGCCGGTGGCGCCAGCCACCATGGTCTTGACGAAGCGCTCGTGACCAGGGACATCGACGACGCTCAGTCGCCGGCCACTGGGAAGCGCCAGTTCGGCGAAGCCCAGCTCGATGCTGATGCCCCGCTCCTTCTCCTCCTTGAGCCGGTCGGTGTCACGGCCGGTGAGGGCTTTGACCAAGGTGGTCTTGCCGTGATCGATATGACCGGCGGTGCCGAGCGTGAGGGGGCGGAGCGACCCGGCCACGAACCTACGCGGAGCGCCCGGCGTCGGGAGACGGCTGCGCCCTGTCGCCGGACCGCGCGACCCGGTCGACGGCCCAGGCCACGCTGTCGGCCACCGCGTCGACGTCACGCTCGTCCAAGGCCAGCACGTCTAGATACAAGCTGTCCTGAGACACCCGAGCTACTACGGGTACAGGCGCGCACCGGAGCGCGTTCTCGAGCGCGGCCACAGGCGGCTCCGGCAAGCGGATGCGCACGGCGTGCGATGGCACCTCGGCCAGCGGCAT
Organism: uncultured Actinomycetota bacterium; assembly: GCA_963843455.1. Lineage (GTDB taxonomy): Bacteria > Actinomycetota > Thermoleophilia > RBG-16-64-13 > RBG-16-64-13 > CAIQPS01. Next base: position 162,677 of record CAWJKE010000010.1, read on the forward strand.
GGAACCGCCACCCGCCCGCGCGCTCGATTCCTCCACCTCGAGGATGAAGCCTTCGAGGCCACGGCGTTCCATCGCTGCCAGGAGCCGGCCGGCCAGGACGGCCGTCTCCGCCGGCGTGCGCGTGAGCGACCGGAGGACCGGGATGTCGCGGCGCGCCCGCTCGGGGTCCTGATAGGCCCGCAGGGTCGCCTCGAGGGCCGCCAGGGTCATCTTGTCGAGGCGCAGCGCCCGGGCGACAGGATGCTTACGCAAGCGCTCGATGACCTCCCGCCGCCCGACAAGGATGCCGGCCTGCGGACCGCCGAGCAGTTTGTCCCCACTGAAGCAGACCGCGTCGACCCCAGCGCGAAGCGAGGCCGCGACGGTGGGTTCGCCCCGGAAGGCGTCCATGTCGTGCAGAGCCCCGCTGCCCAGGTCGTCCACCACGGGTATGCTTCGACGCCGGCCCAATCCCACCAGCTCGCCGAGGTCGGCCTCCTGGGTGAAGCCCATCACTCGGTAGTTCGACGTGTGCACTCGCAGGATCAGACCTGTGTCCGCGGTGATGGCCGCCTCGTAGTCCTCCACGCGGGTGCGGTTGGTGGTCCCCACCTCGACGAGGCGGACGCCGCCGGCACGCATGATGTCGGGCAGGCGGAACGACCCGCCGATCTCGACCAGTTGTCCGCGCGAAACGAGCACTTCGCGGCCGGAAGCGAGTGCCATCAGGAGAAGGAGCACCGCCCCGGCGTTGTTGTTGACAGCGAACCCGGCCTCGGCCCCGGTGAGCCGGGTCAGAAGGTCGTCCACGTAGCTCTCGCGCGTGCCTCGGGCCCCGGCCGTCAGGTCGTATTCCAGGTTGCTGTAGGAACGGGCGACCTGCACCACCTGCTCCACGGCGGCCTCGGAGAGCGGCGCCCGACCCAGGTTGGTGTGAATCACCACCCCGGTGAGGTTCAGGACCGGGCGGAGCCCGGGCAGCGCCCACTCCGCGAGCACCGAGGCCGCGCCGGCCAGAACGTCTTCGGGGGCAGACACACCGGCCGGCGGTGCCGCGTCACCCGTGACGCCTGAGGCGCCCGTGATTCCCCCGGCGTACTCTAGGATCTGCCGACGGGCTGTCTCCAACACCTGCCGCACGGCCTCCACCACCTGCGTTCGCGGGTACTTCTCAAGCAGGCGAGCGGCGTCCGGGTGGCTCAACAACTCCTCCACCGCGGGCAAGGCACGGAGAGCCTGCCGGGTGGGTTCTTCCATCACTTCTCCCTTTCGAGGAAGAAGTCGGCCATGGAGGCAAGGATGTCGCGCGCGGGGGTATCCGGGATCCTATCGAGGCATAGCCGCGCCTTGAGGATCAACTGGTGCGCCATCCTTCGGGCGTAGCCCAGAGAGTCGTACTTGTTCAGCAGGTCCACGACTTCGGCCGCCTGCTCCAGAGTCTTGCCGTGCCCTGCCTGCAGCAGTCCGACAAGACGGTCGTGGTCGGCCGGCTCGGCCGCCGACAAGCAATGGATCACCATGAGGGTGCGCTTGCTCTCCAGGACGTCGGTGAGATAGTCCTTACCCATGGTATCCACGTCGCCCAGGATGTTCAGGAGATCGTCCTGGATCTGAAACGCGATGGAGGAATCGCTTCCGAATTCTTGCAGCGCTTCTATCTCTCTGGCGGTGCCGCCGCCGATGAGCGCTCCGGCCTTGAGAGGAGCTATACCGCTGTAATAGCCGGTCTTGCCCAGAGCCATGTCGAGGTAGTCGGCGGGCGTTAGGTCGTAGACGTGGTCGCGCACCCAGCCGACGTCGAGCGCCTGTCCCTCGACCGTACGGGCGCTCATCTCCCCGATGACGTCCAGTACCGCCAGCTTGGTGGAGTCGTCCAGGAACGGGTCGCGCACCACGATGGTGCAGACCAGCCCGAGCGCGTAGTCCCCGGCGTTGATGGCGAGCGGCTCGCCATAGGCGATATGCGCACACTTCTGTCCGCGGCGCAGGATGCTCGCGTCCATGATGTCGTCGTGAATGAGCGCGGCGGCGTGGAAGAACTCGATGGCGCAGCCGGCCGAAAGCGCCTTCTGCGGTTCGCCGCCCACCGCTTCGCAGGCAAGCATAGCCATGGCGGGACGGGCCCGCTTTCCTCCCCGAGCAATGAACTCGTCGAGGATGTCGTAGAGATAGCGGCGGAGAGGGCTGTTCCGCGACACCACGTCCAAGTAGTGGTGGAGTTGCCGGTCGATGTCCGGGGTCGCCCTGAGAAGGTAATCGAGAAAGAGTTCGCCACCCATGAAACGACGATAGCACAAGCCGGCGCCACCCCCGCCTTTCGGGGCACGTCACCACGATCCGTGGCTTGGCGCTATTGTCGATATAGTAGGCGCTGCCGCGTGGCCGCCTCACCAGGTACAAGGAGTCCGACCGTGCATAGGGACGATCCCATCATCCAGCCTGTCATCCTCGCCGGGGGATCCGGCACCAGGTTGTGGCCCGCTTCGCGGCAGAGCTACCCTAAGCAACTCCTCGTGCTCGCCGGCACCCAGACCATGCTGCAGCAGACCGCGCTTCGGCTGCAGGGATTCGCTCACACCCGCCTGGCCGCCCGGCCGCTCCTGGTCACCAACGAGGACTACCGTTTCGTGGTCGCCGATCAGTTGGCCCAGGTGGGTATTTCCGAACCCCGCATCGTGCTCGAGCCCGTGGGGAGGAACACTGCTCCGGCCCTGACGGTCGCCGCCCTCCTCGCCGAGGAGGGCTCGGATCCAATACTGCTGGTGATGCCTTCGGACCATCTCATCGCCGATCTAGCGGCCTTCCACCAAGTGCTGGCCGAGGGGGCCGAGCAGGCGATGGCCGGCGCCATCGTCGCGTTCGGGATCACGCCGCTCGCTCCCGAGACCGGCTACGGATACATCCGGACCGGAGATGGCGTCCTCGGGGCCAGGACCGCGCGGGCCCTCGCGGCTTTCGCCGAGAAGCCCGATTCGCAGACGGCGAAGAGCTATCTGTCAGACGGTGGCTATTTGTGGAACAGCGGCATGTTCATGATCAGGCGCTCGGTCTGGCTGGCCGCCATCGAACAGCGCCGGCCCGACATCGCCGCGGCCTGTCGCGCGGCGGTCGCCGAGGCTCGGCTCGACGGGATCTTCGTCCGGCTGGGGAAGGCGGCCTTTTCGACCTGCCCCTCAGAATCCATCGACTACGCGGTCATGGAGCAGTTGGGCCGCGACCCGGCCGGGGCGAACCGGCAGGGGACCACGCCCGCCGGTGTGGTGGTGCCGCTCGAAGCGGGCTGGTCGGACTTGGGGGCGTGGGACGCGGTCTGGGCCGCGTCGCCGAAGGACGAGGCCGGCAATGTCGCCCGTGGCGACGTCGTCCTCGAGGGGACGCGGGACACGCTGGTGCAGGCGGACTCTCGCCTGGTCGCCACCCTGGGGGTGGAAGACCTGGCCATCATCGAAACAGCCGACGCGGTGCTCGTAGCGAAAAGAGACCGGACCGGCGACCTCAAGAAGCTGGTCGATAGACTGCACGCACGCGACGAGCAGATCACCCTCGTCCATCGCCGGGTCTACCGGCCCTGGGGATGGTACGAGTCGATCGACCAGGGGCCGCGCTTTCAGGTCAAGCGCCTTATGGTCGCCCCGGGAGCCAGCATGAGCCTGCAGTATCACCAGCACCGAGCCGAGCACTGGGTGGTGGTGCGGGGAGTGGCCGGGGTGACCTGCGATGGGCGCACCTTCCGGCTCGAGGAGAACGCTTCTACATACGTCCCTCAGGGCGCCTCCCACCGGCTATCGAATCCCGGGACGGAGAACCTCGAGATCATCGAGGTGCAGTCGGGGGACTACCTCGGCGAAGACGACATCGTCCGGCTGGAGGACAGCTACGGGCGAGTGGAGGCCGGGGACTAGAGAAACCGGCGCCGGCCGCCGTCGCCCGGCCGCTTGGGCACTAGGGGGATGGGGCTCTTGCCTTCCAGGACCCGAGCAGGATTGACCTCGGTCATCAGCTCCCGATCGGCAGCCGAGACGCGTTTGCCAAGCTCGCTGAGGAGAGGCTCCAAGCTCCACGTGTACTCCGGTTGCGAATGGGCATCCGAGGCCAGCAGGCTGAACCAGCCCCGGGCGAGCAGCTCGTGAAACGTCTTGAGGCTCTGCTTGCGAAACATGCTGCTCAGGCTTCCGGCCGTCCCCTGCGCCACCGCTCCCGCGTTCAGACACGCCGCCAGGGCATCGGGAGAGCGCTGCACCCGCTCGTTCCGCTCCGGATGAGCAAGGATGGGCAGGAAACCCGCCGCAGTCAGCCGGAACAGGGTCTGCTCGAGAAAGAGCGGCCATCCCGAGTACGGCATCTCGATGATCACCGCGCGACCTGAGTCTTCACCGGCGTCCGAGCTTCCCTCACCATCCCCTCCGCCGATGCAGAGACTGCGGATGGTGTCGAGGTCGCACGTCGCGGCGACGGTCAGATCCACCTCGAAGCCCAAAAGCAGGCGAACGGGGATGGCCTGCTCCTTGAGTGCCGCGACGACCTCTCGGTGCGTTTCCCGCGCCCGCTCCACGAGACGTGGGTCCAGCTCGTATACGTGCGGACTACAGACGATGGTGCCCGTTCCCCTGAGCGCGGCTTCCCGGATCATGCGCAGCGTCGTCTCCAGATCCGGGGAGCCATGGTCCACCCAGGGAAGCACGTGCGAGTGGGTATCGATGATGTTCGCGGCAGGGCCTCTTTCAATTGGGTCTTAACCACTCGGCCACCCGAGCCGACAATGACTATATACCCGGGACTTCCGGGGGCATTGTATCTGGAAACAGGCTCAGCGGAGCGCCAGGAAGGTGAACAGAGATGTCCTCGCTTATAGAGTGGCCATCGATATACGGGACAAGCTATTTCGTGCCGGCCGTCGTTGTGGTCGTCCTTTTGCTGGCCCTGTTGTTGCTGATGTCGTCGCGGAGACGGGTGGCCTTGGAAGCGGCCCGCGATACAAGGGAGCCGTTCGACGACGAGGAGACCCCAGGGTTAGCGACGGCGACGGCGACGGAAGACGTGACGGGACCTGACGGCCGACTGCGGCCGACGTGACGGCCGACGTGACGGCCGACGTGACGCCTGACGGCCGACGTGACGGCTGCGCCTGCGTACGAACTGGAGGCAATGGCAGCCGTGACGCAGCCGGTGGTAGCACCGGAGACCGCACCGGAGGCCGAAGTCGCGCCTTCCTCCGAATTGACGATGCTGCCTGCGGCATTCACGCCGGCGGTTCTGCCCGCCGCGGCCATGGCTGCACAAGCTGAGCCGGAGGCCGAGCCGCAAGCTGAGCAAGCGCCCGCCCCGATCGCCGACCTCCGAAGGGTGGCATCGGGACGCAATGCCCGGATCATGGTGCGGACGCAGACTTCGGTATCCGGCGTCAGCAGTAATGACCCCCTCACGGCCACCCTATCCGACATCCTGGGCGGTTGGGGCGACCTGTCGCCGGAGGACATGAAACGTCTGGAACTGTTCCGGCCGGAGCGGCTGGTTGCTGCCGTCGCGGCCTTTGAGTTGCCAAAATCCAAATCCGGCGAAGCCAAGGCCAGGCTGAGCCAGTTGCGCCAGTATTCGGGCGACCTCGAACGCAGAGCCCTCGACGAGCAGGCTGCCGCTGCGCCAGCTATCGAAGCGGATCCGCCGATGGTAGCGACGACCCAGTCCCTCACGGAGGAGACCGCCGCGGGCGAGGCGGACGCTGCCGCCAACGCACCCTCCAATGGCGCTGCGGCCGGTCTGGCCACCGCCATCGCACTGAGGACTGCCACTCGCACCGGCGCCGACCCTTCGGTCGACGACCCTTCAATGGAGACCGGGCTCGAGACCGCGGCCGTGCTAGCCGTGGTCGCCGACGCAGCCGCCGACGCGCCACCCGAATCTGAGCTCGATGAGCTTGCATCCTACTGGGCGGAGCCCCGCTCCGTGTGGGCGGAGCCCCGCTCCGTGTGGAAATCGGATGAGGAGGCACAGTTCCAGGAACTGCCGGCCCCCTCCTACGAGGAGATCGAGGTCAGGCACGAGATCAGACCCTCGGGCGAGACTCTCAGCGACGCCGAGCCGGCCGGCTCGGCGCTCACCAGCGCCGAGGAGTTCTTCTGGGACGAGACGCCGGCCGATCCTCTGTCCCGCCTCTCGATCAAGGTCGAGACCGCCGAAGAACTGCTCGCCCTCCCGCCCCAAGAGCAGGCCGATATGACCGCATTCCTCGGCCCCTCCGAGCTGGCGGCCACGTTCCGGGCCACCGAGGACCCCCAGCTCAAGAAGGCGGTCATCGACACCTTGGAACATATCGGCAGCCCGGCCTCGCTCAACGCTCTGGGCAACTGCTTTGAGGATGACGACTGCGACGTCCAACGCTACGCGCTGGAGGCGGCCGACAGGCTACTTGGCGTTGCCTGAGAGGCTACTGGCGGCGACAGGCTACTGGGTGTGACCTAGCAGTCCCCCATGAGATCTTGCCGCAGTTGCCGTGACCGGTAGAGGATCTCCTCCTCGTCCAGCCCCGCGCGCCAGGCGATGAAGGGAGAGCGCTTTTCGAGGTCGAGGGGCTGCTGCAGGATGTCCTGCCCGGCCAGGGTGACCACGCTTCCGCCTGCCTCCCTGAGTATCAGGATCCCAGCTGCGAGATCCACCGCTCGGGAGCGGACAGCCGCGACCAGCATGTCCGCGACCCCGGAAGCCACGTAGCAGAGCGACAGTGCCAGCGACCCTATCTGCCGGATCCGCATGTCCGGGCCGCAACCGACGGCCCCCAAGGCGCTGAGGTCGTGGAAGCGGAAATGATGGCGGTCTGGCCGCCCAGCTTCGAACAGCACGATCTCCACCAAGTCGCTGTCGCCGCGGCAACCGTCGGAAGAGCCGGCGACCGATGGTACCAGCCCTTGACCTCTCGCGGCACTGAATACCCGGGGTCTCGTGTAGTCCTCAACGTAGGCTATCCGCACGTCTCCGAGAGTGTCACCATCGGCGACGGCGATGGAAGCAGCGAACGGTTCCAGGCCCCTCTTGGCGTTGAGACTCCCGTCCAGGGGATCGACCACCACCCGCCAGGGGGCCTCCGCCGGGCCGCTCACCCCCGCTTCTTCGGAGACGAGAGAGTGGGCGAAGGGCGCCTGTTCGCTGAGGACCCGCAGGATCGCCGTCTCGCAAGCCCTGTCCAGTTCCAGGGTGCGATCACCGCCGGCGCCGCGGCCCAGCACGACCCTGCCGGACGCCATGCCGAACAGCCCCTGCGCCGCCTCTTTTCCGGCCGCGGCCATTCTGGCCGCGCACTCGAGCCATGCCCGTTCTTCGCCTGTCATGACGGCACACGATACCACCCAGCTTTGGGGACCGCGCTACCATGGTGGTGATGAGCCACATGCGGAACAGGACCTTACGCGCAGGGGCGGCGGCGGCGGCCGTGGGCGCCGCCGCCGCCGCCTACATGGCCTTCGAGGCCCAGTGGCCCCGGTGCCGGCGGGCCGAACTGCCTGTTCCCGGCCTCCCCCCCGCGTGGTCGGGAGTCACCGTCCTGCATCTCTCGGACGTGCACGCCGGGCTTTTTGCCACCAACGACCTGAGCCTCGAAAAGGTCGTCAACTGGGCCGCCCCCCTGCAGCCCGACCTTGTGTTTCTCACAGGAGACATGCTGGGGGACAGGCGCCGAAGCGCCCACTGCCTGGAGTTGCTCGCCCGACTGCACCCCCCTCTCGGGATGTTCGCGGTCGCCGGTAACCACGAGTATGGGCTGGGCAAAGGACCGCTGGCCAAAGCTCGGGACGTCCGGGATCTGTGGAGCACGGCGGGGGCGGCATTGCTCTCCGACCGGTGTGCCGTTCTCCCGAGCCGCGAAGGCTCTACCCTGGTCATCTGCGGCGCCGATCATCTCACCGCCGGATTCGGCCTTCTCGAATCTGTCGGGGAGGTCGTGACCGGACCGGCCTCGGCATCCGCCGACACCTTCCCGGTCCTACTCGTCCACGAACCACCGCCCTCCGACTCCCCGCTCGCGGCAAGGTTCCCGCTGGCCTTCGCCGGTCATACCCATGGGGGCCAACTGCGCCTTCCGGGACGTTTTGGGCTTACGCCGGTGGTGAACGGGCAAGGCGGCGAGCACCTCGCGGGGATCCACCAGTGGGGCAAGGGCCGCCTGGTGGTGTCCAGGGGAGTGGGAACGAGCTTCCTCCCGTTCCGCCTGCTCACCAGGCCGGAGGCGACACTCTGGCGATTGGTATAAACTTCGGTCGGAGACGACCAATGTGGATCCGATCGACGTAGAGCACCAGAACGGGGGCGTGATGGCTCAATCGCACGATGAACGGCTGTCTGGTGACCTGCCCCTGACGCCGAGCGAGTTCGAGGACGAAGAGAACCCGTCTCTCTCCCACAACGTGGTGGCTACCTACGTGGCCGACGCCGTACGCTCGGTCGAGGGAGTCGTGGGTCTCCATCATTCCCCGTGGAAAGGGCTCTCTTCCCGGGTTCGCGAGATGCACGCCGGCGGCATCGCAGTCCGGGACGGCGGTCCCGGCATGGTCGACCTCGACATCCACGTGCGGGTGGCCTGGGGAGCCTTCATCCCTGAGCTGGCCCGAGAGGTGGAAGAGGCCGTAAGGGAACGGTGCGCTGCTCTCCTCAGCATCGACCTCGGTCGCGTCACGCTGTTCGTGGACGAGATAGCCGCGCCGCCGGAGGCCGGCTTCTGCAAGGAGGGCTAGACAATGCCCGAATACCTGCCGCTGGGGGCTTTTCGGCAGGGACTTCTCCCCGTTGATTGCCGCACGTGCGCTTGGTGGCAGACCAGCGGCGAGGCCGTCCATGAGGGAACGGTGGGCGCCGGCAAGCGTCATGAATGGGTCACGGAACTGGAGAGCGACTGGGGTTGTGCCGGCCTGCTGGTGTACGAATCCGCTGGTCGGCGAGGCGCGTCTGCCTCTGGAGAGGTGACCGTCTCCGCCTCGGTCCACTTCGCCCCCTCGTCGTCACTCGCCCGGTTCCGCGAGCTCCCTTTCCCGCCCCTGCCCGCGTTCTCCGCGCTGCTGTTCTGTCTTCGTGTCGAGGAAGGCGCTCCCCGCTGGCTGCCCAAGCGCCTCATCCGCAAAGCGCTCGACGAGTTGCGGAACCACGGGGTGCACGAGGTGTATGCCGTCGCGCACTGGCCTGAGGGGGCCGGTGAGCCCGACGACTGCAGGTTCTTTTCCACAGAACTCCTGGAGGCCAACGGGTTCGCGGAGGTCACCCACAATGGGCATCTCTGCCTCATGCGGGTGGACAACCGGGGTCTCGTCTCGCTGGTAGACCAGGTGGAGACGGCCGTTCGGCGAGTCTTTGCGAAGGAACCTGCTCCCAGTCCCGCGGCGTGGGTACAGGGAGAAGCCGGAGCCGAGCAAGGCACACCATGAACCGATGGCGGCCCCGGCCGAGTGGGTGGACGATGCTGGCCGTTGTGGCGCTGCTCGTAGTGGGGATCGTGGCCATCCAGGCCGCCGGCGCGACCCGCGCATCCGCCCAGACCACGTCGACCATCCAGGCTCCCGCGCCTCAGAGCACGGCGGCACCTCAGAGCGGTGCGGCTCCTCAGACCGCGATGGCGCCCGTCTGGATGACGAGGGTCAGCGGAATCATCGATCCCGCGCTGGCAGGCTACCTCACCGAGACCATGAAACAGGCCGCCGACGCGAAAGCAGCGGCACTGGTGATAGAGATCGATACGCCCGGCGGCCTCGACACCGCCATGCGGCAGATCATCCAGGGCGAACTCGATTCGCCCATCCCGGTGGTCGTGTACGTGTACCCGGAGGGAGCCCGCGCCGCGTCGGCGGGCGTTTACATCCTCATGGGATCCGACGTAGCGGCCATGGCCCCGCAGACGAACCTGGGAGCAGCCACCCCGGTAGCCTTGGGCGGCACCATGGACGACACCATGAAGGCAAAGGTCACCAACGATGCCGCCGCCTACGTCGTCGCGCTCGCGAAGAACCACGGCCGCAACGCCGCCTGGGCCGAGGAGGCGGTCCGCCAGTCGGTGTCCCTGCCGGCCGACCAAGCCCTCGCCCAGAATGTCGTGGATTTTGTCGAGCCCGACCTGCCCGCGCTGCTCACGGCCATGGACGGCTTCGTCACCCAGCCCAAGGGACTGGTGATGCACACTGCTGGAGCACCCGTGAAAGAGGTCCAAATGGGCTGGGGGGCCTCGTTCCTGCACGCCATCGCCAACCCGGACATCGCCTACATCCTCATCACACTGGGGATGCTCGGCATCATCTTCGAAATCGCCACGCCAGGCTTGGGAGTCGCGGGGATCGCGGGAGTCATAGCGCTGCTCCTGGGCTTCTACGGGCTGGCGGTGCTGCCCGTCAACTACGTCGGGATTGCTCTGATCGTGCTGGCCATGGTCCTCTTCCTAGCCGAGATCAAGGTCCAGAGTCACGGTATCTTGGGGATCGGGGGAGCGGTGGCGCTCGTCCTCGGCGGCCTGCTCCTGTTCAACACATCGGCTTCGTATCTAAAGGTCGGCTGGCCGGTGCTGATCATCGTCGCGGTACTTGTTCTGGCATTCTTCACGCTGGTGGTCGCCAAGGCACGTGGTGCGCTGCGCCGGCCGCAGGCCACCGGTGTGGCGACGCTGGTAGGCGCACTGGGCGTCACCGTCTCGCCGCTGGATCCGCTGGGCCAGGTGCGGGTGCGGGGAGAGATCTGGAAGGCCCGGACGCAAGGAGAAGCCCTGCTTAAGGACGAACGCATTGAGGTACTAGGAGTGGAAGGACTCACGCTGGTGGTACGCCGGTCCGCCGGACCCGACGCCGGCTCCCAGACGGAACTCGTGCCAGCGCAATAGGGAGGGGACATGAGCACAGCAGCGATCGTCGGCATTGTCATCGCGGTTATCATCGTGATCATCATCTTGGCATCCGCGATCAAGGTGTTTCCCGAGTATCAGCGCGGCGTCATCTTCAGGCTGGGGCGCCTGATGGCCCCGAAGGGCCCGGGTCTGTTTCTCATCATTCCCATCGTCGACCGGGTGGTGCGAGTCGACCTGCGGACTATCACCTTCGACGTGCCGGCCCAGGAGGTCATCACCAAGGACAACGTGCCGGCCAAGGTCAACGCGGTGGCCTACTTCCGGGTGGTGGACCCCTCGAAATCGGTCGTGGAGGTGCAGAACTTCATCTTGGCCACGTCTCAGATCGCGCAGACCACACTACGGAGCGTCCTTGGCCAGTCCGACCTCGACCACCTGCTCACCGAGCGTGACAAGCTGAACGCCCGGCTCCAGGAGATAATCGATGAGCAGACCGAACCCTGGGGCGTGAAGGTGAGCGTCGTGGAGATCAAGGACGTCGAGATCCCGGCGAGCATGCAGCGGGCCATGGCCCGCCAGGCGGAGGCCGAACGGGAACGGCGGGCGAAGGTCATCGCCGCCGAGGGCGAGTTCCAGGCCTCGGAGAAACTGTCTCAGGCCGCCGTGGTGTTGTCGCAGAACCCGGCCGCTATCCAGTTGCGGTATCTGCAGACTTTGGCGGAGATAGCGACTGAGAAGAACTCCACCACCATCTTCCCGGTGCCCATCGACCTCATATCGCCGTTCCTCAGGAAGGCGGAGTCCTCATAGACTGTGAGTACGGGTTCGCGCCTCGGCCCCTTGTCCCGGCTGCGTTTCACGACTCCTCCTTCAAGGACCCGAGGCGCGAACCTGAACCCGCCGGCTATACCGCCGCGCCTTCCGTAGTCTCTCTCGGGGGGGCGCCTGCGGCGCCTCCTTAGGTGGCGGACTCGCTTCGCATCGCCTGTTAGGACAGGGCCGGCCGCAACTTTATCGCCCGCTCCAAGGGCCTGCGGAGTCCAGGCCGCCCGAGGCGCCGCCGAACGCCGCCGTGTGCTATAAATACCGGGCTGCGCCTGGGGGTATAGCTCAGATGGGAGAGCGGCGCGTTCGCATCGCGCAGGCCAGGGGTTCGAGTCCCCTTACCTCCACTGTTTCTCAGCCCAGGGTCCTGCCGTTCCTCTGTCCCAGGGCTCCATCCCGACGAACCCACTGAGGTGACGAAGCAACATGGCCGGCAACCTGCTCGAGATCTCCGTCCGTACCCCGGAACGCGAGATCTTCGTCGACATCAGAGAGCGCGTCCAGGCCATCGTGAGTCAGGCGGAGCCGGGATTCAGCGGTGCAATCAGTATCTTCGTGCCCCACACGACGGCAGGCGTGACCATCAATGAGGGAGCGGACCCTTCGGTGGTCCGCGACATCGTGGACGGCCTGCGCCGGCTCGTCCCCCGTGAAGCCGCCTACCGGCATGGGGAAGGCAACTCCGACGCCCACATCAAGGCCTCGCTCATGGGCAGTTCGGTCCTGGTCCCGGTCGAGGGGGGAAGACTCCGGCTGGGCACCTGGCAGAGCATCTATCTGGCCGAGTTCGACGGGCCGCGGAACCGGCGGGTCTGGATAATGCCTATTCCCGCCAACGATCGAGGAGACGACGCATGACGACCGACGAGAACCAGACGAGGGGCGCCGCCGACGCGAAGGCACTGGTCTGCCTGTGCGAGACGATACTCGGCGACTTCATCGCCGATCCTGTCAGAAACACCATGGGGCCGGGCAGTAGCGATCCGGCGTGGGAAGACTTCCTGTTGGGATTCGCGGCCGGGGACGACCCGCTGTTCGAGGATCTAAAGATTCACGCAGGACCGCAGCACTGGACCCCGTCCGAGGCCTTCGCGGCAGCCCGGGACGGAACACCCGCATCTGCCGGGTATGCCGGGGCACCGGCGGAGCACCGCGCCGCGCTCGCCGCGCCGGGCGACCTCACCGTCATCAGTTGGGCGCTCTGTCAAACGGAGGCTGCCAAGGCGGCCAACCGGCGCGAGACGCGCATGCCGTCCGAGCCCTGGGCACGATCTCGCGTCTACGGGCAGCACGCCAACATAGCGCTGCATCTGGTGATGCTGGCCGCGCTGGGCGACAAGGGGTACGAAGCGGTGGCGCCTTCGCTACTTCCCACCTGGGCCGAAGCCGATCCCCATACCAACGGGTGGCGTTCCACCTGGTCGGAGCGCCACGTCGCATACGTCAGCGGGCTGGGGACGTTCGGCCTGACCGGGGGGCTCATCACCCGGAATGGCCAAGCGGTACGGTTCGGTTCGGTCGTGGTGAGGGCCATGGTCCCTGCCACCCCACGCCCCTATGACAGCCCCTTCGCCTACTGTCTGCACTTCAACGGAGGCGACTGCGCCGTATGTGCCGAGCGCTGCCCGACGGGCTCGGTGAGCGTCGAGGGCCGGGACAAGGAAGCCTGCGCAATCCACCTCAATCCCCGCAGCGTCGAGTACGTCAAGACCCAGTACGGCTTTGACGGATATGGATGCGGCCTGTGCCAGACCGCGGTGCCTTGCGAATCCGGCATCCCCGAGGGGTCGGCGCAAACCGAAGGCTAGGCTAGGCGCCGCCGGCCGGTCTGTGCTCCGAGGGCCGGTCTTCTTCAGGCTGGTCGCCGCCGTCGGGGCCGGTGCCATAGCTGCCGTCTGTCGTCCCGGCCTCCTCGAAATCGTAGAGACTCGGGTTGCCGGCTACGGCGTCATATCGCTGCTCCGGGTGGTCGAGATACTGATCGGTGAAGTCGTGCACCGGGATCACGGCCGAACCCGCCCCGGCCAGCCGGCGGCGACGGCGCCACAGGATGATCCGCCACACCGACAGGGCCACCAGGAAGATCCAAGCGATGACTTCCAGTACCTGTCCGAACGTGTTGACCCAGGTCCGCCCGTAGGTGAGCGTCACGTGGCTCTGGGTCGGGATGACCATCATGAACGAGGGCGACGCCAGGTAGGGGCCCTCGGCCCCCTCCACGTGCCAGTTGGGGAAGTACGAGATCTTTATCCAGTGGGGCTGACCGATCGCCGTGGTGTCGAACGAGAAGCTCTCGTTCTCGAGTTTCTCGCCGATCACGTGGCCCTCGGTCTGGATCGGCACCACCGGCGGAAAGGCCGCCTGGTCGGGCGTGACGGAGGCGAACTGCTGGAGGGCCGGCTCGCCCTGGTCCCAGACGATCGGCGTATCCAGATCGTCCATGTTCTCGTACCACTCGACGGCCATATCGCGCCAGGCGTTCTGCTCGATGTCGACCCGCACCGGCTGATTCTTCATGACCTCCACGTACCCCGAGGTTCCCGGCGATCTGGAAGACGTTGTAGTCGCCGAAGGTGGCGAGAAGCTCCGCCCGCCTGTCCGCCTTGGTGGCTGTGGTCACCTCCTCCGTACACGTGAGGAAGTAGGGGATGTTCATGAGTTGAAGATGGGTGATGCCGTTCGGCACGTCCAGGGTGGGATATTTGACCCCGATGATCGCGTTACTGGCCTCTTTGGACAGCTCCGCCTGGTTGATGAAGTGGAAGGGAGCGGTGAAGGAGGCCTCCATGAGGGTGCCCTCCATCGTCGGCTGCCCCGTCCAATAGGGGATTATCTCGAACGCGCGCGGCGTGCCGAACTCGTCGATCTTCTGATTGTGCTCCACCATGACCCGGCCGGGCGGAAGTGTGGCGATGAAGTTGTTTATCTGCTGGTATTGAGGCCACTTGGGCTTGCCCTCGTACCCGGAGTAGTTCCACTTGATCCAGCCTGCCGCGGTGCCGCTGGTCGCGATGACTGCCACGCCGATGACCAGGGCCATCAGCGGGACATAGACCCGCCGCGCGGTTATTCCCTTCCAGCGGAAGAGGTCGTGCACCACCACCGTGAACGGCCTCATCATCCACATGGCGCCGTAGGCCGCCCACAAGTGGACCGAGAAGTACCAGAAAGGCACGATCCGAGCGTTCCATAGGCGTCCGTCGGGCAGGACCCAGTAGACCACTGCGCTGATGAAGCTGATCCACAGCAGCGGGAGCAGCTTGCTCTCTCGTTTGGCCACGGCGAAGGCGCCGCCGACGACCGCCAGGACCGCCACCGGATAGAGCGCCGCTGGGAGGAAGTCCTTCCACCCCAACTGGTTCCAGGCCATGTGCGCGGTCCACTCCAGGTTGGCGGCAAAGGGCAGTGACCAGAAGGCCACGAGCGCGAACCCGACCAAAGCGACGACGGCCAGATAGCCAAACGACCGCCAGCGCGGGTTGACCAGCAGCAGCCCGGGCGAGATGAACACCAGGGCGATCGTGGGCACGATATGCGAGAGCACCAGCACCATCAGGATGAGGCAGTTGAGCACGAACAGCATGTTGAAGTGCGGCTTCTCCATGCCCCGATACATCGTCCCCAGGAACAGGAAGACCAGGGCGAAGCTGAGCATGTAGCCAAACTCGCCGGCCAGGGTACTCTTGACGTTGCCACCGTAGATGGAATAGCTCTCCATAAAGAGCATGGCGAGAGCGAAGACCGCGGCCAGCGTCGGGAACGGCCGGCGCACCCTCCACAGCCGCCCCATCGCGTAGGCAGCCGCCGGCAGCGCGAACACTCCGAGTACCGTGACCAGCTTGAACGCGATCTGGTAGGGGAGGATCCAGTTGAGGATGGCTATCAACAGGAAGGGGAAGGGGAAGTAGAACGTCAGCATGGGCATGCCGGCGTACCAGCCCGGTGCCCAGCCGGTCAGTCTGAAGTGCGGCAGGAGTTCCTGGATGAGGTACTGGGCCGGATAGTGATGAGCCCCGGTATCCCCGCCGGCGGTGGTGGTCAGGCTGAAGAGGAGGTTGGGCTTGTAGAAGATGAGAAGGACGGCGTAAATGACGAGGAACGCGATGAGGGTGGGGATCCAGTCCCAAATATCTCCCTTTTTGGCCAGGTCCCCCCGTTCAGGATCCCGCATTCCTCTCCTTCCACAAGATGAACCGCAACCGGAGTAGCGCCCGTACCGTGCGTGGTATTCGACGTACTATAGACGAACGCGCCTTCCTTTTCTCCTCCACGGTCACGGGGATGGCGGCCACCCTCACCCCACCGCGCCGCGCGCGGATGATCAATTCGGTGTCGAAGATGTCCTGCCGCATCACCGTCTTGGGCGCGTACTTCTGTACGACCTCCCGCCGCAGGGCCTTCATGCCGTGAGTGTCGTCCATGTGTGGGTCGAAGAGCACCCTGAGGACGGTGGTGAAGCCGTAGGAGATGAAGTGGCGGATCGGCGAGCGCTTGTCGTCCGCCCCCTCCATCAACTTGCTACCCACCACGATCCCGGCGCCGGCGGCGAGCAGGTCGCCCGCCGCGAGCATGAACGGCACGTCGTGGAGGTCGATGTCGAAGTTGACTATGTAGTCGCCCCGCCCGGCGAGCATGCCGGTCTTCATGGCGTAGCCGTAGTCGGGTATGGGGACGCGCAAGGCCTGGATGCGAGGATTGGAGCCGGCTAGAGTCGAGCACATGTCGGGCGTGGCGTCGACGCTACCGTTCTCGGCCAGGAGGAGCTCATAATCGACGCCTCGGGCCTCCATCTCGGCCACCAGTTCAGCCACCTCCGCGTCGAGACACTCGGCCTCGTTGTGGATGGGGATGACCACCGAGTAGCGGGGGGCGGCACTCGATGTGGCGGCGGCGGAAGCACCGGCGCCGGCCGTCGTCGTTGGGTCCAGGGGCCCGCCGATAAGATCAGGCATTCTTGTCCGTTTCCAGCACTTTATTCTCCACAGGTTTCTCTTCGACTCCCCCAGCCACTGAGTCGGTTTCCATAGAATCGTCTCTTCTTGAGCTCGAGCTTTTCAACGCCGTATGCCGGAAGGCAAGATACCTGCTCCCGAGGAAGTTCCAGATCACGGCCACGGCGGCGGCTATGAACGCCTTGCCCTCGCGCGCGGCGAACGAGCCCGAAGTGGTCCACAGACCCAGCAGGCTGAAGACGACGATATTCACGATGAGGGGGGGCAGGTTGACCAGGAAGAACACGCCGAACTCCCGGCCGGTCCGGCCGGAGCCCTTGGCGCTGAAAGTCCAGTACTTGTTCCAGACGAAGCTGTTGCAGATGCCCAAAATGTACGAGATGGTCTTGGCGGCGATGTCCGGCAGGCCGGGGATGAGCGTCAGCAGATAGAAGGCGCCCAGATCGACGACGGTGTTGAGCAGCCCGACGATCAGGAAGCGCACGGCCTGGCCGGACGCGCGGTCGCGGCGCAAGAGCCTGGAAATCGCGGGAGGTATACGGATGGAAATCACGGGCGATATGTTAACATCCGACGCCCATGGCAGCCCCTCCCGACATCCATTCAGGGCCCGGGAAGACCGTGGCCTTTCGCACCATCGGGTGCAAGCTCAACCAGTGCGAGACCGCTCAGATGCAGGAGACTCTTCTCGCTGAGGGCTATCGGCTCGTCGACTGGAACAGCGGCGCCGACATCCGCGTAGTGAACACCTGCACCGTCACCGCGAAGAGCGACCGCACCTGCCGCCACGAGATCCGCCTCGCGAAACGCTTGGACCCCGATTGCGCCGTGGTGGTCACCGGCTGCTACGCCCAGATAGACCCGCAGACCGTGGCCGCCATCCCCGGCGTCGACCTGGTTGTCGGGAACCTAGACAAGCTGCGCTTGGCGGAGCATCTGTCGGCGATGGCAGCCGACCGCGGGGCGACGGCGACTGAGGCAGCCCAAACGCGTGAGGACGACCGCAGGCCGGCCACGTTCGTATCCCCCTATCCGGACCATCCCGAGTTCGAAGGCGAGTTCTTCAGTCACTTCTACGGCTACACCCGGGCTTTCCTCAAGGTCCAGAACGGGTGCGACTCCCGCTGCGCCTACTGCGTCATCCCGATGGCGCGCGGGCCGGCACGGAGCATGCCCAAGCGCGACGTGCTGCGGGAGATGGACCTGCTGGCTGAGCGCGGGTTCCGCGAGGTGGTGCTAACCGGCATCAACCTGGGAAGCTGGGGGCGCGACACCGGCGAGGGGTCGATCGCAGACCTGCTGCAGGCGTTACTGGACGGCGGTGCGACGGGTGGCGACGCCAGGGGATTCGAGCCGCCGGCCCGCGGATGCCCCAGCGTCGGCCGGTTCCGCCTGAGCTCCATCGAGCCCCTCGAGATCGCCCAAGCCCTGATGCAAGTCGTCGAACAGGCCGGCGACCGGGTGGCCCGCCACTTCCATCTGCCCCTGCAGAGCGGAAGCGACTCCGTCCTTGGCCGCATGAACCGCCCCTACACCGGCGCCGAGTACCTCGCCGTCGCGACTGAGCTGGCCCGCCGTTTCCCCGACGCTGCCATCGGCGCCGACGTCATCGCCGGCTTCCCAGGCGAGACCGAGGCGGAGTTCGAGGAGACCCTCGCCTTTGTCGAGCGTGCGCCGCTCACCTATCTGCACGTCTTCAGCTACAGCGACCGTCCGGGGACCAGAGCCTCCGAGATGAAGTCAAAAGTGCCGCCGAACACAGTCCACGAACGCAGTTTGCGCCTGCGCGCGTTGGGCGAGCGTAAGAATGCGTCGTTTCGCGCTACGCTGAGAGGTACCGGGCAGCGAGTCTTGGTCCTCAAAGAGCGGGACGCGGCGGACCGGCTGATAGGCATCACGGGAAACTATGTGGAGGTCCTGCTGGACGGCGACGACTACCTCATGAACCGGTTCGCGCAGGCGCGATTGGAGGAAGCCGACCAGGACGGACGCTGGACGGCGACCCTGCTGGCGGTCGAGGACCTTCCCGCGCCCGGAGCACCTCGAGTACCCGGAGCGCCGGCCTGATGCGTGCTCTGGTGCAGCGGGTCCAGCGCGCCTCGGTGGAGGTGGATGGCGCGGTGGTAGGCGACATCGGCCCCGGCCTGGTCCTGTTCGTGGGGGTCGGCAAGAACGACCTCTGCGAGGGCGGTGGCCTCCGGCGGGCACGGGGCCTCGCCGACAAGGTCGCCAACTTGCGCATCTTCTACGACTCGGAAGGGAAATCCAACCTGTCGCTTCTCGACACTGGGGGGGCCGCGTTGGTCATCAGCCAGTTCACGCTCTACGCCGATTATCGCCGGGGCAGGCGCCCGTCCTTCAGCGACGCGGCCGACCCGGGGCCGGCCGAAGCTCTGGTCGAAGAATTCCGGCTGGCGCTCGAGCATCTTGGCATCGCTACGGCCTCGGGGCGTTTCGCCGCCCACATGATCGTCTCGCTGGTGAACGACGGCCCCTACACCATCCTGGTGGATACCGACGAGTTGGCGTCTCCCCGACGGGCAGCGCACCCGGGCGCGGCGCCGGCCACGGGCGGCGGGTCGGGCGCGGGCGACTGACATGCGCCTACCCGACTACCACACCCACACCGCCCGCTGCGGGCATGCCCATGGCACCCCGGCGGAGTACGTGGAGGCGGCCCGCGCCGCAGGGCTGCTCGCCCTGGGCATCGCCGATCACCTGCCGCTCCTGCCCGAGACCGATCCGGAGCTATCTATGGAAGCCTACGAACTTCGCCGACTACGTCGGCGAGGTGCTGGAACTCAAGGCAGCATTTCCAGGGTTCGTCCTCCTCGGCATCGAGGCCGACTATCGGCCGCACACCGTCGCCGAGGTCCGCTCCTTGCTCGAGAGCCAACCGTTCGACTACGTCATCGGCTCCGTCCACCATCTCGGGGACTGGGGGTTCGACGACCCCCGTCAGATGGAGGGCTATAGCTCTCGCGACATCGACGACGTGTGGTTGGAGTACTTCGAACTGGTGGGCGAGGCGGCGGAGTCCGGCCTCTTCACCGTCCTCGGGCACCTCGATCTGGTCAAGAAGTTCGGCTACCGCCCCACACGCGCGCTGGACGTCGAGCTCGATTGGCTTCTTGGGCGCATCTCCCGCGCGGGCGTGGCCATCGAGATAAACACCGCCGGCCTGCATAAGCCCGTGAAAGAAGCGTACCCGTCACCGGCGATCCTCCGGAAGCTGAGGGCCGCGGACATCCCTATCACGTTCGGCTCCGACGCGCACCGGCCCGAGGAAGTGGGACGGGACTTCGATCATGCGGTCGATTTAGCCCGGACGGCGGGATACGAGGAGTTCGCCACCCTCCAGCCCATCCCGACCGGCGGACGGGCCCTCGTCCGCCAGGCGCCCCTACCATGAAAGCCGCCGTCATCTTCAACCCCTCCTCCGGCAGAGGCCGCGCGGGCGCCATCGCCTCGGCTGTCGAGCGGAGCTTGACGAAGCGAGACTTTGAGTGTGATCTCCACGCTACCCGCCATGCCAAGGAGGCCATCATCATCGCCGAGCGCGTCGCCCCAGGCGCCGACGTGGTCGTGGCCATAGGGGGAGACGGAACGGTCAATGAAGTCGCCAATGGCATGGCGTGCGCCAGGGACAAGGCCATTCCCGGCACCGCTCAGCCGCTGTTGGGGATCGTGCCGGCGGGGACCGTCAACGTGCTGGCTCTGGAGCTCGGCTTGCCCTTCCAGGTGGAGCGGGCCTGCAGTATCATCGCCGGCCGCAAGACCATCTCGCTCGATCTGGGCAAGGTCAACGGCCGCCGGTTCCTCCTGATGATGGGCGCTGGGTCGGACGCGCTCACGGTGCGGAACCTCGACCCCCACGCCAAGAAGCGCTTCAGGGAGCTGGCGTTCGTGAGTACGGGGATGAAGACGGTACTGGCCCAAAAACCTCAGGTCTTTCTCGTGCGCACCAACGGCGAGGAGTATGAAGCGACCTTCTTCGTCGCCGGAAACAGCCGCTATTATGGCGGGCGCTTCGGGATCACCTCCATGGCCGACCCGACCGACGGGGTCCTCGATCTTGTGCTCTACACCGGCACCGGGCGCTCGGGCCTCGCCGGCTTCTGGCTGGGGGTGCCGAGCGGCCTGCACATGCACAACAAGAACGTGCTCTACCTGCACGCCCAGAAGGCGGAAGTGCTCCCGCTGGACAACAAGGAGCCCATCTGGTTCCAGACCGACGGCGAGCTGGCGGGCAAACTGCCTGCCACGGTCGAGATAGACCCTCACGCCATCGAGGTGCTGGTCCCGTAGTGCTGATCAAGCTGATCCAGCCGCGGATGACCATGCGTCCCATGGACACCGTCATGAAGCCCCGCATGGCCCCCTCTCTCGGTCTCCTCACGTTAGCCACTCTCACTCCCCCCGAGCACGAGGTCTTCATCGAAGACGAGAACGTCAAGAAGCTCGCGCTCGCCGACAGCCCCGGTTTGGTCGGGATCACGGCCAACGTCGACAACGCCGTCCGCGCGTACCAGATCGCCGATGGCTACCGCGCCCGCGGCATCCCCGTGGTGGGGGGCGGCATCCACATCAGTTCGATGCCCCGAGAGGCGGGGCAGCACTTCGACGCCATCTGCGTCGGCAACGCAGAGGCGGTGTGGCCGGACATCTGCCGCGACGCGGCGGCCGGCGCACTCAAGCCTGTCTACCGCGGCGACGCTCCACTCAGAGGCACCGATATCCCCGTCCCCAGGCGGGACCTCGTCTCTCCCAACGCCTACCTCTTTACCAATACCATCAGCACCAGCCGCGGCTGCCCGTTCAAGTGCGATTTCTGCTACAACAGTTGTGAGTACGTGGACTACAAGATCGTCAACCGGCCGGTCGCCAGCATCATCCGCGAGATCATGACTCTCCGAACCCGGCACGTGATGTTCATCGACGACAATCTGATAGGCAACCCGGCCTGGACCTGGGAGCTACTCACCGCGCTCGAGGCCGAGAACCTCTCGCTCAAGTGGAACGGCGCTGTGAGCGTGAACCTGGTGAACCACCTACCGCTCCTGGACCTAATGGCCGCGACCGGCTGCAACAGCCTGTTCGTGGGGTTCGAGAGCATCAACGAGCACGCCCTTGCCGACGTCGGCAAACGCCAGAACAAGGTGGCCGAATACAACCGGTTGATCGCCGAGATCCATAGTCGCGGGATCATGGTGAACGCCAGCCTGGTCTTCGGCCTGGACCACGACGACGCGTCGATGTTCAAGGCGACCATGAAGTGGCTGGTGGCCAACAAGGTGGAGACCATGACCGGCCACATCCTTACCCCTTACCCGGGGACAGTGCTGCACGACCGGCTGGAGGCAGAGGGCCGTATCGTCGACCATGACTACGGCCACTACAACACGGCGAACGTGGTCTTCAGGCCTCTGCTACTAGCGCCGGAGGAGCTGCGCGCCGGCTACCTGTGGATGTACAAGGAGTTCTATTCCTTCGGGAACATCTTTCGAAGGATGCCGGCGAGCAGACGACAGGTCGTCCCCTACCTACTCTTCAACCTCGCCTATCGCAAGTTCGGTCGGGTCACCGCGTTCCTCGCCCGCTTCGGTCTGCTGACCTGGGTGGGACGGATAGCGCGAAGACTGGCCTATCACGTGGAATAGATCGGCGTGGCGCGACCCCGTGCGGCAATCTCAGGCGCGGCGACCCACCGGGCTGGGTGAAGCCGCAACCCGGCGGCGCCATTGGCGCCCCGACCGCAACCCACCGGCCGCCTCTGCCTACTCAGCCGCCCGCGGCATCGCCACCAGCCCACGCTGCAGAGCGATGGCCAAGACCACGAGTGCCGCGAAGACCTCGAGTAGCGGCAGCCCAAAGCCGAAGTGGGCCTGCCCCACGAAGTACACCGCGACCACCGTCACCGCCAGAGCGAGGATGGCCCACATCGCCAGCCGGAGGAGGACGAACAGGAAGCTGAATCCGGTGGTGTCAAGCGCGGCCACGTTGATCAAGTTCGCCGACACCCGTCCCCCGCGGCGGGCCGAGAAGGCCGCGGCCAGCACCACTACCAGGGACAGAGGGGATCACCAGCAGCATCATGGAAGCAAACGCGCCCACGGTCACGTACCCGAGCGCGGTGGCGCCCGCCACGGCCAAGACCCCCGCCACAACGACAATGCCCGTGGGCACCAGGCAGTGCAGCCAGAGGACCTTGTCGAACGGCCAGGGCAGGAACAGGCGGGCCGTCGCCGGGGAGTCGACTTCCAGACGGAGAGGCTCCAGCAGCGAACTGGCCGCCAAGTAGAGCGCCACCGCCCCGGCCCAGAGCGTTCCTTGGCCGGTCGGTTGCAGCGCCAAAAGCACCATGCCCGCCCCAGCCAGCATGATCCCCCACCCAAGCCGGACCGGGGATCGGAGCAGCGCGACCGTGCTGTGCCAGGGCACGATGAGAATCTGCCGTCGAGGCAGGCGGATGCGCAGGCGCGCTTGCCAGGTCCGGGCTTTCGACCCCTTGGTCGCCAGTCCGGCGGTGCGATAGTCGAGGGCATGCAGGCTGGCGACAACCTGGGAACGGGTCCGCGCCCGGCCACGGAACTCCTCTACGGGACAGCGTCCGGCGGTGCGGAACAGGCTGATGCCCCCCTGCCAGTGCCAGACCGCAGAGGAGCACGAGACCGGCGATACCGTAGGGCGACCCGCCCGACGACCCGCCGGACGCTTCCCCCGCGGTCACGCCCAAGATCCCCCAACCCCACGGCCCCGACCACAGCACGGCCTGCCTGGCGGTCGACCCGGCCCCCTGGGCAAAGCCGAGAAGGATGGTGAGGGCGAGGGCCGGCAGAGTCAGCCTCAGCACCCACACCGTGGCCCAGCGGAGGCGCTGAACATGCCAGCTTCCCGCGACCACCAGGACTCCCAGGGCGAAGCCGGCCAGACGCCGCCTTGCCTATCTGCCCCCCGGCCTGTGTCGTCCCGTAGGAGACGACCGCGACGAGAGTCCCGGCCAGCGCCCCCGCGATGCCGACGAGGATGGCCGCCGTCCCCAGCCGAGGCAACACCAGATCCTTCCTGCGCAGCGGAGCCGGCAGCAGATGGAGGCAATCCGGCTCAGAGAACGAGACGAAACCTTGGACGGTGCTGTAGCGGAAGGCCGCCAGAAGGATCAAGACGATCGCCGGCGCCCCCCAGGCGAAGTGATAGAAGCCGGCGACCTCTATGAGGAGGCTCCCGAGACGCTTCGACAGTCCCCAGAACATGCCGACGAGCAGGGCGAGAGTGAGCGCGGCCACATAAAGCGTCCCGGCGCGGGTCGTCAGGGACCGGCCGGGGCGGAGCGAGGCCAGCAACGCCAGAACGCCACGGGCGTCGACGGCGGAATAGGCCTCGTCACCGGACGTGTCGGGAGCCAGTAGGACGCCGCGCAGCGACGGCCTTCTAGCCATCGAGGATTTGACCCTCTGAGATGTGCAGGACGCGCGTGGCGACGGAGGCTGCGAACTCCTCCGAGTGGGTCATGAGAAGAATCGCTTTGCGCTCAGCGATCGACTTCAAGAGCAGATCACGCAGCGCATCGATGGACGCGAGATCCAGGCCGATTGTGGGCTCATCGAGCACCAACAGGGAGAACGGCCGGATGACTCCGCAGGCGATCGCCGTCTTCTGCCGCATCCCGCGAGAGAGCTGAGAGGGGAAGAAATCCGCACGTTTGTTCAGCCCGAGCGAACCAAGCAGCTTGTTGCACCTCTGCTCGAGATCCTCCCCGTCCACGCCGTGGGCCGCGGCCACCAGGTGAAGGTGGTCGCGGACCGTCAGATCCTGGTAGAGGTAGGGATTGTCCGGAACGTAGCTGAGATGCTTGCGGGCAGCCAGGGCCTCCACCTCGTGGTCGAGAGAGAAGCCGGCGACCCTGACCCAGCCCCGGGTCGGCTCCTGCAGGCCACTGATCAATTCGGCGGCGGTGGTCTTGCCGCTCCCGTTGGGTCCCATGAGGACGACGCACTCGCCGGCGCGGATGATGAGGTCGAGGGCTTCCAGGGCCGCGACCTGGCCGTAGTATCGGCTGAGGCTGTCGGTCTCGAGCAGGATCTGGGCGGGCTGCTTGGCCGTTGCTGACTCCCTTCGGGTTCTTTGGATCGGGTCAGACCCCAGGTTCAGGTGTTCAGGTTACCCCAAGGCGGCAGGGGCGGTGACGCGGGAACCCCAGCAGCGGCGAGCCCGTGGGCGATTCGTTGTCTGACGCGCCGCTGGCCCGCGCGGACATGGACGAGCGGGTGATGGTCATGGCATTGATGGAGGGGCTGCTACTGCCCGAAGCCAACCTGATCACCGAAGCGCTCTCGTCCTACGTGGAGTCGAACGTCGATTTCATCGACGCCTTCAATGCCGCCTGGATGAGGCAGCGAGGAGTGCAGCGCGTGATCACCTTTGACGCCAGGCGCTACTCCCGGCTGGACGGGATAGGAGTCCAACCCTT
Source organism: uncultured Actinomycetota bacterium (assembly GCA_963843455.1). Classification (GTDB taxonomy): domain Bacteria; phylum Actinomycetota; class Thermoleophilia; order RBG-16-64-13; family RBG-16-64-13; genus CAIQPS01. The sequence continues at coordinate 187,707 of CAWJKE010000010.1, forward strand.
CTGACCGGTTGCGCCTGCGACCGCATCGGCTAATACAGCTTTCAGACCTACTCCCGCATGGCCGTGGCCGGCGTCAAGCTTTCCGAACCTCCACGGTCACCGGCAGTCCGTTGACCTTGAGACCTTCGTGGTAGGCACCTTCCGCGTCGGTCTCCGGCGCCTCGGCGCCGCTCACCTCCAGGTCGACGGCCAGCGTCTCCTTCTTCACCCAGTCGCCATGGCTGGCCAGCATCTCGATGATCTCGGCCGGTCCGGCGACACGCAAGTGGATGCGGTCATCGATCTGGAAGTCGGCGGCCTTCCGGGTGTTCTGGATATGGTGCACCAACTCCCGCGCGAGCCCTTCGCTCAGCAGCTCGGGTGACAAGACGGTCGAGATCGCCACGGCGATGGCGCCTTCGCGCTCCACCTTGAAGCCTTCGCGCTCGTGGGTCTCCACCACGAAGTCGTCGGGGGCGAACTCGTACTCGCGGACGGCCGGCGCCATCAGGCCGTCGAGATCACCGGGTCCGACCTCGATCGCCGACGGCACCAGCACCATCACGGTGCGACCCGCCGCCAGGCGGTCGCCGGTCTCGTCGGCCGGGAGAGCGGCGACAGCCGCCGCGACCGCGGGCATGTTCTTGCCGAACTTCGGGCCCAGCGTGCGGTAGTTGGGCTTGACTACGTAGCTCACCAAGTCGCTCGCCGATTCCACGAAGTCGATCCTCTTTGCGTTCAGCTCCTCGGCCACGACTGCGGAAAGGCTCTCCACGGCGGCTCGTTCCTTGGGACGGCAGGCGACCGCGACCACGGCCACCGGCTGGCGGGTCTTGATCTGCGATGCGTTCCGCGCCGCTCGGCCCAGGTTGACCACCTGCCGTGCCACTCCCATCCGGAACGACAGATCGTGATCGATGAGGGTTTCATCGGGTACGGGCCAATCGACCAGATGCACCGACTCCGGCGCACCCGGCGAACGTTCGGCCACCAGATTCTGATAGAGCTCCTCCGCCAAGAACGGAGTGAACGGCGCCAGCAGCTGGGCCACCGTCACCAGGCACTCGTTCAGCGTGAGGTAGGCGGCGATCTTGTCGGCGTCGGTCTCGCTCTTCCAGAAACGACGGCGACTGCGGCGCACATACCAGTTGGAGAGCTCGTCCACGAAATCGGCGATGGCGCGTCCGCCGGCGAACGCGTCGTAGTCGTCGAGTTCGGCGGTCACCTTCTTGATGAGGATGTGCAGGTCACCCAAGATCCAGCGGTCCATGAGGCTGCGCTCGGCCACCGGGACCGGGCGCCCGGCGCCGGCTGACGCCGCACCGCGGTTCCAGTCGGGCCCCTCGTGCGCGGCCGGGTCGAAGCCGTCGATGTTCCCGTAGAGCGTGTAGAACGAGTAGGTGTTCCACAGGGTCAGCATGAACTTGCGGATGACCTCATCCAGGTTCTCGGGGCCGAAGCGGCGGGGGAACCAGGGAGAGCTGGAGGTGAACAGGTACCAGCGCAGGGCGTCGGCGCCCTGCTTGTCGAGGATGGCCCAGGGGTCGACGACGTTGCCCAGGCGCTTGGACATCTTGCGGCCCTCGCCATCGAGGATGTGCCCTAGGCACAGTACGTTGCGGTAGGAGGTGTGGCCCGTGAGCAGAGCGCTGATGGCGATCAGACTGTAGAACCAGCCCCTGGTCTGATCGATGGCCTCGCAGATGTAGTCGGCCGGGAAGCGCTTTTCGAACATGTCCCGGTTCTCGAACGGGTAGTGCCACTGAGCGACCGGCATGGAGCCGGAGTCGAACCAGGCGTCGATGACGGCGGCCACGCGATGCGCTTCGGCGCCGCAGTCGGGACAGGCAAAAGTGACCGCGTCGACGAAGGGACGGTGGAGTTCGAGGGCAGAGAGGTCTGTGCCGGCGAGCTCGCCCAGTTCTTCGCGAGAGCCGATCACCGTGTCGTGGCCCTCGGCGCAGCGCCATACGGGGAGGGGGGTGCCCCAGTAGCGGTCGCGGGAGAGCGACCAGTCAATGTTGTTCTCCAGCCATTTGCCGAAACGCCCGTGCTTGAGGTGGTCGGGATACCAGGTGACCTCCTCGTTGGCGCCCAGCACCGCGTCCTTGCGGGCGGTGGTCCGCACGTACCAGGACGATTTGGCGTAGTAGATGAGGGGCGTGTCGCAGCGCCAGCAGAAAGGATAGTTGTGCTCGTAGGGCTGGCGGGCAAAGAGCAGGCCGCGGGCCTCGAGGTCCTCCATGATGCCGGCGTCGGCGTCCTTGACGAACATGCCGGCCCAGGGAGTGATGTCGGCGATGAACTTGGCCTCCTCGTCCACCGGCATGATGACCGGCAGGTCGTTGGCTTGGCCGGTGATCATGTCGTCGGCACCAAAGGCCGGGGCCGTATGGACGATGCCGGTGCCCTCGTCGGTCGCCACGTAGTCGGCGGCGACGACCCGCCAGGCGGGCTTGTCGGGAGTGACGAAGTGATAGGGCGGCATGTAGTGGCGCCCCGCCAGGGCCGCCCCGGGGAAGGTCTCCTCAATGACGGCGTCAGGGCCAAGTACGGCGCTGACCAGATCGGCGGCCAGGATGAAGTGCTCGTCCCCCGACCGGGCGCGGGCGTATTCGATGTTGGCGCCGACGGCCGCTGCCACGTTGGAGATGAGCGTCCAGGGGGTGGTGGTCCAGATCAGCAGGGAGATAGGCAGACCGTCGGTGGCGACGGCCTGGACGGCGCCGAGCGCCGGCTCGCCGGCCGCGGCAGTTGCGCTGCCGGCCGCGCCCTGGTCGGCAGCGCCCCCATCGACCAGCGGGAAGCGCACGAACACCGAGGGATCGGTCACCATCTGATAGCCCGACGCCACCTCATGCGACGACAGAGCCGTCCCGCACCGCGGGCAATAGGGCACTACCTTGTACCCTTCGTACAGCAGGCCCTTCTTCGCGAAATCCGAAAGGATCCACCACACCGACTCGATGTACGAGTCGTTCATGGTCATGTAGGCGTCGTCCAAGTCCAGCCACATGCCGATCCGCTCGGTCATGCGGTTCCACTCGTCGATGTAGGCGGTCACCGACTCCCGGCACTGCCGGTTGAACTCCGCCACGCCGTACGCCTCGATCTGCTCCTTGTGGTCAAAGCCCAGCCGTTTCTCGATCTCCAACTCCACCGGCAGACCGTGGCAGTCCCAGCCGCCTTTGCGGCCCACGTGGAAGCCGCGCATTGTCCGGTAGCGCGGGTAGATGTCCTTGAAGATTCGCGCCAGCACATGATGGACGCCGGGTTTGCCGTTGGCCGTGGGGGGACCCTCGTAGAACACCCATTCTGGGTTCCCGGCCCGCAGTTCGAGGCTCTTCTCGAAAATGGAGTGCTCTTTCCACCAGCCGAGGATCCGCTCCTCCAGGGCGGGGAAACTCTGTCCCGTGTCCACCGGTCGATACTGGCCTGCCATGTGTCCTCCCTTTGAGGCTGCCGAAGCACGACGTTTCGGCAGCCTCCTGTCGGCGGCGTCCCGTGAGTCGCCCCAAAAACAAAAATACGCCCCGCCCCGCGTTGCGCCTGCCGGCGTGCCGGCGGGGCTACACGTAGGGACGGGACGTACAGGCTGCGGAAGAGCGATGCCTCGCCGGCGGAACGTGCCGGGTATGCGGGAGAGTAGGACGCAGGAAGCGCGAATAGCAGCGCTATTGGCGCGACCGAGGACACACTATCCCGCCGCCCGGTGCGTTCCGTTGGCCGAGGTCTCGCACTTCTGCGACCTGCAGAACCCGCGGTACCACCCTACTTGGCCGGGCGCCGTCGCCGGCACTCGACCCTCTCTGCGGACGCTCGCGCTTCTGCCGCCGCCTGCCCCGCGTTGACCGCGACTGCGGCGCCGATAGCGTCTCACGCCCCCCTTCTGTTACGGGAAGGACCCGTCCAGGTCTACTTGGCTGGCCGGCACCTGGGAGAGCGCCGGCGCGGCGGGGCGCCTTCGCGCCCATAGCCTGCAGTTCAGCCGTTCGGCTGGCGGCTCGGGGATGATATTCGGACGCTGATTCTCACCGGGCTCACACCGTCCCCGGCTCGCTCGCGAGAAGAGCAACGCCTACTCCTTCCCGTCATCGCCTTTGCGGACGCGTAGTCTAAGGCCACCCGCGGGGAAGTTCAAGGAGCGGTGGGATGCCCCCGGGCGCCGGCTCCCTCCCGCGCTGGTGATCTTCAGGATCCAGCATCTCCGTCAACCTTGGCGCCGCACCACGCACAGAACGTCGCGTCTGCGGGTATCCGAGCTTCGCAGTTCGCGCAGTCTTTGGGCGGCGCCAGAGATTGGATCGCGAGCTCCGGCGGCCCACCCTCCGGGGCCGCGTCCGCCGAAGTCAACGCTTGTTCGCCCGCCAAAGGCGCCGCTGCGGCGGCCGGTATCTGAGCGGTTCCGGGTGAGCCTAACTGCTGCTGCGCGGTAGCGCCGAGGTATGGGGCCCCGCCGGTCGTCTGCGGACCCAGATAGCCGCCCCCATAGGGCAGTGGCGAAAGCGGCGGCGCGGGTGCGAAGTCCAGCTTCCGCGAGAAGCCGGCGATCTTGACCCAGTAGACGATCCACAGGACGAAGGAGGCGATCGCGGCAAAGATGCCGAGGAAGGGGATCACGGTGCATACGCGGGTGATGCACATGGCCAGGCCGATCGACTGGCCGGGCTTCCGCTCTTCCGGGATCCGCCTGGCCGCGAACTCATTCTCCAGAGAGTTGGCCAAGGCCAGAACGACAAAGAACTGCCAGATGAATCCAAAGAACGGGACGATCTGCAACCACACCAGACCGGGCGTCATGGTCCTGTTGGCGGGTGAGCACTTCGAGAGCGCCCTCTGCTGAGCGAGCAGGAAGAAGACCATGGGCAGTATCAGGATCGCGAAGATGATAAAGAAGAAGGCGACGAAGCTCATGCCCATGAACGCGTCCACATTCCCTCCTTAGAGTCCCGGATGTTCCCCATCGCCCGCAAGGACTATCATAACTCCCCCCGCGCACCTCGCGTGCCCCTGCCTGGCGCTCGCGGTTTGCCCGCGCTGCCCCCCAACCCTGCCGAGTCGAGAACGGCACCGCGAGAGTTGGCGGGGTACAATGCGCCTCACACAATGGGAGGAAGTCATGCCCGAGTGGTTTTTCGGCCGGCCCAAGACTGCCGGCTCCGGCGACGATGTGTACCGGGGCGATCCGTTCGCGGCGGCCGATGCCGCTGAGGAAGCCCCGTTTGACGGCGCTGTCATCCCCGACCCCGAGGCGTCGGATTACCCGCCGCCGGTCTACACGGACGACCGGCCCCGCCCCATCAACGCACACCCGGCCTATGCGTCCGGCGCGTCCGGCACTCCGCCTGTCCTTCAAGACGACGAGATGATGGAGGTGGCGCAGCGTGCGGCCCAGATAGCGGCAGGGATAGGCTCTGTCATCCTCGGCAAGGAAGAGGTCATCCGGGCATGCGTCGTGGCTCTTTTGGCCGGCGGCCACGTCATCGTCGAAGACTTTCCCGGAGTCGGCAAGACGCTGCTGGCCAAGTCGCTCGCCAAGACTATCGACTGCCGTTTCGCCCGAGTGCAGTTCACCCCCGACCTGCTGCCCGGCGACGTGACCGGCGTGACTGTCTTCAACCAGAAGAGCGGGGAGTTCGAGTTCCGGCCAGGCCCGATCTTTGCCAACATCGTGCTCGCCGACGAGATCAACCGGGCTTCGCCCAAGACACAGTCGAGCCTTCTCGAGTGTATGGAGGAGCGCCAGGCGACCATCGACAACACGACGCATCCGATTCACCCGCCGTTCATGGTGATCGCAACGCAGAACCCCATCGAGTATGAGGGCACCTACCCGCTCCCCGAGGCGCAGCTCGACCGCTTCATGATGCGTCTCAGCCTGGGCTACCCCTCACCTGAAGCGGAGGAGAACATCATCCACGAGCAGACGTCCCACGACCCGCTTGCCGAGCTTCGCCCGGTGCTCGACGGGGCGGAGGTGTTGGCGATGACTCAGGCGGTCACCCGAGTCCGGGTCGCGCCGGCCCTTCGCGGTTACGTCGTAGCTCTGCTCGCCGCCACTCGTCAGCAGCGAGAGATCTACCTGGGAGCCAGTCCCCGGGCAGGCATCGCCCTCACCAGGGCGGCCAAGGCCCTGGCTCTGCTCCGAGGACGGGATTTTGTTGTCCCCAAAGACATCAAGGACCTCGCCGTCCGGGTACTGGCCCACCGGCTCATGCTTTCCCCCGATGCGAAAGTGCACGGGGTGAGCGCCGAGAACATCGTGGCCAGACTGCTCGAAACGGTGCCGGTCCCGCAGACCGGGGGGTAGGGCGTGCCTCGCCCCACAGGTCGCGGCCTTGGTATCCTCGGCCTCGCCGCCGGTACCTACCTGGCGGGGCGAGTGCTCGGGACCTGGGAGCTGTATCTGTTCGCGTTCGCGTTCGTCGCCGTGGTGGTCGTCTCCTGGCTGTGGGTGACGCTCACGGGCAGACGGATCCGGGTGACCCGCTCCCTCACTCCGGAGCGGCCGGTAGCCGGTGACGAGCCCGAATACTCTGTCGAGATCGAGAATGCCTCTCTGTTGCCGGGGCCGCAACTGACGCTCCGGACTCCGACCGCGGGGCTGACGGACGACGATCTGGAGGTCGAGATCGAGAGCCTGGGACCGCGAAGAAGCCAGGTGCTCAAAACCCGAATGGACCGCGTCAGCCGAGGAGTTCATACCTTGCCGGCGCCCGAGGCCGTAGCAGAGGACCCCTTGGGCATCGCCTCCGCCACTCGCCGAGTCGGCACGCCGATGACCGTGACCGTGTACCCTCGCATCGCCTTCCTGAGGTCGTGCGTGCTGCACCCCGAACTGGGCCTCAAGCAGGATTGGGCGGGGCAGAAGGGGTTGCTGACCCCTGGAGCTTCCGAGTTTCGGGGCATCCGGCCGCACCAACCGGGCGAGCCCCTCAGCCACATCGATTGGAAGAGCACGGCAAGAACCGGCGTCCTCATGCTGCGCGAGATGGAGGAGCCGGCGGGCGCCGACATCACCCTGATTCTGGACGGTAGTGCGGACCAGGTGGTCGGCACCGCCCCCGAGACCAACTTCGAACTGGCGGTCCGGGCGGCCGGCAGCATCGCCGACTATGCGCTCCGCGCGGGACGTGGGGTCGCCCTCATCTGCCACGAGAGGAACCGGCGGCAGGTCCGGCTGACCGCGGATGGCGGAGGACGGCGGGCCTTGCTCGAGGCGCTCGCCGAGACCGACGCCAGCGCGACTGCTCCCTTGGCCCTGGTCCTCCGGCGGCTCCTCGCCGACCGCCTCTCCCCTCTTCGCTCCCAGACGCTCACCCTCGTGGGAATGACCCTCGACGCCCAAATGGCCCGGGCTCTCATCAGCCTAAGGGAGGACGGGGTCCGGCTCGGCTTCGTGTACGTGCCGGGGTTCGCGTTTGCGAAACCGGGCGCCGGCTTAGACCTCGCGGGAGCCCGGCCGGAATCGCCCGAGCTGCCGGTGGAGACGCGTGCTCTGTTGCTGTCGCTCTCGTCCGCAGGGGTGCGCTGCCTCACCCTTGCTCAGGGTGACAGCCTGGTGAGAAGTCTGTCGGCGTGGCAAGTTGGACGACCAGGCCAGGTCGCCGCAGGATGGTAAGACCGTGAAGATCCTGCCCCGCTTCCTCTATCTCTTCTGCTTCATCGGGATGGCGGCCTCGGCCGCGCTCGCGCTCGAACGGGTCCTCCACCCGTCCATGTCCACCATCCTGCTGCGCACCGTGATAGTCGCTTCTTTGTGTGGAGCCGCGGGGCTCGTCCATCGCCGGGCCTGGGCGGTCTCACTGGTGCTGCTCCCGGTCGGTGGCTATCTGCTTGTTCGCACCATCATCCCGCCGACGGTCGACGTAGCGGGGATCGGGGGTCTTTACCACTTCTACGTTGAGCAGTTGGGCCTAGGCGTCACCCAGTACGCGGCCAGGTTCTTCCCCCTTGATCTCGCCGGCGCGCCCGAGTTGCGCCTGTTGCTGGCCTTCACGGTGTACTGCCTCACCGGCATGGCCTCCTTCTTGGCACTGAGCCTCCGTCGACCCATCCCCGCCATCACCGTGGTGCTGGTGTTGCTGGGGTTCAGTCTTACCGTGGACACCGTGCCGCGAATGGTGGGGCTCGCCGTCGCCTTTGTCCTACTCGCTGTGTGCCTGCTGGTTCTGGCCCGTAGCCTCGAGCGGCGTACCTGGCGACTGCGGGATGCGATACCGGGGATCGCGGTCGGCGCAGTCGGAGCGCTGTTGGCCATCCTAGTGCTCGGGGCGACGCCGGCGGCGGTCGCCGCCCCCTGGCAAGACTGGCGGGCATGGAACCCCTTCAACCAAGGCAGCTCCATCTACTCCTTCAACTGGCTGCAGAACTACCCGCGGCTCCTCGATCCAGCGAACAACGTAGTCATCATGAAGGTACAGTCATCCCGGCCCTCCTACTGGCGGGCGAACGCGCTCGATGCGTTCACGGGGGAAGCCTGGGTGTCGTCCCAGAGCTTCCTGCAGGACATCGCTCGGGTGCAGCAGGCGACTGGCTACGTCTATACGATCCCCTCGGCCGATCCCGCGCCCGCCGGCCAGGCGATCACCGAGCACTTCCGGGTCCGGTCCGTGTTCACCAATTACTTCTTCACGGGCGGCGATGCCCGCTCCCTGACTCTCAGTCAGGACGTCATCGTCCGCATGAACGACATGCGCTCACTCCACGTTGTCAACGCGCTCGGGCCCTCGCTCGACTACAGCCTCAGAGCGGTGATCCCCGAGGTAACGCCCGGATCTCTTGTCGACCTCGGGTGGGGCTACCCGGAGGCGGTGAGGCCCTACCTCGAGTTGCCCTTCCCGCGAGCCAGCCAGGTGGAGGGGCCTGACAAAGATGCCAACTGGCGGGCCGCAATAACCGACGGCGCTGCAGGCGGCTGGCAGTGGGCCGATCTCTACTCGCTGAACCAGCAAATCGTCGGGGACGCCTCCGATCCGTATGACATGGCCCTCCGCCTCGAGAGGTATCTGCGGGGGACATACTCCTACACACTGAAGCCACCGGTAAGCGATTACCCCTCTCCCTACGCCGCCTTCCTCTTCGACACCCACGCCGGATACTGCCAGCATTTCGCGGGGACGATGGCGATGCTCCTCCGCTTCAACGGGGTGCCGGCAAGGGTGGCGGTCGGTTTCGCCACCGGGGACCTGGAATCACCCGGTGTCTACTCGGTCGCCACCAACAACGCGCACGCCTGGGTGGAGGCCTACTTCCCCACGGTCGGCTGGGTGCCGTTCGACCCCACTCCCGGCCGGAGCCTGCCGAATGCCGGCGCCTCGTCGACAAGCCCGGGGTTCAAGGACCCCTTTGCCTCCGACCCGTCCGGCCAGAGCACTCCGACCACCAACACCGTGCCTACCGACCTACCTAAAGGACCAAGCGGCGGCCCCACGGGGCAACGATCGGGTCCGAGTTGGATCAGCGCCGTTCCCTGGCTGCCCTGGGTGCTCGGCGTGCTGGTGGCGCTGGCCGCTTGGCCTGCAGGCAGGAAGTCGTGGCGGGAGAGAGGTCTGCGGCGGGGGACTGTGGACCAGCGCTTCGCGGTCTCACTGCGGCTGTTGCGCGATAGCCTCTCCACGTACGGGGTGGCGGCGACAGGCAGCAGCACGATGGAAGAAATGTTGGACATCATCGAGACTCGCCTGGGCGGCAAGCCGGACTCGGTCCTGGCCGCCCGCGCGGGCGCCGTGCTCTTCGGCGGCCGGCGGGCAACGGTCCAGGATCTTGAGCGGGCCGAGGAGTTTCGCCGGGACGTGCAGGTGCGTCTGCGCAAACGCCTCGGGTGGCCGCGGGCGATGTTGACCTGGTATGGCGTGCCGTACGTGGCGCCGGCGCGCAGCAGAGCGCCCAGCACCCGCGAGGTCCCCGATTTGGGCCTGAGCCTGTAGCAGGTCTGTAGCGGTCACCAAAGCTTCCTCTGATATACAATTGACCGCATGCCTGCGACCAAAGAAAGAGCGGGGGAGAAGAAGCCGGTTTTCGACCCGGCGAGGTGCAAGCACTGCGGCATCTGTGCCCACTTCTGCCCGTTTGGCGCCATCGCCCTCAAGGAGGATGGCACGCCATATCTGGCGAAGCCTGAAGCCTGCACCTCCTGCAGGCTCTGCCAGGACATGTGTCCCGACTGGGCCATACGTTTGACGGCGGCCGGCGCGGGGAAAGCGGAAGAAGCCTAGGCACCTAAAGAGGTCTCATGGATAAAGCGATCTATCTCGACCATGCGTCTACGACGCCTACCGACCCGGAAGTGGTGGAGGCCATGCTCCCCTGGTTCAGCGAGGAGTTCGGCAACCCCTCCACCGTCTACAGCCTGGGGCTCACGGCCGCCAGCGCCGTACAGGAAGCTCGCGAATCGATAGCCGCCATCATCGGCGCCGAGGCCGATGAGATCTACTTCACCAGCGGCGGCACCGAGTCCGACAACTGGGCGATCACGGGGGCTGCCGACGCCCAGCAGAAGAAGGGCCGCCACCTCATCACCTCCACCATCGAGCATCATGCGATCCTCGAGACGATGGAATACCTGGAGAAACGCGGGTACGAGGTCACCCGGGTGCCGGTCGATAGCGGGGGCTTGGTGGATCCGGAGGCCGTGCGCAAGGCAATCCGGCCCGACACCATCCTGGTCTCCATCATGCACGGCAACAACGAAGTGGGCACCGTCGAGCCCATTGCCGAGATCGGCAAGATCACCCGGGAGGCCGGCGTCCTGTTCCATAGCGACGTGGTCCAGACCGCCGGCAAGATGCCACTCGACGTAAGCACACTCAACGTCGACATGCTTTCGATGAGCGCTCACAAGTTCTACGGCCCCAAAGGCGTCGGCCTCATGTACCTGCGCAAGCGTGCCCGGATCACCCCGCTGTTCCACGGCGGCGCCCAGGAGCGCGGTCGCCGGGCGGGGACGCTGAACGTGCCCGGCATCGTGGGCATGGCCAAGGCCCTCGAGCTCTGCCGCGACCGGATGGCGGACGACGCGGCCCGCGAGACGGAACTGCGCGACCGGCTCTGGGCGGGGCTGAGCACCAACATCGAGGCCATCTACATCAACGGCGACATGGCCCACCGGCTCCCAAACAACCTCAACGTCAGGCTGGATGGCATCGAGGGCGAATCGATGATCCTCATGCTCGATATGGAGGGCATCTGCGTGTCGTCGGGATCGGCCTGCACCACCGGGTCCCTGGAGCCAAGCCACGTGTTGCTCGGCCTCGGCATCCCGCAGGAACTGGCCCACGGCTCGCTGCGGGTCACGCTCGGGCGGAGCACGACCGCCGAGCACATCGACCATTTCATCAAGGTATTCCCCCCGATCGTCGCGAGACTTCGGGAGATGTCGCCTATCTGGTGCGCCAACTGCGCCTGCAAGCAAAAGGACGGCTGATATGTACTCAGAACTCGTGATGGAACATTTCCGCAACCCACGCAACATGGGCGTCATCGAAGACGCGGACGGAGTGGGCGAGGTAGGCAACCCGCAGTGCGGGGACATGATGCGTATCACCATCAAGGTGAACGACGACACTTTGGAGGACATCAAGTTCCAGACCCTGGGCTGCGGCGCCGCCGTGGCGACGTCCAGCATGGTCACCGAGATGGCCAAGGGCAAGAAGCTCGACGAGGCCGTGGAGATCACGAACAAGGCGGTGGCCGAAGCACTCGGCGGACTGCCCCCGGCCAAGATGCACTGCTCCAACCTTGCGGCGGACGGCCTGCAGGCCGCCATCAAGGATTACCAAGAGCGGCACCCGGCAGTCACCACCTAGCATCGAGTCCGGAGCGACGGAATCCCGCGCCGGCGCAGGCGGCAGACGCCGCCCGACTCCGGTACCATGGCGCACGGGAGCCATCGAATCAATACGGCACTGGGGTGACGACGACTCGGTGCGTGAATGAGCGGCTTTGGAAGGGTATCGGTGTCAGAACCCGCCGACAATCTTGAGGGAGGGGGTGCTTCGGGGAAGCGCCCCAGAGTGAAGCGAGTGCTTGTTGTAGTCCTCGTGCTCGCGGGCATCCTCGTCGTTGCAGCAGCGGCGCTTCTTGGCGGCTCCTATTGGTGGTTCACGGCGAGAGTCCACACCGTGAACGCTCGCATCGACCCCGAGACCGAGAAAGCCTTGGCAACGCCGCCTCCTCGCACTCTCGTCTCCATCCCCCAAGCCGCCGCTTCGCCGGATGCCCCGGACGATCCTCCGTTTGATATTGTCCTGCTGGGCCTAGACAGGCCCAGAGACCTCAACACCCCCAGCAGGACCGACGTGATCATGTTGTTCCACGTCGATCGCGCGCGCAATTTTCTCTCGATATTATCCGTGCCCAGAGACCTGTACGTCGATATCCCCGGGTACCAGACGGACAGGATCAACGTAGCCTACGGCGTGGGCGGAGCGGCACTGGCGATTACAACCATCAAGAACGTTCTGGGGATCAACGTGACCAAGTTCATGGAGGTCAACTTCACAACCCTCGAAGGCATGATCAACTCGCTCGGAGGGGTGTACGTCGACGTCGACCGGAGGTATGACACCCACCCGTTGTGGGGAGGGGATGGGCTCGACCCTGGATACCAGTTGCTCGACGGAGCACAAGCCCTGTCGTACGCGCGCTACCGGTTCGACAGCAACAAGGACTTCGGCCGGATGGCGCGGCAGCAGCGCATCCTTGCCGCCCTGCGCGACCAGGCGACACGCTGGAACCTACCCCTCAAGCTGCCAGGTCTCGTCAATGGGCTACTCGGCTCGACTACGTCCAACTTGACCGCAAAAGAGATGCTCAAACTCTCCTCTTGGTTCACGAAACTCGACGGCAGCCGGATAAAGCAGACGCTTATCAGGGGACCCAGCGTGCCCAGGGACGGAAAGGCGGTGGTAGTGGTCGACCAGGCTTCTCTTGCCCAAAGCGTCACCGATTTCCTGACCCCTCCTGAGCAGAGCACGTCCGAACGCAACGATCTTCTCATCGCTTCGGCGGGCGCTGGGGGCCTTCTTGCGGCCGCTCAAACGCTCAATCCAGGAGCTCTTCCCGACGCTGCGGTATGGAAGGCCACACAGGCAAACGTCCCCTTCGTGCTCGAGGCCCCCACGTTCATCCCCGAGGGTCTCGACTACGTCTACAAGATGCCCGCGAACGGGGGCCCATATGGCATAAGGGTGGGAGGAGGCACCAGGCCGGCTGTACGGATGGTCTACCGTTATCGGAGCAGTGATCTCTATCTTGGGGTCACGGCGACAACCTGGATGGACGCTCCGATCGCAGGAGAGGGCGAGCGCGTCGAGGCCAACGGTGTGGTCTACACGCTTGTTGGCTCGAGCGGCCAGGTAGACCACATCTGGTGGAAGAACGGCGGAGTACTCTACTTCATCTCCAACACGTTGATGCACACGCTGGGCCGAGAAGACATGCTAAAGATGGCCGAATCGATGATTCCAGTCGGCTCTGGCAACTGACCGACCGGATAGGACCGTCGCGGGGAGGGCGTTAGCTTGAGGACCGTCTTGACCTATGGCACCTACGACCTGCTCCACCGAGGCCACGTGTTGCTGCTGCAGCGGGCTAAGCAACTGGGCGATCGTCTGATAGTGGGCCTGTCGACTGATGCCTTCAACCAAATCAAGGGAAAGACGTGTTACTACTCATACGAGGAGCGGTTCCTCATTCTTTCCGCGATCAGGTACGTGGATAAGATAATCCCAGAAGATTCTTGGGATCAGAAGATAGAAGACATCGCCGCACATGGCGTCGGTACATTTGTCATGGGTGACGATTGGGCGGGGCAGTTTGACTATCTGAGCGGCTTGTGTCAGGTGGTATATCTTCCCAGAACTCCTGGCATATCCACCAATCAGCTCAAGGAGTACATCTCCCGACTGGATTCTGACGTAGATATCGATGGCCTGAGGTAATGCGCGCGCGGACCAAAGGATGGCTGGCGGCCTTTATCTACTTGGTCTATCGAGTTCTGCCCAAGCGTGAGGTCGCCGTACTTCACGGGCGGCCCGACTACGAAGACAACGTCCTGGCACTGGAATACGGCCTTCGAGATACCCGCGTCAAGAAGACCATCGTTCTCCTCTCTTCCCCGGACAAGCCCCCTGCGGGCCGATGGGGGCCGCGGACCGTCGTGGTCGGGACGCGATCGCTGCGCGGCATTCTCCATTTCCTAACCGCAAAGTACGTCTTCTTCACACATTCCTCCTATACGCAGCGATTTCCGCCGGGCGTCGTCTCGGTGAATGTGTGGCACGGCATGCCTGTGAAACGCGTGGGTTGGATGACGGAGTCCGGAAGCCTTCTTCCTGTCACCCGATATGCTTTGGCGACCTCCCCCTTGTGGGCCGAGATCGTTCAGGAATCGCTGCGCCCCGTTGCGGGCACTCTCGTGACCGGGCTACCGCGAAACGATCGGCTTCTACGTGCTGATACATCAGTCGCGGCGAGGCTTGGCTATGCGCCCGCAGCGCGTCTGAAGATGATTGTTTGGCTGCCTACCTACCGGCACGATTGGGACGGTCCGGAGGGCTCGTTGCGGTGCACTCACACCCTTGGTGTGCCCGCTGATTCGCTGCAAGAGCTCAATGGCCTGCTCGAACGGTACGGCGCGGTGTGCGTGGTGAAGCCCCATCCCCTAGCGGCTCCAGAAGGTGCGCCCGAGTTGAGCCATCTTCGCTTCATCACGGACGACTGGCTGCATCAGCAAAGTATCACTCTTTATGAGCTACTGGGGGCATCAGACGCTCTGGTCACCGACGTGTCGAGTGTGTACGTGGACTATTTGATCCTCGATCGCCCCGTCGTCCACCACTTTCCGGACATTCGCGAGTACGAGTCTTTTCGTGGCTTCTCTCTCGGTCCCATAGACGACTACCTGGCCGGACCGATCACTCAGGACGTAGAAGGGCTCTTGGCAGCCATTTCGGCCATCCTTCGAGGGGAAGATCCTCATGCCGGAGCGCGACGCCGGGTGGCGAGCCTCTTTCACACCCACTTGGACGGGGCCGCGACGCAGCGACTCCTCGAGGGTTTGGGTCTGGTGTGATCTGAGGCATCCGGCTGCTACCTACCGGGCCTTCCCTTCGCGAGAACCTCTACTCCCTCGGTGCCGACCCGCACATGGAAGGACACCGGCGCCGGCTCGAGCGTTAGAAGATCGAGCAAGGCTTCGCGCGCCGCCCGCGCCACTGCCTGCTCGTCGTGTCCCAAACGCGCCGCGCCGGCCGAATCGACGTCCACCACCGACCGGCACCAGGTCTCACCCGCGTAGATGACGTCGAAGGCGACCGAAAACGCGTCCGGCGGTTCCGCTTCCTGGATGGAGACCAGTTCTATGTCCATGAAGATGGCCATACCGACCCCCCGGCGCCGGTCAGGCGTGAAGCGACCGCGGCACTACGAGCACTTGGAGTACCCGCAGGATCGGCACACCATGCACCCACCCTCGTGTTCGATCGCTCCTCCACAGTCGGGACACGCTCCCTGGGCGAAGGCTATCGGCATCTCCAGTTGGCCGACAGCCTTGGAGCCGTTGCCGGCGGCCAGGTGATACTTGTCGGCCAGAGCCTTACCGATGGCGTCCGGGCACGAGAGGATCTGATTGGGCCCAAAACCGAGCGGCACGTGACAGCGGATGCCTTTGAGTTGCTTGACGATCTTGTCCGGCGGCACGCCGTAGCGGAACGCCAGCGAGATGAGCCGGCCGATGGCCTCGGTGGAGGCGGAAGCGCAGCCGCCGGCCTTGCCCATGTTCGCGAACACTTCCCGCGGGCCGAAGTCATCCTCGTTGACGGTGACGTAGAGGCTGCCGCAGCCGGTGACCTTCTCCCGAGTCTCGCCGCGCAGCACCGGGGTGCGGCTGGGCCGGACGGGCATGACCGGGGCTACCCTGGGGTCCGAGTTCCATCTGCACGTCTTCGCCGTTGGCGGCGCCCTTGCGCTTGACCTCGCCTATGTTGAGCACCTGCTCTTGCCGCGAGCCGTCGCGGTAGATGGTGACCCCCTTGACCCCCAGCTCGTAGGCCAGCAGGTAGACGCGCTCGACATCCTCCGGCCGGGCGGTGGAGGAGAAGTTCACCGTCTTGGAGACCGCGTTGTCCACGTGGTCCTGGTAGGCAGCCTGCATACGGATATGCCACTCCGGCGACACGTCGTGGGCGGTGACGAACACCTTCTTCAGGTCATCGGGCACGTCCATGTCGTGGAGCCCGCCGACGGCGGCGATGCTCTTCATCAAGTCTTCAGAGTAGAGGCCGCGGCGCTTGAGTACATCTTCCAGCGCGGGGTGCGCTTCGGGCAACTCGGTGTTGTCCATGACGTTCCGCACGAAAGCCAGCGCAAAGATGGGCTCGATGCCGCTCGACACCCCGGCGATGATGGAAATGGTGCCGGTGGGCGCTATGGTGGTGAGAGTGGCGTTGCGCACCCGCCGGCCCCTGGCCGCCCAGGTGCTTTCGTCCCAGTTGGGGAAGACGCCCCGGTCGCGGGCCAGGTCTTCACTGGCCTTGATGGCCTCCTCGTGAACGAACCCCATGACCTCGTGGCCGAGCCGGATGGCGTCGTCGCTGTCGTAGCCGATGCCCAGCTCCACGAGCATGTCGGCCCACCCCATCACCCCGAGCCCCACCTTGCGGTTGCTCTTGGTCATGGTCCCGATCTCGGGGAGCGGGTAGCGGTTCATGTCGATGACGTTGTCGAGGAAGTGGACGGCCGTGCGGCTCACCCGGCGCAGCCGTTCCCAATCGATGCCGCCATCCTTGATCATGAGAGCCAGATTGATGGATCCGAGGTTGCAGCTCTCGTAGGGCAAAAGTGGCTGTTCTCCACAAGGATTTGTCGACTCTATCTCCCCCGCCTTAGGCGTCGGGTTGTCGCGATTGAGCCGATCGAGAAACACGATGCCGGGCTCGCCGTTCTTCCAGGCGAGGTCGACGATGAGGTCGAACACCTCGCGGGCGTTCAGCCTGCCCACCTCGGCGTGGCCGCGCGGGTTGCGCAGCGCGTAGTCGCCCCCGGTGAGCACCGCCGCCATGAACTCCTCGGTGACCCCCACCGAGATGTTGAAGTTGTTGAGGATGTGCTCGTCTTCCTTGGCCCGGATGAACTCGAGGATGTCGGGATGGTCCACGCGCAGGATGCCCATGTTGGCACCCCGCCGGGTGCCGCCCTGCTTGATGGTCTCGGTGGCCATGTCGAACACGCGCATGAACGAGACAGGCCCGCTGGCCACGCCCATGGTGGACTTGACCAGGTCGTTCTTGGGGCGCAGCCGGCTGAAGCTGAAGCCGGTGCCGCCGCCCGACTGGTGCACCAGGGCGGCGTCCCGGATGGCGCCGAAGATGGACTCCATGCTGTCGTCGACCGGCAGCACGAAGCAGGCGGAGAGCTGCTGCAGCTCCCGGCCGGCATTCATGAGAGTCGGGAGTGTTGGGCAAGAACTCGAGGGTCGCCATGGCGCCGAAGAACTCGGCGATGACGGGTTCGAGCGAGGCCTCGGGATGATAGAGGCGGTCGGCCTGGGCGATGTTCTCCGCCACCCGGGCGAACATGTCGGCAGGCGTCTCGGTAGGGACTCCCTCGGCCGTGCGCTTGAGGTACCGCTTCTCGAGCACCTTCTTGGCGCTGGGGGAGAGCCTCTTGTCCAACTCGGCCACCAGGGCTCCAAGCTCGGCAACGGTCATCTGATCCCCTCTTTCGCAAGTTGTTCCAATTCTCGTTTGAACCCCTCGATGCCGTCGAACTGGCGGTAGACCGAGGCGAAGCGGATGTACGCCACCAGGTCGACCGACTGAAGGCGCTCCAAGGCCATCTTACCGACGCGCTCGGACGAGACCTGGTACGCCGACTCTTCCCGCAGTTCCCGCTCGATGTCGGCCACCACTCCCTGCAGGCGCTCCACCGGCACGTTCCGCTTCGCGCACGCCCGCATGAGACCGCGTAGCAGCTTCTCCGCATGGAAGAGTTCCGTGGACCCGTCCCGCTTGACCACGGTGATCGGGATCTGCTCGATCAGCTCGTAGGTGGTGAAGCGCTGGCTGCACGATATGCACTCCCTGCGCCGGCGGATGGCTTCCTTACTCTCCGTCTCTCGGGAATCGACCACCCGGCTCTCCGGGCTCCCACAATAAGGACAGTTCAACTATTCTTCCCGCTTTCGTCTGGCTTCCCCTGCCGGCAGATGGCCGGCCCTCGTGGCACCAAGAGCGTACCGACCCCCGCGGCAGCCCTCTACCCCAAGAACGTGCGCCGTATACAACATATAGTGCCTGAAGGCATGCTACCACCCCATATGTGGCGATGTCAAAGGAGAAAAAGGACGCAATTTGCTTCAATAGAGAGAGTCCCGCCAGACACCTGATACCCCCCGCCGTACGCCAAAGGCGGACGGGAACCACCGACTCGAAACCCGCGAAGCACTCTGGTGGACCGCGATGCCTCGCGGGGGGATAATCCCGGTGTGAACGAATCGCTGCTTGTCGTCGAGGATGATCTCTCCCTGCGTGAGGTCATAAGCATTGGGCTGGAGGGCGAGGGCTTCTGCGTGACCCTCGCGGAAGATGGCCCCTCCGCCCTGCTTTCGTTCGCCTCGGGGACCCCCGACATGGTGCTCCTCGATGTCATGCTTCCCGGGCTCGACGGCTTTTCGGTGTGCCGCGAACTGCGGAAGATATCCCTGGTCCCCATCATCATGCTTACCGCTCGGGCCTCCACGGAGGATGTGGTCCGTGGCCTCGAGTCGGGAGCGGACGACTACGTCACCAAGCCGTTCGACTTCTCGGAATTGGTGGCTCGGATTCGGTCGGTCCTCCGCCGGGCGGCGGTCAGATCGGCCAGCGGGGAGGGGACACCGGGCGGGACCACGGCGGGTGAATCACTCCTGAGTCTGGGTCCTCTGACGATCGACGTCACTGCCCACACCGTACGCCGTGCGTCCGAAGAGGTCGCACTGACCGTCACCGAGTTCCGGCTGTTGTACGAGCTCGCCCGGCACGCCGGTCAGGTGCTCACTCGCGAGCAACTGCTCGACCTCGTCTGGGGTTATTCGTATCTGGGCGACAGCCGTCTCGTGGACGTGCATGTGCAAAGGCTGCGAGCCAAGATCGAAGAGGACCCGGCACATCCCCTCCTCATAGCGACGGTACGCGGAGTGGGGTACCGCGCCGAACGGCAAGCGGCACCGTGACCGGACTGCAACCGGTGCCCCGATGAGCGATCGCGCCGCCCCTCGAGCCCCGCACTCGCTGCGCGGACGCATCGCGCTCCTGTTCGCGGCCGCGGTCATACTCACGGCGCTGGCGCTGACCCTATCGGCCTACTTCATCACCAGGAGCGCGCAGGAGGAGGAGGCCGTCGACAAGGCGGTCGCCCAGACCCGTTTCAACCTCTTCCTGGCCGACTCCCTGTTGCCCGTGTCCCCGACGGCCTCCGACTATGACCGTCTGCTCGAGGCCTACGCCATCAGAGGCGACTTCTCGACGCTGATAGTCGCCGGAGAAGACACCTACGTCTCTGGTCCCCAGGTGACTGCGGATCTCGTCACCCCGGAGCTGGCGGCCAAGGTTGAACAAGGCCGCGTCGGCTACCAGATGGTGACGATGGCGGGTGAACCGACGCTCGCCGTCGGCGGGGAGGCACGACAGGGTGGGCCGGCGCTGTATTTCTTCTATCCGCAAGGGGACCGGCTGGCGCAGCTCACACAATTGCGGAACGTGCTTGTAGCTGTGGGCGTCATTCTCGCCGTCCTCGGCGCCTTGGCCGGCTACTGGGTGGCGGGAGGACTGCTGCGGCCGGTGGGCAGGGCCAGTAGAGCGGCGAAGGCCATGGCCCGCGGCGACCTCGCCGTCCGCCTTCCCGAAGGGACCGACGAGTTCGGGGTACTCGGTTCCTCGTTCAACCAGATGGCTGAGAACCTTCAGACCAAGATGCTCGACCTCGAAGCCGGCCAGGCCCGGGAACGGCGCTTCGTCGCCGACGTGGCACATGAGCTCCGCACGCCCGTATCCGCCCTGGTCGGCGAGGCGTCTCTTCTCCGCAGCCGGACGCAGGTAGATACTGGCACGTCTCCAGAGATCACGCGGCTGAGCGTTCTCATCGAGCGAGACATCGGTCGCCTCCGCCAGCTCGTCGACGACCTTCTCGAGATCAGCCGGCTGGATGCCAGCGCGGTAGAGGCCGTCATGGAGCAGGTGGACCTCGTCCAGTTCGTCAACCGCCTCACGCATGCCCACGGCTGGGCCGACGCTGTCCAGGTAACGGGAACAGAAGGAAGCATCTTCGCCGAGACCGACAAGCGGCTGGTCGAGCGGATAGTCGTCAACCTCGTCCAGAACGCTCTGCATCACGGCGCGCCTCCGATAGTCGTGGATGTCCGGTCGGTGCCGGCCGTGTCCGATGGCGAGCCCGCGGGGCGGGTGGAGGTCGCCTTCGTCCAGGTCGCCGTGTCGGACAGCGGCCCGGGAGTTCCGCCCGAGCACCTGCCGCATATCTTCGATCGCTTCTACAAAGCCGATCCGAGCCGCTCCTTCGCCGGAGGCAGCGGTCTGGGTCTCGCGATAGCCCGGGAGAACGCCCGGCTTCTCGGCGGCGATCTCGTCGCGGAGAACCGACCCCAAGGGGGCGTGCGCTTTGTCCTGACGCTACCGGCGGCAAGGGGGGCGCGGCGGACGCCCGGCCGTGCGCGTCGGCTCGGCGCCTCTGTAACGTGATCGTTACCCGATCGTGGTACTTCCGCTAAGCGCACCGCCGACGATGTAAGTGCATAGTCGTCTGTTCTGAGGAGAGGAGAAATGATGAGTGCATCACCCGACAGCCCGCGGTGCCGGGCCTTGGGCACTGTCGTGGGGGCCGTGCTCGTACTCAGCCTCGCGCTACTGACAGCCGCCTGCGGGGTGGGCGGCGCCGTCGGCGACGGAGGGGTGGTCGACACTACCGGCAGTTCCCTGACAACCGTGACCGAGCCGACACAGTCATCCGACGACACGACCACGACGGAGCCAACAGGGACGGATGGCTCTGGATCCACGACCTCCACTTCTCCTGCCTCTACTTCGACCTCTCAGGGTTCCGGCTCTGTGACCCCGACGACCGCCACAAAAGACACCATGACGGTCAACGTCTACTTCGCTCGCGATGAAAAGGTCGCGGCCGCCGGCCGCGTGATCCCGAAGACTCAAAGTGTGGGGGCGGCCGCCATGCAGGCGCTCCTCGACGGACCGACCGGCACTGAGCATGCCGCGGGCATGTCGACCACTATTCCGGAAGGGACCACCCTCTTGGGCCTCGACATCAAGAACGGGGTGGCCACGGTCGACCTCTCCAAAGAGTACGCGTCCGGGGGCGGCAGCCTCTCGATGATGCTGCGCCTCGCCCAGGTGGTGTTCACGCTGACGCAGTTCCCATCGGTCACCGGCGTGAACTTCATGCTCGACGGCAAGCCGATCGACGTCCTGGGCGGGGAGGGGATCATCATCGACCACCCGATGACCCGCGCGGATTACGAGGATATGTCGCCGGCCATCCTCGTGGAATCGCCGACCTTGGGGGCCACGGTGAGCAGCCCCGTCCGCATCACCGGCACGGCGAACGTGTTCGAGGCCGTCTTCCGCATCAACATCGTGGACTGGGACGGTCTCATCATCGCCGATGAGCGGGTCCAGGCCAGTTCCGGCACGGGCACCCGCGGCACCTTCGACGTGACTGTCAAGTACCCCTCTGGCCACGCCGGACGGGGCTCGCTGATCGTTTTCGAGCCCTCCGCCAAGGACGGGTCACCGATAAACGTGGTGGAGATCCCCCTCGTCCTCAAATAGCAGCCGAGATAGCAGCCGGATTGGCGCCGCCCCAGGGCCTGCCCTGAGGCGGCGCCATTATTGGCTGAGGCCGCAGATGCCGGCCACCCGGACGGCGGCTCCTATCTCTGCTTGGGACGCCCGGCGCCTCCCGCTCTCCGGGCGCGTTGATAGCTCTGGAAAGCCAGCGTCGCCTGCAACCTGCTCGCCACTCCCAGCTTTCGAAAGACGTGGTTGGCGTGGGTCTTGACCGTCTTCTCGGATATGTACAGCTTTGAGCCGATCTGCTTGTTGGACATGCCCAGGGCGATCATCTTGAGGACTTCGCGCTCCCGATCGGTGAGCGCTTCGATGCCTTCCAGCGTGGCCGCGTCCACTTGATCCCCGATAGTGGGAGCTGGCAGCCCGGCCGCAAGACCTCGGCGCGCGGGCGAGCCGAGGGGAACGTCGGTGGGATAGGTCTTGCCTTTGGCCAAGTCCTCGAAGAGGGTAATGAGACGGGCAGGAAGCAGAGGAATAATCGCGCTACGCAAGAAAGACCCGGCTTCCAGCCGGTCGCACAATGCCAGGACAGGCAGCGCGATCCTGGCCTCCTGACTGAAGAAGTGGACGTGCCCGTGCTCCTCGGCAATGTGCATGGCCTCGGTGAGACAGCGGGCGGCGTCGCGCTCGCGGCCCGCGAGTCCGTGCAGCCAGCCAAGATAGAAGAGCGAAGGAGCCAGGGAGCTCTTGAGACTCCAACGACGGCTCAGCCGCACCGTCTCCTCGAGCAAGGTCTGCGCCTCGCCCATCCGGCCGAGAACGACTAGGTCCATCCCCATGCCGGTCAGGGCACGCACCCGCTCGGACGCCGCCAAGCGGCTCTTATCGACGATCTCGAGCGCCTTCCGGTGATGCTCCAGCGCACGCTTGGCATTGCGGTTGCGCCGGGAGAGGTCTCCGAACATGTCCTCGGCGCGAAAGGTGCCCTCGCTGTCGCCGGCCGCCTCGGCCAGGGACTGTGCTTCCCTGATGAGCCCGACCGCTTTGTGGTAGTCCCACTTCCCCTGAGCGACGCCCGCCTGGTTGAGCAGCGCCGGTATCTCCAGGAAGGTGTAGCCCCGTGAGCGGACCAGAGTGAGACATTCGTCGGCGAAGCCGCCCGCTGATTGGTAGTCGCCGGTGAGAGCAGCGACGGTGGCTACGGCATTGAGGGCCATAGCCTGCGTGGGGGTCCTGCCGCCTGTGCCCCGGCCGATAGCTTTCTCCGCCCACTGCCGGGCGAGCCGATAGTGGCCCAGCGTGAAGAAGAGCCGCGACCGATGCAGTACGATCCGCCGCGTGAGCGCCTCCTTGCCCGATACCGGCGCGAGGGCCAGAGCCCGTTCGTAGTCCTCCACCGCCTCGTCCCAGCGGCACAGACTCACCAGGATGTTCCCCTCGACGACGAATACCTCCACCTTCTCCTGGGGAAGTCTGGCCAGCGAACGGCACCGCTTCATCACCGCGAGGCTCTCTTCCCACAGCCCCTGATTGAAAAGACAGAACACGGAGCCGAGCAAAACGGGCAAGAGCCCCTCGTTGTCCCCGCCGGCAGCGAGAAGGCGGGCGGCCCGCTCATAGAGGGTGGCCGCCGTTCCGTACTTCATCTGCTGCTGCAGCATGCGCGCTTTGGCGACGAGCAGCCAAGCACCCGCGGCGGCGTCGTCATCACCGGGCAGAAGGTCGGCCCAGCCGTCGTGGGCGAAGTCGACGACCGCGTTGAGAGACGAGAGGGCAAGCGCCCTGAGAGGGCGCGCCGCGTCGTCGAAGCGCCCGGCCCGCAGATAAAGGGATGCAGCCCGGTGATACTCGCCGGTCCTTTCGAGGTGCGCGGCTGCGCGCGATATCGCGGCCGCGCCCTCGTCGCTCCCCCATGCCTGGCGCTCCGCGTACGCGCGGACGAGCGGATGGACGGCGTAACTGCGCCGACCCGAGCGAGTGACGAGGAACCCACGGGCGACCAGTTGCTCGAGAGACTTCTCCGCTTCACCCGGTCCTCCGGGAAGGTACTCCTCGTCGCGGGGAAAGATGACCCGGGGCAACAGAGCCCCGGTGAGCATGACGTCGGCGCTGAGCGAGTCCAAGCCGGACAGGATATGCCGTTCCAGATAGGCCCGAAGATCGCGGCCGCGCGACATGATGCCGAGTAGGTCGGAATGGGTCGCCCCACCACGGGACATGAGTTGCTGCCCAAGCAGGACCAGCGCTGCCGGCCATCCCTCGCTTAGACGCCAGAGGGAACGGGCCTCGGAGGGCTCCAGACCAAGGCCCCAGTTCTGAGCCGCCCACGCCGCCACCTCGCGGGGGGTGAGCCGCAGGTCGCGGGCCTGTAGTAACACGGAGCGACCTCCCAGCCGCACTGCCTCGAAATCGAGCGGGAGCGGACGCCGCGACGACACCAGCATGGTCCAGCGAGGAGGAAGCCCGCGTGCGATAAGACCAAGGATGTCTACCACCTGAGGCGACGCGTCGACGAGATGGAAGTCGTCGATGGCGAGCATTGTGGCACAGCCGGCTTCGGTGGAGATAAAGTCCATCAGGTCGGCGGTAAGATCCATGGCAGCCGCCTCCGCAGCGCCGCTCGTCGACCACATCGCCGGGTCTTCCGGCGCCGATCTCAGACTTCGCATCCCCAGGCCGGCCATAAGGTAGCTGAGAAAGCGGAGCGGGTCGCGGTCGCCCTCGTCGAGGGAGAAGTAGACGGTACGGCCCTCGGTGGAACGGAGCAGATCGACGACGAGAGCCGTCTTGCCGCACCCCGGTCCCGCCACGAGCCCGATCACCCCGCCACCCCTGACCGGCTCGATCAGCTTGTGGAGCCGCGCCCGGCTGAGGACGAACCCCTGGTGCGGCAGACCGAGTTTTGCCGCCGCTACCCTGGCCCGTTGGTCCACAAGATCGGAGGAAGCCACCAGCAAGATCTCCCGCGGGTTCTGTTCGAGGAGCCGACCGATGGGCACAGTCTCCACACACAGACCCGGGGTGTCAATAACTGCCAGGGCGTGGCCGTCGTTCATCTGCTTTCCACCCTCGATGGACGCTTTGCCGATCTATGGTCATCCGGGCCGGTGCCGGGGGAACCGGCGCCGGCCCGAAGACGTGCGTTCGCTACAGGTATTCCAGCCGCTTGGCGACGACGGACACGGCCTTGCGCTCTTCGCCGTCCTTCTCGTAGACGTCCTGCCGCAACGAGCCCTCGACGGCGATCTTCCGTCCCTTGCCCAAATGGTCTCCGGCGGCCTCAGCCTGTGAGTTCCACGCTTTGATGCGGAAGAAGTCCGCCTCTTCCGCGTTCCGGTCCACCGCCAGGATGAAGCTCGAGACCTTCGACCCACCGTTCACCTCCTTGACTTCCACGTCGGTGGCCAGGCGGCCGATCAGGTGCACGCTGTTCATGGTCTTCCTCCTCCTCTGGACCTTCGCTACTTGCCCCACAGCCGGGCGGGGCCCCTTCCAGGGTCTCGGTCCATTTACCGGCCCCGGGGAGATGCAGCGTAGCGGGAGGACGGCACGGGGCGAATACAACCAAAGATGGAATCGCTTCCGGTCGTTTCTCCGGTGCCCGTCAACCCACCTTGAAGACCGTGTCAACTCTTTGAAGCCCTCATACGTGTCTAGTGCGAAAGCAGGACAATAGACAGCAGCGTGGAGACGGGGCGGGCTCGGTGTTGAGACAAAGCGCCGCATGCGGGTTGGGGAGCGTGACCAGTTTGGGCGACTGGACCGCGAGCAAGACCAGGATCCTGGAACGGGCTCGCTACGCGTGCCCCGAGGACGTCTTCGAGCAGAACTACGATCGTCTCGTCCTGGCTTTGACGATCCTCGCGGGCGAAAGAGAAGCAGCCGCCGACGCGGTTCAGGAAGCGTTCGTGCGGCTCGTGCGGGGTTGGGATCGTCTATCCGCGTACGAAGATCCGGCCGGCTGGGTCCGGAAGGTCGCCCTGAACCAGATCTACGACCACCGTCGAGCCATATGGCGGCAGGCCCGGCTTCTGCTCCGGATGAGACAGCAGTACGCCGCGCCTTTCGGGGCGTCCGCCGGCGATGAGGCAGTGTGGGAACGCCTGCAGACCTTGCCGCTCAAGCAACGCACAGCACTCGCACTCTATTACGTCGACGGACTCACTGCGCGCGAAGTGGCCGAGACCATGCAGGTGTCCGAGGGCACCGTCAAGCAGCACCTCCACCGAGGCAGGGAGACGCTGAGGGAGTCGATGAGAGGACCGCGCGATGAATGACGACATCGAACTCCGAGGAGACTTTGAAGCGGCTGGCCGGCCCTGCCGCCGATCGCGGCGGGGTCTGGAGCGCCATAGAAGCGCGGGCTGCGGTCGGGGGACAAGCGACGTCGGACGCAGGGCAGTGGCGCGCAGAGCGGTCGGGGGCGGGACGATCCGCCGCGGTCCGCAATACGCGCCGTCTCGGGCCTCGCTTCGCGACGGCGGCGGTTCTCGTGGTGATCCTCGTCGCCGCTGTGACGATCGGGGCTTTCGTCGGCGTGCGGCATCTCACTCGTCCGGACTTCGTGCTGCGGATTACCGACAACGGGAACGATTCCGCGACCGGAAGCGGAACCTCGGGGGCCGGCAGCGGGACATGGGAGCGCCTCCCGTTGCCGGCCGAACCCGGGGCCGTGGAATCTTTGGTCGTAGACCCCCGGACCCCCTCAACATTGTTCGCCAGAACGAGCGGCGGCGTGTACACGTCCACCGACGGAGGGTCGTCCTGGATGCAGACACTGAGCTTCTCGGCGATAGCCGGCCAGATGCTCGCCGCCGAATTCGATCCCGCGGATCCCGCCACGATCTACCTGCTCGTCATCCCACGGGATGGGGTGGCGGCGCGGCTCATTCGATCGGATGACGGCGGGGTCAGCTGGGCAGAAGCCGCCGGCAAACCCCCCAAGTTTTTCGGCGTATGGACATCTGGCATCTGGTTCGACACCACCCGGTCCCCCTCGATCGTCTACACCCTCGGCGGTTCCGGGGTCGTGCGGTCGACGGATCGTGGCGAGAGGTGGACGGAACTTGGCCCCCAGGAGGCTGAGGCGGTCATGGATGCGAGGTGGCGCGGTCCTGTGTTGTCGGCTGCTGCCGATCAAGCTCTGAGCCACTTTCTCGCTTCCTTCAACGGCACCGTCGTCGATGCAGCGACAGGTATCGTCGTGGGCGTCACCGTCCCCGGCCCAAGCGTCGAGAAAGGTACGTGGGCGGGCTCCGTGGCCATCGACCCGGCTGATCCTTCGGTCTTCTACGCGGCCACTAGAGCCGGGGTTTACAAGTCGGCGGATGGCGGCGCGACGTGGAGTAGCGCGAGCGCCGGTCTGGCCGATGCGGCCACGAGGAGCGTCGCGCCAGAGCCCATGGACCCAGCGACCGTCTACGCCAGTGCTCCTTCGGGGATCTACCGGTCCACCACAAGCGGGGCTGAGTGGACCCGGATCCTCGACGGGGAGGGCTCCGTGGTCGTCGCGCCCTCGGCCCCGTCGCGGGTCTACGCCTGGACTTCCGCCGGCCTATACCGGAGCGACAACGGAGGTGACACGTGGATCGGGCTGACCGGGATGGGGCTCACCTCGTGGTACTCGTTGGAGCCCGACATCAACGGGCACCCAGCAAGCGGGCTGGTCCTGGTCGCGGCAAAAGATCCGGACGTGGTCTTCGCCGTTTCGTCAAGCCGGGACCGGGCGGGCACGAGTTTGTACCGCTCGAGCGACGGCGGCGGCGCCTGGACCGAGGTTCTCGCGGGCGCCGGATTCATCGTGCCCGATCCCAAAAACCCTTCGACGCTGTTTGCCGCCGCGGGGAACTGGGTGTTCAAGTCACTCGACGTCGGACGCACCTGGACGGCTGTCTCTCCCGGGGGCTGGGATGACGCCGTGGTCGACATTGCCGTGAATCCCCTGGACCCCTCGGTCTACGTGATCCGGTCCTCGAGCGGAGAGTTCTCACTCCAGCGATCGGGGGACGCTGGCGCCACGTGGGAAGAGGTGCGCGTCGAGGTCCCGGCTAAGTCGGTCCGGCGAGTGTTGCTCGACATTCGCAACAGCGGAGGGCTGTACGTCCTCACGTTCGACCAGGTTCCAAGCTTGGTGGGAGGGGGCTTGGTGAGAGCGGGCATCTATCACTCCGCCGACGAAGGAGTGTCCTGGGAGAACATCGGCAAAGGACTACCGAGAGCCGGCTACTACTCGATCGCTCTGGACCCCGGCTCCCAAACGGGACTGTACGTAGCTACCGCGACCGGACTCTTCAAGTGGGTACCAAACAGCCGGTGAGGGGCCGGCGGGAACGGAGGGAGAGATGAACCTGAAGTGTTTGGGAAGCGACAGAAGGAGACCGCGGAGCGCACGCTTCACGGTTGGTCCTCGTCGCGGTGGTTGTCGGAATCGTCGCCGGATCGAGTCTGGCGGTGACCTCCTGCGGAAGCCATCCGGTCGCCCAAAGCGGCACCGTCGTCCAGAAAGTCATGGCGGGCTGGGGCACCAAGGATCCGGCGGTCCTCGCGCCCCTCTACCCGGCCGCATACAAGGGCTACGACGCCCACTTCCCCGACGCCACGATAGACAAGCAGGCGGCGGACAGCATGCTGCAGGACCCCAGTTGGTGGAAGAGCTTCGACTTCCAACCCGAGACCTACTTCGTCTCGGCCGACGGCAAGCTTGCCGCGATGACAGGACTGATGAGCATACCCTCCCTGGGCCTGCAGCAGGTTCCTAGCGGTTCGCTCTACGGCCTCGTCAAGGGGCAGGTCACCTTTTCGTTCGACTACTACGGCGGCGCGCCAAGCCAGACGGCGCCGGCGCCGGACTTTCCTCAGACGACCATCGATCCCGAATCGAGCGAGGCGAAGACGGCAAGGGCCGACGCGACTGCCACGCTCAAGAGGTGGGTGGCCGCGTACAACGGCAGAGATGCCGAAGCATTCCTCGCCTCGTACGCGGGAAGCGCCACTTACGTGGACCTGGTGGCTCCGACATGGCGAGTGCTGAGCAAGAGCGAACTGGCGGCCGACGTAGCCTCACACTTCCCTCGGGTCGAGTTCAAGTCGAGCCTGGGTCCGGCGCCGGCCGCGACGTCACCGTTGGTCGACGGATTCTTCGTCTCCGCGGACGGCCGATATGCCGCGGCGCAAGGAAGCTACATGGACGCCGGAATGAGCGCCGCCGAACCGATGCTCATTCTCCTGAAGATAGAGGCGGGCAAGATCGTCGCACAGTACAACTACATGCTCACGGATGGGGGCCTGTTGCAGCAGTAGCCCGTCGGAGCCGCCGGTTAGCTCGGCAGGCAGGCACCTCGGGGCCGAAGGCGAGATCGAGTAAGTCCCCGCTCAGAGTGATTCCTGTAGTAGAAGTGCGAAGTCCGCCTCTTCGGCATTCCGGTCCACCGCCAGGATGAAGCTCGAGACCTTGGAGCCGCCGTTCACCTCCTTCACGTCTACGTCGGTGGCCAGACGGCCGATCAGGTGCACGCTGTTCATGATCATTCCTCCTCTACACGCGGTGGATCCCTCTGCCCCCGCCGGCGCCGTTGAGGCTCGACCGAACCGGGGAGATGGAGCGTAGCGGGAAGAGAGACGGGGGCGAATACAACCAAAGTTGGAATCGCCGCGCTACGTTCTAAACCAGTGACCCTCTCCAGCCGATAGCTGTAGTGTGACCAATCGAAGCGATAATCATCCACCCTCGGCCGCGGCTCTTGCCGTCTTCTGCCGGCATTGTTCGTCCCCGCTCGTTCAGGCATCTGACTGGACGAAGGAGGACGATTCGCGCTGGAGGGTGCGGCTGTGGTGTCCGGAGTGCTGGCGAGAGCATATCGCGGTGCTCGATAGGGCTCAGGCAGCCTGCCTCTCCTTGGCTGTTGAAGAAGGTTTTGCCGCCGTGCTCGAAGCCTTTGAGGGCCTCGAAACAATCGTCACTAGTGAGCCCGGGAGCAGCCGAGGGCGAAACCCCAGCTAGCCACCCGCTGGCCTCCGCTGTCTGCCACCTGTTACGCTCCGACCGGCCCCTCCCAGTTCAGCGCTCTTCCCACCCGATCAGATCTGGAGCACTCTCCGAGCTGCGGGACAACTGAAGCAGCGCATCCTTATATTTGGAATGCCGTAATCCGATGAGTTCGGTCACGAGCTGGAGGAACCGCCACAGATCGGCGGTCACTGCGTCCGACGTGGAGTCGAGATAGATCTCGCCCGAGCCGGCCCCCGCGCCCTCCACCTCTTTGACGGCATGGAACACGGTCTTGCTGACGACCATGTCTATCGACGGGTCGAGACCCTGCTCGTCAAGGCTCCGAACGACCAGGCCCCCGTCTGTCATGCGGACCGGGCGCGGACCGGCTGCCACGGCCGGACCCGGGATCAGTTCCACCACCACTGCTCCCCGGCGGCCCGGGTAGCGGAAGGGCGTTTGCACGTGCACCCGCTCCCCGGCCAGAAGCCGCTTCCGCAATCGCGGCTCTTCCACGACGAGGCGGATGAGGTCCTCGTAGCCCGGATCAGTCACTCCGCCGACCACTCTCACCTCTCCTTAGGAAGTGGGGGGATGGGAGATCTCCCCGTCCGGCCCGGCCGGGGGTTCGTTTTGGCCGCCGGCGGCTGTTCGCTCCCTGCCGGCCGCCTTCGCTTGAGCATCGGCTTCGGCCTTGGCGGCGGCCTCGGTTCTGATCTTCAAGAGTTGGTCCTCGAGCCGCGAAAGGTCGTCCAGTACCTTCTGGCGGACTGCTTGGTCCACCGCACGGCCTCGATAGAAGTCGAACACGAGATAGCCGAGCTTTTTGGCCAGCCCGTCCATCTGCATCTCGATCTGCAATTCGCCGAGTTTGCTCTTGCCCTTGTCTAGGGCCTTCTCGATCTCCCGGGTGGCCTGTTCCAGTCCGTCTCCGACTTTATCCACGAATCCCATCTGCGCACCCTCTTTCCCCGACCTCGCTCAAGGCCGTGTGCCGCTTCCGATCAACAATCGTCCTTTTCCCAATCTAACGATTGAGCACGCCAGACGCAACGCTATCGAGCCGGCGTCCACTCCCGCTGATATCATTCGGCCCGTGAATAGTGTCGTTCCTTTTCGCGCCTGGCGCTACGCTCCCACCGCCGGTGACCCGGCCCTGCTGGTGGCGCCTCCCTACGACGTCATCGGGCCCGACCTCCAGTCTCGCCTGTACGCCCGCAGCCGGCACAACGTGGTGCGGGTCGATCTGGGGATGACCACACCCAGCGACAACGACTGCGATAACCGCTACACGCGCGCCGCCGTACAACTCCGGGAGTGGAAAGATTCCGGCGTGCTCACCCGCGACGCGGTGCCGACCCTCACGTTCGTAGAGGAGCAGTTCACCGGTCCAGACGGCCGGGCTCGAGTCCGCCACGGGTTTCTCGCAGCCGTGCGCCTCCACGCGTTTTCCGAGGGGGTCGTCTATCCCCACGAGCAGACCTTCTCCGGTCCCAAGGAGGACCGCTTCGAATTGATGGACGCTACGGCGATGAGCCTCAGCCCGGTCTTTCTGCTCTACGACCTTCCGGGGGATGGTATCACCAGCGCCTGGTCGGCCGGGTCGGGCGCGCGCCCACCCGCAACCGTGGTCACCGACGAGGACGGCAACACTGTGAAGCTGTGGCCAACATCCGACCCCGTCCTGCTCGAGACTGTCGGGCAAGATCTGGTGGCCGCTCGTTTCATCATCGCCGACGGCCATCACCGGTATGAGACGGCCCTTCGCTACCGCGACCACCGGCGGGAGCAACACGAAGAGTTCGCGAGCCTCGATGAGCGCGATCGGCCACCCGGCGGGGCGCCGCCTGCCTACGAGTACGTCCTCGCCTACCTCAGCAACGCAGCCGACCCGGGACTCGCCATCTACGCCACCCATCGCCTTGTCAACGGGGTCGACCCGGAGAAGATAGCGGCGCTTCCACGGGCCCTCGTCGAGACGTTCGCCGTCGAGCCATTGCCGCCGACCGAGTCTGGCATCGCGGGAGTACGCGCGGGCATCGAGCACTTCCTGGCCTCGCACTCCAGGGGAGCCTTTGGGGTCTGGGCACCCGCCGCCGGCAAAGCGTACGGGCTCCGCCTGCTTGATCACGTCGCCGCTATCAGCGCGACCCCTGGCCACACCCAGCTGTATCAGGCACTCGACGTGACCGTCCTGCAGAAGCTGATACTGGAACAGGCCCTCGGTATCTCTCCGGAAGGCCTTGCAGCCGAGACGAACGTCGCCTTCTTCAAGGACGCGGGCGACGCCTTCTCCAGGCTCGAGAATGGCGAATTCCAGGCCGGCTTCTTCATGAACCCGACCGGGCTGGAACAAGTCCGCGAGGCCGCCCTTGCCGGAGAACGCATGCCGCACAAGG
Source organism: uncultured Actinomycetota bacterium (assembly GCA_963843455.1). Taxonomy (GTDB): domain Bacteria; phylum Actinomycetota; class Thermoleophilia; order RBG-16-64-13; family RBG-16-64-13; genus CAIQPS01. Next base: position 219,872 of record CAWJKE010000010.1, read on the forward strand.
CCACTTTCTTCTATCCCAAGCTGCCCACGGGCCTGGTCTTCCAGGACCTGGGCGGATCACTGTAGTACGCACCGCAACAGAGAGAACTGCTGACAGGAGGATCGTCATGAAGGTCGCGCTGATCGGAGCAACGGGATTCGTGGGGTCGCAACTGCTGAACGAGGCTCTCAACCGGAATCATGAGGTGACCGCCATCGTCCGCCGGACCGAACGATTGCCGGTGCGCCCGGGCCTGAGGGCCGAAGCAGCCGACATCATGGACACCGACGCCCTCGCCGCTCTTCTTGCCGGCCACGACGCGGTCATGGCCGCCTACAACCCCGACCGGACGGTACCGGGCGACGTCTTCGAGCGCATGGTGGCGGGCGCCGGAGCGATCATCGAGGCGACCAAGAAGGCAGGTGTGAAGCGGTTGCTGGTGGTCGGGGGCGCGGGAAGTCTGGAAGTGGCACCCGGCCAGCAGGCGATCGACCAGCCCGACTTCCCGCCGGAATGGAAGGGGGGAGCCGGCGGCACCCGCCAGTTCCTCTACCTGCTCAAGGCAGAGCCCGATCTAGACTGGACCTTTCTCAGCCCGGCGGCCGTGCTGCAGCCTGGCGAGAGGACGGGCACGTTCCGCCTCGGAGGAGACCAGATGCTCGTCGATGCCGAAGGCCAGTGCCGGATATCGACGCAGGACTACGCGGTCGCTATGATCGACGAGTTGGAGAACCCGAAGCACACGCGGAAGCGCTTCTGCGTCGCGTACTAAGGGAGGCTCGTCCGGCTGCGCCGGACGTCGCCCCTAAGCGGGCTCTTCGAAGGGTTCGATGCGCAGGGCGCGACCGTCTTCGCCTAGTTCCACTACCACGCCTTCCAGCCACACGTTGCCGTCGGCCACTTCGAAGCGCACCGGTAACTGCGTCAGAAATCGCTCCAAGACGAGCTCTTTCTTGACGCCTATGACCGAGTCCCGGGGCCCGCACATGCCCACGTCGGTGATGTAGGCGGTGCCGCCGGGCAGCACGTGAGCGTCGCCGGTGCGGACGTGGGTATGCGTCCCCACGACAACGCTGACCTGACCGTCCAGATGCCACCCCATCGCCACCTTCTCGCTGGTGGCCTCCGCGTGCAGATCGACGAGCACGTTGCGGACCCCGTGAAGTTGCTCCAGGGCTTCCCCGATGACCTCGAACGGTGAGCGCGCGGGGTAGAGATAAAGGTGGCCGCTCAGGTTGACCACCCCCAGGCGTCCGGCGCGGGTGTCGACGACGGTGACCCCCCTCCCGGGATTCGAGCCAAGGAAGTTGAAGGGTCTGACGATCCGAGGTTGCTCATCGAGGTAGCGGTACGCGTCTCGCTGCTTCCAGATGTGGTTGCCGGTGGTGATGACGTCCACGCCCGCGCTCAGCAGTGCTTCCGCGTGCGCGGGTTTGATGCCCTTGCCGTCGGTTGCGTTCTCTCCGTTGGCCACGACCGCGTCGGCTCCGTAGCGCTTTTTGAGCGCCTGCAGTTTGCCGATGAGCGCCTCACGCCCCGGCTTTCCCACCACATCTGCAAAGAACAGGATGATCATGACCGCGAGTTTACCTCAGTTGTTCTCGGTCCTCCCGCCAGGACCCGCCTTTGGTCTCATGGGCCGTCGTTGGTGGGGCCCCCTAGCCTCGAGCCGTAGTGAATCATCAGCACGAGGAGGAGACCATGATCCGAAAACGACGTACGTGGAGAGGTCGCGTGGAGAGGTCGCGGGGTGCGCGGCCGCCCGGTGAGGGCAGGCCCGGGCGGCCGGCGGGAGGCGGCCTTGTGGCCCGCGTCGGAGCACCGCCGCTGATTGCATTGGCGACCGCGTTCAGCCTGTTGACCCTAGTCTTGTGCGCGTTCTTTGTGCCGGGGTTCGTGCTTCGGGCGGCGGCGGATACGACCGTGCCCACGGCGCAGCCGGCCCCGGTACCGGCGGGCACAGACGAAACCCTTCCTGCAACATCTGGCGCCGCCGAGCCCGCGGCGACTCCGGCCCAGCCGGCCCCTGTCGAGCCGGCGCCCGGAAGAGCTCTGGTCACCATGCCCTGGGGCGACGGAGTCGGGCAGGTGGGGCTCGTGCGGGCGGCCGAGGGGCTCACGCGCGGGCCGGAAGCCTTGGCGGTCGCCCCCGACGGGAGGATGGCCATCCTCGACTCGGTGAATTCGCGTCTGGTAATCCTTGCTGCCGATGGCGCGTTCGCGGCGAATACCCCGGTGGACCTGTCGCAGCCACGCTTCCTTGCCGTCGACAACGATCTCCTCTACGTGCTCGACGCCGATGCAGACCACGAGTTGGTCTGTCTCGACTGGCAGGGCGCGGAGGTGCAGAGGGGTCGGATGCCTGCCGTGAGTGACGCGGTTACCGGCCTTTTCGCCACAGATGGAGGCCCCTGCGTCGAGGTGGCGCACGACGAGGTCTTCCTGGTCATGTTCAAGGACAAAGGCAAGAGGGGCGCCGCTGAACGCACCGCGGCGGTTGAGCCTTCTGGGCCGGTGACGCTCCGAGCGGTGGTCGGGCGGCCCCTGGACCGCGACCTCGCGAAGGCGGCCAAGGTGACTTTCAAGCCCAAGCAAGGAATCAACCTCAAGTCGTACAAGGTCGACAAGAAGACCCTGAAGACCGTTCAGACAGAGGTCGTGACGCCCACGCTGCCGTCCGGAAGAGAGGTCGAGCACTTGGTGTCGGTGGACGGCGACGGACGAGGAGGCCTGATCGTCGGAGCGCGTCTGCTACGCAAGCAGAGCGATCCTGACGACGCACCCTCGCTGATCGTCGGGCGTATGTCCGGCTCCGACCAGGTCCGCGACACCCCTGTCCTGGGCGATACCCTGACGCTGCGCGACTCTCCGTTCGCCTACCTAGGGCAACCGTACGTGGTCGCTCCCGACGGGCGCATCTTTCAGCCGGTCGGCAGTGAGGCAGGGTACAGCATACTGGTCTACTCCCTGGCCGCGACCCCTGCTGCAGCCCTTCCCGAGCCGGGTCCCGCTGAAGAGGTGAAGCCATGACGCGTCCATCCGTTGGAACGACCCCGCGCCTTCGCGCAAGACGATCCCCGATCCGGACCGGCTTGGCGGCCGGGTTCCTGGGGATCGCTATGACAGCGCTGATCGCGCTCGGTCCGACGACCGCCTCCGCCCAAGCGGCTATCCCCTCTATAACGCGCGCCGAGATCATCGCCCGAGCAGAGTCGGCTATAGGTACCGACTACACCTGGGGACAGGAGAGTTGGACCCCTGACACCGCCAGCGGTACTGGCCCGGACTGCTCTGGACTGGGCCTGAAATGCTGGGAGGTGCCTAAGACCCTGTACTACCAGGAGGAGAACGGCACGATCTCGCCTCGGTACACCAGCTACCAGTTCTACAACTGCCAAGGGCCCTGGAACGAGCTGAGCAGCCGCTCGCTTCTCGACGAGGGGGATATCCTCGTGAAGAACAACGGCACCTCCGGCCACGTGACCATCTATGCCGGAGGCGACGCCTGGAACTCTCCTATCATCTACGAGGCCCCTGGTACCGGGCTCCACATCCGGAGGATCAGCCGATACCTGGGGAGCGAATACAAGCCCATCCGCCGACAGTCACTGAGCACGTACGACATCGTTCTCGACAACCCCACTGCCAAGAGCGTGGGCGGCTCCGGGCTGGCGGGCAATTGGACCCGCTCCACGAATGTGGCAGGCTACTTGGGGGACGACTACCAGGCGCGGGCTGCAACGACCGCCAGCGCCTGGGCGCGGTGGACGCCCCGATTCCCTTCGACCCGCAATTACGAGATCTATCTGCGCTGGACCGCCGGCAGCGACCGCGCATCGGTGGTCCGCGTGACGGTGAACACGCCCGGCGGTCACTATGACCGCTATATCAACCAGCAGATGAATGGCTCGCGGTGGTTCTATCTGGGCACGTACCCGTTCCAGTCCGGCTACTCTCCGAGCGCCGGTGGGATCACCATGTACGCGACGGGCGCCAACGGCTACGTGATCGCCGATTCGGTCATGTTCGTCCCGGCCTGACGGCCGAATCCGGCGAAGGCACCGAGGGAGACCAAAAGAGCGTCCGGACCCGCAGCATGGGCGGGTCCGGACGCTCTTCTCGCTAGTGGGGCGTGACCGCGGCGGCCGCGGCTTGCGTCAGCGACCCAAGGACCTCAATGGCGTCCACACCGATGGCGGTGGCTGTGGCCGAGGCGTTCTTGGTCCCCGTCCACTCAATCTTGATCGTGTGGTTACCGGAGACCAGAGTGCCAGAATTCCAGACCCTCTGCTGGGAAAGTGTGCCGGAATTGTAGAGATCGACGACAACAGGGGCGCTACCGTCAAGCGTCACTCTTGCCTTGCCAGAACCCGCGCCCTTCCGGGAGATCCATGCCAAGTAGGTGCCTGTGAATTCCACAGTAACCGAGGCGCCAGTCGTGTTGACGTACGCGACGCTTCCGCCGTCTCAACAGCCAAACGCTTGGTCTCCTCTCGGGTTGAGCGCCACGCACTCGGTTTATCCGCGACTCACGCTGGGTCGCTTGCGCATCAACGACCCAAACAGTATCAACCGGGGGTTGGACGCGGCAAGAAGCGCGAGGACGCGGAGCTCTCCTTGTGCCTTACGCGGTGCTTATGTCCGCACGCGTATATTGGCGAAGCATAGTCTCAAGGGCCATGCGATAGGCCCGGATAGGAGAGTTTCGATGATGAGAGGTTACTGGGGCAACCCAGGCGCTGAGCCGTTTGCGCACCACATCGACGGGGTCGGCCTCGTCGGGATGATCCTCGTGATAATCCTGTGGGTCGCCGTGATTGCGGCCATCGTGATCGGCATACGGGCGTTGGTGCTCCATTCGCGACGGGACAAGGCGACAGCGAGCGCGGCGGTTGCCCCGGCGTCTCTGTACGCGCCGGCTGCGCCCTCGCCGGCCACCGCCCCGTCGTTGCTGGCGATCCTCGAGGAGCGCTACGCGCGGGGAAACATCGGCCGCGAGGAATTCCTCCAGCATAAGCAGGATCTGGGGCTGGCCGGACCGGCGGTCCCGCCGACCACCGAGACCGCGCCGGAGTCCACGAACTAGGCACCCCGAGACGGCTGGCTGCGTCTGGTCGTCCTGCACCCCAGAGGATGGGGGCTTCGCTCTAGCGGAGCCCCCATCTCCCGCTCTTGGAAGCCTTCACCGCTGCGGGGCTCGACGGCGTGGGAGGACCGAACGTCTTACTTGAGGATCCCCGAGATGTCGAAGGCGTCGACCCCGACATAAGCCCCAGCCGCAGCGGGGTTCTTGGTGCCGGTATAAGCGATGGTGAGGGTGTGGGTGCTGTCTTGGAGGCCGGTCACGCTCCATACCTTCTGTTGCCACTTGGTGTCCGGGCTGTAGAGGTCGACGGTGACCGGGGCGTCACTGTCTAGGGTCACTTGGGCGATGCCGTAGCTGGGGCTCTTGACTGTGATCCAGGCAAGGGAGGTCCCGGTGAACTTCACCGTCACCAGACTCCCGGTGGTGTTCGCATATCCCCAGGAGCCCCCCGAAGCCCCGGGGTTAAGACCGGTCCCCCAGGAGCCGGTAAAGGCGAGGCGGGTGTCGGTCTGCTGGTAACGGGTGAGGGTGGGGATGGACGGCGTCAGGGTGCCCTCCGCCTCGAAGGCGTCGACCCCGACATAAGCCCCAGCCGCAGCGGGGTTCTTGGTGCCGGTATAAGCGATGGTGAGGGTGTGGGTGCTGTCTTGGAGGCCGGTCACGCTCCATACCTTCTGTTGCCACTTGGTGTCCGGACTGTAGAGGTCGACGGTGACCGGAGCGCCACCGTCCAGGGTCACCTGGGCGATGCCGTAGTTGGGGCTCTTGACCGTGATCCAGCTGAGCGAGGTCCCGGTGAACTTCACCGTCACCAGACTCCCGCTGGTGTTCGCGTACCCCCAGGAGCTCCCCGAAGCCCCGGGGTTGAGACCGGTGCCCCAGGAGCCGGTGTAGGAGAGACGGGTGTCGGTCTGCTGGTAACGGGTGAGGGTGGGGATGGACGGCGTCAGGGTGCCCTCCGCCTCGAAGGCGTCGACCCCGATGTAGGCCCCGGCAGCAGCGGGGTTCTTGGTGCCGGTATAGGCGATGGTGAGGGTGTGGGTGCCGTCTTGGAGGCCGGTCACGCTCCATACCTTCTGTTGCCACTTGGTGCCCGGGCTGTAGAGGTCGACGGTGACCGGGGCGTCACTGTCTAGGGTCACCTGGGCGATGCCGTAGTTGGGGCTCTTGACCGTGATCCAGCTGAACGAGGTCCCGGTGAACTTGACCGTCACCAGACTCCCGCTGGTGTTCGTGTATCCCCAGGAGCTCCCGGAAGCCCCGGAACTCTGGCCGGTCCCCCAGGAGCCGGTAAAGGCGAGGCGGGTGTCGGTCTGCTGGTAACGGGTGAGACTACCGTCCTTGGTCACGCTCAGTATGAGCGTCGATTTCAGACCCAGGAGCGACCTGAACGTGCGCGCGGCGATGGTCGCGGTCCCTGTAGAGCCCGTCACCCGCAAGGTACGGGCATGGCTGGTGGGATCGCTCGTGTCCCGGGCGATGACGTCCACCTTAGTGATGGTACCCACGTTCAGGCTGCTCGCGAGCTTCGAAGCCAAGGTCGCCGGCGAGATGGTGACCGTCCAGGCGAACGCCGGATTGGTGGGCGGCGCGGCCAGGCTCCAAGGGTCCGGTCGCGCAGGCTCGTAAGAGACCTGTCCCGTATCCGACCAGGCCGAGTTTGTTGTGTAGCCGCCGGAGTGGCCGGAGAAGTGGGTGGCGATGAGTTTGCCGCCGAAGGTGAGTACCACGCCCGCGGTCTCCTGGGCGGCCTGGGTCACATACGGATACGAGGCCTCGAAATTGTAGCCGACGTAGTTGATGTCACGCGTGTCGTCATAGGGAACCGAGCCGGTGTGGGTCGCGATATACGTGCGCGCGGCCACGTCCTGGGCTTTGACCGCCTCCGGGGCGTAGTAAGACGCGCTGCTCGGCATTGCCCAGTCCGAGGCGATCTCCGACACTCCCGCCACGTACTGGTCGATGGGCAAGGTGTTGTGGACATAGACCTGACCGCTTGCCGAGTCGGGCAGGATGCGTATCGAGCCCCAGTAGGAACGGACTTTGGACCAACCGGATATTGGAGTGGGGTTCACCGTCACGCGACCGCTGGCGGAGTCCGGTTTGAGGTCCACATAGCTGTATGTGGCCGAACTACCGGAAACCTGCACCTTTCCACCGCTATAGAGCAGGGTGACACTACCGCCCGCAGTCAGCGAGCTGATCGTGGCTCCGGTGGAATCGAAGAGTGTGGCCGAGGTGGCGGCCGCGGTGAGTTGCACCTGGGTGAACGTGTCCACCTCGGTGGTGATGCGGACCGTGATGGTCTCTCTTGTCGGCGCCACCGCCGCCAACGTCGACAGCGTCGTGCCTTGATAGTAGAAGGCGAGGATCTCCTGGTACGTCTTGCCCAAGCGGGCTCCCTGCCAGGCGCCCCACTGGCTCATGCCCTGCCCCTGCCCGTTTCCGCGCCCTGAGATGATGAAGTCACCGGTAGCCGCGGAAGCCGCGGGGGCAAACGCGAGACCCATGAGGATACCGGCTGCCGCCAGCCCGATCACGAGCCGCGTCATACGGCGCATGCGAGGTCTTGATAGCTTCCACTGTAGTTCTCCTCCGTCATTACTGGCGCGAGGACGGGCTACTTGCGGATGTCCCCTGTCGATGCCGTTGGCATGACGCGCACCACTATACACTTTGGCCGGGCGCGGCACCCAGATACTCGGAGGGCCGGCCCCGCCCACGCGCAGTACTCTTGTTTCGGCAAGCGCGTACGACTTCATAAGCTGCGCCGCCCTCGCGGGTCCCGGGGCCGCCGCCGTAGCCGGCGGCCCCTACTCGGTGACGGTTCCGGCGACGTTTCCGCCGGCGGCTTCGCTCCGTGTGCGAGCGAGCATGTCTTCGACGAGCGCGGATATCTTCTCTACGCGCGCTTGCCAGGTCTCGTTGGCGGCAAAGGCCACTCGAGCGGCCCGGGCTTTGGAGGAATCGCCCGCGAGCGCCTCCCGGACCAACGCCGGGTACCGCTGACACTCGTCGGCGAGTGAGATGATCTCCGCGAATGGGGCTAATTCAGGCAGCGCCGCCGCCACGACGGGCAGACCGGCCGCGAGGTATTCGTACAGCTTGAGCGGGAAGATGTTGCGCGTGAGTTCGTTCAGTCTGTACGGGATCAGGGCGACCGCCACGCCCTTCAGGTAGGAAGGTAGCTCCTGCTGAGGCTTCTCTCCGAGCAGATGGATGTTCGGATGGTCCCTCAAGCGCCCGGTATCCACCTGCCCGGGCTTCACCGGGCCGATGAGCACGATCTGCCAGGACGGGTCCGCCTTGGCGAGTGCTTCCAGCGCGTCGACATCCAAGCGCGAGTCATGCAGACCGACCACCGCCAAGCGTGGAACGGGAATGGCGGCTAGGTCGGAGGGCACGGCGAGCGCCGGGTCGAGTGCCCGGTTGAAGAGCGCCACGTCTGCGGCGTTGGGCACGGTGTAGGTATGAGGATTCAAGCCCACGCGAGACCGGCGGAGGTTCTCAGCCGTTGTTATGACCAGGTCGGCGCGCCGCGTGAGTTCGTCGTCGTAACGTCTGACCACTTCGGGCGACACGAATCCGGGGAAGGCTGAGTGCTCGTCCACGCAGTGATAGACCACTGGGCCGGTCCCGAGGGCACTCTTGCCCGGGGGCCGCTTTCTCCTGCGCGCCAGCAGCGTCACCAGAGACACCGAGGCAGGGACATACGTCCACAGTATTGCATCCTCCGCAAACCTCAGCCGTTTCGCAGCACCCAGAACGTAGCGGGCCAGGACACGCTGGTTCATGCGATTGATCCGAGGGCTCATGTTGCCAAACGGAAGCAGGGGCGGAGGAGTGAGCACCCACAGCCCGGGCTCCGGGCTGCTCACGCGCGGAATGACTGCGCCCCACCGCCGCCAGTGTCGGGGCACCTTGAGCGGGGCCAACATGGTGACCGGCTCCTCGACATAGATCACCCGGTTGCCCTGGGCGAGCCTGTGCATCACCTGCTGCATGGTCCCCCATATAGCCCCCCAGTCTTGGGAGGACAGGCAGACGATGTCCTTTCCACGAAGCAGCCGAGTATGGTTGGCGGGGCTCACCGGGAGGCTTCCGCGAACGCAGCCGCCGTATCTTCCAGCCACCGATCGATGGAGAATCTCCGCCGGGCGGCTTCTTGTCCGGCGACGGCCACCCTTCTTGCGAGGCCGTCATCGTGGGCCACCCTCAGAATCGATGCGGCGAGCGCCCCCGGGCTACTGTCGACAGCCACTACACCCGTGACTCCGTCTTCCACCAATTCAGGCAGACTACCGTTCGGCGCGACTACCACCGGCCTTCCACACAGCATCGCTTCAACCACGGCCAGTCCGAATCCCTCGCTCTTGGACGGCTGCACGTAGACGTCGGCATGCGCCAAGACCGGCGGGATGGATTCCGCCCGTCCGGGCAACTTGACGCGGTCGCGCAGGCCCGAGGAACCGATGAGGCGCTCGAGGTCCTCCCGTTCTATTCCGTCCCCCCATATCGTCAGTCGCATGTTGTCGGGCAAGAGACTCATGGCGTGGATCAGCGCATCGAAGTTCTTCACGCGATGCAGCCTCCCCACCGACACCACACGTACCTCTGTCGCTTTTCCCGCTTCCGCTGAGTCTCTCGCGCCGCGCAGGGGGAGCGCACCGTTCGGGATTCCCAATCCCCGGATGTCCACCCCGTTGTAGACGACCGAGATCCGGTCCGCCCTCACCCCCGATCTGACCAACTCGTCCCTCAGGTACCAGGAGACCGCGATGTAGCGCTTCGTCAGCGGTCTCAGCAGGCGGTCCGAAAGCGTGAAAGTCCACCGCTTGAAAGCCCGGGGATAGTCGTTGGCGAGCTCGCTATGGGTCACGACCAAGTTGGGCACCCCCGAGAGCCGCGCGGCCACCCTTGCGTATACATTGGCCACCGCTCCCTGCGACAGCACGAGATCCGCTTTCTCCTCGTTCACGACCTTGCGTATTTCCAGGATTGTCCTTGGCCTCACTCGCCTGCCCGACAGGCGCCTGCATATCGCGCCGGCCGGCACTGCGCCGTCTGCTATGGCCCTATCCAGCTCCCATTCCCCCAGACTGACAAGGACCAGCCTCATCGTTTCCGGGTCGTGGAAGCGGAAGAGGTTGTGCAGGTAGGTCTCGATCCCCCCCCACACCCGAGCTCCGGCATAGACCACTACGATGGTTCTTGGCATCCGTGATCCAACTTCCACGCGATTACACAAGAGATGAACACGGGCACGGCGTTCCAGACCCTTCGCGCGCGGCTACCGGTCTTGGTCTTACTCTTATTCATGAAGAGACGCCACAGCCATTCCAGACCTATCCGCTGCATCAATGTGGGCGCTCGGCGAAAATCGCCGGCGATGAAGTCGAGCGACCCACCCTCACCCACCGCTACCCGCACCGACTGCAGACGGGCGCGATGGTCGCGGATCCAGAATTCCTGCTTGGGGGAGCCGAGCGCTACCACCAGCAACCTGGCTCCCGACTCGTCGATGGCTTCGAGGACCTCGCGATCGTCGCTCCAGTACCCGTCCCGCCCACCGGCTATCCGGAGCCCCGGGCATCGCGCTTGTATCCTTTCGCGGGCCTTCGCGTTGACGGTCTCGCCTGCGCCGAGGAAGTAGACCGAAGCATCGGCTTCCTGGGCCGCCTCCAACATCAGATAGAGCGCCTCCACCCCGGGTATGCGCTCGGGAATAGGATATCGACAGTACGCGGGGTGGAGCAGAAGACTCGAGAGTGAGTACACCGCTTGCCAGATGGTCTGGAGCTGTCTTAGTACGGGTATGCTGGTGGTCTTGAGCGTCAAGAATCTCGCCGCCCAGAGTACCCCTGTCCCGTCGGCGATGTTCAGATCCGTGCTGTTCAGGCAGGTCCGAAAGTCCGGATCGCTCAGGGAGCGGACGAGGAACTCGGCATTGATTTTGGCGACCGTGCGCAACTGGTCTCCGCGCAGGTGGCCGGCCACCTCTCCCACGAGTAACCTCTCTGTGGCCTCCTCGATGCGAACGCCGAGGATCGCGATGTTCCTCATGGTCGTCGTCGCGCCACGGCGCTCTCGCTGGCTACTCGCGGCGTCGCCGCGCGATGAGCGCCGCTGCAGCGCCCGCTCCCACGCCGTTGTCGATATTCACGGCCACAAGCCCGGGGGAGCAACTCTGTAAGATCGAGTACAGGGCTGCGGTCCCGTCTCCCCCCAGCCCGTACCCGGTGGAGGTAGGAACGCCGATGACGGGCACGTCGACCAGCCCGGCGACCACCGACGGCAGTGCCCCTTCCATCCCGGCCACCACCACGAGCACGTCGGCGCCGCTCTCGATCATCCGGGTGAGCGGCTCGAGCAGGCGGTGGACGCCGGCCACTCCCGTGTCGTAGCCCCGCTCCACTCGGCACCCCATGTGCGTGATCACCAACGCGGCTTCTTCGGCCACCGGGATGTCGGAGGTGCCGGCGGTCAGCAGGCCCACGCAGCCTCCCGGCTCCGGAGCACGGTACGCCGGCGTGTAGGCCGCCAGTACCTCGGCGACGGCATCGTAGACGAACCTCAGATCGTCGATGTCCAGGGCTTGCCGCAGCCGCTCGGCCCTTTCTGACGCCAACCGGCTGACCAGAACGATCCCTCTGTCGGTCAGGAAGTGCCGCACGATGGCCTCCAGGTCGGCATCCCGCTTACGGGGCGCGTAGACCACCTCGGGGACTCCCTTGCGGAGGTCGCGGTTGACGTCCAGCCTGGCAAACTCACCTAGCTGCGCCACCTGCAGCAGCCGCAGCTTCTGGAGCACATCCTCCATACCCACGTCGCCGGCCAACAGCGCCTCGAGCAACCGGCGCAGTTCGTGACTGTGGTTGGCGGCCTGGCTCACAGTTTGAACACCTTTCGCGCATTGTTGCCGCATATAGCCGCCCGTGCTTCGGGACACAACCCGTCAAGACCCTCTTGGTACCGCGCGGGCGAGAGCAGAGCGTAGTCGCTTCCGAAGAGCACTTTGTGGGCCCCCGCGGTCGCCTCGGCCGCCCGATAGATCCCGGCGTCGTAGAGATACGGCACCGCCGAGGTGTCGTAGTAGACGTCTGCGAGGACCGGCCGCAACTCCGGCATGGCTTCATACAAGAACGCACCTCCGCCCATGTGGGCGAACACCAGCTTCAAACCCGGATAGACTCGAGCGCACGCGACACACGCCTCGGGGCCGAAGCCGCTCTTGCCCGGATAGTCGTGTCCGACGGGTTCGTTGGCGTGCAACAGCAGCGGCAGTTCCCGCTCCCGAAGGACGGCCGCCACTCCCGCCAGGCCATCGCGATCCTCCGACGTGTCGTCCGGGGCCAATTCTCCACAACCCCGCAGCCCCCCGTCCAGACAACGCTCCAACTCACCAACCGCTCCGGGCCCGGCCGGCCACACGCAGGCAAGTCCCGCCAACCGGCCCGGCCGGGCGGCCACCGAGTCCAATACGTAGTCGTTGACCATCCGACAGAGGCCCTGATCTTTGAACGGGAAGCCAAAGACGATCGACTGCGCCACGCCGCACTCGTCCATGTGGGCCACGACTTCCTTGGCCGTGGCCATCCGAGCGCGTGGGGAACGGTACAGGGCGGCAAACCGCTCGTCTCGGGAAAGGTAGGCCTCCCTCCCCTCGATCAGCTCCTGGGGAAAGATGTGGACGTGGGCGTCCACCCAGCCGCCCCCGGTGTGCATCGCGCCCATGCCGTTGTCAGACGCCGGCGGTGAGGAGGATCGTCTCCACGAGTTCCTCATACGATATACCTGCCGCCCGCGCCTGCGCGGGCAGGTCGGACAGTTCGGTCATGCCCGGCAGCGTGTTCACCTCAACGAACCAGGGGACGCCGGATCGGTCGACCATCATGTCCACGCGCGAATAGCCTCGGCAGCCGATGGCCGTGAAGGCGGCGATGGCGGCCCGCTGGGCCTCGGCATAGACCCCGGGCTCCAACCGCGCAGGAAGGATGAATTCGGTCATGCCCTCCGTGTACTTGGCGTGGTAGTCGTAGAACTCGTTCTTTGGCACCAACTGCAATATGGGGAGGGCCTCCGGACGCCCGTCCCGCTCGATGACTCCGACGGTTATCTCGATCCCGGGCACGAACCGTTCGGCGAACATCTTCCCGAACTCGGCCAAGCCGGCTTCCAGGTCACTCTCCAACTGCTCGATCGTCTTGCACTTGGAGACACCCAGGCTCGATCCTTCTTCCACGGGCTTGAGCATGACCGGCAGCCCGAGTTCCACCTCGATCCTCCCGGCGGCGGCGCGAGCGCTCTCACCGGCGGCCACTTCGCGGTAGCCGGGGGTTGGCAGTCCGCTGCCGGCAACCACCTTCTTGGCCGCCACCTTGTTCATGCCGAGCGCCGAGGCCAGCACGCCGGAACCGGTATAGGGGATGCCCATCACCTCGAGCAGGCCCTGAATGGTCCCGTCCTCCCCATAACGTCCGTGCAGGGCCAGGAAGGCGACTTCCACGCCTGCCTCTTCGAGGCGACGGCCGACGTCTTGCAGGGCATCGATCTCTACCGCCCGGTAACCGCTCGCAAGAAGGGCGCGGAGGCAGTTTCGGCCGGAGCGGAGCGACACCTCGCGTTCGCCGGAGAGGCCGCCCATGAGCACGCCGATGGTCTTGATCTTCAGGGTCTCGCGATCCACGGGAGGAAATGTACCACAGGGCCCGGCAAGCGCCGGTAGTTATCCGGCAGCTACCCGAGCCCTTTCGGGCACGCTCACCTGGCCGCCGGCCACGCGGCGGAAGGCCGCCGTGCTCTGTGCTCCGGCCTCGGCGACGTACATCAGATCGTCGGCACAGAGACCATCCGAAGGAGCTGCGGCCCAGCCGACCACGCACTCTACCCGGTGCCCATCCACGAGGTGCTCGCAGGCCTTGCGCCCCAACGACATCGCCAATCCCTCAATATCGGGGGGGTCGACCCTCTCGGAGCCGGCGCCATAGGCCGCGCCACCCGCCCGACGCGATTCGGTCTCGAACAGGAACCCCACTCTGCCTCCAGGGAGGAGGAAGTGCTGCGCGTCGGGTCCCAGGAGACGTAGTCCCCGTCTGCTGACTGCGGCCAGGATCCGTTGGGAACTCTCCTCGCCGTAGTAGGAGGTCACCTCTTCGAAGCGGAGCACGCGCAGGACTACGAGGGCAAAGCGTGAGCCGGTCGACAGGAAGACCCCCAGACGCATGCGCACCGCTCGCTCCAGCGGCGTGTCGACGCCGGCCTCGATGGTGCTGACGACCGCGGGCAGGTCGCCGAGCGCCGCTTGGGAAGACGCCCGCCGCATGGCCTCCTGATCGGCTCGACTGCCGAAGTGGGTCACCGCCGCCCCGGCCCCGTAGATCAGCACTAGCACCGCCCGGGCGGCGGGGTTGCTGCCCCAGACGAACAGGGGCAGGAGAATGGCGAGATCGGTGAGGCACAGAAGGTAGCCGAGTCGCCGATCTTGGGAAAAGTTGGCGGTGAGTCGCAGTCCCCAAAGCGAATACAGCACGATAAAAGCCACGTAGCAGATCCATATAGGGGCGGAGCGCACGCCTGCAAGAGGCAGCACTAACAGGGTGATCAGCACCAGGAGCGGCAGCCTTGCCCGAGCCTTTCGCTGCTCAGTTAGACGGCGACCCAGGGCTGTGCGCGTTGCTGCCATGTAGTATCGATTGCAGTGTAAGCGAACTGCACAGCTTTTGCAATAGTCATTGCTGAATTATGTTATTGAAATATGGTGGTCTGCTGAAAGCGGACGTATCCGCTAGGAGAGGAAGGCTCAGGGTACGAGCAGGATCGGCACCTTGACGTGCCGCGCCACACGGTCGCTGACGCTGCCGAGCAGCAGATCCTTCGGCTCGTCTCGGCCCCGGCGGCCCATGATGACGAGGTCGGCGCCGCTGTCCTCTATAGCCATGAGAAGGCTTTCCGGAGCGGGTCCGACCACCACTTTGACCTCGGCCCCTACCCCCGCCCGCCGGAGGAGAGCGACGGGCTCCTCCAGACATTTCTGTGCGTTCCCCTCGACGTAGGCCTCGATGGCCCCCTGTTCCATGTTCTGTCGGGCCAGCCAGTCGGGTACGGATACGGCGGTGACTACAAGAAGTTCCGCGCCGTACCGGCTCACCATCTGGATTGCGATGTCGAGCCCCCTGAGGGAGGCCTCGGTGCCGTCGGTGGGTGCGATTATGCGCGTGAATACCATGGCCACCTCCCGAAACCTCACTCGTCAACCGGGAAGGTGGAGGATACCGGGGTCGAACCGGCGACCTCCGCCGTGCAAAGGCGGCGCTCTCCCAACTGAGCTAATCCCCCACTGGAGACCCTGGAGGCTGCTGAACGTGCCGCTAGTCGTGGTGGGCCTAAGTGGATTCGAACCACTGACCTCATCCTTATCAGGGATGCGCTCTAACCAACTGAGCTATAGGCCCACGCCCGCGGTAGTTTACCGCATTAGCCGAATGACGCGACAGGCCCTGGGGTATAAGCTAGACCACATCGACCGGGAGAGGACGCGATGCAAGGTTTCGAGCGAGTCAACGTCTACGGCGTCAGCTTCGACGCGGCGAGCAAGCAGCCAATCGTCCTTCTAAAGGCGGAGGGGCGCAACCTCTTCCTGCCCATATGGATCGGCCATCCGGAGGCGGCCGCCATCCTCATGAAGCTGCAGGATGCCGACCTGCCCCGGCCGATGACTCACGACCTCCTGGCCAATATCATCAGCCACCTGCAGGCAAGCGTCACCAGTGTGCTCGTGACCGAACTTCGCGACAATACGTTCTACGCGGTGCTGACGCTGGAGGCCGGTGGCCAGGAGATACGGATCGATTCGCGGCCTTCCGACGCCATCGCGCTCGCGGTGCGCACCGACGCTCCCATCTTCGCCTCGGAGGAGCTCCTCGACGCCAACGGCATCGAGTTCGATCAGGAGATGGACGACGTCGAGGAGATCGTCAAAGAGTTCAAGGACTTCCTCGATGAGGTATCCCCCCAGGATTTCTCCGAGTAACGGCGGCGTCACCCGGGCGAACCGCACCCCCTAGGACTGGACGGACTCGGACCCCTCTTTGTCACTCAGAGCCGCGGCCTCTCGCTTGGCCACCTGCAGGAGAAGACTGTAGACCTCCCTTAGCCCCTCGTTGGAGAGCGGGCCCCGGTTGGCCCTGCAGAGATAGGTGATCACCCAGTCTTCCTGGGCGGCGTCGTAGAAGCTGAGACCCTGCGCCTCCTTGTAGTCCTTGAGGCTTTTGACGAGCTTGATCCGCTTGTTGAGAGCCTCGAGGATCTTCACGTCGTTGTCGGATATCTGTTCCCGGTACTGCTTGATGACCGGGTCGTTGCTCGCGGCCGTCACGTAGCCTCCTTCTCCTTCGCGCTGAGATGCGTAGGCTACCAGAAGCGGCCCGATGCGTACACGGCGCACTCCTGGACGAAACGGCCGCCGATCCCCGGCGCTCCCGCCAGGTGAAGGAGGGCTCGCGAGCAAAGCAGCGAACGAGTCCCTGCCCCCTCCCTCTGCTCGCCGGAGACTCCGGGGCCGCGTAAGAGCAGCGGCGGGTCCCAGGTGGGCGCGGGGTCCAGCACTTCGACGTCGGTCAACACCCAACCCCGAGTCATCTGGCCCGGCTCCAAGAGAGGGTTCGCACGCGTTGCGACCACCTCGACATACACGGGATCGTCCAGGTCCCAGAGGATCTCGCCGTCGCCGGGCAGTACGCCGGCGAGCTCCACCGTCCTCCCGAGCGAGTCCTGGACCCGATTGAGTAGGACCAAGAAGCCGCCGCCCAGAGCCAGTGTAGGCAGACCCGTGGCTATCCGGGTCCGCATGTCGAGCAGCAATGACTGGTTCATCGCGATATCTATCAGACTGGAAGGCCAGACGGTCCCCGCAAGCACCAACCCTGCTGCCTCCGCTGGCAAGACCTCATCTTCTACCAGGTCAAGACGCCGCACGCGGGCCCCGGCGGCGCGGAGGACCTCGATGGAGTCCCTGCTCCACGGAGTGAAGCCGGCGCCGCCGGCCACCAAAATGAGCGGGCCTTCGCTTCCCCGGTCGGTGAGCAGGTTCTGGGACGAGAGAAAGCCTCGCTGGCCTGCCAGCTCCAGCAGAGCGGCCACGTCGACCTGGCGCTCGACCGCCTCCAAAAGGTCCTGACCCAGGGGCAGACCCCAGGCTCCTGGGGGGGGAGTCTCCCAGCCGGGGCCATCTCCCTCGTAGAAGCACCCCACAACGGGGATGGCTTCCTCGGTGAGCGCGTCCCTGAGCACCTCGTAGTGGCCGCGGCCGGCTACCCCGGACAGCAGAGCACCCGCGAGATTCAACGAGGCGAGCTGGGTCCTCAGGCCGGCGACCAGAGCTTGGATCCCGGCGCCCCAGTTCCGGCAATCGAGGACGAGAACAACCGGGCAGTCGAGCAGCCGGGCGACATCCGCCGGTCTCCACAGGACGTTCTCGGGCCGGTCGAGCACGCCATGGCTACTGGAGAGGAGCGAGAGCTGAGCGGATCGTGTGGCCACGTCGTAGAGCCGAAGCAGACTGTCGTCGTCGTAGAGGCCCGGGTCGAGGAAGGCGGTGCCTTCCCACCGGTCCCAGCAAGCGGCGGGGGGCAGCGGGCCCAGGTGATGGTAGCGGACCTTCCGGCCATGCGCCGTGACGATCTCGGCGAGCGCGCCGGCTACCGCGTTCGCCAGGCCCGTCCGATGCGTCGGGGCCAGCAGGAGCCGCGGTATCGACATCCGACCTCCCTTGAGCTACCTCACTATCACCTGCGACTGATGAGGATGAGCCTCACCAGTTGCAGGACGGCCATAAGGGCGGCAGCGACGTATGTGAGGGCGGCCGCACTCAGAACCTTCTTTGCCCCTGTGAGTTCGTCGGCCACGAGGATGTTCCTGTTTTCAAGCTCCGTCATCGCCCGGTTGGATGCGTTCAACTCGACGGGGAGGGTGACCACCGTGAAGAGCACCGCGGCGGCGTACAGCACGATACCTATGTTCATCATGACCGGGTTCCGGAAGAAGAAGAGCCCGATAAAGAACAAGATGAATCCGAGATTGCTGCCGAGATTGGCCACCGGGACGAGAGCGCTCCTGAAGCGGAACGGGGCGTATCCGGCCGCGTGCTGCATGGCATGTCCGGCCTCGTGCGCGGCCACTCCCAGGGCGGCCAGCGAGTTGCTGTTGCCCACGTCCGGGCTCAGCGTGAGCACCCGGGAGCGCGGATCGTAGTGATCCGACAGACGCCTCCCTGCCACCTCGATACCCACATCGCCCAGGCCCGCGCCGTCGAGCAGTTGGCGCGCACCCTGTGCCCCAGTGAGGCCCCGGGCGGAGGGGATCTGCGAATAACGGTTGAAGCTGGAGCGGACCTTGGCCTGAGCGTAGATGCCGAGGACCAGTGCGGGCAGCAGCAGAATGAGAGACCAGTACCAGAGGTACATCGACTCCGCTCCTCTTCCAGCGAGCCTGTTTGCGCGGGTTGTTTCGCGGGAATTCTACCCCAGAACCAGGATGGGAGACACCCAACCGACAGCGGTTCGCTTATACTGGCCTTATGCAAGTATCGAGATACTAGCTGGCTGTATAGAGATTGCTACCAGGACTTGAAAGAGAGGTTCGGATGAGTAGAAGGTATTTGGGGCTCGTTGTGGTTGCAGTCGCGGTGCTGGTCGCCGCGTTGGTCCTTGCGTCCTGCGGCAGCAGCGCGACGACGACGACCGCGGCTCCGGCCGGATCGAGCACGACCGCGGGCGTCACGACCACGGCGGCGGGCGGCGCAGTCGACGCGGCAGCGCTCTACGCCCAGTACTGCGCGGGCTGCCACAAGGACAACCCGAGCGGCAGCGCCGACGATGTGAAGGCCGCGATCCAGAACGGCCTCGAGGGCATGCCGGCCATGACTGACAAACTGACGGCAGATCAGATCGCTGCTGTGGCCGCCTGGGTGGCTAACGGCGGCAAGTAGACAAAGAGCCGATCCCGGCCGGTGAGCCCGGGAACTCCTCGGACATGTAGAAGGGCCCGTCCCCAGTCGGGGGCGGGCCCTTCTCACTGACTGCCTCTTACGCATAGGCGCCGCCGGCGGACTGCGCCGTGCGGCTATGCGAGATCGTCCTCCGGTCCCAAGTCTTCGTCGATGTCCGCTGTGTCCACGGTGTCGTCGAGGTCGTCCGCCTCGGCGCCCGCCTCGCCCAAAATCTCGGAGCTGCCGTCGGCACCGTGGCCGTTGCCGTTCCCATTGCCGTTGGTGCCACCCACCAGACGGGCCATGCTCGACACTTTGTCGGCGCCGCGCAGGTTCATGACCTTGACGCCCATGGTGTTCCGGCCCGTGCAACGCACGCTCTCCACCGGAACCCGGATGACGGTGCCGTCCTGGCTCATGAGCATGAGTTCGTGATTGTCCCGGACGGACGTGACCCCCACGAGATCGCCCCTGTCGAGTGAGTCCTTGATGGTGATGACGCCCTGGCCGCCCCGTCTGTGGACCGGATAGCTGATCGCGGGGGTCCGTTTGCCGTAGCCGCCGCTGGTGACACAGAAGAGATCGGCGTCGTCCTCGGCCACCGCCATCCCCACGAGCACATGGCCGTCGGGCATGCGCATGCCCTGGACGCCCATGGTGTTGCGACCGGTCGGCCGGACGTCATACTCGCGGAACCGGATGGCCTTGCCCTCGCTCGAGACCAGGATGAGATCGTCGTGGCCGGTGGTGTGGCGAACCGCCACCAACTCGTCGTCTCCCTCGAGATTGATGGCGATGATACCGTCGGCTTTCAGGCTGGTGGCGTAGTCGAGGAAGCGGGTCTTCTTCACGATGCCCTTCATGGTGGCGAAGACCAGATACTTGGCGTCGCTGTAATCCTTGGTGGCGATGACCGCCTTGATCTTCTCCCCCTGGGCCAGCGGCAGGATGTTGGCCACATGCCGCCCCTTGCTCTGCCGGCTCCCCAAGGGCAGTTCGTGCACCTTCTGCCGGTAGATCTTGCCCCGCGAGGTGATGAACAGCAGGAAGTGGTGGGTCGTGGTGATGAAGAGGTGCTCGATGTAGTCGCCCTCTTTGAGGTCCATCCCCGTGACCCCGATGCCTCCCCGGTGCTGGGTGCGATAGGTGGAGACCGGCAGGCGCTTGACGTAACCCGAGGCGGAGATGGAGATGACCATCTCCTCGACCGCGATCATATCCTCGATGTCGATCTCGTCTTCGGAGGGGAGGATCTCGGTGCGCCGGTCGTCGGCGTACATCTGCTTGATCTCGAGCAGTTCCTCTTTGATGACCGCGTAGATGAGCCCCTCGTCCGCCAGGAGGCCTTCCAGATACGCGATCCGCTCGAGCAGGTCGCGATGCTCTTCCTCGATCTTGTGCCGCTCGAGGGCGGTTAGGTTGCGCAGGCGGAGGTCGACAATGGCCTGGGCCTGTTCCTCGCTGAGCCCGAACCGGGCCATGAGGCCCATCTTGGCGGCCTCGGTGTCCTCGCTCGAACGGATCACCCGGATGACCTCGTCGAGATTGGAGATGGCGATGAGCAGGCCTTCCAGGATATGAGCGCGTTTCTTCGCCTTGTCCAGCTCGAAGCGAGTACGACGGACTATCACTTCTTTCTGGTGGGCGATGTAGTAGCGGAGCATCTCGCGCAGCGACAGAGTCTTGGGGACGCCGTCGGCCAGCGCCAGCATGATGACGCCGAACGTGCTCTGCATCGCGGTGTGCTTGAAGAGCTTGTTGAGCACCACTTTCGGAATGGCTTCGCGCTTGAGTTCGATAACGACTCGCATCCCCGAGCGGTCCGACTCGTCGCGCAGGTCCGAGATCTCCGATATCTTTTTCTCGCGGACCAGCTCCGCGATCTTTTCGATGAGCTGGGCTTTGTTCACCTGATAGGGGAGCTCGGTGACGATGATCGCCGTCTTGCCCTGCTTGAGAGGCTCGCTGTGGGCGCGGGCCCGTACCACGATCCGGCCCCGGCCGGTCTCGTAGGCCTCGCGGATGCCGGCATGGCCCATGATGATCCCGGCGGTGGGAAAGTCTGGGCCTTTTATGTAGCGCATGAGATCGCCGCTGGTCAGCGAGGGATCGTCGATGAGGGCGACCGTCGCGGAGATGGCCTCGCCCAGGTTGTGGGGAGGCACGTTGGTCGCCATGCCCACGGCGATGCCCGAACTACCGTTGACCAGCAGATTGGGGAAGCGAGAAGGCAGTACCGTCGGCTCTTCGCGGCTCTCGTCGTAGTTAGGGGTCCAATCGACAGTCTCTGCATCGATGTCGCGCAGCATCTCGGTGGCGACGCGGGCCAGCCGGCACTCGGTATAACGCATGGCCGCTGCCGAATCGCCGTCGACCGAGCCGAAGTTGCCGTGGCCGTCGACGAGCGGGTAGCGGATGGAAAAGTCCTGGGCCATCCGCACCAGGGCATCATAGATGGAGCTGTCGCCGTGGGGGTGGAAGTTCCCCATCACGTCGCCGACGATCCTCGCGCATTTGCGGTACGGGCGGTTGGGCTGCATACCCGAGTCGTGCATGCCGAAGAGTACGCGCCGATGCACCGGCTTGAGGCCGTCCCGCACGTCGGGCAGGGCTCGGCCGACGATCACGCTCATGGCGTAATCGAGATAGGACGCGCGCATCTCGTCCGCGATCTCGATCTGTTCGATGCGGCCCTCTAAGGTCTCCATGGCCTACACGTCCAACGAGCGCACGTAGCGCGCGTTCTCGGTGATGAAGTCCCGGCGCGGCTCCACGTTGTCGCCCATCAGGGTGCTGAACACCTCGTCGGCGATCGCGGCGTCGTCCACCGTGACCTGCAGCAGCGTCCGCTTGTCGGGGTTCATGGTGGTCTCCCAGAGTTGCTCCGGGTTCATCTCGCCCAGTCCTTTGAAGCGCTGCAGAGTTATGCCCTGCCGGCCGATGCGCTCGAGGAGTTGCTCAAGTTGTGCGTCGTTGAAGGCGTAGTAGTCCTGGCGCTTTTGCATCACCCGATAGAGGGGCGGCTGGGCGATATAAACGTAGCCGGCCTCGATCAACTCCGGCATGCTCCGGAACAGGAAGGTGAGGATGAGAGTGCGGATGTGCGCCCCGTCGACGTCGGCATCGGTCATGATTATCAGCTTGTGGTAGCGGGCGCCGGCCAGGTCGAACTCGTCGGCCAAGCTGGTGCCGCAGGCGCTGATGATCGCCTGGATCTCGGTGTTGGAGAGGATCTTGTTGAGCCGGGCCTTTTCCACGTTGATGATCTTGCCTCGCAGGGGCAGGATGGCCTGGAAGCTACGGTCCCGGGCCTGTTTTGCGGAACCGCCGGCTGAATCGCCTTCCACAAGGTAGAGCTCGCAGGAGGCGGGGTCGCGGATGGAGCAGTCGGCCAGTTTGCCGGGGAGAGTGGTGTTCTCGAGGATGCTCTTGCGCCGGGTGAGGTCGCGAGCTTTGCGCGCGGCCTGGCGCGCGTGCGCGGCCTGCACCGTCTTGCTGATGATCTGCTTGGCGTCGGAGGGGTTCTCCTCGAGGAACTCGGCCAACTTCTGATTGACCACGCCCTCAACGAAGCCCCGGATCTCGGAGTTGCCCAGCTTGGTCTTGGTCTGGCCTTCGTACTGGGGGTCCTGCAGCTTGACGCTCACGATGGCCACCAGGCCCTCGCGGACATCCTCGCCGCTCAGGTTCTCTTCCTTCTCCTTGAGAAAGCCCTTCGACCGCGCGTAGTCATTGACGGTACGCGTGATGGCCGCCCTAAACCCGGACAGGTGGGAGCCGCCCTCGTGGGTGTTGATGTTGTTGGCAAAAGAGAACACGTTGTCGTTGTAACCGGCGTTCCACTGCATCGCCACTTCGACGGAGTGATGCTTGGTGTGACCCGCTTGCGAGTCGGATCCGCTCTGCGGGTCGGAGATCTCTCCCTCGCCCTCGAACTGGATCACCCGGGGGTGAACGGGCTCCTTGTGCTTGTTGATGTGCTTGACAAAGTCGACGATGCCTCCGTCATAGCAGTAGACGACCGACTTGGGCCCGCCCGGGCCCTTGCCCAGAAGGGTCACCTCGCACGTTGCATCGTCCTGTAGCGCCTTGGCGGCAGCCGCGGTGTCCGCGCTCTTGGCCGTCGCCCTGGGAGCGGTGATTCCCGACTCGGAATCCCCGGCGGCCCCCTCGGCCAGCCGGCCGCCGTCGCCGTAGTCGTCGTCGACGCCCAGGCCCGAGACCTCTTCGGCCTCTTCCCTCTCGTCGGTGAGCTTGATGCGCAGCGAGCGGTTGAGGAAGGCCATTTCCCGCAGGCGCTGAGAGAGCGTGGAGAAGTTGAAGTTGAGATCGTCGAAGATCTGGGAGTCGGGCATGAAATGGATCGTCGTGCCTCGACGATCCCCGCACGTGTCGACCTCCTCGACCGGCCCTGTCGGTACACCGCGCTCGTAACGCTGCCGATAACGCTGCCCGTCTCGGCACACTTCGACCGTAAGGCGCTCGGAGAGTGCGTTCACCACGCTGATACCCACGCCGTGCAGACCCCCGGAGACCTTGTACCCTTCTCCGCCGAACTTGCCGCCGGCGTGCAGTTTGGTCATGACGATCTCGAGAGCGGACTTGCCGAAGTCGGGCATGATGTCGACCGGAATGCCCCGCCCATCGTCGATCACGCGGATCGAGGCGTCGGAACAGATGGTCACATCGATGGCCGAGCAGTAGCCAGCCAACGCCTCGTCGACGGAGTTGTCCACCACCTCGTACACCAGATGGTGAAGTCCCCGGTGCCCCGTGGACCCGATGTACATGCCGGGCCGTTTGCGTACGGGCTCGAGGCCCTCTAGCACCTGGATAGCGCTGGCGTTATATTGCTCTGCCAAACCTCGACGACCTCTCTCTAGTTCATGCGCTCCCTCACGCCAGCGCGAAATCGCACGCATGATGGGGATGCCCCCGGAGGGCTGGAAGAAGGGCCCGATCCCGTAACTCTGGTCGCGACGACCACGGGTTACATTTTACCACATGGGGCCTTTTCCCGACCTTGAATAGTACGCTGTTAGCGGCCGGAATCCTGCCTGGCGCGGACGAATCCGGCCATCATCGCGTCCCTGATCGTCGCCTTGACGGCGGGCGACAGGGGGAGTCGTTCGAGATCGTCCAGAGCCTGTTTCTGCTCCGCCGAGAACTCGACCTGATCGTTCCCAACGGGGGTCCGGGCGCGGCCGGATCGCCCCCCGGTGCCTCCGGACCGCCGGCCGCCGGCCACCTGTGTCTCGGCCGCCTGAACCGGAGACGGTCCCGCGGGATGCCCCTCCCACCCAGCGTGCCGGAACACCACCCGATCGACGACTTCACCGCCAAGACGTTCGTTCAGACGCGCCCTGACTATCTCGCTCATGAGCTGGAGGGTCTGGGCCCAAGCGCTGGACGAGGTCGTGACCACGAGACGTCCGCCTCGAAGCTGCACCGGCCGTGCGTTACCCGCCACCTCAACCCCCAGCACCTCGGCCCAAACCGCCGCGAGTTGCCGATTCAGGTCGCTCGCACGCGCATCGGGGGCCGGCCCGGGCGCCGGACGTGCAGCCGCGGCCGCTCCCTCGCTCCCCGGCGGCAGCAGGTCGCCGATCCGGGCGAAGTCCGGCCGGTCAGTCATTCTGGCTTGCTCCCTCAGGCCCCAGGTCGATGACCCGCGCCAGCTCGAGCTCTTCCGGGGAAAAGTACCGGAGATCTGTGGTGGTTATCACCGTCTGCCCCCCCCGTCGGGCGAGGGCGACCAGCCTTCCCCGTCTGGAAGGGTCCAGCTCGCTCATGACGTCGTCGAGCAGCAGCAAGGGGCGAGCAGGACCGGCGAGCAGTTGACCCCATTCCGCCAGCACCAGGGCCAGGAGAGCGGTCCGCTGCTCGCCCTGCGAGGCGCAGTCCCGCACATCCAGGCCGCGTCGGAACAGCCGCAGGTCGTCGCGGTGGGGGCCGAGGTGGGTGTAGGTGCGCTGCTGGTCGGCCCCCCGGCTCTCGGCGAGTCTGGCCTTGTAGGCCGTTTCATCCAGGTCGGCAACGTTCGTCCGGTAGACCAGCCTCAGATTTTCCGCCGGCTCGCCCGTCAACTCCTCGTGGGTCCGCTGGAATGCGCCCACAAAAGCCGAGAGCGAGGCGGCCCGCGATTGCGAGACCAGCAACCCGGTCGCCGCCAGCAGTGCCTCCCACGGTTCAAACTCGAGATCCCGGAGGTTGCCGCGGGAGGTGCGCAGGAGGGAGTTCCTTTGCGAGAGAGCCTCCTCGTAGCGCCGCAAGCTGCCGGGGTATTGGGGATACGAGCGTCCCGCGAGGCTATCGAGGTAGTCACGCCGTCTCCGCGGGCTACCCTTGATCAGGCGCAGATCGTCGGGGGCGAAAGTCCGCACCGGCAGCGATTCCTTCCAGCGGTCGGCGTCATCAAGTACCGCTCCGTCCGCGGTAAGTCGCCTCTCGCCATCACGGCTGTAGGCCGCGGCGGCGGTGATCGCCGGCCCCGTCTGCGAGTCGGACCCAGCGTCGCCGTCCATCAACTCTATCTCCACCCGCAGGTGATCTTTGCCCCGGCTGATCACATCGCGCATGTTGCTGGTCCGCAGGGGAGTCCCGAGCAACACCAGTGCCGCGGCCTCGAGGACGGTGGTCTTCCCGGCGCCGTTCGGCCCCACCAGGATGTTGAGGCCGGCATCCAACTCCACCCCCAACTCGTGGCGGCAACGGAGATTGGTCAGACTCAGCCTCCGAACGAACATGACCGGGTGCTAGGGAGCGGAGTCGTCGATCGCGGCGACTCGGGCCACGCCGGCGCCAAACTGAACCACATCCCCCCGTAAGAGTTTGTGTCCCCGCCTTGTCTCGGTCTCTCCGTTCACCCGCACCGACCCCAGGGCGATTACCGCCTTCGCCTCTCCTCCTGAAGACACGAGCGCCGCGACCTTGAGGAACTGGCCCAGAGTGATGGGAAGACGCACGGCAACGAGTTCGGGAGCCGCTGGCTTTGGGGGGCCTTTTGCAGGCGGCGCCACGGCGGGCGCCTAGTCGCTCAGGCGTATGGGCATGACCAGGTAGAGGAAGTCGTCCGACGCGCCCTTGACGAGTCCTGGGCGCAGGGGGCTGATGAAACGGAGATACACCGTCGCTTCCTTGACCGCCGCCACCCCGGCTTCGAGGAACTCGGGATTGAAGCCTATCTCCAACTCCTCGCCGGAGTACTGCACGGGCATGGCCTCGTGGGCCTTGCCCACGTCTTGAGATTCGGCGGACACCGTAAGCGTGCTGTCGGCGAAGCGCAGGCGAAGCGGGGCGTTCTTCTGCGCGAGAAGGCCTACGCGGCGCACCGCCTCGAGCAGTTCGTCGCGATCGACCGGTACCTCGTAGTCGAACGTCTCGGGGATCAACTGGCGGTAATTGGGGAATTGCCCGTCGATCAACCTGGAAATCAAGAAGACGCCCCCCACCTGGAAGAGCGCCTGGTTCTCGGTGGGCACGATGGTGATGGTGTCGTCGGGCACGCCGCTCGCGATACGGGAGAGTTCTATTAGGGTCCGCGCGGGCACGATCACCTGTAGAGAACTCGGCGCGGACGACTCGATGGGCGTCTCCTTCACGCTCAACCGGTAGCTATCGGTGGCTACCATCCGTACTTGGCCCTTGGCAAAGTGAATCAACACTCCTGTCAACACCGGCCGAGTCTCGTCTCGCGATGCCGACGGCGCTACCCGGTCGACCGTTTCGAGGAATGCGGCTTTCCCAACCGTGAATCCTTCACCGGCAGGTGCGGGTAGTTGGGGGAAATCAACAGCAGGCAGCGAGTGTAGATTGAAGAGCGACTCGCCCGCTCGAATCTCGACCTGCGTCTCTCCGGCCCTCTGTTCGATCACCACCTCGCCTGCAGGCAGGCTACGCGCGATCTCAGAGGCGATGCGAGCCGGCACGACGAGCGAACCAGGCTGTTCCACCGTGCCGACCAAAGGGGCTTTGATGGATATCTCCATGTCGGTGGCCGACAAGACCGTGCCGTCACTCCGGGCATCGATGAGCACTCCCGACAGCACCTGTATCGAACTGCGCGAGGACACCGCCTTACTGACTATCCCGAGACTCTCCACCAGCGCCTGTTTGTTCGTGACGAGTTTCATCGGTGCTCCTCGGTCGTGCGGAGAACGGCATGCCGCTTATTACTACGAATATGTTTGTAAGGAAATATAGCGGGATTAGTAGACACTGTGGAAGCTGTGGACGCCGCTGGGAAGGACGATACCCAAAGCGGATGGGGGCCGGGGGCATCGGGAGAAGGCTGTGGAAAAGAAGTGAGTAAACAAATGGAAGCCGTCGGAGTTGTGTGGCGGGGACGAAGGCCGCCTGTCTGTGCACATCTTTTCCCGCGGTTGTCGACAGGACTTTGTGGATAGGAAGTCATCAGGCGCTCTTGATCTTTGTGGTCAGCCTCTGTACCCGGTTGTACATCTCCCGGTCTTCTCGCATGAGCTTGGTGATCTTGTCGACTGCATGAAGGACCGTGGTGTGATCGCGGTTGCCGAAGCGCTCGCCGATCTTGGGTAAGCTCAAGTCGGTGAGTTCACGGGCGAGGTACATGGCGACGTGACGGCTCTCCACCACAGGCCGGGATCGCTTGTCGCCGATGATCTCGGTCACCGACACCCCCGTAGAGTCGGCGACCGCCGAAAGGATGATATCTATGGTGACACGTGAAGCGGCGGTCTCGGGGATGTCCTTGAGCACCTCGCGTGCCAGATCCACATTTATCGGACGCTTGGTGATGGAGGAGTAGGCGACGACTCTGGTAAGGCACCCCTCCAATTCCCGGATGTTGGTGGGGACTCGCGAGGCGATGAGCATGAGGGTGTCGTCGTCGGCGAGGACCAAGCGATCTGATCGGGCCTTCTTGCGCAGGATCGCCACCCTCGTCTCGAGGTCCGGCGGTTGGATGTCGGTGATGAGGCCCCACTCGAAGCGGGAGACCAGTCTGTCCTCGAGGGTAGCGAGACCTTTGGGGTGCCGGTCGGAAGTGAGTACGATCTGCTTCTGCGCGTCGTAGAGGGTGTTGAAGGTATGGAAGAACTCCTCTTGGGTCTGTTCCTTCTTCTGTAGGAACTGGATGTCGTCGATGAGCAGCACATCGACGGTGCGGTAGCGGTTCTTGAACCCTTCGATGCTGTCGTCGCGCAGTGAATTGATGAACTCGTTGGTGAAAGTCTCAAGCGTCACGTATCGGACCTTGAGCCCTGGATGGTTCCGCAGGACGTAGTGCCCCACGGCTTGGAGAAGGTGGGTCTTGCCGAGGCCCACCCCGCCGTAGATAAAGAGGGGGTTGTACTGCGTGCCGGGTGTCTCCGCCGCGGCAAGAGCCGCCGCGTGGGCGAATCGGTTCGACTGGCCGACCACGAAGGTGTCGAACGTGTACTTCCCCACGAGGCCGGCGGAAGCAGCCGACCCCTCCGCAGTGATCGCTCCCGGGTGCCCGCCGGACAAGCCGCCGGACGACCGTGTCGGATCGGCCTGGGATCGCCGGCCGGCGCCTGGGCTCGTCCCGATTGTGGTGGTGGCGCTTTCGGGGGCCGGGGTCGCGGCCGGCTCGCCGCCGTTCCCTTGCGAAAGCCCGTGGTCCAGATTGGGCACTACGACGATCTCGCAGTCCACAGGACTACCCACCGCCTGCGACACCGCATCGGCGATGAGGGTGCGGAACCGGGAGTCGATCCAGTCCTTGGCGAAGTCGGAGGAGACCCCGACCGAATACATCCCGTTGGTGAGGCCCAGGCCCGCGGTCTGCCCGAACCAGATGTGGAAAGTGCCCTCGTTGACCTGTTGCGAGATCAGTTCGAGAGCTTTCTCCCAGATGGGGTCGCTGTAGCTTCCCTGCACGGCCGCCCCTCCACGTCCCTCCAGCGCCGCTCCCCGGCCGGAGAACGGGGGCGACCATCACAGCACAGCGTCGAGATATGCCAGCCCTGCCTCCGTCGCGGAGCGGTGCCCGCTGGGCCGGCAGACAACAAAGCCCGCCTGCTCCAGTGACACCAGATCCCGATAGGCGGTCGATGTGGACACGCCCAGTTCTTGGGCGAGGCGAGTCGGACCAACCGGTGCGAGCTCGACCGTCAGCAACAGAATCCTAAGCTGGCGCTCAGGGAGATTATAGGCCGGGGTCGGGGCCGGCGTGAGAGGAGTTTCCAAGGGCGGAGCCACGCGGACCGTTACGACGGTGCCTCGACCGAGGTTGTCCTCGATCTCCAGAGCTCCACCCAGACCCGCCAGCGTCTCCCTGACCACCGAGAAACCGGAGCCTACCCCTCGGATGAATCGTTTGGTCTCGCGGTCGGCGGAGGTAAAGCCGGGGCGCAGTGCGGCTTCCTTGTCGGGTATGCCGGGGCCCTGGTCGCTGATGCGAATTGTGTTGCCGCCATCGAGGACGGTTATGACCACCCCGGCGAAGCAGGCGTGCACGAGATTCTCGATGAGCTCCCGAACCACGCCGATCGGGATGGCCCCTCCCTGATCGCGGGCCAGGGAGTAGGCCTGGGTGGCAAGGAGCTCGATGAGGGAAGGGATGGCGGACTCGCCCTGACGGGTCTCGAGGGCGACGCCGACCGGGAGCACCGTGGGCGGAGCTTGGGCTTCGCCGTAGACCGCGATTCGGGGCGGATCGCCCGAGAGAGCGATCTCGTGCCAAGCAGGCAGCTGGCCCTCACCGGAGGCGGCTTGGCCCGCATGCGCGGCCGTTCCCGCCTCCTCGGGCGCAGGCGCATTGCCCTGGGCCGGGAGATCAGAAGGCTGTGCGACCGGGCTCGTCGGCAAACGT
Organism: uncultured Actinomycetota bacterium; assembly: GCA_963843455.1. Taxonomy (GTDB): domain Bacteria; phylum Actinomycetota; class Thermoleophilia; order RBG-16-64-13; family RBG-16-64-13; genus CAIQPS01. Next base: position 249,734 of record CAWJKE010000010.1, read on the forward strand.
GGACCTTTCGCGATGGGTGCTGGCCGCGCGTGCCAGAAGGCTCGGTCATTGTATCTGCGGCCGGGGGCATTTTCCACAGGAACGATGCGTGTAGAACCCCGGAAAGTCCATTGATTTCCTTTTGTAACATATCCAGTCGCCGCTCCAGTGGCCCTGTTATGCCCGGCATATTGCAGGGAAAAGGCTATTGTTTTCCACAACATCTTCCACACCTGTTGAAAACGTGTAGAACGCTGAAACGCGAGTGCCGCATACACCACCTTTTCTGTTGATAATGGGGAAAGTGGATTTCTCCGCCGGCTCGCCCCAGAGGCTTTGGCGTCTCGTCGACATCCCGGATGGACCACCGGAGGCTCGGGCGCCCGCCGTTTCGCTCTTTGCCGGGAGTGCGAAGGCGGTTGGCTCACGGGTGGCCCACTGGCGCCTTGTCACCCAGACAGGCGTCGGTCCGGCGGGGAAGACGCGAGCACGGCCGCCCGGCCACTCCGTCGTCCTGCTCGGCACACGACCGGGGGGCTGCGCACGGTGCACAAGAGGTCTCGCCGTCCCCACTGCTCAGCCGCGTGCGCTGATAGCGTTCAGAGCTGGTCAGGATTCCACAGCTCTCTCGCGGCGTTGGGCCCTGGGAGGGCGAGCGACGAGCTTTTTCCACAGTGTCCACAGGTGCCTGTGTACGCTTGGAGCGGGAGGCTGCTGATAGAAGGCCGGTGAAGTTCCGGCGGCGGCCGGCCCAAGGGACCTGGATGACGCGGCGATCTATGGGATTGCCTTGATTGACGCGTGCCCGGCGGACTTGTATACTTCGCCACCCCTGCGCGCGCCCATCACCCGCAGGTGGCTCAAGTTGTCTTTTACTTCGCGCCTGCGGACAGACTGCCGCGGCGGTGAGCGATAAGCGAGGAAACGTGAAGAGGACGTATCAGCCGAACAAGCGCAAGCGCAAGAAGGTTCATGGGTTTCGTGCCCGTATGAGCACTCGCGCAGGCCGGGCAGTGCTCAAGCGCAGACGCGACAAGGGCCGCAAGCGTCTATCGGCGTAACGTGGATCGGTCTCGCGGCCGGCTCTCACGATCCGAGGACTTCGCCCGCGTGTACCGCGCGGGAAGGTCAGTTGCCAACAAATACCTGGTCCTATACTATTTTGAGCACTCGGATCCGTTACTTCCTGAGGGGGAAGTCAAGCCGCGAGTCGGTTTCTCGGTATCGAAGAGAATAGGGACCGCCGTCGATCGGAATCGTGTGAAGCGTGTCCTGCGAGAGGTATTTCGGGCCAACGATCATTCTCTTAAGGGGAACATGGATCTCGTTCTTATCGCCCGCACTCCACTCGTGGAACTGCTAGAGTCCGCCGGGTCGCAGGCCGTGGAGGCAAAGATGCTGGAGATCTTCCGCAAGGCCTCTCTTGTCTCGTCCACTTCGGAAGGACGGCAACCGTCCTCGTGAGACAAACTCTCCGCATGGCCATCCGCAACCCAGTAAGGGCGCTGTTCATCGGTGCCATCCGCGGATATCAACTAGTGATCTCACCCGGACTGCCCGGCCGGTGCAAATTCTATCCCTCTTGCTCCCAGTACACGCTCGAAGCGGTGAAGGAGTATGGAGCGGTTCGCGGAACGGTGCTGGGCGCTTGGAGGATCCTCCGCTGCAATCCGCTGAGTTACGGGGGCTACGACCCGGTTGCGCGCCAGAAACTGTTCGCGACGCATGACCACAGGCACTGCCCGACAAGGCTTCAGTAGATGGACAGCTTGGCCAGTATCCTCGCGCCTCTCAGCAACTTCTTCTTCTACATCCTTGAGTTCATCCACCAGACCCTCGGGATTAGCTGGTCTTGGTCGATCGTGGTACTCACCATCATTGTTCGGATCGTCCTCATCCCTCTCACCTGGCGGCAGATCAAGAGCATGCGCGCGATGCAGGCTTTGGCGCCCGAAATCAAGGCTTTGCAGGAGAAATATAAGGACAACAAGCAACTACTGAACCAGAAGACCATGGAGTTCTACCAGGAGAACAAGGTGAGCCCGTTCGGCTCGTGCCTTCCGCTCCTGCTGCAGATGCCGGTCTTCTTCGGCCTGTACTACATGCTCCGAGAGCAGGGGCAACCGGGCGGCGCGTTTGCATTTCCCAACCCGACAGTGAGCTGGTTGTGGATAGCGGACATCACCAAGTTCGATATCATTTTGATGTTTCTTTATATTGGGAGCCAGTTTGTTGCTTCCTGGCAAACTGCCAGAAAGGGCGCCGGCCAACAGAAGATGATTGCTTACATGATGCCAATCATGGTTGGTATCTTCATGTTCATTGGTAAGTGGCCCGCAGGTTTGTTCATCTATTGGTTCACTTCCAATGTGTGGACTATAGCTCAGCAATATGTTGCAGAACGGATGATGCCGATGCCAGTACCTGTGGTCGCATCTTCGGCTAAGGATAAGTCGCCTGCCAAGGCTCCCGCTAAACCGGGGGCCAAGACGGGGAACGCTCCGACCAAGCCAAAGGCCCCGTCCACACAGCCGGCTAAGAAGAGTGGAGGCAAGACCAGTGGGCAAAAGACGGCAGCAAAAGGGCAACCAGCAGGTAGCAAGAGCCAACGGCCGAACAGTGGAGATGGCGGTTCAAAGAGCTCTAGCTGAACTGGATTTCGCCCCCGGCGAACTCGCCGAAGACCAGTATGAGGTGACGATCATCATCCCCCCCGAAGAGGGGTTCATGGGGGTGGGCGCTGTCGATGCCGTGGTTGAGGTCGCACTGGTCGGGGAGGACTTCGACTTCTTGGGTCCCGAGGACGACACAATGCCCGAAGAGTTGCTGAGGCATGACGTCGACGAAGACCTGGACGACGACGAGCTGGAGGACGACTACCGGCCCCGGCGGGCTGCGACCGCCGACTGGCGTGAGGACGACGTGAGCGAGGATAGTCCCGACGCGGCCCGACTTCGCGCGTTCCTTTCTCGGGTACTCGACGAACTGGGACTGGCCGGCAATATCCGCATCAGCGAAGGGCCCGAGGAGTTGTCGGCCGAGATCAACGGCGAGGACATGGGCATCTTCATCGGCCGCCGTGGGCAGACCATCGACGCCGTCGAGTATCTTGCCAGCATAGTGGTGTTCTCTGGTGTCCACCCCCGCAGGAGGGTGGAGTTGGACGCTGAGGGCTATAAGGACCGGCGGCGCCGGCAGATCGAACAAGTCGCTCTGCGGAAAGCCGACGAGGCTGCGAAGCGCGGCCGACCGGTCCAGTTGACACCCATGACTCCTGCCGAGCGCAAGATCGTGCATCTGACTCTCAGGGATAGGACGGACGTCGCGACCGCCAGCCAGGGCCGGGAACCGAACCGGGCTGTAGTCATTTCGCCGCTCCGCGACTCGCGGCGCTAGAGGGCTGGAGATAGGCCGCGGGCTCTAGGCGGCGGGCTCCAAAACGTCGCCTTGGCCGCGCGGCGCCACGGTACAATGCCCGGCCGCGTGGTCGCGCAGGCGTTTTTCTGGCATCATCTTGGCTCTCTTCTAGCTCTTTCGGACACAGTTCGGCGCTGCCCATGATTTCCGACGATCCGCATATCGCACGCCCACTCTCCCCCATGCCTTCGTGGGGAGAGGATACGATCGTCGCCGTATCCACTGCGACCGGTGCAGGGGCGATCGGGATCGTCAGGATGAGCGGTCCGGCGGCGGTGAGCCTCGCCGCATCGGTGTTTCGGCCGGGTCGCGGCGCGGCGATCAGCCCGGACGAGACAAACCGGCTTCTCTATGGTCATGTCTTCGATCCTCGCGATGGGCAAGACGTCGACGAGGTGCTGCTTGCCGTGATGCGCGGCCCTCACTCCTATACTCGCGAGGACATAGTCGAAGTCCACTGCCATGGAGGGGTTGCTGCGCAACGGGCCGTGCTGAGGTTGCTCGTTCATCTCGGCGCTCGGCCGGCGGAGCCGGGAGAATTCACCCGGCGTGCCTTCTTGAACGGGCGGATCGACCTCGCCCAAGCCGAGAGCGTCGCCGCGATAGTAGCGGCGCGCAGTTCTGGCGCGTTGCGGGCTTCTCTCCGTCAGTTGGAGGGCGGACTCTCCGACAGATTGCGCGCCATCAGGCGCTCTCTACTCGGTCTGCTGGCGCAGATCGAGGCGACCGTGGATTTCTCCGACGAGGACGTGGACTCGCTTGACTGGGACCTTTTGGGCGACGGACTGCTGACCGCCCGGGCCGATCTCGACCGCTTGCTTCGTACGGCGTTCGTCGGCCGGGCGCTCGAGCAGGGAGTGCGAACGGCCATCGTGGGCAAACCGAACGTGGGCAAGAGCTCGCTCCTCAACGCTCTGCTCATGCGGGAGCGGGCGATCGTATCGGATATCTCCGGGGACGACCCGCGACACAGTCGAGGAACTCATGGAGATCGGGGGGATCCCCATCCATCTTGTGGACACCGCGGGCATGCGCACTGGGGGCGACCACGTCGAGCGTCTTGGGGTGGAGCGCTCGGTGAGGGCCATGGAACAGGCGGATCTCGTGCTTGCCGTCGTCGACATCTCGCGGCGCTGGGACGATACGGACCGAAGGCTTGTCCATGGGCTGGATCAGACTCGCTCTATCGTCGTCTGTAACAAGAACGATCTGGTCGAGGATGGCGAACTGATAGCAGAGGCCCTGGGCGCGTACCTCGCCGACGGGCGGGAGCACGTAGCGGCGCCTTGGAAGCTATGCTCGGTCTCCGCGCTCAGCGGGGAGGGCCTCGACGATCTCCGGGACCTGATCCTGCGGGTCATCAGCGGAGGCGAAGGGCTGCATCTCGAGGAACCCGTCCTCGCGAGCGAGCGGCAGCGCGCGCTGGTGGGCGAGGCGTTCGACAGGACGCAGGCCGCGTTGGATGCGGCTTCAGGCGGTAGCGACGAGGAATTGATCTGCGAGGACATCCGGGGGGCGGTCCAGGCGCTCGGCCGCATCACGGGGGAAGACCTGACACAGGATCTTCTGGACGAGATATTCAGCCGTTTCTGCCTGGGCAAGTAGATGGACGCCATGAACGCCAGCACAGATCCGGCGGAAGGCCCCTGCGCGTCGCCCGAGGTCGCGGAAGGGCGAGCCGGGCCCGAGGTTGCGGGGCAGCCCCCAAGGTCCGAGATCGAAGGACAGCGAGCCCGACCCACGGTGGTGGTGGTCGGCGCCGGAGTCTCGGGCTGCGCCTGCGCGGCGGCCCTCGCCTCGGCGGGAATGCACGTCATCCTCATGAACAGCGCGATGGACAGGGTGGGACTGCCCGCCTACGCGCCCGACCTGATCGACACCACTGGAGAGTGGGGGGAGACCGGCGAGGTCTTCCGAGGTCTTCCTCAGCCCCTGCGAAACGTCTGGGCCCAGGCTGCCACCAGGCCGGCGAGCGGGGAAGCGGTCCTCAACATCGACCGGCGCAAGATCAGTATCGAAACCAAGAGGGCCATGGAGCGGATCCCGGGTCTGGAGTTCAGGCAGGGCTTCGTCACCGATGTTCGCTTGGTCAACGGTGGTGACGAGCGGCAGCGAGGCGAGTCGGGAGACGTCGGCGCCGCGCCCAGCCGGAGTATCACGGAACGAGCGCAGGAACGGCGGGTCGAGGTGGAGACGATCTTCGGGGAGGTACTCGATGCGGACGCGGTAGTCGTAGCCGCGGGACTGAGCTTTGGCGTCTGCGTCGATGCTCATACCGGTACTGTGCGTGGAGGCCGGTACGGGGAGCCCGCTTCGGAAGGGCTGCGCGCTGCTCTCGAAGTGCTCGGTGCGGAGTTCAGGGAAACGTCTCTGGAGGTAGGGCCGCGCGTGTCCGCGAGAACAGCGGTCGAGCGGGGATGGTTGACGGGCCCGGATGGAGCTGGTGCGGGGACTCGCACGACGTCGGACGAACTGCTCCTGCCTGTTAGCGTAGACCTCCCGGCCGACTCCTGGCCTGCCGGATATCCCCCCGCTCCGCATTGGCAGGCCGACCTGAGGGTCGATCGCATGGTGATGACGTTGGGGACCACGAGGCGGGGCCAGAAGGGGAGACTCCCCGTGCTCTCTCCCGACGGGGCGGAGACCGCTGAGGTGTATCTCTCGCCCGGGAGCGTCTTCGCCGACGAGTTGGCCACATTCGCGGGGGACGACGCTGGCCCCATCGCGAGCCGGATGCCCCTGAACGTATCGGCGGCGATCGTAGTCGGGGTCAGCGACAATGGGAGGATGTGCCCTGGAGAGGAGCCGCTACCGGTTTGGATAGTGGGGCGATCGGCGGGCGCGGCGGACTATGCGGCCAGTCTTTCTTCGGGCCTGAGAGCTGCAAGCGACATGGCGCGCTCATGGGGTTGGCCGGTGGCCGAACGCGCGGCGAGGGACGAGGGGCCTGAAGCCGGCAGATGGGCGCATCGGTGATGGCATTGGTCACGGCAACAGACTCGAATACGCGACACAGCACGTGGTCATACGACGTGGTGGTGATCGGCGGCGGCCATGCCGGTTGCGAAGCAGCACTTGCGTCCGCCCGCATGGGGTGTCGGACCGCGATGGTCACCCTCCACCTGGAAAATATCGCGCTGATGCCCTGCAACCCCGCAATCGGCGGGGTCGGCAAGGGGCAACTGACGCGGGAGGTGGACGCGCTGGGGGGCGAGCAGGGACGGAACACCGACCGCGCGTTCATCCAGTTGAAGATGCTCAATACGTCCAAAGGGCCGGCAGTCAGGGCCTTACGCGCCCAGGCCGACAAGCGCCTGTACGAAGACTGGATGAAGGTGACTCTCTCGAGAACGGCCAACTTGGACCTGGTTCAAGGGGAAGCGGTGACCGTTGATGTTTCACGTGAAACAATCAGGTCGGTCACGCTCGCCGACGGCCGGCGTCTCAAGTGCCGCTCGCTTGTTCTCGCGACAGGCACCTTTCTCCGCGGCAAGATAGTGATAGGAGATCGCACGTTTGCCGCCGGGCGGGTAGGGGAGTTACCTGCCCTTCGCCTGTCCGAAAGCCTCCTTGCCGCCGGACTCGAATTGGATCGCTTCCAATCGGCGACACCACCCCGCATAGACGGGACCACCATCGACGCCGACAGGATGGTCCCGCAGGAGGGAGACGGCGGCACCCTGTCTTTTTCTCACTGGCAGACTCCGGCGCCGCGCCGGCAGGTCCCCTGCTTTCTCACGCACACGACCGCGGCCACGCACGAGGTGGTCTCGAAGTATCTCCATCTCAGCCCCCTGCGCAGCGGTTCTGTCAGCGGCAAGGGGCCCCGTTACTGTCCGTCCATCGACCGGAAGTTGATGAATTTCCCTGAGAAGGACCAGCATCCTGTGTTCGTCGAGCCCGAAGGGATCACAACTCAGGAGATGTACCTGCAAGGGCTCACCACCAGTCTGCCCGTGTTCGTGCAGGAGAAGATCATCAAGGCGACTCCGGGGCTCGAGAACGCCCGGCTGGTCCGTCCCGGGTACGCCGTCGAGTACGATTATCTTCCGCCGCAACAACTGACTCTGGCGCTTCAGACCAAAGCAGTGGCCGGGTTGTTCTGCGCGGGGCAACTCAACGGGACCTCGGGCTACGAAGAAGCGGCCGCGCAAGGACTGATGGCCGGCATCAACGCCGCTCTCCGTGCGCGAGGTGACGCACCGTTCGTCCTCCGGCGTGATCAAGCCTATATCGGGGTGCTGATCGACGATCTCGTGACGAAAGGCGTGGACGAACCCTACCGTATGTTCACCTCGCGGGCCGAGTATCGTCTTATCTTGCGCCACGACAACGCTTCCGAACGTCTGTCTCCGCTCGGCTACCAGCTTGGCCTGCTCACCGCGGAGCAGTTCGAAACGGTGGAAGAACGGCGGCGCCAAGTCGCGGAATACGCAGAGTTGCTGGAGAGCATCCAGGTGCGGGCCGGCGGGGAGAGTCAGGATCTGCTCGAATCCCTCGGGACCACCGCGTTGGAAGGGTCGCAGTCCGCGGGAAGACTGCTGCGCCGTCCTCAAGTCTCGTTTGAGGATCTGCTGCAGATGTTGTCCGAGGATGACCGTGAGCGCTTCTCGTCTGCGCCATCGGATGTAGTGGAGCAACTGGCGGTCCAGGCACGCTACGAGGGGTATATCCGCCGGCAACTGGCCGAGATCCGGCGCCACCGCGCGACCGAGACGCTCGTGGTGCCGGACGACTTCGAGTATTGGCCACTCGAGGGTTTGACGTACGAGGCGAAGGATAAGCTGAGCCGGTTGCGGCCGGCCACTTTGGGGCAGGCCTCCCGCGTGCCTGGGGTATCTCCCGCGGACATCTCCGTCCTTCTCGTGCATCTCTACCGCTCGCTGCGCTCCGAGACGGCCGTCGACGAGGCAGAACAGGCGCCGGCCCCCGCGCGAGCATTCCGGGCAGCGACCCCTGCGGAAGCGCCGGTCTCCGGGCAAGGCCCGTTCCCCGGGCCCTGAACGGGCAACCGAGGGCGCTTGTCGTGGAGTTGACGCAGACACAAACCTATGCGGCCAGGGGCCTTAGCGTCGATGCAATGGGCCGGTTGAGCATTTTCGGCGATCTCCTGCTCGGTGCCGGCTTCAACGTCACAAGTATCAGGGAGCCCGAAGCGATTGAGCGCCTACATTTTCTCGATTGCCTCGCCCTTCTCGAGTTGACGGTCGTCCGCTCGGCACGGCGGTTCGCGGACTTAGGTTCCGGCGCGGGCCTGCCTGCGCTGGTCCTCGCGCTCGCACTTCCGTCCGCAAGGATGACCGCTGTCGAATCTCAACGCAAGAAGTGCCGTTTCATCGAGCAGGCTTCGACCGAGATGGGGCTGCCCAACGTCGAGATCTGCTGTACCAGAGCGGAGGACTACGGGCGCGGGGCCGGGCGGGGGGCGCACGACGTTGTTGCGACGAGGGCGCTCGCTGCCCTCCCCGTTGTCGCGGAGTATTCCTTCCCCCTGCTCGAGCATGGTGGCACGATGATCGCTATGAAGGGCGCGATATCCTACGAAGAGCGTATTCAGGCCGAGAAGGCGGTCGCTATACTGGGCGGAGGCGGCCTGGAATCGGTCAAGCTGGAACCATTCGCCGGGGCGGAGAACCGCTGGGTGTACCTGGCCCGGAAGGAGAGAGCCACTCCGGGCTCGTTCCCGCGACGGACAGGGACCGCCGTTCGGCGGCCGCTAGGGGCATGATGGTGGGGAGGATGCTGCGCTGATTTACGCGGTAGCAAATCAAAAAGGGGGGGTCGGCAAGACCACCACCGCTATCAACCTCGCCGCGAGCCTCGCGCAGGCGGGCGAGCGAGTGCTCTTGGTAGACATGGACTCGCAGGCGAACGCATCACACGGGCTCGGCGTGCGGATGCCGCCCGGAGAGCCGGCCATCCTCGAGGTCCTGCTCGGCGAACAGACTCTGGACTCGGTGATACGGCCCTCTTCGGTCCCCCGGCTCGACGTGGCTCCCTCCACGTCCGACATGGTCGGTGCGGGGGTGTTGCTGCCCTCCCTCGATAACCGCGAATTCCGTCTCAAGAGGGCCCTCGCCTCCCTCGAAGCCGGCCGCTATTCGTTCGTATTCGTCGATTGTCCGCCCTCACTGGGGCTCGTCACGATCAACGCGCTGGTCGCTGCTCAGTCGGTGCTCATCCCCGTGCAGGCCGAGTACTACGCAATGGAAGGGCTCGCTCAGCTTCTATCGACCATATCGGGGCTCAAAGAGCGCCTGAATCCGTCGCTCCGCATAGCGGGGCTGGTACTGACGATGGCTGATGCGCGGACCGGTCTCGCCCGGCAGGTCGAGCGCGAGATTCGCGGACACTTCCCCGCGCTGACCTTCCGCACGGTCATTCCCCGCAACGTACGCCTCGCGGAGGCGCCCAGTCATGGCGTACCCGTTTCCATTCTCGATCCCCGCTGTGCAGGCTCAGACGCGTATTTTGATCTCGCACTGGAGGTGATCAGCCATGGCTAGGAAGCCCGCGCTGGGGAGAGGGCTGGCGGCGTTACTAGGGGAGGAGGCCGGCGGGCAATACCTCGACGAACTCGGGCCTTCCGCGGCTCCCGCGGCCGACACAGCGGCCGGCGTCGTGGAACTTCCCGTCTCCGCCATCCGCCGCAATCCGCGGCAACCTCGCCGTGTTTTCGACCCCGCCGCCCTCGACGAGCTTGCCACCTCCATAGCGTCCGTCGGGGTGGTCCAGCCGGTGATAGTCCGCAAGACCGACGAGGGCTACGAGCTGATCGCCGGCGAACGGCGCTGGCGGGCGGCGCAGCAGGCGGGCTTCACGGTTGTGCCCGCTATTGTGCGCTCCGCCTCCGATGTGGAAAGCCTCGAGTTGGCTCTGGTGGAGAACGTTGTGCGCCAGCAACTCAACCCGGTCGACGAGGCCTTCGCTCTGAAGGTGCTGCAGGAGGATCTCGGCGTTACGCAGGAGAAACTTGCGGCGCGTGTTGGAAAGAGCCGCTCGGCGATCGCTAACAAGATCCGCCTTCTCGACCTCCCAGCGCCCGTGCAGGAGTCGCTTGCCGGGGGTGCCCTCTCGGAGGGGCATGCCCGGGCTCTCCTGAGTCTCGGAAGTCGGGGGGAACAGATGCGGCTGGCCAGACGAATCGCGGAGCGAGGCCTCTCGGTGCGCCAGGTCGAGGAAGAGGTGCGGCGGCGGGGTCAAGCGGCGACTGTCGGCACGCGGACTGTGCGGCCGGGCCTGCCCGACGACGTACTGGATCAGATACGTGAGTCCTTCTTCAGTCTGCTCGGCGTTGTGCCGAAAGTCCGAGACAAAGGGACAGGTGGCGTGATCGAACTGCCGTTCAAGGACACGGACGAGCTGGCGCGCCTGCTCGACCGTCTGCCTTGACGGGCTCGGTCTTTGCCGAGGGGCCGGCGGAACCGCGTACGACCGGCAGGGCGTCGTATGGGCCTCTACAGTGGTCTCTGAGAGGGGTGGATATGAAAGGGCGAACGGGGAAAATCACTTTGTATATTGGCGCGGCCGTGGCACTGGCGCTCATGCCTCTGGCTCTCGCCGGCTGCGGCGGCGACCTCCCGGGTCCGGCCGCGAGTGCGGCAGTGCTTGCCGGTGTCGGACCGGCCAATACCGTGACAGTGAGCGGCCAGGCGACCGTCACGAGCCCGCCGGATGAGGCAGTCGTGGTGCTGACCGTCGAGAACGACGCGGCGAACGCGACTGATGCCATGAACGCTACCTCGGTCCAGGGCCAACAGATGCTCGATCGTTTGAAGAGCGACGGCATCCCCGACTCGGCTATCCAGACCTCGAACATAACTCTCTATCCTGTCCGGACGTACGATCCCACCACGGGCAAAGAGACCCTCACCGGTTACCGGGCGCAGAATAGTGTCAAAGTCACGCTGAAGGATGCACCGACGGTGGCCAAAGTGCTGGCCGCGGGCGTCGAGACCGGCGCGACCTTGGTCTCCGGCCCGGACTGGAGACTGAAAGATGACAGCCAGGCCGTGAATAATGCGCTCACACAAGCGGTAGCCAATGCCCGGAAAAAGGCGGAGACCTTGGCCGCGTCGGCAGGTGGATCACTCGGCGAGGTCCTGGTCATGAGCGAAGGAACTGTCCAAGTGCCTGTATCCCCCATCTACCAAGGGGCCGGCGCTATGGACTCTTCCAAGGTCGTGGAACCGCCGGTAAGCAGCGGCAGTCTGGACGTCACCGCCACTGTGGCCGTCACCTACGCTTTGAAGCACTGAACTTCGGCATTGGGCTTTTCGGTCACCCGCAGATTCGATCAGGGAGCCCACGAGCATGTGGTGACGGTGGAGGTCGGTCTTACCATGGCAGAGACCAACAGTCTCTTCTTGTCGGGGGACACGATCATCAGTTGGCCCGAGGGCCAGTTGCGCACGAGTGGGGACGCTGGGTCTGCCGGGCTCGGTCTCGGAGACGAGCTGACTCTCACTAGGACCGGGATGTTCATATCCGAACTTGCGCGTCTCGCGCACGGGCTCGAGATAGGTTATCGTCAGTCGGTTGAGGCCGAGCGTGCCGCGCAACTGGTGAGGTTGCAGCTTCTCAGGGCGGGCATCGAAGAGGTGATCTGAATGACTGAGGACGACCGGCAGACGGGGACTGACCCGCTAAAGCAAGCTTTGGCAGGGTACCTTGCCATCCCGGGCATCAAAGCGGCACTCCTGGTGTCGGACCAGGGCCTGGTCATCAGCAGCATCGCCCACGAGGGAGTGGACATTGCGAGCATAGCCGCCCTGGCGGTGGACACTGTTGCCACCGCCCAGCGGTTCGGGCAGCAGGTCAGGGCGGGCACTCTGGATACCATGAGCATCGAATTCGAGGCACTCACCGTGGTCTTTGCGCCCTTCACCCCTGACGTGATGCTGGTGTTGTTGGCTGCGCCAGGTTCCGTGGGGATCTTGCTTGGACAGTTGTCGGGCGTTCGAGGGGTTCCGGTGCAGGCGCCGCGAGGCGGGTAGGAAGAGAGACGATGGGCAAAGGGCGGATCATTGTCAACACCGGGGACGGGAAGGGCAAGACGACCGCCGCTCTCGGTACCGCGCTACGCGCCTCCGGGCACGGCCAGAAGGTTGCGATCGTGCAATTTCTCAAAGGTTCGTGGAACTACGGTGAGGCGATCGCCCTCGAAGAATGCCCGAACGTAGAGATCAGGCGCATCGGGTCCGGCTTCACTTGGCTTGCCGAGGATCCGGAAGTGCCCCGCGCGCTCGCCCGCGAGGCCTGGGATCTGTCCCGGGAGCTTGCGGCCTCGGGGCGTTACAACCTTCTTGTCTTGGACGAACTCAACTACGCGGTGACCGAAGGGTATGTCTCTGTTGATGAGGTACTCGCCCTCCTCGAGGGCAAGCAGCCCGATCTCTCGGTAATCATCACGGGCCGAGGGGCGGCTCCTGAGCTCATAGCCGCCGCAGACACAGTCACGGAGATGCGAAGCATCAAGCATGCCTTCGACGAGGGTTTGACGGCCAAGAAGGGGATCGAGTACTGAGTTTCAGCCTAGCTTTGGCAAGACCATCAGTCCGAACACGTCGAAGATTGTCCGGGCCGCGCGCCGGAACTACCTGCGCCGCTGCCGTCCAGCCAACTCAGTCGTCCTCCTCGTAGGACCGGAGGGACCCGGCCAACTGGCCGCAGGCCGCCTCGATGCCTGCTCCCTTGCTCTGTCTGACCACGGTCTCTATGTGGGCCGCGCGCAAAACGCCACGGAAGGCCGCGACTGCCGCTGGTGACGAGGGATGAAAGGTCCTGCGGCGCCCAGGGGGCGGCGTCGCGGAGGCGGAAGTCGCCCGTGGCGCCAGCTCCTCCGGGCTGACCGGGTTCCAAGCGAGAAGATTGACCGCGACGACATGTCCGCGAAGGAGGGCTGCCAGCTGCCGCGCATCGTCAAGAGAGTCATTCACCCCGGATAGCAGGACGTACTCCACGAGGAGTTTGCGGCCGGTGAGGGCGAAGTGCTCCCACGCGGCCTCGAGGACCTCGGCGAGGGGGTGGCGGTGACCTTCGGGGACAAGCAGGGCCCGGGTCGCATCGTCCGCGGCATGCAGGGAAAGTGCCAGGTTGACCTGCGGCTCCATCCGGGCCAACCGGACCATCCCGTTCGGGATGCCGACGGTCGATATCGAAAGCGCTCGGTGGCCGAGACCCAGTCCCAGAGGGGCGGTGAACACACGCACGGACTCGAGGACTGCTCCCAGGTTGAGCAGAGGTTCCCCCATGCCCATGTAGACGATGTTGGTGATCCTGAGTCCGGTATCCGAAGCGGCGGCTGCCGCTCTTAGTTGATCGACGATCTCGGCAGTCGATAGATTGCGCCGGAAACCCAAAGCACCGGTGGCGCAAAACGCACAGCCGACGGCGCATCCCACCTGACTCGATATGCAGGCCGTCACTCGCCTCCCGTAGGGCATGAGCACCGCCTCGATCTGGGAACCGTCGCCGGCCGCCAGGAGCAGTTTGGTCGTACCGTCCGTGCCCATCCGCGTTGCGGCGACGGAGAGAACAGACGCCCCCAAATCGTCCAGACCCTCGCGGAGATTCGCGGGCAGAACGCTTGCCTCCGCGAAGGGATGCGCGGGACGGCGTAGCAGATGCTCCAAGACCTGAGCGTAGCGAAACGTGGGCGCGTCGGCGGCGGCCAAGACTTGCGCGAGGTCGGGACGGTAGGTGGTGAGCAGGGCCTGAGGAGTGGAGGCCTCTCGTCGCACGGACGACGGCGAACGGCTGCGCAGTGGCGCGCCCGCTTGTCCGGACGAACGCCGCGGCGATGAAACGGGTGCAGAAGGTCGGCGTCGCGTCGAGGCCGGACCGCCCTTCGACCGTCTGTGTCTGGGTTTGCCGGTCACCGCCCCGACTCCGGGGCACCGGCACTGTCGCCCGGTGTGTCGGGGGGGCTGTCCCCCGGCCGAAGGCTCGGTGTAAGTGTGACTATCAAGCCTCGCCCGACCCCCAGCAACTCGGAAGCGCTCGCTCCGTTGAGCGCGAGAGCCGTCTGACCCCATGAATCCCTGATCAGCCCGAGTTCCCCGGAGAGGAGGTCTCCGTAAGTCCGAGCCACGCGGGCGCTCCACTCGGGTGGGCCATCACCCGCCACCCCCACGAGGTACTCGGATTCCCCGGAGGGGAGATCGGCGAAGGGCAACGCCAGGGCGACATTGCCGAACCGGTCGACCTCGATGATGGGAGCTGCGACGCCCGTCTTCGTTTTCTCGACGGCAATGACGACCGGCCGCACCAGCGAAGCGGCGTCGACAGGCTGGCCGAGGGAGTCCGGGTCGGCTCCGGCGGCCAGAAGGGCCGAAGCCGGCGCGAACAGATCGCGCCCGTGGAATGTGGTCGAGACTCTGTCCGGCGGAAGGCCGGCTTGCGTGCGGACCTCCCCGACGTCGAGGGCCCACGCGCCGGTCAGGCCACCAAGCGCCTCCGCCGCGTCCACAAGCAGGCCGTTGTCCGGTCCCACGAGGAAGTCGCCACGCGCGGCCGACAGGGCGATCGGCCGCCGGGCGGTCCCGACCCCCGGGTCGATGACCGCCAGATGGACCGCTTCGGGACAGAGCGGCGCCACCCGGGCCAGAACAAGGGCTCCGGCCGCCACATCTCCTATCGGGACGTCATGTGACACGTGGAGCACCCGGACGCTCGGACGCACCCGGGCGATCGTGGCCTCACACGCCGCGACGTACCCCCCGCACCATCCAAAGTCGGTCATGAATGTGATCATATCCAGGGCTTTCATGGTCGCACCTCTCCAACAGGCGCTAGGCCGGCGGACCGAAAGACGTGATCCGTCATGCCTCCCCGCCCGACGCGGAGCACCAGACCAAGTCGATCATGACCCGCCAGGGCCGGCACGGCCAGGGGCAGCGCGATCTCGACAACATCGCTCCATGCTCCCGTCGCAGTTCCGGTCAGATGTCCGCACTGGATGCAGCTTACCTCCATCCCCCCGCTTTCCGCGAGCGCGAGGTGGAGCACCGACTCGTCCTGGCCTCCGGCCGGTGTCACCCTGAGTTCGATTCCCAATTCCTCCAGGTCCGAGGCGTCGCGAGGGATCAACAGCAGATATAGGTGCTCGGTGCCCCATCCGAAACGCGCCTCGAGGATCCGGGTGCCTTCGGCCCGCTGCATGGTCGAGGCATGGTCGGGCAGGAGCAGCCCGGCCGCGTCCCAGCCATCCTCGTTCGTCAGCCTGCCGTCGATGACCGGCCGGATAGTCCCCGTGGGCAGCGCCGAACGGGCGGCCGGGGTGGCGGCGAGCAGGGGTACGTAAAGCCGGATGGGAACCGGCTCGCCCAGACACCGGTAGACCTCCTGCAGGTGCTCCCTGAACTCCCGGTCCCACACATGGTCGAGTTCCGTGTGGTGATGATCGCCGAACCACCAGAACCAGTCGCTTCCTTCGGCGGCCAGCACGTGGTGCCACGCGGCCTCGGCCGCCTCGAGCCGCCCGGCGGCGTGAGCAGTGCCGTCCGGGCGTCCCGCGGCTACTGCGTCGGCGCGACGGAGGGCGGCGAGGTCGCGGGCGTCATGGAGAAGGTCCCAGGCGGCGTTGTGCCCCCGGTCGCCGCTCCAGGTCCGCAGGTCGCCTCCTATCCAGGAGCCGGTGTGAAGCCAATCGACCGGCTCGGTGGCAGGCTGAGCGTCGAGGTGCTCCCCGATCGTCACACAGCGGATGTCCGGAGCGGCCGCGAGACCTTCGTACAGATAGCAGAGGAAGTCGCGGCCGTCGTGCGGGTAGTATTCCCAGGCGTTCTCGCCGTCGAGCGCGATGGTGACGAGCGGCGTGTCCTCGGACGAGCCCGAAGCCCTTGGCTTGCCCTCCGCCCCGATCGCGCGGATCCGGCCGATCAGGTCGTTGGCGGCGTCGCGCGAGTCCCAGCTCTGATAGCCAAAACCTATCAAGTCGGACAGGGTGTGATCGCGGAAGACGATCGCCATCTCACCCTCTTCCCGGCGTAGCAGATAGGGAACGTAGGGGGATCCGGGCCGGGCCCGGCTCCCGGCGGGCCGCCGGGGCCGGCGCGGGCGTCGTCCGGGACCGCGCCATTTCCGGCCGTCCCACCCCGGGCCGCACTGCCCGACAGCGAGCGCGACAGAACCGTCTGGTCGCTGATGGTCCACACGATGCCGGCGCGCATCAGGAGCGGCAGAACGTCTTCTCCCACCGCTTGTTCGGAACACCACATCCCCAGGGGCCGCGCTCCAAAGACTCGCTCGTGCTTGCTCACCCCGCGGTCCACCTGCTCCCAAGCATCCTCCGGGTGGGCGAAGCGCCGGTGTGGCAGGATGGTGTCGCCTGCCCCGATCCGGGCCGCGTCGCTGTTCGCAAGCAGAGGGAGGATCGGGTGGAAATAGGGGGAGGTGGAGAGCTCTATCTGGCCCCGCACCGCGGCGGCCCTGTACGCAGGGATGATCCTGGCCAGGATGTCGCGCTGGACTTGGGCAAGGACGACCTTGTCTTCTTCCCGGTAGTCGCGGCCGCGCTCCACGAGCGCCGCGAGCGGCGGGGCTTCGAGCAGGGTCGGGTCGAACCAGGAGAGATTGAACCAGATCTGGAGGTCGCGGAGTTCGTCGACGGTGAACAGTCCGCCGCACGCGTCCCATCCCTGGCCCGCGGCCGACTCTCGTTTCTGTGCGAGCTCCAAATAGCGGGGGTGGGACTTCGCCCGCGGGTGGTCGGCACGCTCGCACATGCGCTCTACGATGAACGCCCGTTCGCTCGGCGAAAGCTCCGCGGCGGGCTTGATCGAATGCTCCCAGTACACGTCCGACACGCCGCCCGACGCGTATTCCTCCAGTTGCTCCACGAGAGAAGGGACGAGGTTGAACGTCTGGTGGATGGTGGGGTAGTCGGCCAGGACCTCGACCATGTCGAGATAGTCCTTCAGCGCGTGAAGCCGGGCCCAAGGCATCTGGAAGGCCCCGGTCCGGGCCGACCGGTAGTACGGCTGGTGCATGTGCCAGACGAACGCTACGTGGATCGGTTCAGACGTAGTCATCCATCGCCCGGACGAAGTTCGTGTATACACGCTGCTGCTCGGTAAGGATCCGGTCCGGGCCAAGATCCCACCACTCGTCCGGCGTGAAGTATGCCGACACCTCGGCCTCGGATCCCGACCGGCCCGCCCATTGGATGAGGTGCAGGTTGTCGGACTGGAGCAGCCAGAGCGCGAGGTCGAGCAACGTGCGATCGTCGGTGAGGCGGGCCTTGTGGAGCACCGAGTGCATCAGTCGGAAGATCGCCTGTTGCGAGGGATTGCCCAGGAAGAACTCCATGCCTCCGGAGCCGGCCCAGGTGGTGCCGAACTCAGGCAGCGGCAGATCGGGCAGGAGCGTCTTACCGAATTCGTCCACCGCCTCGCTCGGCGTGAGGCAGCGCACGCCCAGCCGCTTGAGCTGGGCCGGCATCGACCGCATGAAATCGAAGATTCCGGTATCGATGTTGTGGTGTTCTCCGAACGTCTCGAAGTCCCACCCGATGAAGACGAAGTCGCCCCAGGCGCTGCGCAGATGCTCGGCGTAGGCGTCGGCGCGGAGGGGGAATCCCGCCCAGGTCTTGTTGCTGAAGCGGTAGCCCACGTCGTCGGAGAGTTCGTGGTGGCGGCAGAACAGCGCGAGGTCGCGTTCGCCGTACCGGTAGAGATGGGTGGGCTCCCGCCAGTCGAGCACCCACTTGCGGCCGTCGAGCATGCCCGCCCGGTATCCCGACTTGAGCAGGGCGTAGTAGACCTCGTTGTTCATGACCATCTCGGTGGTGTCGGTCACCCGGATCTCTTTGCCGAAGTAGTCCTCGGCGAAGTCTTTGCCGCGCCTCATCTCCTCCTGGAAGAGCTCTATGTCGATGCCGAAAGCGAAGCTGTGATAGGGCTCGACCCCGACGAGCTCGCAGTTGGGGTGGGCCACGAGCCGGCGGAAGCGCTCGGCGAGCTCGTCGTCCCACCGGCTCATCTGCCACAGGAAGCTCACGGAGAAACCCAGGCCCAACTTGTAGCCCTCATCCAGCATGTCCAGGAACATCTGGCAGGCCGGGTAATAGCACCAGCGGGCCACCTTGTCGAAGTAGCGCCGGTTCATGGTGTCGTCGAACAGATAGGGGGCCATGTCCTCCGGCCTCACGCCCTTGGGAATGACCTGCGCGGGCAGCCTGATGCGCCGCGGCTGGTGGACCACACAATAGGTGACAAGGTTCTCGGCCATCGCTCTGCCGCTCCTTACGTCTCTGACGTCTGGGGCTTGATGGACGGGCGCCGGGTCACCGATTCGCCCCCGTAGGCGGGCGAGTCACCCTCGCCGGTCGCTTCGCGGCCTTGCGGCGCGGCGGGGGGTGCCGTCACTCTGCCCGGCTCGGCGGGCGATGCCGTGGCGCCCGTTCCAGGCGGCGCCATCCCGGCCGGCGTCTCGGTCGCGTCGCTCTTGCCCGGGGGGCTTACAAGCTGGCGGAGGGCAACATACCGGAGCTTGCCCAGCAGGTTGTCGCCGACGACGTTCTTCCAACTGAAGCTCTCGGCCGTCTCCTGCGCGTCGGAACGCATACGCTCCACCGTGTCCGGGTGCTTGCGCAGGAAGTCGAGGCCGATGTTGATCTCGGTGGGATCGTCGGTGTCGAGCGCGATGCAGTTGAGGAACGGCACCGCATAGTCCTCACCGGTAGTGCCGACGAAGGTGATGCCGCCCGCGGCCATGACCTCCAGCCCCACCAGTCCGAACGGCTCGTGGCCCGAGTTGGCGAGGACGGCGTCGGCGCCGGTGTACAACACGGAGATCAGCTCGTCACTCATGAAGCTGGCGATGTTGTAGACGTCGGCTCGCGGGATCTGGGCCAGCGCCTCGAGCGCCTCCCGCGTGTCTCGCGGCGGCCGGACATCGACGATCTGCAGGCCCCGGGCGTGGGCGTTGGCGAGCACCTCGAGCGCCATGGGGCTCCACGCCGCCCCGTATGACCGTGGCTACGTCGTGGCCGGCCGCCTTCTCCTCCACCAATGCGTCCATGGCCATGTTCCAGCGTTTGTCGGGGCTGAAGCGGCCTATCTTGAAGACCAGTTCGCGTCCGGCAAAGGCGGCCCGCAAGGCGGATACCAGTTCCGGGTCGGCCCGCTTGACCCTGTCTCCGGGGATCCCGTTCGGTATCACGAGCGGGTTCACAGCCCGGTCCCACATCACGTGCTTCATGTAGCGGGAGACGGTGGTGATCTGCGAGCAGAAGTCCAGCCGTCCCCAGTTGATGCGGTCGAACCCCATCACGTTGTTGGCGTTCCACAGCAGGACGGCTTTGTCCCGGAGTCCTTCGGCCCAGAGGCGATCGGACAACTGGCAGGTGGAGTAGGCGGTGTGCCATTCCTCGGCCAGCACGGCCGTGAGACGGCCGGCCGCCACCGCGGGCTTCACCAAGCGGGAGACCACGTACCCGGGGAGCTGCTCGTTCCAGTCGATGAGCTTGGCCTCTTCCCCCTGGTACACGCCACCCCGGTAGTGTGTCGAAAGCCACTGGCCCCAGCGGTGCAGAGTGAGATTCTCCACGGGTGATTCGAGCGGGGGCAGATCGGGATCGCCGATGAACACCAGATGAGTCGGGAATCCCTGACGGGCCAACTCGAGCGCCAATTCCTTCATCCGCACCCCGAGCCCGCCCGCCATGGCGTACTCGTCGGGTCCCTCGAACGAGAGCAGGACGAATTCCAGCGTGTCGGGCGTCAAGCTGAGAAGATCGGCCATGGCGCCTCCCGGGCCGTGAGTGGGTGCAGACGAGTCCTAGAACGACGGTAGCATACCCCGTTCTTCGTCAATCATGCACGTTTCCTGGCTTTTGTGTTACTTTCCTTGCCTCTAGCCCTCACAAGGATGGAAAGGCACAAAGGCATGGCGATCAAGTACCTGCTACCGGAAGACCGGATCCCGACGTCGTGGTACAACGTCG
Organism: uncultured Actinomycetota bacterium; assembly: GCA_963843455.1. GTDB lineage: Bacteria > Actinomycetota > Thermoleophilia > RBG-16-64-13 > RBG-16-64-13 > CAIQPS01. The sequence continues at coordinate 270,078 of CAWJKE010000010.1, forward strand.
CGGCCGATCTCCCGGCGCCCCCGCCGCCGCCCCTCCACCCGGGAACGCTGCAGCCCGCCGGTCCTGACGATCTGGCGCCGCTGTTCCCGATGGGCCTCATCATGCAGGAGATGTCGGCAGAACGTCTGATCGAGATCCCCGATGAGGTCCGGGAGATCTACAAGCTGTGGCGACCCACCCCGCTCATCCGCGCGGCTCGATGGGAGAAGGCCCTCGGCACTCCCGCCAAGATCTACTTCAAATACGAAGGCGCCAGCCCGGCCGGCTCCCACAAGCCCAACACCGCCGTCGCTCAGGCCTGGTACAACAAGCAGGAAGGCATCACCAAGCTCACCACCGAGACCGGCGCCGGCCAGTGGGGCTCGGCTCTCGCCCTCGCCTGCCAGTTGCTCGGCATGGAATGCTTCGTCTACATGGTCAAAGTCTCGTACTTCCAGAAGCCCTACCGCCGCAGCATGATCCGGCTGTGGGGCGCGGAAGTCATTCCCAGCCCCTCCGACACTACGGCGTCGGGCCGGGCGATCCTGGCTCATGGACCCCGATTCTCCCGGTAGTCTGGGCATCGCCATCAGCGAAGCGGTCGAAGTGGCGGCTCAGCGTGACGACACCCACTACTCGCTCGGCTCGGTGCTCAACCACGTTCTGCTCCATCAGACCGTCATCGGACAGGAAGCTCTCGAGCAGATGGAGCTCGCCGGAGCCTATCCCGACTACGTGGTGGCGTGCGTGGGCGGCGGCTCGAACTTCGGTGGTATCGCCTTCCCGTTCCTGGGCCAGAACATCAAGTACGGCAAGAAGACCCGCATCATCGCCGTGGAGCCGGCGGCCTGCCCGACCATGACCAAGGGCGTCTACGCATTCGACTACGGCGACACCGCCAAGCTGACCCCGCTCTGCAAGATGGAGACCCTCGGTCACGACTTCATCCCGCCGGGCATCCACGCCGGTGGTCTGCGCTACCACGGCATGGCTCCGATGGTGTCGCATTGCCATCAACTGGGCCTCATCGAAGCCGTCTCGGTCATGCAGAACGATGTCTTTTCGGCCGGCGTGTCGCTTCGCCCGGTCGGAGGGGATCATCCCCGCGCCGGAGAGCAACCACGCCATCGCGAAGGTGCGGCAGCTCGCCGAGGAGTGCAAGCAGTCCGGTGACGAAAAGACGATCCTTTTCAACATGAGCGGCCACGGGCACTTCGACATGGCGTCGTACGACAACTATCTCGACGGCAAGCTCGAGGACTACGCCTATCCCGAAGAGAAGATCAAAGAGGCGATGAAGAACCTGCCCAAGGTCTGAGGCAGACCGGGCGGCGAGCCGGACCCCGTCGAGTCGGGAGACGGCGACAAGCCGCCGGACCCCGGAAGGGGCGCCTCACCACCAGGTGGGCCGCTCTTCCCGGGTCAAGAATGATCGCTGCTTTTTTGGGCGGCGCCCCGCGAGGGGCGTCGCCCGTTTCTTCGCGCGCGGCGAAGTGCGCGCCTGCGCCGAGGGCGCCCGCTACTCAGCCGCCACGTCCAGCAGCGACGCCATCTGCTGCGCGTTGCGCGGCGCATAGTCCGCGAAGCAGTTGTTGAACATGGCGTACGTGGTCTGGGTCTGTTCGCCCAGCCGCAGGATGGGCTCCACCCACTCTTTCAACTCGTTCTCCTCGTACAGGTAGCGGAAGCGTTCGGCCGCCGTCGGCACCCGCGCGTTCCAGGTGGCGGCGTTGCGCCCGCTGAAGCGCACGTAGCCGATGTCCGAGGTGGCGGCGGCGATGGGCGGCAGGGCGTTGGCGGTCTGCATCCGCGGCTCGTCCACGCACACGTAGGAGGCGCCCAGCGACTCCAGCAGTCCCAGTGTCTCCTCCAGCACGTCGGGCTGCACCCAGGAGTTGTGCCTGAACTCCACGGCCATCCTGTCGGGGGCCAGCCGCTCGGCGCTCTAGCGCGATGTACTCGCGGTTGGCCTCGTTGGCCACGAAGTAGGGCGGGAACTGCATGAGGATGAGGCCGAGCTTGCCCTCGGCGCGCAGCGGCTCCAGCGCCTCGCTGAAGAGGGCGAAAGCTTCCTCCCGCAGAGCCGGCGCCGGGTGGAGGATGCGGCCGCCGCGGTCCACTTCGAATGTGTGGCCCTCCCGCAGGGGCGGGGGGAGTTGCTCGGGCTTCACGCCGTGGCGCGTGAGCATGCCGAACGCCTTGATGTGGAAGACGAAGCCGGGGGGCGTCCTCTCCGCCCACAGACGGGCGGTGGCGGGCGTGGGCATGCCGTAGTAACTGGAGTCCACCTCGACCGTGTCGAAGCGGGCCGCGTAGTAGCGGAGCCGGTCGGCGGCGGTCCGCGCCGACGGCGGATACCAGGCCCGCACCATCGTCGGGTCGGTCCAGGAACAGGTGCCCACTCGGATGCCGGACATACGCTAAGGATATACTTGGTCGCGGATGGATGCCGAGAGACCAGCCCTCGCCGATCGCCCGCAGTCTGCCGGGAAGCCGCGCCTGTTCCTCACCCGGCGCATCCCGGACCCCGGCCTCGGACTCCTGCGGGACGTGTTCGTGGTGACTGGTGGTGAGGAGGACCGGCCGCTCGAGCGTGCCTCCCTGCTGCGTGGGGTGGCGGGCGCTGACGCGCTGCTCTGCCTGCTCACCGAGACTGTGGACGGCGCCGTCATGGATGCCGCCGGTCCCCGGCTGCGCGTGATCTCCAACATGGCTGTGGGGGTCGACAACATCGACGTGGCCGCGGCTACCGCGCGCGGCATCATGGTCACGAACACGCCGGGGGTGCTCACCGACGCGACGGCCGACCTCACCTGGGCCCTCATCCTGAGCACCGTGCGCCGGGTGGCCGAAGGCGACCGGATGGTCCGGGAGGGACGCTTCGAACTCTGGAGCCCTTTCATGCTGCTGGGCCGCTCGGTAGCCGGAGCGACGCTGGGAATCGTAGGCATGGGACGCATCGGGCAGGCGGTGGCCCGCCGGGCTCTCGGCTGGGACATGAAGGTCGTTTACACCAGAAGGAGCGGACCGCTTCGGGTGGACGAGATGCCTCCGGCGGCGCGTTGGGAATTCCGCGCCGGACTCGACGAGTTGTTGGACGAGGCGGACATCGTGAGCCTTCACGTGCCCCTGCTTCCGGAGACTCGACATCTGATCGGCGCCCGCGAACTTGCCCTCATGCGGCCGGGCTCGTACCTGATCAATACCGCGAGAGGGCCGGTCGTCGACGAGGCGGCTCTGGTGGAGGCGCTCAAGAGCGGCCACCTTGCGGGAGCGGGACTCGACGTCTACGAGCGCGAGCCCGAGCTGGCGCCCGGGCTCGCCGATCTGCCCAACGTCACCCTTCTGCCCCATCTGGGCAGCGCCACGGTCGAGACCCGAGGGCGCATGGCGGAACTGGCGGCCCTGAACGCGATCGCCGCGGTGCGAGGCGAACGGGCGCCGCACCTGGTGAACCCGGAGGTTCTGCAGGCCGAGGTAGTGCGCTCGTGAGCGCCCAAGCGCCGTTGCGGACGGGCGACCCCGGGGCCTCGCGACCTCTGCGCCGGTTGTCGATCCTGCTGCTCGCGGCCCTGCTCGTCACCGGCTTCGCCGTGTGGGTGGCCGCCTGCTCATCGGGTGGCGGGAAGGCGGATACGACCTCGTCGTCCACGGAGTCCGGTGCGACCCCGTCGGGGGACATCGAGGCGACCGTGGGGGAAGCGATCAAGGTGGGCCACGCCCTCGTCACCGTGCGGGCCGTGCAGCCGACCTTCAATCCGGTAGCGCCCGAACAGCGGCTGAGCGAGCAGGATCCCGCGGCCCCCGAGGGCAACCAGTCGTTCTATCAGGCGTACGTGAAGGTGGAGAATGACGGGACGACGCCCATACGGGTCGACGCCGAGGACTTTGCCTGCGCCGTTGGGAATTCGGTGGTGGGCATCGAACCTACCTGGTCGGGCCCGGCGGCCCGGAGCATCCTCAAGAACGGCTCGCTCGACCTGCTGGTCACGTTCCGAGCCAGAGCCGGCTACGAGCCCGTCCTTCTCTACAGCCCGTCTTGGTACGACGGGACGATCCGCGTGCGCCCGGCGTCGAGCACATCCACCGAGACGACGTAGCCCCCGCCCGGGCGCCGCGCCGGCCCGGGCCCGCGCGCGGCCGCGCCGTGCCGCTCAGCCCAGCAGGTACAGCAAGAAGACCATGTTGTCGGTCGACTCCAGGGCGTGAGGCTGGCCGGCCGGCATGTAGAAGAACGAGCCGCGCTTGCTGTCGTGGGTCTGGTCACCGATGGTGATCTTGCCCTCTCCGCCCAGCACGTGGATGGTGGCCGGCCTGCTCGCCGCATGCGAAGACATCGTCTGACCGGTGGCCATCATGAAGAGGGAGATGTTCACCAGCCCGCCCCGCTTGACCAGCGTCTTGCTGACGATGCCGCCGTCGGCGAATTGCATCATGGCCTCGAGCTCGCCCGCCCAGTTCTCGTCGGCGCCGGCTGCCGCCTGCTCTGTCGCCGGCTCCTGCCACTCTGCCATCACGACCTCCTTGGTGTGACTCTCTGCGCCGCCCTCAGCGGGTGGTGGGAAGCCCGGTGGCCTCTCTCACCCTCTCCATGACCTGCTGAGCCACAGCCCGGGCCCGCAGGCCCCCGTCCCTGAGCACGTCCATCACGTATGCCGGATCCGCCTCCAACTCGCGGCGCCGCTGTCTGGCGGGGGCGAAATAGTCGTCGATGAGCTCGAGCAGCCGCTTCTTCACCTCTCCGTACCCCATGCCCCCGGCCTTGTATCGTGCCTCCCACTCGGCCGTCTCCTCGGGCGAAGCTAGCAGGCTGAGAAGCAGGAAGGGCGTCGACTCCGCTGGATCCTTAGGGTCCTCCACCGGCGTGGAGTCGGTGACTATCGACATGACCTTCTTCTTCAGGTCCTTGCCCTCGTCGAAGATCCCGATCTCGTTCCCGTAGCTCTTGGACATCTTGCGTCCGTCGACGCCCGGCACCACCGCGGTGGAATCGAGGATGTAGGGCTCGGGGATGACGAACACCTCGCCGAACTGCTGGTTGAACTTGCCGGCGATATCGCGGGTCATCTCCAGGTGCTGCTTCTGGTCCTGCCCCACCGGCACCAGGTCGGAGAGGTAGATGAGGATGTCGGCCGCCTGGAGCACCGGGTAGGCGAAAAGGCCGTGGTTGGGGCTGAGCCCTTGGGCCACCTTGTCCTTGTATCCCGTTGCCCGCTCGAGCATTCCCACAGGCGTGACGCACGACAGGATCCAGGCGAGCTCGGTGACCTCGGGGACGTCTTGCTGGGCAAAAAGGGCCGATTGCTCCGGATCGAGTCCGAGCGCCAGGAAATCCAGAGCCACTCCCACCGTGTACTCGCGCAGGAGCTTCGCGTCCTGCACCGACGTGAGCGCGTGATAGCTGGCGATGAAGTAGAAGGGCTGGTTGCCGGCCTGCAGGGAGATGTACTGGCGCAGGGCGCCGAAGTAGTTGCCCAGGTGGGGCCTGCCCGAAGGCTGTATGCCGGAGAGGATGCGCATGACGCCGCCTAGTGTAGCGGAGGGGCGGCGCGGGCGACAAACGCGACCTGGGGCGGGTTCAAGACGCGCGGTTGTCCTTCCTGGCCCGTTGTCCCGCGTCTGATTGCCGGAATGACGACGTCGGGGGATAGTGCCCGAGGAGCTCTCGTAGTTCTAGCCTGCATGCCTTCCGCCAAACGGTATCCATATATCAGCTTTCGCGGTAAAGTGGCTCTTGCACCGGCGCCCCCAGGCGGCGTTCGTGCCCGCGCGCCCATGTCGCGTGGCTGGTGGCTGGTCGGGGGAGGAGGGTGAGAGTGAGAGAGTTGGACGTCGCCCGGATCACCGAGGCGGTGGCCGAGTTGGCCGTCAAGGCCTGTACGTATCTGGGTGACGACTTGGTGGCGTTCTTCGAGAAGGCTGCCGAGCGGGAAGAATCCGAGACGGGCAAAGACATTCTTACCCAACTGCTCCAAAACGCCCGGCTGGCTCGCGACACGAACAGGCCGCTCTGTCAGGATACCGGCCTCGCAGTCGTGTTCTTGGAGATCGGCCAGGATGTCCACCTAGTGGGTGGCGATCTGGAGACCGCGGTCAACGAGGGCGTCCGCAAAGGCTACGGCGAGGGCTACCTCCGCAAGTCGGCGGTAGCCGAACCTATCGGGGCCCGGGTCAACACCGGCGACAACACCCCGGCCATGCTTCACACTCGCATAGTCCCGGGCGACAAGGTGCGGGTCATCGTGGCGCCCAAGGGCGGCGGCGCCGAGAACATGAGCGCCCTGGGGATGCTGAAGCCCTCGCAGGGCCGTCAGGGCGCCGTGGACTTCATCGTCGACACCGTCAGCAAGGCCGGCCCCAACCCCTGCCCGCCCATCATCGTAGGCGTCGGCTTGGGGGGCACGTTCGAGAAGGCTGCCTATCTGGCCAAGCACTCGCTGCTGCGCGAAGTGGGCTCCACCAACCCCGATCCGCGGCTGGCCGAACTCGAGGACGAGATCGAGCGCCGCTGCAACGCCCTGGGCATCGGGCCGGCGGGGCTGGGCGGCATCACCACAGTAATCGACGTCTTTGTGGAGGAACTGCCGGCGCACATCGCCAGCATGCCGGTGGCCGTGAACATCCAGTGCCACTCGGCCCGGCACAAGGAGGTGGTGCTCTGATGGAGCGGAAGATCACCACCCCGCTCAGCGACGAGGTCGTCGAGAGCCTCCACGCCGGCGATCGCCTGCTCATCACGGGGATCATCTACACTGGCCGCGACGCTGCCCACAAGCGGCTCATCGCGCTGGTGGACGAGGGTGAGGCCCTGCCCATCGACATCCGTGGGCAGATCATCTACTTCGTCGGGCCCACCCCGGCCAAGCCGGGTGAAGTCATCGGCTCGGCCGGGCCCACCACCTCCGGCCGCATGGACGCCTATTCGCCCAAACTGCTCGACCTGGGTCTCAAGGGCATGATTGGTAAGGGCTCGCGTAACGAGGCCGTCAAGGAAGCCCTCAAGCGCGACAAGGCCGTCTACCTGGGCGCCACCGGCGGTGCCGGCGCCCTCCTCGCGCAGCGCATCGTGGCCGCGAAGGTGGTGGCTTACGAAGACTTGGGCCCGGAAGCCATCCGCGAACTGGAGGTCGTGGACTTCCCGGTGGTGGTTATCAACGATATGTATGGCGGCGACCTCTACGTGGAGGGCCGCAAGCAGTACGAGAGGCGGCCCGGCGACGGCGCCGCCGCCGAGAGGAAGGTGGATTCTTGAGCGCAAAGCCTCGCGAGACCGCCAATGTAGGGGCGGGTCTCTGGAAGGCGACCGGCATGTGGGCCTGGCTGCTCTTCCGCATCAGCGGCCTCATTCTTGTCTTCTATCTGGGCGCCCACATCATCGTCATCTCCACCGGCCAGTTCGACAAGCTCGACGCTCTGATGACGAGCTTCGACACGCCGGTCCTCGTGCTGCTCGACCTGGCTCTGGTCGTGGCGGTCCTCTACCACGCCCTCAACGGGGTGCGCATCATCCTGATGGATCTGGGGATCGGCATCCACCGGCACAAGGTGATGTTCTGGTCGGCGATGGCGGTGGTCGTCATCTGCTTCGCCGTGTTCGCCTGGGTGGCGTTCACCTTTATCGCCACCGGCAAGGGGGTGATGTAGTTGAAGGCCGCGACTGTCTCGACCCACCGCGGCGGCATGTGGTCCTGGTTGTTCCAGCGGATCACCGCCGTGCTGCTCATCGTCTGCTTGGCGATCCACCTGACGCTCACCCACATCGCCAACATCGGCGAGCTGAACATGGACAATATCGGGGCCCGGCTCGCCAACCACGGGCTGACGGCCGTCGACATCATCCTGCTGGCGGCGGCGATCTACCACGCCTTGAACGGGCTTCGTATGGTGCTCATGGACTACTGGTTCACCTCCCGCACCCGGGCCCTTTGGCTCACCGTCGGACTTTGGGTGGTGGGCCTGGTCTTCTTTGGATATGGGATCTGGGCTCTCTGGCCCTGGATCGGTTAGGACTGAGTAATGATCCATCATGACGTGATCGTAGTCGGTGGCGGCCTTTCGGGACTGCGCGCCGCGGTCGAGGCCAAACGCGCGGGCGTGGATGTCGCCGTGCTGTCGCAGGTGCACCCGGCCCGCAGCCATTCGGGGGCGGCGCAAGGCGGTATCAACGCGGCTCTGGGCAACCACCCCGACGGCCACGATGACACCTGGGAGAAGCACGCCTTCGACACCACCAAGGGCGGTGACTACCTGGGCGACCAGGACGCCATCTGCCAGATGGCCAAAGACGCGCCGGGGGTCATCTACGAGATGGACCACTGGGGCTGCCCGTTCAGCCGCTACGAAGACGGGCGCATCACCCAGCGGCCGTTCGGCGGCGCCGGCTTCCCCCGTTGCTGCTACGGCGCCGACAAGACCGGCCACTATCTGTTGCACACCCTGGTGGAGCAGGCCTACAAGCTGCAGGTCAAGCTCTACGTGGAGCAGTACGTGTGCAAACTCATCGTCCACGACGGCGTGTGCCAGGGCGTGGTGGCCTACGACATGATCCGCGGCGGCTTTGAGGCGTTCACCGCCGGCGCCGTGGTCATCGCCACCGGGGGCGCCGGCCGCATCTACTCCAACTCCACCAACGCGCTCATCAACACCGGCGGCGGGATGGCCGTCGCCTACCACGCTGGCGTGCCGCTCAAGGATATGGAGTTCGTCCAGTTCCACCCCACCGGTCTCTACTCCACCAACATCCTCATGACCGAGGGGGCGCGCGGCGAAGGCGGGTACCTGCTCAACGGCTTGGGTGAGCGCTACATGGAGAAGTACGCGCCCAAGTCCATGGAGCTGGCGCCGCGCGACATCGTCTCCCGCTCCGGCCAGACCGAGATCAACGAAGGGCGGGGGATCAACGGCCTCCCCTACCTCCACCTGGACCTGCGCCACCTGGGGGCCGAGAAGATCCTGGAGCGCCTGCCCGGCATCCGCGACCTGGCCATCCACTTCGAAGGCGTCGACCCCATCGAGGAGCCCATCCCGGTGGTGCCCAGCCAGCACTACTCCATGGGGGGCATCGACACCGACGTGGACGGCGCCACGACCGATGCCCGGTCTCTACGCGGCGGGCGAATGCGCCTGCGTGAGCGTGCACGGGGCCAACCGCTTGGGCGGCAACTCGCTGCTGGAGACCATCGTGTTCGGCAGGCGCTCCGGAGCCGAGATGGTCCGCTACCTGGAAGGACGCACAGACAAGCGGCCGCCCAACGCGCGCACGGCTTTCGCCGCCGTCCAGGCCATGGAAGACAAGATCGACCTGCTGGCCAACGCCACCGGCGCCGAGAGCGCCTACGCTCTGCGCGCCGAGATGGCCGACGTGACCCGGGACCACTTCGGCGTGTTCCGCGACGAGTCCACCATGAAGACCGGCCTCGACAAGCTGCTGGCCATCAAGGAGCGCTCCAAGAACGTGGGTCTGCGCTGGACGGGCCAGGTTTTCAACCTCGACATGATCCGCACCGTCGACCTGGAGAGCATGATCGACGTCGCCCTGGCCATGGCGGCCGGCGCCAAGGCGCGGACCGAGTCGCGCGGCGCCCACTTCCGCACCGACCACAACAAGAGGGACGACGCCAACTGGCTCAAGCACACGCTGGCCTACTACCGGCCCGACGAAGCCGGCCCCCGGCTGGACTCCAAGCCGGTCACCCTCGGCACCTTCGAGCCCCAGGAGCGGACATACTGATGTCAGAGATCACGTTCCGCATCAAGCGCCAGGACCCGGCCAGCAAGAAGGACCCCGAGGCCCGCTGGGAGGAATACACCGTTTCCTATGACAACAATCTCACGGTGCTCGAGGGGCTGTTCTACATCCAGGAGAAGTTCGACGGCAGTCTCTGCTTCCGGTACTGCTGCCGCGCCTCCATCTGCGGTAGCTGCGCTATGTACATCAACGGGGCGTATCGCCTCGCCTGCCAGACCAACGTCAAGCACTTGGACACCGTACACTCCGCGAACCCCCTGGTCACCGTCCAGCCCATGCCGCACATGCCCCTGGTGAAAGACCTGGTCTGCAACATGGACGACTTCTTCGCCAAGTACGAGTACATCGAGCCGTGGCTCATCCGCAACTCGGCGGATCCGGAGAAGGAGATCGCGCAGTCGCCCAAGGACCGCAAGAAGCTGGACATGCCGATCGACTGCATACTGTGCGGCTCCTGCTACTCCAGTTGTCCGTCGGTGTGGGGCGAGCAGAACTACATCGGCCCAGCGGCGCTGCTCAAGGCCTACCGCTTCGAGGTGGATTCGCGCGACGAGGGCCGCGAGGAGCGCCTGCCGCTCTTCGACAACGAGCGTGGCGTCTACCGCTGTCACACCGTCATGAACTGCCAGGAAGCCTGCCCCAAGGAGCTCAGCCCCACCGAGGGCATTCAGTGGCTTAAGAAGGCGGCGGTGCGGCGGAGGCTGTTCGGCCGGCTGAAGTGAGAGCGGCTGCGTAGCGCGGGTAGAGGCCACGACCCGCCCCGAGCGCGCGGCTGGAGCGTCAGACTTTGTAGGGCACCGTCACGAACGCGAAGTTCTCGGGAGACTTTGGTAGTACCTTGCCGGAGGCACGGAACGAAACAAGCGAAGATCTGGAGGACGCGATGCCCCTCGTGATAGTGAAGATGCTCGAAGGCAGGACAGTGGAACAGAAGCGCGGGCTGGCCACGGCCATCACTGCGGCAGTCGTGAAACATACGGGAGCGCCCGAGGACCAAGTGGACGTGATAATCGAGGACTACCCGCGGACGAACTGGGCGAAAGCCGGGAAGCTGTTCTCGGACAAGTAGGCACGATCTTAGGGCGACGTCTGCCGGTCAGATTTCGGCCGGCCGGCCGGCCGGCCGGGTCAGGCCCAGCTCATCGCCGGCCCGCAGTTGTCGCTCAGTGCGAGGCTTTCAAGCGCAGTCGGATAGCGACCGTGCTATGTGTGCCGCTGACCGGCAACCTGCGCCGCCTCGAGCACGCCAGGCCTTACAATCCGCATGCCGCGGCCAGCAGCGTGATCGGGTGGATGGTCTGGATAGAGGTGGCCTCAGCGATCTGCAGCCGGCAGGTGCTGCACTCGCTGGCTATGAGGTCGGGGGCCACCGCTGCCACGCGCTCGAAGAGCGGCGCGCCGGTCTGCATGGAGAGGTCGTAGGTCCCCTTCTTCATGCCGAAGGTGCCGGCCATGCCGCAGCAGCCGGCGGCGAGGTCGATCACCTCGACGCCCGGGATCTCGCGGAGGAGGTCCAGCCCGGGGCTGCCGATCCCCTGGGCCTTGAGATGGCACGGCGCGTGATAGGCGACCCGCGTGACGCCACCCCAGGCACCGGAAAGCGGGCCGGCTACCGGCGACCTCCCCGGGTGATCGGCACGAAAGCGGACGAGGAACTCGCCCAGGTCGTGCGTCGCTTCGGCGACCGTCGAGCACTCGGGGCTGGAGGTGTAGTCGGGGTAGTGCACCTTAAAGGCGAAGCTGGCTGTCGGCTCGGCAGAGAGCACAACGGCGCCCCGCTTGATCCACGGCAGCATCGCCGCGACGTTGAACTGGGCCGTCTGCCGGGCGGCGTCCGCATATCCGTACAACATCTCCGGGATGCCGCTGGACTTCTGCTCGGGTAGCACCACCTCGATGCCGTGGGCCGCCAAGAGGCGAAGCACCGTCTGACCGAGTTCCGGGTCGTTGTACGTGGCGTAGAGGTCGGAGAAGTAGGCGGCCAGCACAGGGCGGACACCGGCGGCCGGCCGGGCGCCGCCGCTCGCGGTGTGGGCCAGGGTGCGCCGCGCGAAGCGCGGCATCCGGCGCCGGCGGTCGATACCGGTCAGGGGCTCGACCAGGCGGCGAACCAGGGGCTGGGAAAGGAGCGGATTGGCCAGCGGGGCGAACCTGCGGCCGAGGGCCGACGTGGCTTCGGCGTGTCCCAGAAGGATCTCGGTGGGCGAGCCGTGGTGGGCGTCCCGGTACTTGCTCTTGGCCTCGAGCATCAGCTTGGGGATATTGACGTTGGAGGGGCACTCCACAGCGCACATCCCGCAGACGATGCAGTAGTCGGTGACCGCCTTGGTGGCGGCCTCGCCGTAAGAGGAGATCGGGTCGAGCGTGCCGGTGATGACCGCCCGCAGGAGGTTCGCCTTTGCCCGAGGCGACGCTGCCTCCCGGCGGGTGGACTTGTAGGTAGGGCACATAGTCGTCGTCACCATGCTCTTGCACTGGCCGCAGCCGTGACACTTCTCGATCTCGCGCTCGTACTCGCTTGTCGGGAAATGCAGGATGGGTTTCTGGGCGACGGTGCGGTAGTCGAAGCCATACCGCAGATCGCGGAGCAAGGGGCCGCCCGCCGGGGCAGCGCCCGGTGACGTTCCACCCGGCGAGGCACCGCCGGTGCCGGCCAGGCTCCCGCTCGCCTCCTGCGGCCCGACTTTCTTCCCGGGGTTCATCACCCCCCCAGGATCCAGCGCATTCTTGACCAGAGAAAAGAGGGAATACACCTTCTCCCCGTACATCTCCCGGAGGTAGGGCGTCCGGAGAAGGCCATCCCCATGCTCGCCCGACATGGTGCCGCGTATGCCGCGCACGTATCCGGAGACCTCGTCGTACAGGTGCTGCATGGTACGCAGATCGCCGGGGTCTTTGGGGTCCAGCAACGGCCGCGTGTGGATGTTCCCATCGCCCACGTGGCCGTACATGACGGCGTCGACCTTCTCCCGGTCGAACAGTCTCTGCAGGAAGTCGACGTAGCCGGGTACCTCGCTGGGGTGAACGGTGACGTCCTCGATGAACGGAAGGGCTCGGCGCGGCCCCGGCATTCGCAGCGCCAGCGCGACGGCCGACTTGCGTACCGTCCATAGCCGGTTCGCCTCCTCGACCGTCTCGGCGCGAACGATCTTGAGGGCCTCGGTGCCGCCCAGATGCCGCCGCAACGCCGCGAATTTGTCGTCCACCTCGTGGCCGTCGGATCCCTCGAACTCGATCAGCAAAGCGGTATCGGTGAGGGCCGGTAGCATGGCGTCGATCCGGGAGTCGTGCTTGCGGACCAGGGCCAGGAAGCGGGAGTCCATGATCTCGACTGCGGTCGGCCGGAGAGCGAGGATGCCGGGGACCGCTTCGCCGGCGGCGAATACCGAGGGGAAGTAGGCCATGGCGATACCACGCCGCCCCGGAAGGGGGACGAGATTGAGCTTCGCCTCGGTGACCAGGCCCAGCGTGCCTTCGGCGCCCACGAAGAGCTTCTGTAAGTGCACGAGGGACTCGCCGGGCGCCAGCCTGGCCCGGCCGTCACTGGCGGCGCCGAAGTCGCCCGCCGGGCGCCCGCCCGCGCCCGAGTCGCTGAAGATCGTCTCCAGCCGGTAGCCGGAACAGTTCTTCACCACCCGGGGCATCGCGTCGGCTATGGTGACGGCGTTCGCGCGCAACTCGGGCAGGATCTTCGCGAATGCCCGGCCGGCAAGAGTGTCGGCGGCGAGGAGGGGGGCGAGTTCGGGCGCCGTCCTCCGCGACCGATTGCGGCCGAAAGACACTTCCGTCGGCGAGGACCACCTCGAGGGCCAGGACATGGTCCTTCGTGCCGCCGTAGGCCACGGTCCTGGCTCCGGACGAGTTGGTGCCTATCATCCCGCCCAGGCTGCAGTAGTTCTCGCTGGAGGGGTCGGGCGCGAAGAAGGTCCCGCGCTTGGCGGCCTCCTGGTTGAGCGAGGCCATCACCAGCCCGGGTTGCACCCGGGCCCAGGAGCCGTCGGGCGCAATCTCGAGCAACCGGTTCATGTAGCGGGTGAAGTCCACCTGGATACCGGCGCCCACCGCCCCCCCGGCAAGGCCGGAGCCCATGCCGCGGCCTATGAGGGGGACCCCGCGCTCCGCCGCATACTCGACCAGGCGGACGACGTCCTCGCTATCCCGCGGCGAGACGACGCCGAGCGGCTCTATCTGGTTGAGGCCCGCGTCGGTGGCGTAGAGGAACCGCGAGATGTCGTCGAACTCCACGTCGCCTTTGAGAAGCCGCTGCAGGTCGCGAGCGACCTGGCGGGCACGTCGCGGCGTCGGCTGCCGCGCGTCGCGCGGCCCGCGGCCGCGGCGCCACTTGCTGCGGAACTGCCAGGTGTCACTTCAGCGGTATCACCGGCAGCAGAAGATGCGACGGATACTGCGCGTTGTGATAGACGCTGTGCGTCACCGTCTTGCTGCTGCAAACGTGGTTGCCTATGTATTCGATGTTGCTCAGCCCGGCCGTACCCGTGGGCACGTCGAGGCTCATGATGTCCACGCAGATCCGATGGCCGCGCAGGAACAGGTTCGCGGTGGAGAGCAACTCGATCTGATACTCGTCAATGTCGCCGGGCACCACGGGTTGCTGCGCTTCCCGGGTGAGTTTGATGAACGGAGCCCATGGCTTGGACCGCTCAGGGTCGAGGGCACGGTGCGAGGCCTTGAGCCAACCGCGGGTGAGTTCGCGCTCGGGCAGGTCGTCGGGCACGAAGCGCTCGCCCTCGCGCTGAGTCCGCACCGACACATCGGGACCCACGTCGGAGAGAGCGATGATCCAGTTGGTGTCGTCCTGGTCGAGAGCGGCGTGGATGGTCAGCGAGCACGGGCCGACCACCAACAGGTCGTCGGCCAACGGCTCGGTCATGTAGCGCAGCCTCTCTACCTTCATGGTCTTCTTGAGCGGCATCTGGGTGAAGACGTCGGGGTCGGGGTTGTAGCTCTGCGTCTCCGCGAGCGGCAGCGACTCCTCGGTGGTCAGCCGCTCCCAGCTGTCGAGGTAGAACTTGGTCCATTGGGTCTCGGGAACCGGCCAGTCGTTGTACGTGCGAAACTTGTTCTCGCCCATGACCCACACCTTCACCGGCGGGTCGCTCTCGGCTCCGTTGTCGATGCCCTTGAGCCAGTGGTCGTACCAGCGGATGATGTCGTCGTGCATGTCGTGGAAGGGACGCTCCATGTGGGCGGGCCCGTTGAAGAGGATCCGTTTCTTGGGTGAGTTCTGGGCGTTGATGAACCAGTGCTGTGCGCCCTGCCAGTGCATCTTGTAGGTGTACGCGTAGGCCCCGGAACCGCAGACGAAGGGGATCTTCACCTTCTGGAAGTTCTCCTCGCTCTTCTCCACGAGCTCCGGGTAGTCGTATGGATCGATGAGTGTCCAGAAGGTCATTCCCTGCCTCTGCCCCTTCTGCGTGAGGATGTTCCACAGGTGGGCGTACATCCGGTAGTCGGGATTGTTCATGGCCCATTCCCACTTGGCCTCGGCCTCGGGAGGCAGGGGGCCGGGTTGCCCGCAGGGCTCGTGGACGCAACTGAACATGCCCAGCAGGTAGGGCATCATCTGGAACACGCCGCCCGGATGGAACTCGCGGAGACTCCACATGCCGCTGTAGCCGCCCATGGAGTCGTAAGGGTAGATGGCTTTGAGGGCCGGGTGCCCCTGCACCGCCGCCCGGAACTGCTCGCCGCCGAAGGCCGAGATGCCTATCATCCCCACGTTGCCGTCACACCAGGGCTGCTGGGCGATCCATTCGATCATGTCGTAGTGGTCGGTGGGATTCTCCGCGTCGTAGTCGCCTTCGGACTTGCCCACTCCGCGCAGCTCGGCGATGACGTGGGCGTAGCCGTTGGCCACCAGGCGTTTGGTGTCCCCGCCCTCGACCACTCCATACCATAGCGAGGCGTACGCCGGCTGGGGGGGCAGGGCTTCGGCTATCTCCGGACGCTGCAGATCCTTGTTGTGAACGGCGCACGTGTAGAGGACCGGAAAGCTGCCGGCAGCCTTGGGCCGGTAGACGTCGACGGCCAGATGCACTCCGTCGCGCATCGGGACCATGACGTCGCGCTCCTGGATCATGTTCTCGTAGATGGGCTCGTCGAGGGCCACCTCGTCTCCTTTCCTCTTGGCCTGCCGAGAAGCGAAGCCTTGGCGGCCGGGCTGACCCGGGCGACGCCATGCCTCACCTCCACGATAGCGCAGCAGCCCGCTTCGTGAGAGAATCTCTGGAAGTCTGGCTGCTCACGCGGCTGGAACCGCCATCTTGGTCAACACTGCGAGGGTACCAAACACCATGAAACGCGGCGCGTCCGCCTGTCGAGTGAAGGGGGTGAGTCATGCTTGCCATTCTCAAAACCACCGAAACGGGTCTAGAGCGATTGGAGGAGTTCGAACCGGGCTCTTGGATCGACCTGGTCAGCCCCACCGAGGAAGAGCTGCGACGAGTAAGCGGCGAGCTGAACATCCCTCTCGACCTGTTGAGTGGTCCCTTGGACGAGGAAGAGAAATCGCGGGTGGAGATGGAGGACGGGCTCACCTACGTGATCGTGGATATTCCGGTCCTCGTAGTGGAGGACGACGAGCGTAGTTACGCCACGATCCCTCTGGGGATGATCGTCCACCCGGATTACTTCATTACCATCTGCCTGCGCGTGAACCCGATTCTAGGCGAATTCGAACGGGAGAGCATCCGCGGCTTCTTCACTTACAAGAAGACCCGTTTCTTGTTCCAGATACTGCAGCAAATATCGGTCTTCTATCTGCGCTATCTGTACCGGATCGACCGGGAGACCGACAAGCTGGAAAAAGAGCTGAGGGCCTCCATGAAGAACGCCGAGATCTTCGACCTGCTCAACCTTCAGAAGGCCTTGGTCTACTTCACTACCTCGCTTCGCTCGAACGACTTGGTGCTGCAGAAGCTTCTGCGCGGCAAGAGCGTGAAGATGTACGAGGAGGACGAGGAACTACTCGAAGACGTGATAGTCGAGAACCGGCAGGCGTCGGAGATGGCGAAGATCTACACGGACATCCTGGTGGGGATGATGGACGCGTTCACGTCGGTGATCTCGAACAACCTCAACCAGGTGATGAAGCTGCTGACGTCCATCACTATCATGCTGTCGATCCCGGTCATCGTGTCATCGTTCTACGGGATGAACGTCAAGCTGCCCTTCATGAACTACGCCCACGCGTTCACGCTGGTGATCGTCATAGCGGTCGTCGGTGTTGTGGGCTTCTTCCTGGTGTTCTGGAGGAAGCGGTACTTCTAGGGCAAGCGAAGCCCTATAGGGGGCGAGCGCTTCTCCGCTACCGCCAGGGAGACAGCGGCGGTGTGGCGGCCGGATGGGGCTTGCGCCTGGCTCGCGGCGCGGGAGGCTCCAGCAGGCTCAGTTCGTCCATGATCTCCAGGGTCTCGATGGGCACGACGCGCATGCGCTTGACTCCCAGCAGCACCAGGAATCCGGCAGTGATGAAGACCACCGCCAGCGGACCGCGAACGCCGTACGCGCCGGAGACCGTCTGGACAAGGACGTACCACCACGCGTTCAGCCAGCCGATACCGTTTCCGACCGCGAGGTAGCCATACAAGAGCACGGGGACGATCATGCCGATAAAGAGCAGCGGCGCGTTGCTGAGGAAGCGATGCCGCCAGAGAGTGCCCGAGTAGACCGGTTCCGCGAAACAGGTGGCCAGCGGCCAGGCCCACGCCACCGCCAGGCAGGGCAGGAGCAGGAACGGCGACCGGGACAGCATCAGCGCAAGCCCAAACAGCAGACTGAGAAACCCCGCACAGAGGCGGCTCATCTCCGTGGCCGCCCGCGATTCGCGCGGCCTGAGGTAACCCAGGAAATGTCGGGAGATGACGAAGAACGCCCCCCCCAACAAGATAAGTAGCAGCGTCGGTCCCAAGCGCGGGTTCGTGGCGGGGCCGGGCGACGTGGGCACCTGGTAGCGATAAAGCGGGATCAATCCCCATTGCGCGAGCGCGTAGGCCAGAAGGAAGATCAAAGCCAGCGGGATGGCGAAGGAGAACAGGTTGCGTACATGCATCAGGGCGCCGCGGTTCGTGATCCGGGACGAGAAGAGCCAAATGAGCAGAACGGCTATGGTCGGGAGCAGCATCAGAGTCGCGAGCAAGGAGATGGCCCTGCTGGTCATGTAGCGCCCCGAGCGGAGGACCAGCGCTGTGCCTGGGTCCGCCGGGATCTCGGGCTCGGCGTCAAGCGACATGATCAAGCGCTCTGTGGCGGCGCCCTGCGTTGACAGGCCCGCCGCGGTCGGGTTGCCGCTGGTCTCGTCGTAGAGCCGAAGAGAAGCGATGCCACGGCTTAGACCCGCTACCTGGTCTCCGCTCGACAGAGACAAGGCATGATCCGCGGCCTGCGACAGCAGGCCGGGCACCTGGAGCGCCAGTCCGCTCTTGAGGAGAACCCGGCTTCCGAGTTGTACGTACCACCCCGGAGTTGTGTTCTGGGGGGCGGTGACCCCGGCCTGCAGCGCCCGGGTACGTTCCTTGCCTAGCCCCTGGAACGAAAGGATCGTCGAGACGCTGGGTGCCAGATCGCTGGTGTCCAAGAAGTGGTCTACGCCCAGGCCGCCGCTACTGGCGTCTTCGGTGGAGAGAAAGATCAAGGTCTTCTGATGTGGGCGTGAAGCGAAGACCTGGACCAACTCCAGGAGCACGGCGGTCCCGCTTGAATACGCCAGCGGGTCGACCTTGACGACGGCCGGAGTGTCGCGGGGAGCCGAGATGAGGATGGCCTGTTCTCCCGAACCCTCCAGTACCAGCCCGATGTTCCGCAGTGTGACCTCCTTGTCTCCGAGCGGAGCCTGGAAAGAGTCCACCACAGGGGTGCCGAAACCGGAGAGCTTCTCCTTCATCCAACTAGTGACGCCCGCGGCGTCCTCGGACCCCAGGCTTCGCTCCGGGTAGAGGCGCCACATGTCCTCCGCGAGGCGAAACGTGCGGTTGGCGTCAAAGAAAGTGGGCCCCGCGGCGACCTCGACGCTTGAGGCGGGTGAGGAGATCGATAGGAAGACGACCCCACACGCGAGGACGACGAGAGCCGCACAGACGGCATACGCTATCTTCCTCAATTGCCGGACTCGGTCCACAAGTCGCCGGCGGATGGTGAGGGGCATGGAAAACTCCCGTTCTCTATGAGGAAGGTGCATTTTATGCTGGTATTGGCGTTGTGGCAAATCGCGGGCGACGGGTGCGTGCTATCCTTCGGTCCGCTGTCGTGCTGGAGGGGTGATCCGTGTCTGCCAAGCTGTTGAGCATAGAAGATGCGCGAAGCCGTGTGCTCGCCGAGGCTTCCCCACTACCCGCCGAGGCCGTGCTCTTGCCCGATGCCCTCGGCTCCGTTCTGGCCGATGAGGTCATCGCGGGGCACAGCGTGCCTCCGTTCGACAATTCGGGCATGGACGGGTACGCGATCCGCGCGGCGGACGTGGTCGAAGCGACGTCCGGGTCGCCGGCCAGACTGCTCATTTCCGATACCATCCCTGCCGGACATGTCGCCACTAAGCCGCTCGCGGCGGGCGAAGCGGCCAGGATAATGACCGGTGCTCCCATGCCCCAGGGAGCAGACGCCGTCGCGCAATCGGAGATCACATCTGAGGAAGCCGGGCACGTCCTCGTCTACGAGACGGTCAGACCGGGAAAGAACATCCGGCGCGCGGGCGAAGACGTTGTGGCAGGCGATCGGGTGCTTGCGGCCGGGAGCTGGCTGGGGCCCGCGGAGATAGGCGTGTTGGCCAGCCTGGGACATGCGCAGGTCGTGGTCCACCGGCGGCCGCGGGTGGCCATCATCTCTACGGGGAGCGAGTTGGTGGAGGTCGACCAGCCCCTCGGGCCCGGGCAGATCCGCAACTCGAACAGTTATTCGCTCCGGGCCCTGTGTCGGCAACTCGGTGTGGAGGCCACGCCCTTCGGCATCGTCCCCGACGACTACGACGCCACCAGAGAGGCGATCCGGGCCGGGCTCGAATACGACGTGCTGCTCACGTCAGGCGGGGTCTCGGTCGGCAAGTTCGACTTCGTCAAGGATGTGCAGGACGAACTGGGAGTGGAGCGACGGTTGTGGGGCGTCGCGATGAAACCGGGCAAGCCGCTGGCCTTCGGGGTACGCGGGAGCACGCTCGTCTTTGGTCTGCCCGGTAACCCGGTGTCGGCCATGGTCTCGTTCGAACTGTTCGTGAGGCCGGCGTTGCTTCGGCTCATGGGCCACCGCAAGACCACGCGTCCCCTCTATCAGGCGATCATCGAAGAAGACGTGGCCAACCCCGACGGCAGGACCTACGTGGTCCGCGTGCGGGCCTGGCGCGAAGACGGCACGTGGCACATGAGTTCCACCGGAGCACAAGGATCGGGCATTCTCCGCTCCATGGTGGGCGCCAACGGCTTGGCCTTCGTACCCGGGGGCGCTCGGGGAGTCCGGGCGGGCGAGCGGGTCGAATTCCTCCTCCTGCGCGAAGACCTCGAAGAACCCTGATAACAGCCTGAACGGAGTGTCCCCTTCCGGTTGTCTGCGGGGCGCGCCGGAGCTACAATGAACGCGATGAGGGAGTCACTTCGACAACGGCTCGGGGGAGATGAAAAGCGCTCACCCGTGCGGAGCAAAGAGACCGGTTAGAAGGCCTGGTAGCCCACGCTGCTGGGCTTTTTTGTTGGCGTCGGGAGTTTTGGCTCGGAGTCTGGAAAGGAGATCTCATGGCCAACCACTTCACCCCTGAAGAGCTTGCGGCCGAGCTGGGCACGGGTACTCGCGAGGTGATCCAGCTGTGCGTCAAAGAAGGCATCCCCATCTACAAGGGGAAGATCGACCGCAGCCTCCTTACGGCGGTGATGAGGACCAAGGGTATCCAGCTCCCCAAGGTTGAGATAGCAACGGCGTAGAAGCACACGCCCGCCGGCCGCCCTCGACGAGCGAGGAGGGCCGTAGATCAGAGCAAAGAGCCGACCGCCCGGTCGGCAGGCCAGACGGCGAGGACTTCCCAGGCCGCGGCAAGCAGGCGTTCGTTGGCCTGTTCCAGTTCCCCGCCGCTGGCGTCGGGGCCTGGAAGGACGACCACCGAAGCCGTCCCGCCCTCGTTGTACCAACGCCGGATCGCCAGGAGCAAGTCAAGGTCCTTCTGCGCGACCGCCCGCATCTCCGCGCTCGAACAGTTGGCCGCAGACCGGGTTGCCCACAGAGTGTCGAGGTGCTCCTCGATCCCCTCAGCGACGCGCGCACCCGGCAGGGAGACCGCTTCGCGCAATCGGCCGTCCCAGACGATATTGACGCGCACCGCGGCGTCTCCGTCCTCGCCGACCGCCGGCCACAGAGCGGCGAACCGTAGGCGGACGGCCTCGTCCAGCGACTGGTAGGAGCGTTTCACGCCGAGCACGTGTTCTGTGGCCTCGCGCATGCGCTGGGCCTCCTCGTAGCGCCGCTGCCGCGACAGCGTGTAGACCAGTGCCTCCGCGCGCTCTGTCGGCTCCGCGAATCCCTCCGGCGGCCGTCCAGCAAGCCAGCGGACGATCCCCATCACCAAAGCGTCGTGCTGCTCGACGATCTGCGGGTCGCCTGTGCACGGAGCCAGGCAGTCGCCGCACTCCAGTCTGATGCAGGGACGAGTGCCCGCGCCGCGGGGGCACCGGCGGATGGGGTAGCAGCGGTGAAGAAGGTCGAGGGTCTGAGCCAAGCGCGCCCGGCCGCGGAAAGGCCCGATGATCATGGGCGTCCGCCCTGGTCGCGGCGAAGGTTCGTCGGCGGCCATCCAGCGGGGTTGGCGGGTGGTCATTGTGAGCGTAAGCCCCGCACCGGCACCGCCAACCTTGAGGTACGTGTAGTTCTCGGGCCGGGTGCCCTGGAAATTGTAGGGTGGCTTGTGCTCGAGGATGAGTTCCTGCTCGCGCACGACCGCCTCGAGCGGGGTGACGCTCTCGTCCCAGTCGATCCGTTCCACGAGGTGCACGGCCTGCCGCACCTTGCGGGGGTGGCTTCCGCCGGGCACGAAGTACGAACGGACCCTCTCCCTCAGCCTGTCCGCCTTGCCGACGTACAACACCGCGCCGTGCTTGTCGACGAAGCGGTAGGTGCCGGGACAACGAGGAACGTCGCGAGTGAGGCATAGCTTGTCGACTGCCGAGCGCGAGGTGGGGCTGACAAAGATCCGGGCCTGGCCGAGGCGGGTGATCCCCCTCTCCTGCAGCCGGCCGGCCAGAGTCACGAACACGTGGCCGGCGGCCTGCGCGTCGGCGAGGGCGCGGTGGCAGGCGGTCACCGGCGCGCCGAGGGCGTCGGCGACGGTGCGGAGGCGGTAGTTGGGAAGGCCGGGCGCCAGAAGCCGGGCCAAGGGGAGGGTATCGATGGCGCCCTCCCCCAGTCGTCTCCCTTTGAGACGCTGGAGTTCATAGTTGAGGAACCCCACGTCGAAGGCCGCGTTGTGGGCCACGATCACCGCCCCCCGAAGGAACTCGAGCAGATCGGGCACGACCTGCTCGATCCTGGGTGCATCGGCCACCATCTCCTGCGTTATCCCGGTGATGTGGGTGATGATCGGCGGTATGGGCCGCTGCGGGTTCACCAGGGTGTGAAAGCGGCCCACCTCTTGGAAGCCCTCGAAACGGACCGCGCCGATCTCGGTGATCTTGCTTGTCCCCGCCCGCGAGCCCGTGGTCTCGAGATCAAGAGCGACGAACGGCACGTCCGCGAGGTCCGGATCGGGGGTCTCCCAGTGCTCGAGGGAAAGTAGATCGCCGGCAGTCCCTCGACAAAACCGCTGATCGTGCCGCACAAGAGCGGCAAGCACCTCGCGGCAAATGGGTTCTGGAGCCGAGGGAGAGGCAAGGAGCAGACGCACCGCCTCCACCGCATCAAGCGGTTCTCCACGCACCAGAAGGGTCTCGTGGAGTCTGTCCGCGACCGCCAACGAAAGCTGCAACTGCATCGGCGGCCGGCTACATCCCGTAAAAGGAAGGATTCCTTGAAAAGGCCTGACTCATCCTGGACAATACTACCACCCTGGAGGGACGCGGCCCGGGATGACACATAGTAGGTGCGCCACGCTGGACAGAACGCAGATCGAAGCGATACTTCCCCACAGGGATCCCTTCTTGTTCCTGGACAGGGTCATCGAACTCGTGCCTGGTGAGTACGCCATAGCCGAAAAGGACCTGCTCGCGAGCGAGGACGTCTTCCGCGGACATTTCCCCGGGCACCCGGTGTTCCCCGGAGTCTTGCAGCTCGAGGCGTTGGCACAGACCGGGGCGATCGCCGTCCTCTCTCAACCGGAGTCGCTGGGCAAGATCGTTCTCTTCGGCCGGGCTGACGAAGTCAAGTTCCGGCGGGCCGTGCACCCGGGTGAGACGTTGCGCTTGGAGATGAGGCTGACGAGGAGCAGGGGAGCGGTGGGGAGAGGCGAGGGCAAGGCCTTCGTCGGCTCGGAGCTTGCCTGCAGCGCCATCATCACTTTCGCGGTCGCCGAGCCGTAACGCATGTCACATAGCGGTCCATCTCCCCTTCTGGGGAGACCTGTAACCATCGCCGGCCTCGGCGCTTACGTCCCCAGCAAGGTAGTCACCAACGACGATCTTGCCGCCGGCCTGGACACCTCCGACGAATGGATCCGGCAAAGAACGGGCATCACCGAGCGGCGTATCGCCGAGCAAGGTGTCTGCTCCTCCGATCTGGGCGTCATGGCGGCTCGGGAAGCTCTGGCCGACGCGGGTCTGGCACCGGAGAAGATCGACCTGGTGGTCACGGCGAGCATCTCGCCCGACCAACTCATGCCGGCGACGGCTGCGCGCGTCGCCTACGGCTGCGGTTGCGTGAACGCGGGCGCCTTTGATGTGTCGGCCGGGTGCGCCGGCTTCGTCTACGCCCTGGCGATGGCGGCGGGCGCGGTGGCCAGCGGCATGCGCGACAACGTCCTGGTGGTGGGGGCGGAAGCGATATCGCGGGTGATCGACTGGGAGGACCGGTCTACCGCCATCCTGTTCGGCGACGGCGCAGGAGCGGCCGTCGTCTCCGCGCTGAAGGGAGCCGGAGCAACGCAGCGGCCGCGGGCCGCGGCGGGCTCCGGAGTGGACCCCGACGCCGCGGTGGGCGTGCCGCCGGTGGGCATCCTTGGTTTCGACCTCGGTGGCGACGGCTCCGGGGCCGACTCGCTTTCTATCCCCGCGGGAGGCTCGCGGCTGCCGGCATCATGCGAGACAGTGGCCGCGCGGCAGCACTACCTGCGGATGAACGGCAAGGAGGTATACAAATTCGCTACCCGGGTCGTGACCCACTCGGCCAAGCGGGTGCTGGACCGGTGCGGTTACGCGGTAGCCGATATCGACCTGTTCGTGCCCCATCAGGCCAACCTGCGCATCATCGAAGGGGCAGTGGACAAGATGGGCCTGCCCTGGGAGAAGGTCTACACGAATCTGCAGAAATACGGCAACACCTCCTCGGCATCGATCCCGCTCTGCCTCAAGGAGGCGCGGGCCGACGGACGGTTGAAGGACGGGGACCTGGTGCTGTTGATGGGTTTTGGCGCCGGTCTGAGCTGGGGGGCGTGCCTCATGAGGTGGGGCGCGGAGACCGGCGGACGGCGGAGTCACAACGACGGGAGCGACTGATATGGCGGGTACCCTCATCCTTTTTCCCGGCCAGGGCAGTCAGGCCGTGGGCATGGCCGAGTACCTGTGGGAATACCCGACGGTCCGTACGGCGTTCGCCGAGGCGACGGACGTGCTCGGGTGGGACATCGGCGAGCTGTGCCGCAATGGTTCCATGGAGGAGCTCACCCGGACCGACCGCACCCAGTTGGCGGTACTCACCTGCAGCGTCGCGGCCTGGAGGGTACTCGCCGAAGCGGGTGTCGCTTTCACGACGGCCGCCGGCCACTCCCTGGGCGAGTATTCGGCGCTGGTCTCCGCCGGCAACCTCAGCTTCGCCGACGCTTTGCATGTCGTGCAGGCGCGGGGTCGCGCGATGCAGGCCTGCGCGGATGAGCGAGGCGGGACCATGGCGGCGGTCATCGGACTCGACAACGAAGCCGTGGAACAGGCCTGCAGCGCGGTGCCCGACGTGTGGGTGGCCAACTACAACTCGCCGGGCCAGGTCGTCATCTCGGGGTCGGTGGAGGGGGTGCGGGTCGCCGGCGAGGCCGCGACGGCGGCCGGGGCGAAGCGGGTAGTACCGCTGCCGGTGGCCGGTGCATTTCACACGCCGCTCATGGCTGGCGCTGCCGAAGCCCTCTCCCAGGCGCTGTCTGAGGTAACATTCTTGGCCGGGACTGGGACTTTCTTCTCCACCACCGAGGTACGCGCGCCGGAAGCCGCCGAGTTGGCCGAGGTGCTGGTCCGGCAACTCATGTCCCCGGTGAGGTTCAGCCAGAGCGTGGAGGTGCTACTGCAGAGTGAAGAGCCCCCGGCGGCGGCGCTGGAGGTCGGTCCCGGTAACGTGTTGTCGGGTTTGGTGAAGCGCATCGCCCGCGATCTACCGGTTGCTTCGACCGGGGACAACGAATCCCTGACAAGGGCGATCGAGGGCCACGGGGCTGAGGGAGGCGCGAGATGACGGAGAGCGCGGGGCCCATGGGGGCGTGGTCGCTGGATGACCGGGTGGCGCTCGTCACCGGCGGGGCGAGAGGTATCGGGAAGGCGATCGCCTTGCGGCTCGCGGAAGCGGGAGCCAAAGTGGCCATCGTCGATCTCACCGACAGCGGGATTGATACCGCCCGTGAGATCCAAGAGGCGACAGGCCGGGCCACGACCTTCGTCAAGGCCGACGTCTCCAAGGAAGCCGACACCAAAGCAGCGGTGGCGGCGGTCGAGCAGGCGTTGGGTCCCGTCGACATCCTTGTCAACAACGCCGGTATCACTCGCGACGGCCTGCTCTTGGTCATGGACGAGGGCGACTGGGACGCAGTGCTCGCTGTGAACCTCAAGGGCGCCTTCCTCATGAGCAAAGCTGTCATGCGCGGGATGATAAAGCGCCGCCGGGGCTCCATCGTCAGCATCTCGAGCGTGGTCGGCAGGCGCGGCAACGCCGGCCAGGCGAACTACTCGGCGGCCAAGGCGGGGCTCATCGGGCTCACCAAATCGCTGGCGAGGGAAGTGGCGTCGCGGAACGTGCGGGTCAACGCCGTCGCGCCGGGGTATATCGAGACGGAGATGACGGCGGCCTTGCCCGAAGTGGCGCGGAAGGCCCTTATCGATCAGATCCCGCTGGGTCGCATCGGCACGCCGGAGACGGTGGCGGAGGCTGTGGCCTTTCTTGCCGGCGACTCGGCTTCGTTCATCACCGGAGCCGTCTTGGCGGTCGACGGTGGTCTCGGAATATAGGGGAGGGGTGACCAGGACATGACGCGCATGACCAGGACTGTCGAGTACAAACGGGTCGTGGTGACGGGTGTCGGCGTGGTATCGGCCATCGGGATCGGCAAAGGTGCCTTCCTCGACGCCCTGCTGGCGGGGCGGTCGGGTGTCCGGCGGATCGAGCGCTTCGATACGACCGAGTACCCGGTGAAGATCGCGGCCGAAGTGCGGGGCTTCGACGCGGCGGACTTCATAGACAAGAAGATGTCAAAGCGGATGGACCGGTTCGCCCAGTACGGGGCGGCGGCGGCCACCATGGCTCTGGAGGATTCGAGCTATCCCATCGCGGAAGATCCCTACGCGGTCGGGGCCCTGATCGGCTCGGGCGTGGGCGGTCTCGATACCTTCTTCGAACAGATCGAGATCTTGCTGAACAAGGGACCCACCCGGGTCAGTCCGTTCTTCATCCCTATGATGATCCCCAACATGGCCTCGGCCTGCAGCTCCATCATCCTGGGACTGCAGGGGCCGGTCAATGCCACCTGCACGGCCTGCGCTGCGGGCAACAACGCCATGGGCGACGCGTTCAACATCATTCGGCGTGGCGATGCAACGGCGATGTTCGCCGGGGGGGCCGAGGCTGCCGTCAACGAGGTGGGCATGTCGGCGTTCGCGGCGTTGCGCGCTCTCTCGACCCGCAACGACGAGCCGGAGCGGGCCAGCCGTCCGTTCGACGCCGGGCGCGACGGCTTCGTCATGGGCGAGGGCGCCGGGGTGCTGGTGCTCGAAGAGCTGGAGCACGCGCTGGCCCGCGGTGCGCATATCTACGGGGAGTTCGTGGGCTACGGCATGACGGGCGATGCGTCCCATCTCACCGAACCGGTCGCAAGCGGCGAGCCGGCCGGCCTCGCGATGACCAGGGCTCTGCGCGACGCGGATGTCGACCCATCCGAGGTCGACTACATCAACGCGCACGGCACCTCGACCCCGCTTGGGGATGCGATGGAGACCAAGGCCATCAAACTGGCACTGGGCGAGCACGCGCGCAAAGTCATGGTCAGCTCCAGCAAGAGCATCTTCGGCCACTGCCTGGGAGCGGCAGGCGCGCTGGAAGCCGCCGCTACGCTTCTTTCCATGGAAGCTGGTAAGGTACCTCCCACGATCAATCTCGACGTGTCCGATCCCGAGTGCGACCTGGACTACGTGCCCAACGTGGCCCGGGAGGCTCGGATCGGTGTGGCCGTGTCGAACAGTTTTGGCTTCGGCGGCCACAATGCGGCGATAGTCCTGCGGAGGTATGAGGGCTAAGCTCCTATGGCTAAGTATGTGACAGTACAGGTCACGCGGAGAGAGCCCCCGCCGCCCGTCGAGGCGACGGGTCCGCAGTGCAAGAGATGCCGCAGGGCTCTGCAGGACGGCCAACTGGAGCAAAACCTCCACATCTGCCCTCACTGCGGATACCACTATCCCATGCCGGCTCATTCCCGCCTGGCTCTGCTCGCCGATACTGGCAGCGCGACCTTCATCGCCGACGAGCTTCGGCCGGCCGACCCCCTCGAGTTCTTCGACCTGCGTCCTTATCCCGAGCGATACTCCGAGGCTCAGCGCGAGACCGGACTGAGCGAGGCTATGCTTGCCGCCCTCTGCAACATCTCCGGGCGCCCGGTGGCCCTCGGAGTGATGGATTTCAAGTTCATGGGTGGCTCGATGGGTTCGGTGCTGGGCGAGCGCTTCTATCGTCTGGCCCAAGCGGCGGTTCAGGAGCGCCGAGCCCTCGTCGTCGTGGCCTCCTCTGGCGGCGCCCGCATGCAGGAGGGCCTGTTCTCGCTGATGCAGATGGCCAAGACCGTCACCTCGGCGCGCATGGTGGGCGAAGCCGGTCTGCCCTACGTCACCGTCTTGACCCACCCCACCACTGGGGGTGTCTTTGCCAGCTTCTCCACGGTGGCCGACATCATCATGGCCGAACCCGGGGCGGTCATGCAGTTCGCCGGCTCCCGCATCATCGAACAGACCACCCGGGAGAAGCTTCCCCCTGACTTCGGATCCTCCGAGAAGCAGCTCGCCCACGGGCAGATCGACATGGTGGTGCATCGCCTGGAGCTGAAAGAAAGGTTGTCGCGCTGCCTCGATTTCCTGGGAGGGGGTGACGACGGTGGCCAAGCACGCTAAGTCATCCGAGAAGCCGCGCTCTCATACGTGGGAGACCCTGAAGCTCGTGCAGAGGCTGCAAGAGCTCCGCAACCTCCCCACGTTCCCCGAGGGGTATTCCGAGGAGCTCAAGCGGATCCAGGAGCGCCTCCATTCGCTTCGCCATCGCGACACAGCTCCCTCGGCCTGGGAGGTCGTCCAGCTGGCCCGGCATCAAGACCGGCCTCAGACCCTCGACTATATTGCCCACATGCTCCCCGACTTTGTCGAACTCAGCGGCGACCGGATGCGGGGCGACGACGCCGCGATCGTTGGGGGGTTGGGAACGCTCGGCGGCAGGCGGATAGTCCTCGTCGGCCACCAGAAGGGACACACTCTCGAAGAGCGGCAGGAGCGCAGCTTCGGCATGGCCCGTCCGGAAGGGTACCGCAAAGCCATGCGCCTGGCGGGGCTTGCCGAGAAGTTCGGACTGCCGCTGGTCACATTGGTCGACACGGGGGGTGCTTACCCCGGCAAGGATGCCGAAGAGGGCGGACAGGCCGGAGCGATAGCCACCAGCATCATGACTTTCACTGGGCTCAAGATCCCCACCGTGACCGTGGTCATCGGCGAAGGGGGATCGGGTGGTGCGCTGGCTTTGGCAGTGTGCGACCGCGTGTTCATGCTGGAGAACTCCATCTACTCGGTCATCTCTCCTGAGGGCTGCGCGGCTTTGCTGTGGCGCGACTCCGCCGAGGGGCCGAAGGCCGCCGAGGCCCTGCATCTCATCGCTATGGACCTGTTCGAGCTGGGTCTGATCGACGGGGTGATCCCCGAGCCCGGAGCGGGCGCACACACCAATCACGGGGCCACGGCCAAACGGGTCATGCGGCAGGTGCAGTTGGCCATCGGCGACCTTGAGAGGATTGATCCCGAGGAGCGCCTCCGGTTGCGTCACGAGAAGTACCTGCAGATGGGCCGCTACGCGACGGATTCGAGGTAGGGCAGCCAGGCGTCGGGGATGGCCCGCTGGACCGCGAGTACGAAATCGCCAGGTACAGGTGGGCGCGGTTTTCGTGACGGCGACATCCCGACCTCCGAGGGCAGACACGCGCCTTTTCTGACGTTGCAGGGAGCGCACGAAGTGACGACGTTGTCCCACGAAGAGGCGCCTCCCCGGCTGCGGGGGATGATGTGATCGATGGTGAGATGCCGCGAGCTGCCGCAGTACTGGCACCGGAAGCCGTCGCGGGCGAGGATCGCGTGCCGCGACACCCGCCTCGCCTCAGCGCGGGGAAGCCGTACGTAGTGGAGCAGGCGGATCACGATAGGCGCCGTCAGACACGTTCGCTCGGACCGCACCAGACCGGCTGCCGCCTCGATCGTCTCGGCCTTGCCCTTGAGTAGCAGAACCACGGCGCGATGCAGCGAGCACACGTTCATCGGCTCGTAGGTAGAGTTCAACACCAGAACCTGTCGGGACACGCTGTTTCCCCTCCTGCCCAGCACCCACCCGGGACTATTCTAGCCAATCCCGGGCGCGGACACTGGTAGAATCCCGGCATGGAGGAGGATCTCTTCAGCTCTCGCCTGAGTGCGGATCTCTCGCAGAACGCCCCGCTTGCCGCCCGCATGCGGCCGCGCGCCCTCGATGAAGTGGTCGGTCAGCCCCATTTGCTTGCTGAAGGCGCTCCGCTCCGCGTGGCGCTCGAAACCGGCACCATGGGCTCGATGATCTTCTTCGGACCCCCGGGCACCGGCAAGACGACGGTCGCGCGCCTTGTGGCGGCAAAGACGGGCGCGGTGTACGAAGAGTTGTCCGCGGTCAGCTCCGGGGTGGCCGAGGTGCGCCGGGTCATCGACAGGGCGCGCGACCGGCGGGCGCAGGCAGGCCGCCGCACGGTGCTCTTCATCGACGAGATCCATCGCTTCTCCAAGTCCCAACAGGACGCGCTCCTCCATGCAGTCGAGGACGGGATAGTCACGCTCATCGGCGCCTCGACCGAGAACCCCTACTTTGAGGTCATCCCGGCCCTGATCTCGCGGTGCGAGCTGTACCACTTCGAACTGTTGTCATCGACCGATATCCACACCCTGCTCGATCGGGCTCTGGCCGCAGGGGAGGGGGTTGGCGGGATCGACGGCCGCGTGGCTGTAGCCGAGCCGGTACTCGACCTGATCGCCGACGCCGGACTCGGCGACGCCCGCAGGGCCTTCACTCTGCTCGAGCGGTCTCTGGTATTGGCCGGCGCCAGGGGGCTGGAAGCCCTTGACGAGGCGACCGTTGAGGAGGCGGCTCAGCGGAAGCTGGTGCTGTATGACAAGCAGGCCGACGCGCACTACGATGTCATCTCGGCGTTCATCAAGAGTCTGCGCGGCTCCGACCCGGACGCCGCTCTCTACTATCTCGCGGTAATGCTCACGGGAGGAGAGGACCCCAAGTTCATCGCCCGTCGGATGATCATCTTCGCATCGGAGGACATCGGCAACGCCGACCCGCGCGCTCTGGAGATCACCATTGCCGTATCGCGGGCGGTCGAATTCGTAGGGCTCCCCGAATGCCGTATCAATCTGGCGCACGGGGTGACGTATCTGAGTTGCGCGCCCAAGTCGAATGCCTCGTACAAGGGGATAGAGGCGGCTCTTCAGGAGGTCGAGCTTCACGGGGCGCTGGCGCCCCCAGTCTTCTTGCGCAGCACGGGGTATTCGGGGGCCAAGAGCCTGGGACACGGGGTCGGATACCGGTACCCCCACGATGACGGCGGCTACAACGCCCAGGAATACCTTCCGGAGGGCCTCGCCGGCACCGAGTTCTACCGGCCGACGGAGAATGGTTTCGAGGCTCGAATCAAGGAATTCCTCGCTCGCCTCCGTACATTACGGAAGGGGGATGCGAAGGGTCGCGAGGACTAGGCTCCGGTCAAGGTTCTCTCCGCCCCCGCCGATATGAAGGGTGGTCTACAAAGCGAACGCCTTCGCGCCAAAAGGCGGAAGAGGTTACTGCTAAAGTTAGAGCCGACGCCGTAGAACGGTGGCGGCTCAGATCGCTTAGTGCTGAGGAAGGGGCTCACAATGGGCGGATTGCTCAGATTCTTGTTGGGGGGAGCGCTAGGAGCTGTCCTCGGCATCTTGTTCGTGAAGAAGCAGGTGGTCACAAAGCCGGGTGAGAGCGCAAGCGCTCCGGCGAGCACACCGGACGTGATCCCTCACGCGCGGAGCGTTTCGCCGGCCGCCGTGCCCGAGAC
This sequence comes from uncultured Actinomycetota bacterium, assembly GCA_963843455.1. GTDB lineage: Bacteria > Actinomycetota > Thermoleophilia > RBG-16-64-13 > RBG-16-64-13 > CAIQPS01. The sequence continues at coordinate 301,496 of CAWJKE010000010.1, forward strand.
CACTCCGGCCGTGGCCGCGGTCGCCGTCCAAGCGGCAGCGCAACCCGAGGCCGTGCCCCCCACCCCTCCGGCGGAAGTCGTCGCTTCCCCGGCCGCGGTGGTGGCGCCGGAGCCGGAGCCCGAACCGGAGCCTGAGCCTGCTCCAGTCCCGGTAGCTGAGGTGCCCCCGGCCCCAGTCGCGCCCCCGGCGGTGATAGTCCCATCGGTCCCTCCGCCCGCGGTTGTGCCCGCGGTGGTGGTACCAGTGCCCGCGCCCGCGCCCGAACCCGAACCCGAACCCGAACCCGAGCCCGAGACCCGAGCCCGAGCCCGAGCCCCAGGTCGCGCCGGTAACTCCGGACGTCATTGTCCCCGCCGCTGTGGTGGCAGCTACCTTAGCTGCCGAGGCCCCGCCTGCTGACGCGGCGGCCACCCCCGTCGCGCCGGTACCCGAGAGCGAGAGCCATCCGGGAGCCTGGGTTGCAGCGGGTGTGGCAGGTGTCGCGGCTGCCGGGCTCGCGGACACGGGTCTGGAGGAGGACGATCGATACGCGCCGTCTGCATCGGCTGCAGCGGTAGCGGGCGCCGAAACGGCAGCCGCGGTGGTGGATATCCCGTCACCGGCTCCCCTGACTCCTCCGGTACCTTCGTACGAGGATCTGGTCGCACCGCCGATCGAGGAAGCATTCGACACCGCCGATGTCTCTGAGTCCGTCGTGATCATGAGCCCGGAGCTACTCGAGGAGCCCCTGCCCGGAGCCGGCTGGGAGTCTTCGGCCGTCTTCGTGGAGGAGGAATCGGAGCTTGAGGACCTACTACCGGTGGTCCCTGACGACATCCTTCCCTATGAAGGGCCCCAAATCGACTCCGCCGCGGCGGCTGCCGACGAGACCTGGGATACGGCCGGCTCACCGGAGGAAGCGCCCCCTGAGTATCCCGCCGTGCCGGCTGAAGTGGCCGTCGACGATGCGCTCAGCGAAGATCTGAAGTCACGCATCGAGGAGACGCGGCGGAGGATCCGCGAGGAACTGGAGAAGCCATTCGCCGCCGTCGATCAGGACAGCCCTGTTGAGACCCCCGCTCGCTCGGCGCCGGTTGTGGCCGAGCCGTCGGCCGCGGCGCCGGTAGCCGGAGCGTCGCAAGTTATCGGCGAGCCGGTGAGCGTGAGGCCCGCCCCGGCGAGCGGGGGTGCAGGCCCCTCTGCGCCCGCCGCGGCGGAGGTAGGCGGGGACGGCGCCGACTACGACGCCATGCGCGCCCGGATCGAACTCACACGAAGCCGGCTTAAGGCGAAGGCCTTCGATGCGATGATGGCAGGGGAAGCGGCACTTCTCGGACGCGACCCGGCCTCCCCCGCTTCGACCCGCCCGGCCCCCGCCTTCGACAGCGATATCGAGGAAACGGTCGACAGCACGCTCCGCGAGGAAGAACCGAGCTAGGAGGTCCTCCCCCCGAAGTCGTCTTCACCCGGTGGCAGGAAGTCCTCCTCTTGGTGCGCCGCCCGGGGGACGTGAAGGGGCCTGCGGAAGAGGTTGCGTAGATCAGTCCAGGGGGCGTCACGTGACCCCTCGACGATCTCCAGGAAACCCTTTACCTTGGCGTCGAGATTATCCACGTGGTGAAGGATAAGGGCCTCGATGGTCTTGGGGCGCTTGGGTGAGCCCCATTCCAGCTCGCCATGATGGCTGACGATGCAGTGGAGCAGTTGCTGGAGCTTGGCTTCGGGGAACGACGGTAGCTGGGCTGCCTTTTCGGCTACCAGCACGACCCCCTGGATGACGTGTCCCAGGAACCTGCCCGCGTCGGTGAAGTCGATCGTGGTCTCGAAAGCCAGTTCCCGGGTCTTGCCGATGTCGTGGAGGAGCGCAGCGGTGAGAAGCAGGTCGCGGTCCACTCGCCCGTACTGCTGTGCTACGAACTCGCACATCTCCGCGACCGCGACGGTGTGCTCGACCAGACCTCCCAGGTAAGCGTGGTGATAGACCTTGGCTGCTGGGGCCGCGGTGAAGGTGTCGAGAAAGGCTTGGTTCCCGAAGATGAGTTCGAGCAGTGCCGCGTAGTCGCGGTCGTAGACCGACCCGATATGGAATTGCAGGAAGCCCCTGAGCTCATCGATGTCGCGGTAGGTGGAAGGAAGGAAATCCCGGGCCGCCACGGCGCCGGGCGGCGCGGCGGCGATGCTGGCGGCCTCCAATTGGGGCCTTCCTTGATACTCCGTGACCCGGGCGCACACCGTCACGAGGTCACCGACTTTCACTCCGGGGGCGACCGATTCGACCTCCCACACCGTGCAGTCGACCGTGCCCGTGCGGTCGCCCACCCGCAGTTTGAAGAACGGCTTGCCCTGCCTGGTCTGGCGGGTCTCCTTGGCAGAGAGAAGGTACACGCCTTCGACGCTCGTTCCCGGGACTAGGTCGACCACAGCTATCCGCGCGGTATCGTCGCTCGTGTTGTCACTGTAAGACCCTGCTCCGAACGAAGTGCTCAGGTCCAGTTGATCCTCGTTCACGCTACCCTCGCTTGACGACTCGCTCAATCCCCATTCTAGCTGAGCGCGCGGACGCTATCAGTGGGGGAGGAACGGTATCCTGCTGGTCCCCCGCTCCCTCCTGTTGTAGAAGAAGCATGCCGGGATGACTGCCAGGCCGATGATGATCGCCGCGATGAGGAAGAAGTTGCTGAACACCGTGTGGAGGGCCTGGTCGAGCGCCGCCGCCGCCGCGTCTTGCGTCGCCTGCCATTGCGCATCGGTGAGGCCGCTCGGCCGGACGATGGGGATGTTGATATCCACCGAAAGCGAATTGAAGCGCCGGACTCCCCAGGAACTCATCACCGCCAGCCCTATGACCATCCCCACCATCCGGGAGACCGTGACCAGGGCGGAGCCGGTGGCCATCCACATGGTTCCCGACGCCGAGGTCACCGTTGCTCCGATCGGCCCCACCACAAGGCCGAAGCCAAGTCCGCTGATGAGCAGGTCTCGGGTCATCTGCAAGTTGCCGGGATCGACGGGCCACCGGCTCACCAGCAGGTAGCCCCCGCACGCTACCAGGAATCCGAGGACTGCTGTCGCCCGGTACCCAATGTAGTCCGCGAGCCAGCCTCCCACCACGGCCCCAACCGGGATCATCAGCGTCAGGCGGATGAGCAGCAGACCACTCCCGATCTCCGTGAGGCCAAAAAGGGTGTTGGCGTAAAGCGGGAGCTCCACCATGCCGATGATGAGCGCCGCCCCCACCAGGAAGTTTGCGATGTTCGCCGCGGCAAAGGGAGGCTTCCGAAACAGGTCGAGCCGGATGAGCGGCCGCTCGGTGCGTCGCTCGTAGAGGATGAAAGCCGCAAAAGCCAGCGCTGCGACAAGCAGCCAGGGCCAGCGCACCGGTGAGCCCGAGTTGGAGTCGCCTACCATCTGTGTCCCCGTGCCCAACCCGATGGTGACGCCGGCCAGAGAAATCGCCATGAGCACCGCGCCGAGGTAGTCCACCCGGCCTCGCTCCCACCAGTGCTTGCGCCGCCCGTCGCCGCCGGCCGGCTGGGCGGCGCCCTCGGCGTCTTGATACGACGGTGTGGCTCCCGGCCGCAGGAGGCGCCAGCAGATGGGCATCAACAGCAGGCAGAGTGGGATGTTCACCAGGAAGATAAGGCGCCAACTCCAGGCCATGGCCAGTCCGGCTCCGTAGAGCGGGCCGAGCACTCCCCCGGCCTCGGCTGCCCCGCCGACGATGCCCAGTACCAGGCCGCGCCGCGCCAACGGGAACATGTCCGCCGCCGCGGCCATGGCGATCGGCACGAGCGCCCCTCCTCCTGCTGCTTGGACGACCCGGGCCGCCACGAAGAGATCCAACCGCTGGATGACGACGCACAACGCGCTTCCCACCATGAAGAGCACGAGCGCGACGATCGTCGTCGGGCGCCGGCCCCAGACGTCGGCCAGCCTCCCGAACAGCGGCATGGCGATCGTATAGCCAAGGAGGTAGGCGGTGATGATCCAGCCGGCGTCGTTGAGGTTGCGCACGTCGATGTACAACGAACGCATGATCGACGGCATGACCGTGAGGACCATGGTCTGATCCAGGGCCGCGACGAAGACCGCGGCGCCCAGCGCCACCATGGCAAGGGTCGCTCCCCGCGAGAGTGCCTTGTTCGCCGGCTTGCGGTCGGCAGTCGGGGAGATCACGGCTATATGGGCGCCTTGATGTCTACGTAGACATCGAGATTCGAAAGGACGATACTGCGCCAAGTGTCCTTAGGCTCGTCCAAAGTAGCGGGTCCGTGAATGTCCACCTCGTAGACGTAACTGTCGCTGATCCCGATCCAGATATCGGTCGGAAAGGTGTCGGTAGTATCCACAGCCCCCGCGATGGCCTTGACCTCGGCGGCCGCCACCTTGCCGGTGATGTGGTAGCACTCCACGCCGCCCTTCGTATCCGTGCCCACGTACTTCGCATCGGTTATGCGCTGGAGTATCTGGATGGTGCCTGCCGCCAGGCTGAGCTTGCCCACCGGGCTGGATTCCATGGGGATGGTCTGCCACGCGCCAAGCTGCAGATACTGTGTATCGCCGACCTGGACGAAGTTCAGGGTCAGCGGGATACCGCCCTGAGTCACGTCGATGGCCGCCTGCATATTGCCTTCGGAGTTCACGTCGCCGGTTATGCGGGCGATGTCCAGACCGGCGCTTGGCTCGCTATTTGCCGGCTTGTGGACCTCGTAGACGAAATGGAAGCCCTCGATCTGCTGCATCTTCGCCGAGGAAGCGGCGAGGACGGCTTCGGGGTCGACCGGCTCGCTTGCACCCCCGCACCCGAACAGGCACAGCGCGACCAGGCTCACGATCAACGCGGTCACGACGGCGAGCGGGCGGTACCTGGGTCGTCTCATAGCGTCATTATGCGGCCTGGCCCCAAAGCGCACAAGCGCCACGAAGCCACCCCTACTCGCCGCGCGGTCGCCGCGCCTGCTACAATTACCCGGCAGCACTCTAGCCGGCTTCACAGGGGATTTCGATGGCAGCTGAGAACAGGCACACCCACCCCAACTACTCCTCGGGCGAAGACTACATCCTGGAATTCCGCAGTTTCCGGTATGGATTCAACAGCGTCGATTTCGCTCAGAGGGTCGAGATGGCCGCGGTGGAGTTGGGTTTGGTCGAGCCCGGGATGCTACGCCACGACGAGTGCGCCGATCTGGTGCAACTGGTCGCCGGCGGCACCATTGAATTCCCCGTCAGTTCGCTTGGCGAGTATCTGCTCGAGCGAGGCGATGACGTCCTGACTCTTCACGGCGAGTGCTTGGTGTACTGGCTGCGCGAGCTCGTCTTTCGCAGCGCCTGGTTAGACCTCCGGCTCATCGAGGGGCAGCTCGAGGTGGCTTTCGACGACGAATCCGGTGCCTTCGTCTACTTCCCCACGGGGCACCGCTCCAGACGCATCGGGCCTCCGCCCCATCCCTCCTGGCAAGAGGTGGCCTACACTCGTTGACAGTCGGCATGCCGACGGGCTCATCACAGTCCCAGCGACTGGCGTTCAAACGGGCCTTCACTGCGTACTTCTTGGAGTTGGACTCGCCCGGCATCGCCGATCCCACAGCTGCCTTCGAGGCCGCGCGGGGCTACCTCACCCTCCTTTGGGAACAACTGGGTCCCGCGGAACTCATGCACCGGCTCGATGACGAGACCACCCATCTCGCCGGCCAGGTGGAGCAAGATCTGAGGCACCGGTTTGCCGGTCGTACCAGTCAACCCGCTTACGAGAACCTCGAGGACCGCCTGCGGGAATGTTTCGAGTACGGGCTGTCACAGTTACCACCTCCTGCCTAACAGGTGACGCGGGGCGAAGCTGCATGATGACCGAGGCCCCGAATCCTGAGAAGCTTCTCGTCGACCGCACCCTCGGCCGTCTGGTTCGCTGGCTGCGGCTGCTGGGCTACGACACGATCTGGGACAAAGAAGCGGGTCCCGCCGCGCTGCTTCTCCGGGCGGAGCGGGAAGGCCGGGTACTACTCACCCGAGATACCCTGCTGGTCGAGCGCCGGGTCGTTCATCTCCGACGCGTGAGCGCGGTTCTGCTACGCGGCGATCTGCTGCTCGAGCAACTCCAACAGCTTCAGGCTGACGAGGGGCTGCGTCGGGTGGGCCCGCCTCGCTGCCTGGTGTGCAACGGTTCTCTCGATGCTCTTGGAGCGGAAGAGGTGTGCCACCGCGTGCCTGTCTACGTGGCCGCGACCCAGGAGAAGTACACCTATTGCTCGGTCTGCGACAGGGTCACCTGGCCGGCGACTCACTGGGACGACATGCGGCGGCGGTTGGCTGAAGCTGGCATTGTTGACGCTTGACCTACACGGCATGCGGTAGAATCCCCGACCATGAGCTTCTTTCAGGATTGGCTTATTCCCCTTCTCGAGAACAACGCCCTGCTCATCGTGTTCGTGACGATGGTGGCCGAGAGTGCCTGCATACCTATCCCCAGCGAGATCGTTGTTCCGTACGGGGGCTTTCTTGCGGCGCAGGGCCATACCCAGCTCTGGATGGTCATCGCTGTGGCGACTCTGGCCAATCTCGTCGGCTCCAGCATCGCGTACGGAATAGGACGCTTCGGTGGCCGGGTCCTGTTCGTGCGCTACGGGCGCTACGTCGGGGTGTCGGCCCATCACCTGGACAGGGCCGACCGCTGGTTCGTCCGCTACGGCCCGGCGACCGTCTTCTTCACCCGGATGATGCCCGGCATCCGCACGTTCATCTCTCTTCCTGCCGGCATAGCGAAGATGCCGTTCGCCAAATTCTTGATCTATTCGCTTTTTGGCTCGGTCATCTGGAATGCGGGGCTGGCATACCTCGGCTACGCGGCCGGCAAAGCCGCCGGGGAGGATCCCTGGGGCGCGCTCCAGGAGACCTTCAGCCGCTACAACCGGGTCTTCTACGTCGTTCTGGCCGTCGTGGTGCTGGCTCTGATCGGGTGGGGAGTGTGGCGCTGGCGGAAACGCCGGGACCGGCTGGCGAACGAGCCGGAGAGCCCGGCAGGGTCCTAGGACAGGACTTTGGAGAGGAAGAGCTTGGTCCGCTCTTCCTGCGGGTTGACGAGGACCTGTTCGGGGGGCCCCATCTCCACGATGACGCCTCCATCCATGAGGGCGACGCCGTCTGCGGCTTCCTTGGCGAAGCCGATCTCATGGGTCACGACCACCATGGTCATGCCTTCGAAGGCCAGTTTCTTCATGACGTCGAGCACCTCTCCCACCAATTCGGGGTCGAGGGCTGAGGTCGGCTCGTCGAAGAGCATGAGCTTGGGCTTCATGGCCAGAGCGCGGGCGATGGCGACCCGCTGTTGCTGGCCGCCGGAGAGCTGTCCCGGATACACGTCCAGCTTGTCCTTGAGCCCGACCTGACAAAGCAAGAGCTCCGCATCGGCCTCGGCCTGCTTGCGCGGCTCCTTCTTCACCCTGATGGGGGCTTCCATGACGTTCTCGATAGCCGTCAGATGCGGGAAGAGATTGAAACGCTGGAACACCATCCCGATCGTGGAGCGCTGGCGAGACACCTCGCGCGGGGGCATCTCGTGCAGTACGTCTCCCTTCTGCCTATAGCCCATGAGCTCGCCGTCGACCCAAAGACGGCCGGCGTCGATCTTCTCCAGGTGGTTGATGCAGCGAAGGAGCGTCGACTTGCCACCGCCCGAGGGCCCGAGAAGTACGAACGTCTCGCGCGGTTTGACCACGAAGTCGATCCCCTTGAGCACTTCGAGCCTGCCGAACGACTTCCAGACCTGTTCGGCTTTGACCATCGGCTCTCCCGAGAACCTGGTAGTACCGACATCAAGGCCGACCTCGAGCTCAGAAGACACCGGGATCCACCCCCGCCTTGCGTTCGAGCCGCTTCATCGCCTTCTTCTCTGCTGCTGCTGCCTCCTTGTCGCCGAACCCCTTGGCGAAATACCTCTCCAGGTAGTGCTGGCCGATCGTGAGCAACGTCGTGAGGAAGAGGTACCAGATGCAGGCGACTATCAGAAGAGGCATGATCTTGAAGTTCTGGGAGTAGGCGATCGTGATGTTGGTCATCAGTTCCCGGCCGGAGATGAGCGCCACCAGGGAGGTCGTCTTGAGCATGGAGATAGTCTCGTTGCCCATGGGGGGGATGATGACCCTCATCGCCTGCGGCAGCACGATCCGGCGCATCGTCATGCCAAAAGACATGCCCAGGGACTCCGCAGCCTCGGTCTGGCCCTTCTCCACGGAGATGATGCCGGCGCGTACGAGCTCGGCTGCGTACGCGGCCTCGTTCAAGCCCAAGGCCAGAATTGAGGCAATCAACACGCCGATGATCACGTTGGTATCCGCCGACCCGAAGACCAGGCCGGTGAACGGGAAGCCGAGGAAGAACCTCGGGTACAGGATGGCGAAATTACCCCAGAGGAGGATCTGCACATAAAGCGGCGTCCCGCGGAAGAACCAGATGTACAGCCAGGCCAACCCGGAGAGCACGTAGTTCTTCGAAAGCCGCATCACCGCCAGCAGTGTGCCGCCCACCATGCCCATGACCATGGCGATGACAGTGAGCTCTATCGTGCGGACAACGCCACGCAACACGAGGGGCTTGAACATCCAGAGCCCCACTGTGTCCCAATCAAGGTTGGTGTTCTTGGCGAGTGAGTAGATGAGCGCTGCGAAGATGTAAAGGATCACGACCGAGGCGACCCAGCGGCCCCAATGTCTTATTGGGACCGCCTTGATCGCCTCGGGTCGTGCTTCCGGCCCGCTTGACCCGCGGTTCTTGACTACCGCGGGTGAGTCTCCAACATGTGGGTCAGCGGGTCCCACCGTGGCTTCCTATCTCAACCGGCGAACGTGCCCAGATTAATCCCGGGCTTGTCGATGGGCACGATGCCCTAGTGGTCGATGATGGTCTTGTAAGTGCCGTCGGCGAAGAGGCCCTGGACCGCCTTCAGGAGGGCGTCGCGCAACGCGTCGTTGCCCTTTTTCACGGCGATGCCGTCAGGCTGATTCTCCCAGCCCTCGGGGGGGTTGGGGTCGTTGATGAGTTCGAACGTATTGCCGCCGTCTGTGTTCACCGCGACATAACCCGCCGTCGAAGCGTCGGTGACGATGGCGTCCACCTTGCCGCCCTTGAGCGCTAGCAAGTTGGCACGGCTGGTCGGGATACTCATTGGCCTTGATCAACGGTTTGCCCTCGGACTTGAGTATCTCGTTGATGGCAGTGACGGAATCCGCCTGGGTCGTGCCTTTCTCAGTGCCTACCGTCAATGCCGGACAGGGACGCGATCCCGGTGATCCCTTTGGGATTGCCCTTCGTCACCAATATGCCCGTCCCGTCCTGAGCGTAGTCGACGAAGTCGTACTGTCTCCTGGCGGGAGAGTTTGTCGGTGAAGGCGGACATGCCGATGTCGTACTTACCCGAGTCGATGCCGATGAGGATGCTGTCGAAGGTGGCATTGATGAACTGGAACCCGGGCACGCCCATCTTGGCGGCGATCGCCTGGCCGAGGTCATAGTCGAAGCCGGTAACCGTGTCGGTGCCCTCTACGAACATCTCCCACGGCGGGTACGATACGTCGCATCCCACCTTGATTGGGGTGCTCTTGTAGTTGTCCGGCAGCGTGGCCAGGATGCTCGGATCCGGCTGGATGCCGGCCACGAGCTTCTGGATGTCGTACGCTGCCGGGGCCGCGGCCGTAGTCGTGGTCGCCGCCGCGGCGGTAGTCGTGGTCGTGGTCTCGCCGCATCCGGTTGCCACCGGAAGGACGATCAGCACGAGCACGAGCAGCGCGATTGAAAGGACCAGAATCTTCTTCAAGTACCCCACCTCCTGGATTTTTGCCGAGCATTCCGTCCGAGCGGGGTTGCCTACCCGCGCCGGGCCCGGCCTTGCATGGCCATACCGCACGGTGAATTCATACCACGGCTCTTCCCCCGTGTCTAACCGTGCCCGGCTATTCTAGCGTGCAAAGGTATACTTCGCGCGCGATGAGTCCCGATAACGACACAACCTCCACTCGGCCTTCGTCCAGCCCGGCCCTCTTCGAGGAGCCGGCGGCCGGCGGCGTCCGCTGCACGGTGTGTCCCCATCTCTGCGTCATCGGGGAGAACTGCGGAGGGTCTGTGCAAGGCCCGCGGAGTGCGGGACGGCCGCCTGGTCAGCCTCACCTACGGCCGGCCGGCGAGCGTCATCAGCGACGAGATCGAGAAGAAGCCGCTCTTTCACTTCCATCCCGGCACCCGGGCCCTCTCCCTCGGGTGCTACGGCTGCAACGTGCTGTGTATCGGATGCCAGAACTGGCAGATATCCCATGCGAACGCGCGCAACGAGACGGCGCGTCTGTCCGAACTCTCCCCCGAGGCCGCGGTCGCCCTGGCCAAGCGGCACAAGCTGTCCGGGGTGGCCTTCACCTACAATGACCCCGCGGTGTGGATCGAGTACGTCCACGACGTGTGTGCCGCGTTCAAGGAGGCCGGTCTGTACACTGCCTTCGTGACCGCGGGCTATCTCACTGAGGCGGCAGTGGACTTCGTGGGACCGGTGGTGGAGGCTTTCAAGTTCGACCTCAAGGCCTCGAACGCCGAGGGCTGGGCCCGGCTGACCAAGGTCAAGGATCCCGCGCCTGCTTTGGCCGCCGCCGTTAGGGCCAAGGAGAGACACGGGTGCCACGTGGAGGTGGTGTCGAACATAGTACCGGGCGTGAACGACGACGACGCGAGCGTCAGCGCGATGGCAAGGTGGGTGTGCGAGGCCCTCGGCCCCAAGACTCCGTGGCACGTGACCCGTTTCCTACCCGAGTTCGAACTCTCCTATCTCGCCGCGACCCCCATCAAGACCCTCGAGCGCGCGGCACTGCTCGGCAAGGGCGAGGGATTGAGCTTCGTATACGTCGGGAATGTTCCTGGACACCCGGGTAGGAACACCATCTGCCCCCGTTGCGGGCGCACCGTCATCGAGCGGGACGAGCAGAGGGCAAAGAACTTGCTGGTGCGAGATGGCCTTTGCGGCGCGTGCGGGGAAGATCTCAACGTGGTGGATGGATGGGAGTGAAGCGGCGTATGATTCGAACACCATGACCGACCGGCAGACAATCTTGGCCTCGTCCCCGGTGTCGCTGGCCATCCCCTGCCGGCCGGAATACGTCGCTCTGTGCCGCTTGGTGGTCGGAGCGCTCGGTGTTCGCGATTCCCTGGACGAGGAAGTGGTGGCCGACCTCAAGGTGATCGTCACCGAGGCCTGCAACTGCTTCATGTCCACGATGGCCGACGGCTCGGCGAGCGAGAAGGCCTCCGACGGCGGGTGCTCCATCCGCATGGACTTCGATTCCCGGCCCGATGCCTTCGTGATAAGTGTGCTCTATCCCGAACGGAGCGGACTGGTCGCGGGGCTGGAGCGGTGCGGCCCGACGAACGAGGCCGGCCTGGGACTGACCATTCTCAGGGCTCTTGCGGACGAGATGGTCGAGATCGACGCCGGAGCCGAAGGCACCGTCCTTCGTCTGACCAAGTCGCTGCACAGCATAGCCCGCGACGGCCATGAGCCCGGCCGATCTTTGGAGACGATGGCCCGCCGCGGAGGCGTCCACCTTGGCCGCGGGACTCGCCTGCTGCCTTTCGGCGATCCTAGGTCTGGCTGCGGGCGATCCTTCTGGTGGCGGCGCCGGCCGCGGTGGCCACCGCGGCCCTCTCCGTGACCATGGACCGCTCGCTGACGCTGCTGAACGAGAGCACCGGCGATCAGGGTCTCGGGAGAGGCGATAGCCGCACTGAGTCCGGACGATATCGTGGGCGTCCGCGTTACCGGACCGGCGGTCCTGTCGCAACTGGTGAAGAGCGATCCGGTCCTGCACTAGTGCGGGGGGCTTCACTGTCGCGGCCGGCTCCCTTCCCGCCGCCGCGCGCCCCTCTCCCTCGGAGCTTCACCTGCCCATTCCGCTCCCGACCCTGCCGTCGGCACCGGGGGCGTATCAGGGTGACCATCGAAGTCAGATCAGGAGCCGCTGTGATGGCGACCGGCGGCACCTGGATGGGGAGAGTGGCGGTTCGCGGCTCGCCCCTGGACCTCGCCTTCGTCTGGCGGGCGGCGCTGGGGATCCATCGCGGCCCGGACGGCAGCTTCTTCGACAGGGCGCTCGAACAGGCCTGCGCGCCCGCTGCGGCGCCTGACGCGTCCGGGGCAGCGGCGAGAGACCGGCGCTGCACCTGGGCCGTCCGGCACTCTGCCCGCGCTGCTCGCCCTGCCTGCGAAGTTCCCCGATTGGCACTTCAGCCTGGGTGTCGAGCCAGTCCTGTTGACGCAACTTCGCGACATGGCGGATGGCTACCAAACGCCGGGCGACTCAGGGAGCTGCAGTTCAAGTGAACGCCGACGACCCTGCGGCGAAGAACGCCGCGGCGGTTCTGGCCGGTCTCACGCGCGCGGCCGAAAACGAGGCTGTCGAAGTGGCGACGAGCGCCTACGCCGGGCCGGACCTGGGGCTCTTGGCCGCCCAGAGCTGGCGCGACGGCTTCGAACAGATCCAACTGGGCAAGCAGGAGCTAGTGCAGAGTTTGGGCCTCGGTCTTCCTCCTTCAGGGGCGTGGTCTGCCGGCTTGGAACTGACGACGGACAGCCTGAGCGACTACGGCGAAGCCTCCATCGATCACGTCTTGGTCGATGCCGCGGTAGCCGCCGGTCTCAACGAGCCGGTAGCCAGCGGGCACGATCGCCGTCAGGGCGCACGACGCGCCAGGGCGATCGAGTGACACTGGTCTTTGCTGATAGCCGGCTACGACGGCTGATGGCCTCGCCTTGGGATCCGACCGTCCTCTTCGCCGGCATCGCTGCCGTGCTTGCTTCAGGTTACCGTGACGCCCTCGTGCTCACCCCCGACCCGGACTTCGCTCTGCCTCCCGGAGCGTACCTCGACGCCATCGGAGAGGAACTGCGGAAGGATCCATGGATCCGGACTCAGACAATGGCAGGCCTGCTGCGCGCGTACGCGCCCGGGTCTCGCCCCGTACAGCTCGCCCGGGACCCGGTCTTGCCGTCGGGCGACGGCGGGCAGACGCTCTTTTCGGCCATACAGAGCGCTCACGCTGTCGTCGACGACCTCGCAGTACGTGGCCGACCCCGCCAGTCTCCCGGTTGAGACCGCCCGCCGGTCTCTCTACCTGGCAGAGAGCCGCTGGTGGTCGCGGCCCGGCGTCAGTCCTGAGGAGGCGAGCGCAGGGCTGGGCTATGCCGTCCATGCCGAGACGGTGGCCAAGGGCGAATTGGCCAAGATCCGCTTGCGGGCGACCGAGAGCGTCCTGCTCTTGGGCCACGAAGGAGAGGTGAAGCTGGTCGCCGAGAACGGCGCAGACTACCCCGTGACTATCGAACTCCGATTGGGCGGAGAGGGTCTTCGCTTCCCCCAGGGCGAGGTCGTCAAGGTCCGACTGGAGACAGGGGGCAACCAGATAGCGGTGCCGGTGGTAGGCACAGCTTCGCCCCACGAGCTGTCGGCCCGGCTGGTCGCGGGCGCGACAGTCCTCGACCAGGGCACCACTTCGATTCGCTTCGTCACTGTTGCCGACATCCTTCCGTGGGCGGTCCTCGCGGTCCTTGCGGTCATATTAATCGTCATTGGTGTCTGGTATGTGCGCAGAAGCCGTGCCGGTCGCGTGGCGTGACTCGCTATCCCGTAACTTTGTGACCTGCCGTCCGTTCCTACGCGTATGAGAGTTATCCCGTTCATAGTCGTTCTACTGCTACTCGCGGGGGTTCTCGTGGCCGACGGCGCGGGCATGTACGCCGCCTACCGAAACGCCGTCGACTTCTCAAACCGCGCTGCGGAACGGGCCGTCCAGACCTATGTGAACACCGAGGGGAGCGAGCAAGCGGTCAACAAAGCCATTCAGGACATGGCTGTCGACGAGGGGGTCGAAGTGGTGGCCCTGAGCTACCACAAGGGGACCACCCGCTGGTATGAAGTGACCGTGCAGGCGGTCGGCGGCGGCTACCTGCTGAAGCACCTACCCATCGTCAAGAATCACCTGGCTCAACAGTCCACTGCCGTCGCGCACTTCTAGACGCGCCGGCAGTCTCTGCCGCCCGGGCTCCGGCTAGCAGCGTGGGCGCCCGTCCGCAGACGTGGCGGGAGCCAAGCAGGCGGCCGTTCCTCGTTTGTCGATCGGCACGTAGGGGCGCTGGCCCTGTCCCATGTAGACCTGACGCGGACGGTACAGGGTGCTGCCGCTGTCGTGCACCTCTTTCCAGTTCGCGATCCATCCGGGCATCCGGCCCATGGCGAACATCACGGTGAACATGTTCACGGGGATCCCCATCGCCCGCAAGAGCACCCCCGAATAGAAGTCCACGTTGGGGTACAGCTTACGCTCGGTGAAGTACGGGTCGTTCAGGGCCACGTCCTCGAGCCGCTTGGCGATCTCGAGCAGCGGATCGGTGGTCTTGAGCTTGTTGAGCATCCTGTCGGCGACATCCTTCATGATGCTGGCCCGCGGATCGTAGCTCTTGTAGACCCGGTGGCCGAACCCCATGAGCCGGAGTGAGGAGTTCTTGTCCTTCACCCGGGCTATGTAGTCCTTGAGGTCGACGTTGTTGTCGTGCAACCACTGGAGCATCTCCACGACGGCGGCGTTCGCTCCACCGTGCAGCGGCCCCCACAGCGCGCACACGCCGGCGGCGCAACTGGCGAACAGGTTCGCTCCGGAGGAAGCCACCATCCGTACGGTGCTCGAAGAGCAGTTCTGCTCGTGGTCGGCATGCAGGATGAGGATCAACTGCAGAGCGGCCACTGTCTCTGCGTCGGGCTCATAGTCTCTAAAGGGGATGGAGAACATCATGTGCAGGAAGTTCGTGCAGTAGTCCAGGTGGGGTTTGGGGTAGATGATCGGCTGGCCGACGGAGGCCTTGTAGGCCGCCGCGGCGATGGTGCGCAGCTTGCTGATGAGCCGGGCGGCCGATACCTGGAAGGTGGCCGGTGACTCCATCTCCATCAGATCGGGTTCGTAGCAGCTCATGGCGTTGATCATTGCGGAGAGGATGGCCATCGGGTGACCCGTGGACGGGAAGCCGTCGAAGTGGTGATACAGCCCTTCGTGGATCATCTCGTAGTTGGTGAACAGGCTGCTCCAGGCCCTGAGCTGTTCATCAGTGGGCAATTCCCCATAGATAAGCAGCCAACAGGTCTCGACGAAGGTGCTCTTGAGCGCCAGCTCCTCTATCGGGACGCCGCGATATCGGAGGATCCCTCTCTCGCCGTCGACGAATGTGATGGCTGATCGACAGGAGCCGGTGTTCACGTAGCCCTCGTCGATAGTGATATGCCCGGTGGCTTCGCGCAGCCCGGTGATGTCGACGGCGCGGTCGCCCTCGGTCCCCACTACCAGCGGCAGGTCGTGCGAGTTGTCTTCGATGATGAGTTTCGCGGTCCCAGACATGGATCCCACCTCGTGCTCGCAGCGGATGCTGCCTCCACTCTATCAACCCCTTGGAAGAGCCGTTGCCGGTGAGTGCCGCCTCAACGGGAAGCAGGTCCCCTCTCCCGAGGGTTCTTGACTTAGAATATAGAATCTAGATTCTATGGTCAACCCTCTCCGCGCCATGACTCCGCAGTGCTAGAATCAGGCTGTGGCCGAGACCGCACATGCCGTGAAAGCCCCTTGCCAGCAGCGCAGCCGCGACTCACAGGAGCGCATCCTGAGGGCCGCTGAAGCGCTCATCAGGAGCAAGGGGTACGAAGCTCTCACCACTGCCGAAGTGGTGCGCCGCTCCCGCACCTCGATAGGCACTCTCTACGCGCGCTTCGGCGACAAGACCGCCCTTCTGCACGCTGTCCAAGATCGCGTCCAGTCCCGGGAAGAAGCAGACATGCGCGCGCACCTCGACAAGGTCGAATGGGATGGTCTTACTCTCGAGGAATCGGTCCGGCGGCTGCTCGACATCAAGAGGGTGGCCGCCGACGGCGACGGTCGGCTGTTCGAGGCGTTCGTCGTGCACGGTGCGACCGACCCGGTATTGCGCGCTCAGGGCTATAGGCACAAAGCCGTCATGGAAGGGCTCGAGGTCGAGGTCCTTATGCGGCACGCCGGACAGATAGGGCATCCCGATCCCGAAGACGCCGCGCGCGTCGCCTCCCGGTTGGCACAGGCGGCGCAGGAAGAGTACGTCCAGCGCTCGCTCTCCGGCGTGTCTCTGCCGACGGCCCCTCCGCCCGATCTGCTTCTCCAGCGGCTGGCCGAAGTGATAATCGCCTATCTCAAGAACCCGTTACACTGCGAGTGAGATGGAACGCTGGCACACACACGTGCTCCGGGAGAAGATCGACCCCAACAGCATGCTGATCCAGGGCAACCGGGCCTGCGCTCTGGGAGCCCTCGACGCCGGCGTCCGTTTCTTCGCCGGGTATCCCATCACCCCCAGCTCCGAGATCATGGAAGCCATGGCGTACGAGTTGCCCCGGCTGGGCGGAGTCTTCCTGCAGATGGAGGACGAGATCGGATCCATATGCGCTTGCATCGGGGCGTCGCTTGCGGGGCAATTGGCGATGACCGCCACCTCGGGCCCCGGCTTCTCGCTCATGCAGGAGGCCATCGGCTACGCCATCATGGCGGAAGCTCCGCTGGTGATCGTGGACGTGATGCGGGCCGGGCCCTCGACCGGCCGCCCGACCGCGCCGTCTCAGGGTGACGTCATGCAGGCACGGTGGGGTACCCACGGTGACCATCCGGCCGTGGTGCTGGCGGCCTCCAACGTCGCCGACATGTACCGGCTCACCATGGCCGCCGTGCGCTTCGCCCAGCGCTTCCGTACCCCGGTCACCCTGCTCGCCGACGAAGTGGTGGGCCACATGCGCGAGAGCTTCGCCCCCGAGCTCATCGGGCGCTATCGGCTGACCAGCGGGGATTTCGACTTCACCCCGGGCTATCTCCACCCCGATCTGGTGCGCGAAGTACATCCGCCCCACGTGCTGGGCTCCGAGACGCACCCCCACGTGACCGGCCTCATCCACGACGAGACCGGGTTCCCCACCAACGACCCGGCGAAGAGCGAGAAGTTCGTCCGTGAGCTCTACGACAAGGTGGGCAACCACCGCGACGAGCTCTGCCTCTACGACGTGAAGAACGAGGGGAAGGGCCGTGTCTGCATCGTCGCCTACGGCTCGTGTGCCCGGAGTGCCCGTGCCGCCTGGAAGTTGGCCGAGAAGGAGGGGCTGCAGGTGGAGGTGCTCCATCTGTACACTCTGTTCCCGCTGCCGGTGGAGATCATCCAGACCGTCGCCCGGCGGGTGGAGTTCATGCTCATACCCGAGCTGAATCTCGGCCAGTACGCGCGCGAAGTGCGGAAGATGGCGGAGAATTGGACCACGGTGATAAGCATGGGCAAGATCGATGGCACCTTGATCACCCCGCGCGAGATCCTCGACCGGGTGACCGAGCTGGTGGGGAAGTACGAGAGTGTCTAAGGCCAGCACAGCCGACGCCTCCGACGCTTTGGAGATCGAACAGTTCCTCCACACCGAACGGCTGCCGCACATCTGGTGCCCGGGTTGTGGCATCGGGATCGTGACCGGAGCCTTCTTGCGGGCGGTGATCGACCTGGGCCTCAAGCGGGAGAAGACGGTCGTTGTCGGGGGCATCGGCTGTTCGAGCCGGGCGGTGGGCTACCTCGACCTGGGGACGGTGCACTCCATCCACGGCCGGGCCCTGGCCTTCGCCACCGGCATCAAGATGGCTCGACCGGATTTCACCGTCATCGTACTCACCGGTGACGGGGATGGCGCGGCGATCGGAGGCAACCATTTCATCCACGCTTGCCGGCGCAACATCGACATCACCTGCATCCTGTTCAACAACCAGACTTACGGCATGACTGGGGGGCAGGTCTCTCCCACCATGGGTCTCGGGGATCGGGCGACCACCGCTCCCTACGGTCAGGTGGAGCCGTCCTTCGATCTCTGCAGACTGGCCGAGGCGGCGGGGGCCAGTTTCGTGGCCCGCGGGACCGCTGCCAACATCAGGCCGCTGGAGCGGCTGATCAAGCAGGGCATCCAGCATCATGGGTTCTCCTTCGTCGAGGCGGTGGTCCCGTGCCCTACGGAGTACGGCAAGCGGAACCCGCCCGCCGGGGTCGCGGCTATGCTGGACGATGCGAAGGCGCGTTCGGTGTCGATGACCCGCGCGGCACAGTTGCCTGCAGAAGAGCTCGAAGGCAAGATCGTGACCGGCGTTCTCCACGACGACCCGGAGGCGCCGGAATTTCAGGCGGCCTATGCGGCCATCTCGGCTCGCGCCCAGGAGGCGGCGACCACGCGCAAGGGCCGCTCTCGGCGTGTCGCGGCGCCCGCGAGCGCGCCGGTCGCCTGCGGACTGCCCGACGATCTACTGGCGGCGGCGGCAGAGTCTGCCGAGCCGGAAGGCACGGCCCTGGCCCAAGGGGCGCCGGCCGCGCCCGATGCGGAAGAGCCAAAGGGCAGGGCAGTGGTCCCGCCTTCGGTCGAAGACGCTGAGCCGCCCGACACTTTCGGACTACCCTGCGAGGGTGGCGAGTGAGTCCCGTCCGCGGCAGCACCGGCGAGGCGGGCTCCGCGGCCGCGCGCACAGGACTTCTGGCAGCCCGCGAACTGGTGGAAGTGCGGTTCGGCGGCAGCGGGGGTCAGGGTGTGATCCTCATGGGCGTCATTCTGGCGATGGCAGGCGCGCGTGACCACCGCCACGTCGTGCAGACCCAGTCCTATGGTCCCGAAGCTCGCGGCGGCTACAGCCGCAGCGACGTCATCATCTCCGACGCTCCCATCGATTATCCGGAGCTCGAGATGGCGGATCTTCTCGTTGCGCTGTCACAAGCAGCGGCGGACGAGTACATGCGGGTCCTTCGCACCGACGGGGTGCTCGTCTACGACTCAGAGAACGTCACGGCCCTGCCGCCGTTCGAAGGGGAACGATTCGGCGTACCCTTCACTCGTCTGGCGCTGGAAGAGACCGGGCGGACCCAGACCGCAAACATCCTCACCCTGGGCGCGGTCGCAGCGATTGCCGGTGTGGTGACTACCGCGTCTCTTCGAAAGGCAGTCCTGGCGATGGTGCCGGCGGGTACCGAGAAGATGAACGCGAAGGCTCTTGCCCGAGGGCTCGCGTTGGATGCCGCCGAATGGCGTGCTGCCGCGGGTCCGCGGAGAAGAGCGTGATCGTCGCCGGGCTCGACGTGGGCGCCAAGAACGTCCACGCGGTGTTGATTGACGAAGGCCGGGTGATTGCCAGGGCGGCCGTGGCCTCGGGATTCGATCACGAGGAGTCGGCGGAGCGAGGGCTTCGCGAAGCTGCGCGGGTGGCGGGGATCGAGAGGGATGCCATCGTCGCCATCGCGGCGACCGGTGCCGGGCGCAAGGCCCTTCCCTTCGCGGGCAAGGTGCCGACCGAGGTGGCCGCCGATGGGAGGGGCGCCGCGGCCCTGCGGCCCGGCGCCCGGACGGTCATCGAGGTCGGGGCGGACGAAGCTCGGGCCATCAAGCTCAGCCCTGCGGGCAAGGTCGTCGACTTCGCCATCAACGAGAAGTGCGCCGCCGGCGCCGGCGCCTTCGTGGAGGCCATGAGCCGCGCCCTCGACATGGAGTTGGACGAGTTCTCCCGGGCATCGCTGGATTCCACCCAGGCCATCCCGATGAACGCTCAGTGCACCGTATTCGCCGAGTCCGAGGTCGTCAGCCTCATCCACGCCAACACGCCGCCGGCCGACATAGCGCGAGCGGTTCACGACGCGATGGCCGGTCGGGTGTCGGCCATGGTGCGGCGTATCGGTATCGAAGACCCGGTCGTGCTGGGGGGCGGAGCGGCCCTCAACGTGGGGTTCGTCAAGTCGCTTTCCGAGGCGCTCGGCGGGGTGGACGTCGAAGTCCTACCGGACCCAGAGTACCTGGGTGCGCTCGGCGCCGCCCTCATCGCCACGGAGAGCTGACCACTGAGGGCCACTAGCTCAACAGGCTGGAGAGCGCGCGGCGAACAGCCTCTCGATCGTTCTCATCTAGAATGCCTAGCTGCCGCTGGATCAGCCGGTCATCAAGGGTGAATAGTTTCATCCGTGCCAGCGAGGGAGCGGGTAGGCCTGCCGTCTCGCGGTCCGCGATCACGACGTCGAGTGGCCAGCGAGCGTGAGAGGCGCTGGTCACCATCGCCAGTACACTGTGTCCGGTGCGAGCCCCGAACTGTTCGCGGCTGGAAAGGACCACAGCCGGGCGCCGCTTCTGGCTGCCCCGGTCGGAGAACGGGAACGAGACCGCCACCACCGACCATTGTTCAAAGCTCATGGTAGGCCTCGTCGTCTTCGTCACTGGCCCATTCGGCGAGGGTGGGTTCCAGGGCTCGCGCGAACTCCAAGTCGATGGGAGTCCACTTCCTCAGGATCACTGCGCCGCTGTCGCCGACCTCGAACACGAGCATGTCTCCTGCCGAGAGTTCGAGCCCTTCGCGCACAGGTGCCGGGATCGTCGTCTGGTTCTTGCTTGTCAATTTGCTCACCGCCGTGGTCGTCATGGCTGTGCTCCTGTGAGTAAGTCAGTAATGTGCGCCTTACCCACATTACCGCATTACGCACCGTTCGTGGCGGGACAGGTGGTAGGCACATGGTCACCGGTCTAGCGGTGGGTGCCCCTCCAACCTTGGTCGCAGCGCGGAACCCCTGTAGTACACTAGCCCGGCCGTGATGGAACAGACCGAGCATTTTTGGAGATGGAGCGAGAAGACCTGGCAGGCCCCCGGCCTCGACTGGCGGGCCGCCGCCGCTATCACCGTCGGCGTCGATGTGGGTTCGGTCAGTTCGCAGGCGGTCCTGCTCGCCGACGGTAAGCTCCTCGCTTTTCACTCCACCCGCACCGGCTCATCCAGCCCTGATAGCGCGCTGCGCGCCTTGAAGGGCGCGAGCGAGCCGTTGGGACTCGCGCTCGACGACGTCGCCTACGCTGTGGGCACGGGTTACGGCCGGGTGAACGTCCCCTTCGCCGACCGCACCATCACCGAGATCGCTTGCCACGCCCGGGGTGCCAACCATATGGGCGGGCCGAGCATCCGGACCATCCTCGACATGGGCGGGCAGGACTGCAAGGTGATCCGCTGTGACGAGCGGGGCAAGGTGCTGAACTTCATCATGAACGATAAGTGCGCGGCGGGTACCGGCCGGGGCATGGAAGTCATCGCCGACGTGTTGTCGGTGCCCATCGAGGACATCGGGCGGCGCTCGTTCGACATCGACGAGGAGCCGCCGCCAGTGAGCAACATCTGCACCGTGTTCGCCAAGTCCGAAGCCACCTCACTGCTGCGTGCCGGTTGGAGCGTCGACAGGGTGCTCGCCGCCTACTGCTCGGCGATGGCGCAAAGGGTGGCCGGGCTGATAGAGCGCATGCAAGTGGAGCCCGAGTTCTTCATAACGGGAGGCATAGGCAAGAACATCGGGGTGACCAGGCGCATCGAAAGGCTTGTCGGGGTGGAGTCCATAAGACTCCCGGCCGATTCTGTCCTGGATCCTCAGATAGCGGGCGCGCTCGGCGCCGCTCTCTTTGCCCACTCGCTCCACCGAAAGGCGCAGAAAGAAGCCGGCGCGCCCCGTACCGTGACGGGAGGCGACGGCGCATGATCGCCAACTACGGCTACGAGGACGGTTCGGGTTTCTATTACATCACGATAGACGGCGATGCCTGCGCCCGCTGCACCGACCGCGCCTGCACTGTTGCGTGCCCGCAAGGGGTGTACGTCATCGAGATGGACGACTACGATGACCTGGTGGCGGTCGTGACGGAGTCCGCCCGCAGACGGCTGCGCGAGTTGTGCGCCGTGTGCAAGGGGCAGAACGGCGCCGGTGGCACCGAGCACAAGGTGCCCTGCACCGGCGCCTGCACCGCCGGCGCCCTGCGTCATAGCTGGTAAGGCGTAGTGGAGCTCCGGGTAGACGGGCTCGTTGTCTCGGTCCCTGAAGGCGCGACTGTGCTCGAAGCTTGCGACCTTGCCGGCCGGTATGTGCCCCGGCTTTGCTCCTACCCGGGGCTCCGATGCCTCTGCGAGTGCGGGGAGACGGCGGCGGCCTGCGGCCTCTGCGCCGTCCAGGTCGGCCGCGGGGGTGAAGGCGGGAGCAACGGCGCGGTCATGGTTCTGGCCTGCGGCACGGCCGCTCAGCCGGGCATGGACGTGGTGACCGACGATCCGGCTTCGCGAAGCCAACGGCTCGAGCGCCTGGCCGGTCTGCTCGCCCGCCACCCGCATGTCTGCCTGAGCTGCCCGGACCGCGACGGCTGCGCCAGAGAAGACTGCACGTTCGGGATCGCCGCCGGAGCGCGCTGTTGCGACGAGTTCGGACGGTGTGAGTTCGGCAGGCTGGTGGCCTACGTGGACGCCGACGAGGAGTTGCCCCGGCGGGCCGTCGCCGTGTCGCGCGCCACGAGCACCGAGGGCCGGCTCCGGAGGGAGCAGGGTCTCTGCCTTGGATGCGGGCGGTGCGTCGCCGTCTGCAGCACGTCCCCGGCTGCCGGTAGGGCGTTGCGGTTGGCGCGGGCCGAGGGGGCAATGTCGGCCAGGCCGGGCGAGGAGATTCCTCCGGTCGCGGCCAGTGGCCGGCCACTGGCCGCGGCGAAGAAGGACGGCCTCCGGGCTTCGGGCTGCACATTCTGTGGGCAGTGCGTCATGGTGTGCCCCACCGGCGCATTGACGGCGCCGGGAGAGGCAGGGACGCGCTGGCTCGAAGGCTGGCGCAAGAGGACCGGCCTTCTCCCGCCCGTGCTCCCGCCCGATCCCTGGCGGCCTCTTACCGAGGGCGAGTTGGCGACCGTCCCCACGGGCCCAGGGGTGCTCTTCCTCGCCGACGTCTTCGGCAGGATCCTTCGCATCGGCGGCGTTCCCGACCTCTCGAGAGGTATCGCACTCGCGATGGCCGAGCCGGCATGCGCCTCCGCCTGCCTCTTCCGGATCGAGCCAGCCCCGCTCTTCACTCAGCGGGAGAGCGAGCTTCTCGCCCACTTCGCGCAAGAGTATGGACATCTGCCTCCCGGGAACGACATCGATGACGACCTCTTCTCGGACAATCTGTTCTCGGACGACTTCGAGTAGGAAACCTCGCTATGCCCGACGGACACCTCGGCGCACCGCCCCCTGGATCGCCCGGCGCGCAACTCGCGCCCTGTCTCGTCGTGGGAGTCATCTCCGACACTCACGGCCACCTGTATCCCCGGGTAGCGCAACTCCTGAAGGGTGTCGATCACATCGTACACGCCGGCGATGTGGGGTCGAGGGAGGTGCTCACAGCGCTGCGATCCATCGCCCCTGTGGTGGCGGTGCGCGGCAACTGCGATCTCGGCAGCTGGGCGGACGCGTTGCCGCTCCGGGCCGAGGTGGAGTTAGCTGGGGTGAGCATAGTGGTGGGCCATATGGCTTCGCGCCCTCTGGCGGAGAGTGGCAGGCAGCCGATTGTAGTCGTGTCCGGCCACAGTCACGTCGCTTCGCTGGAGCGCCGCGATGAAGTCGTCTATGTCAATCCCGGTTCGGCCGGTCCCCGGCGTTTTGGACGGCCACGAACGATCGTCCTCCTTGAGATCTGGGCGCCCGTCCCTGGCGGAGCAGAGGGCTCGCCGAGGGTGACGGCGCGCATCCTTTCCGCGGAGGACTAGCTACAAGCTCTTGGCGACGTGGGCGGTCAACTCTCCCAGGCGGTAGGTGTAGCTGCCCATCTCGTTGTCGTACCAGCCGAACACCTTGACGTGCGTCAGCGGGATACGATGCTCCTTGCCGCCAATCCGCAGGTCCACGAACCCGGTGCGGGTGTGGGTCTCGGCGCCTTCGATGACAACCGCGGCATCCTCGCCGAGCATGTCGGCCGAGACGTTCTGCTCCAAGCTGAACTCGAGCAGCCCGCGCGCCTCGCCGTCGGCCGCTTCGCGATAGATTGCGTTGATAGCCTCCCGATCGATGTCCACCGTGCCGTCGAGGCGCTCCTCGGCTTGGAAGGTCACGTTGAGGATGACCAGACTGACACTGGCCGTCGGAATGCGTACCGAGTCGGCCATGAAGCCTATGCGGGCCATCTCGGGCATGACCTGCTCCAGCGCCTTGGCCGCGTTCGTCGAAGTGATGACTATGTTGTTCATCCCCGACCTGGTCTTGCGCAGGTCGGTGGCGCCGGCGGCCGGCACGGCGTCGAGGAGCGGCTGGCTGTTGGTGACCGCGTGGACGGTGCTCATCCCGGCCGTGATCATGTTACGGGTGAGGTCACGGGCCAGCAGTGGCCGCATCATGTGCGCGAGCGCGGTGGTAGTGCACGAGGCTGCCGACACGATCTTGTGCCTGCCGCAGTCGTAATCCTGATGGTTGATCCCGTGGATGAGGACCGCTGAGTCATCGGGCAGCGGGACACCCTTCATCTTGCTCTTGAACGGGGAACTAATCACCACCGCCCGGGCTCCGGCGGCCAGGTGGCCCCGGAGCGCCCCTTTCGCATCCTGGGCATCGGTGTGCGGGTCGCGGAACTTACCGGTGCAGTCGACCACCAGCGTGACCCCGTGTTCCCGCCAGGGGATCTCCCTGGGGTCGCGGGCCTGCCGCAGGAGGATGATATCTTTGCCGTGGATTCTGGCCAGTCCTTTGGCCTCGTCGATCACCTGCATGTCGGGTCTGCCGCTGCAGCCCCCGAGCCAACGATGCAGCGGGCCGTAGGTGCTGTCCTTGCCGAGATATTCGAGTACAGACTGCAGGGAGGTCCCCACGGGGCGCCCTACGTTGACCACGAAGGTGTCGAAGTCGTCGTGAGCCAGGTGGTACCAGAGAGTGAGCTTGCCTATACGGCCAAGTCCGTTGATTCCCAGCGTCCGCGGAGCAGCCATCGCGTGATCCTTTCTCGTTTCGCCGGCCGTCCTAACACTACCACTGCCTCCGGCCGGCCACATGCGCCCGAACCCGCAGCGGTGCCGGCTGGCAGAACCTTGGTCCCACTGGTGGAACTTCCGGGCGCGCGCCGCCCGAACGAGCCGGCCCGGCGGCGATGCCTGCCCTGCCGCTACAGAACCCGTAAGATCGTCGGGATGCGGCCCAGAAAGATGTTCCCCGTCCGGCCATCGATGGAGAGCCAGTCTCCGGTCTTGAGCTCGTGACCGGCAAGGCGGGCCACCCCGCGGTATTCGTCGACCTCGAGCGCCCGACAGTCGACTACCGCCGTCTTGCCCAGCCGCTTGGCGGTGACCGCCGCGTGCGAGGTGGCCCCGCCCCGAGCGGTCAGCAACCCGGCGACCCGGGTTATCATGGCGATGTCCTCGGGGACCGTGTCGGGGCGTAGCAGCACGATGGAATCGCCGGGCTTCTCGGTCGCGAGTCTGTCGATCTGGTCGACGTTCACCGCTACCCGGCCCGAGTAGGCGCCGCCGGCCACGCCCATACCGACAGCAACGGCGGGGCCGAAACTCCGCGACGAGGTGTCGAAATACGGGGAGTCCTTTGTCTGCTCCTGCACCATTGCCCGCTTCTGCAGGATGAAGAGGTCACCGGCCGTGTCTGCCTCGAAGGTGAACTCGATCTCCTGAGGATCGTGCTCGCGTAGGCCGACGAGGTCGCGGGCCACCTCGAGCAATGCCGCGTAGATCTGGGGATGGTCTTTTTCGAGCGAATGCTCCAGTCCGCTGTAGGTGGGACTGCCCAGCCGCTGAGCCTCGGATACGGGCCAGGGGAAGACGAGACCCGCCACCAGGTCCTCACCCTGGCTCCGGGGCGTGAAGTCCCCGAACAGCCGCACCTGGTTGCTGTGGGGCTCCAGGGGATTGCGGGTGAAGGTGACTCCCGATCCCGACTCCCCGCTACGGTTGCCGAACACCATCCGCTGGATCACCACGGCCGTGCCCCACTCCTCTGCCACACCCAGGTACCGTCGGTACAGCTTGGCTTCCGGAGAATCCCAGGAGCCGAGGACCTTTCGGACGCAGGCCATCACCTGCCGGAAGGGGTCGTCCGTGTATCGGACGCCCAACTCTCTTCCTCGGGCTTTGTAGGCGAAGGCCATCTCCCGCATGTGCTCCGGCAAGAAATCGGACTTGCGTTCCACGCCGTAGCGCGCCTTGAAGTCGACCATAATGGCGTCGAACACGTCCCGGTCGATGCCCGCGGCCATCGCCCAAGTCTGCAGGAAGCGGCGATAGGAGTCCCAGGCGGCCCACTCAAAGCCCGGCCTGCGTGACAGGGCCTCGGCCAGCATGTCGTTCAGCCCCACGTCGACGAAGGTGGTCATGAGGCCCGGCATGGAGATGGCCGCACCCGAACGGATGGAGAGGGTCAGCAGGCGGTCGGGATCTCCCAAGCGCAGCCCCGTCTCCTTCTCCAGTTCGGCGATAGCCCTGCGTACCCGCTCGACCGTGTCGGCATACAGGGGCCGATGAGCCATGGCCGGCATGGCGCTGAAGAGCTCCGTAGTGAGGATGAAGCCCTGGGGCACTCGGTGCTTGTAGGTTGCCATCTGCTTGAGCCCGAGCCCCTTGAAGCCCAGTGTCATCTGATCGTCGGTGCTCGCGTTCGGCTTGTGGATGCGCGAGACCAGGCGCTCCGGATCGTAGTTCATCATGCGGGTGAGGGAGTGGTTACTGAGGCTCTCGGTGAGCATGGATATCTCGCGCAGCACCGTGGACATATAGCGGTCCAGGGACTGCATCCCCAGCGCCGACACCAAGACCTCCCGCAGCACCATCTCGGCTACCGCATCGATGGACATGCACCGCGCCACACACTGCCGGGGGTCGTGCTGGAGGACGGTGTGAAGCACCTGGTCGTGGCTCAGGATGGAGGTACGTGATAACTGGGTGACCGCGCCCATGAAGAATTGGAACACGTTCTGGTACTGATGGAACGTGAAGTTGTGACTGCTAAAGCTCGACTCGAGCAGACGAAGGTTGGCGCCCAGGCTGCGTGAGTCGACGCCGTCGGTGGCAAGAGCGCGCTCGAAGCGGCGGATCGCCACCGCCATGCCGCGGAGGGTGTCCCGGGTGACGTAGGGCGGGACGCCGCGGGCGACCAGGTCGTCCAGCAGGACGGCGACCAATCTCTCTACCCTGAAAGACAGACCGAGGGCGTCGAACTTGGGCTCGGTGTAGTTCCCGTACATCGACGGGATGCCGGCCGCGATGTGCCGCTTCTGGTAGATGTTCTCTACCGCGACCGAAGGCGCGGAGCTGAGCACGATCGTCTGCAACTCCTCGAGGACGGTGAGGGCCGCGTCGAGCAGGTGGTCGCGAGTGACCCGTGCCGGTCCCTTCTGCCATCCCTCCAAGGCTTTGACAAAGCCCGCGCGCGTCTTGGTCTTGAGCTGCAGGTGGTGGCTGACGGCGCCGCCGATGTCGTCGGCCGACAGCGAGTACTTCTGGGCAAGCAACTGGTGCGTCCGGGTCACGAGGGCTACACGGCGCCGGGCCGTGTTCTGGGCCTCCCCGCCCGCGGGCAGGGAGGCGAGCAGGCCCGCGAGCGCCTCGGGCGTCAACTTCACCAGGCGGTCGAGAAGACCCCTTGTCTCTTCCGCGGTGGGACGCCCGGCGGCAGGGGCCGCGCGACGCCGCCTGCCGTTGGACGTGGTGGTACTCCCATCGGCCGGCGGTCCCAGCAGGGCTGCCAGCTCCACAAGCACCTTGTGTGGGTCCAGCGCCCACTGCCGTTCTTGGCGCACCGCGTCCCAGGTGTTCGCGGATAGATAGGGCTGCAGACCCGCCGGATCCAGCGTGATCCAGTACGCGAGCACCTCCGCGCTGAAGTCGACCAGGCGGTTGGAAGATTCGGCGTGCGACTGTTTACGCAGAAAATGCATGAGGGTGTCCTGGCGGCCGCAGATCTCGTCAATCTCGGTTGACACCGCCCTCAGCTCCCCTTCGGCCCCTACGTCGTTGAAGTAGACCGGAAAGGCACGCAGAAGTTGCTTGGCCACGAAATAGATGGGGGCGATATCCGCGTTGAGGAACCGGCTGACGTCGCGCTGGAACAGATCGGTGTCGGCGATGTAGACGCCCCCGAGCCGCAATTGCACATTGAGTGCCGCCGCCAAGCGCTCGTAGAGAGCCGGGTTGGATTCGATGATGTGCATCCAGCAACGTATCTTCGGCAGGTGGAAGGGGTTGACCACCGTTTCCCACTCGTCGGTGGCCCCCTGGATCTCCGGGTACTGGAACTTCCAGGAGAGCACGTCCTCGATGAAGTGGTCGGCCGCCGGCGCATTGCCGGCCTGCCCGATGGCGACGCCGATGGCTTCATAGCACTGGAAGCGCATCAAGAGGAACTGGTTGTCGCGTTCGCGGAAGAACCGGGTAAGACGAACGAGTAGCCGGTCGATGTCGGAGTGGCGCTCGGGCTTCATCAACTGGCGGACGACCCCGAGGAGATCCACCATCACCTCGTTCTGCCGGTAACCCAGGGTGTCGTCTTTGAGGAAATAGAGGCATACGGCGAAACGGTCCTCGATGTCGTCGATCCTGAAGATCTGGTCTATCGCCTGGTCGAGGACGGTGGAGAAGGCGGGCAGAGCGGCGGCCAGCAGCTCCTCTCCCGAGACCGACTCTGCCCGCGCGATCAACGCGGCCATACTCTCGGGGGAGAGTTGGGAGAAGCGGTCGGCTACTGCGCGAGGGTCGGTAAGCTCCGCCTCTTCACAACCGGCCCACGCGGGGATCGGCAGCCGCTCTGCCAGCAGCCGGTATCCGGTCACCAGCAGCGAGCGGAACAGGGCTGAGAACGCCGGCTCCAAGGCCGGCCGCTCGGCCGCCCGCTGCACAAGTGCGTGCAACAGGGTGTCGCGCTCGAGAAAGGCGAACGGGTGCATCGGCAATTCCCGATCGAGTGTCTCGGCCACGGCGCGAAGTGGCTGGTCGTAGACGTCCGAATGGGGCCCCGAGAGCGCCGCCGTGCACCAGGTGATGAGCTGCCGGAGCAGCAGCGACGTCTGCTGCGTGGAGATCGGGGTATCGAGGAGGTCGAGCACCAACTCCGACAAGAGGGTGAATAACTGAGCACGATCGTCCGAGTGCTCGAAGTAGTTCCAGTTGCGGAGCAGGATGGTCTGGAACCCGTCGATGAGCAGATCCACGTTCCGGAAGGTGTGGAAATACTCGCTCAGCGTGTCGACCAGGGGTGTCCTCACCCCGTAGTAGCCTTGGACGGCCTCGACCAACGGCAGGTAACGATCGGGGATGACCACCTGCTGCGCGGTCTTGGAGATATTGGCTCTCAGCGCGTCGGAGTCGACGGGCATCTGCATGTCGATAGGTTCCATCATCGATACTAGTCGCTGTCAGCCCGCTCGGTGGCCTCCGCGTCTTCCAGGCTGTCGTCCTCCGCGTCCGCGGCCTCCAGCCTGGTGAGGAGCACCCTGCTGATGCGCATGCCGTCCACCTCGGTCACCTCAGCAAGGAAGTCGCCCACCTGCACCTCGTCGCCCACACGCGGACGGCGCTGCAGTTGTTCGAACACCCGGCCTCCCAGGGTGGGGAAACCTTCTTCCGGGATCTTCATGCCCAGCGCTTCCTCGAGGTCGTCGACGCGGGTACTCCCGTCGACGGAATAGCTGCCGTTGCTCTGCCGCTCTATGGGGGGTCCCTCCAGATCGAACTCGTCCTGCACCTCGCCGATGAGTTCCTCCACCACGTCCTGGATGGTCACTATCCCGGCGGTGCCACCGTGCTCGTCTACTACGATGGCAAGAGGCGTC
This sequence comes from uncultured Actinomycetota bacterium, assembly GCA_963843455.1. GTDB lineage: Bacteria > Actinomycetota > Thermoleophilia > RBG-16-64-13 > RBG-16-64-13 > CAIQPS01. The sequence continues at coordinate 331,141 of CAWJKE010000010.1, forward strand.
CTGGTGCTCTGGAAGCGCTGAAGGGCCACCTCGATGTTCGCCGTCTCCGCGATGAACCCGATAGGACGGATCAGGCGGAGGAGCCCGCCGGTGCGCTCAGCCCGATATAGGTCCTTCACGTGCATGTAACCGACAATGTTGTCGACGTCCTCTTCAAAGACGGGATAGCGGGTGTGGCTGGTCTCCTCCACCTCGGCTATGGCCTCGTTCACCGTGCTCGACGCATGGAGGAAGGCGGTCTCGGTGCGGGGGACCATGATGTCGCTGACCGTTCTGTCGCCAAAGGTGAGCGCGCGCCGCATGAGGGTCTGCTCCACCTCGTCGATATGTCCCACTTCCTGGCTGGCCTCCAGGATCATGCGGAGCTCCTCCTCCGAGTGAGCCAGGTCGAACTCCGACGCCGGCTCGATGCGGAACAGCTTGAGGACTCCGACGGTGATGATATAGAGGAACCAAGTGACCGGACGGGTTATCACATAGAACCAGCGGAGCGGTACGGCGATGGCGAGCGTAGACCCCTCGGCCTTGCGTATGGCGAGCGACTTGGGCACCAACTCTCCGAAGATGATGGTGATGAAGGTGATGATGACAAAGGCGAGGATGGCGGACAGAGTCGGATTCAAGGCGACGTCCAGCAGATCGGAGAAGGCCACAGCGCCCAGCCAGCCGAGCCCCAGGCTGGCGGCGGTGACGCCGAGTTGCGTGGCCGAGAGGTACGCCGCCATATTGTTGACGATGTGCTCCGCTACCCGGGCGCGGCGGCTGCCTTCGGCGGCAAGCTCCGCAATGCGGGTTTCGCGCACTTTGACGATGGCGAACTCTGCCACCACGAAGAAGGCGTTCACCACGATGAGTAGGGCGACGCCGACTATCTCGAGGCTGGTGGAAGTCATCGGTGGCTCACCCGGGCACCGGGTGTGGACGGGGTACGGGAACTACGGGAATCTGCAGGCCTTTTCATTTCGCTACACTCCAGCATAGCATAAGGCGGCATGTCAGCCGGCTGCCGCCCCGGCTCTGGGGCGACTCGGGGCGCCACCGCCTGCCTGCCGCCTCGCCCCGCTTCGTCCGGCGCTAACCGGCCCGATCGCCGACGGTCTCCATGACCGGCTTGAGTATCTGCCAGGCCTCCTCGGCGGTCTCGACGTAGGAGAATATCTCGATGTCGGCGGGTGCGATGACCCCCTCCTCCACCAGGGCGTGGAAGTCGATGATCCGCTCCCAGTAGTCCCGAGAGAAGAGCAGAACAGGGATCGGCTTTATCTTGCGCGTTTGAATGAGGGTCAGGACCTCGAAGAGTTCATCCAGCGTGCCGTACCCGCCGGGGAACACGACGAGGGCGATCGCCCGCAGCAGGAAGTGCATCTTGCGTATGGCGAAGTAGTGGAAGTCGAAACACAGATGGGGGGTGATGTACTCATTGGGCGCTTGCTCGAACGGCAGCACTATGTTCAGTCCGATACTTTCCGCGCCGATGTCGTGGGCGCCCCGGTTCGCCGCTTCCATGACGCCCGGCCCGCCGCCGGTGACGACCACCACGCTCCCCGCGTCGTGTTGCAGTACGCATGCGTCTCCCGGCGTCCGCTCCTGGTCGGCGGTGCAGATCATCTGGGCCAGGCGCCGGGCCTCGTCGTAGAAGCGCGTCTTCTTCACCAGGCTTCGAATCGTCTCGAGCCGCCGGCCGGCTTCGGGGTCGTCCGGGCTCTCGGCCGCCAACCGCTCGGCAACCGCCAGCCGCTCCGCTGCATCTTCGGGAGCCGGGATGCGGGCGCTGCCGAAGACCACCACCGTCGCGGCGATACCCCGGTCCCCCATCAGTATGTCGGGCTTGAGGAACTCGAGCTGGAGGCGGGCGCCGCGCAGCTCGTCCCGCATGAGGAAGTCGGGATCCTCGTAGCTCAGCCGGTAGGCCGGGGACAGCGTCTGTGGCGTCTCTGGGTCCAGGCGCGTGCGCAGGCGGTCCTCATGCGCGGACGGGAAGGGGTTGGCAACCGGGTTGGCCCGCTCGGCCTTGCGTCCGTCCGTCGACCCTTCCGGGCGCTCCTTCGGCTCGCCGCTCGCGAGGTCGTCGCTCTTGAGGTCGTCCCTCTGCTCGTCCACCAAACCGCCCCCCGGGAGCTCTATTGCTCCTTGCGCTTGTCGACGACTCGCTGCGCCTTGCCCTCGGCCCGTTCTATGGAGCCCGGCTCTTTGAACGTGACCCCCACGTTGATGCCGATGATGTCCTTGATGTTCTTCTGGATGTTGGACTTCAGGGCTACCAAGGCCTCGTGCTCGGCGATGGTGGTCACGTCGTCCATGGACAGGATGGCCTCGGAGACTTCGTGGTAGAGAGCCTGCTTGATCTCCACCTGGACCTCCATGTTGTCCATGGCGCCCTTGCGGGTCACGATGAGCCGGTAGTGCGGCTCCACCTGCGGCGACATGAGCAGGACCGACTCCACCTGGCTGGGGAAGACGTTGACCCCGCGGATGATGAGCATGTCGTCGGTGCGGCCCGAGACCCGGTCCATCCGGGTGTTGGTGCGTCCGCAGACGCAGGGCTGGGTGATGAGGCGGGTGATGTCGCCCGTCCGGTAGCGGATGAGCGGGAAGGCCTGCTTGGTGAGGGTGGTTATCACCAACTCGCCCATCTCTCCCTCGGGAAGTATCTCGCCGGTGTCGGGATCGATGATCTCGGGCAGGAAGTGGTCGTCGTTGAGGTGCAGTCCCGACTGGGCCTCCACGCACTCGCACGACACGCCGGGGCCGATGATCTCGCTAAGGCCGTAGATGTCGCAGGCCTTGATGTTCCACTTCTGCTCGATGTCGCGGCGCATGGCCTCCGACCAGGGCTCGGCACCGAAGACCCCCACCTTCAGGGGGAACCTCTTGACGTCCAGGTCGAGCTGCTGGGCCACGTCGTAGAGGTAGAGAGCGAAGCTGGGGGTGCAGCAGATGACGGTGCTGCCGAAGTCCTGCATGAGCATGAGCTGGCGCTGGGTGTTGCTCCCGGATATGGGGATGACCGAAGCGCCGATGAGTTCCGCGCCGTAGTGGGCGCCGAGGCCGCCGGTGAAAAGGCCGTAGCCGTAGGCCACCTGGACCACATCGTCGGGGGTGGTGCCCGCCCCGGCCAGGGCGCGGGCGCAGACGTTGGCCCACATGGCGATGTCGTCGCGGGTGTAGCCCACCGTGGTCGGTTTGCCGGTGGTGCCGGAGGAGGCGTGGATGCGGACTACGTCTCTCATCGGCGTGGCGAAGAGGCCGAAGGGATACTCGTCGCGCAGGTTGTACTTGCGGGTGAAGGGAAGCCGGGGGAGGTCCGTGAGGCCGCGGATCTGGTCGGGTGCCACGCCGGCCTCGTCGAAGAGACGCCTGTAGAAGGGGACTCGATCGTAGACGCGTTTGGCCAGGGCCACGAGGCGCTCTCCTTGTAGCTTGCTGAGCTGCTCGCGGTCCATGCACTCGTTTTCGCGGTCGAAGATCATCTGCTCGTTCCCCTAGGTCTCATAGTTGTGCAGCAGTCAAGGTGCGGTCGCCGCCATGCCGGCCTGCGACCATGCTCGACGATGGTAACGCAAAAGCTGCTCCGCCGCGTGCGGCAGGCGTGCCAACTGGTAACTGCCCCGAGGGCAATGGTGAAACCCAGAACTACGCAGAGTTGCAGCGCATAGCCGCGCGGCCTAGGGCGTTCCGAAATCAGGGATCCAGAGCATACGGAACAAGCCCATCAGGGCTAACACGACGACGATGAAGGCGATCAGCATGACCCACTGGAATCGTGTTGGCGTCATGCGGTGCTCGGCCTCTCTCTGCGAATTTCCTTGCGTGTGCTCCGGCAGATCGCCCTGGGGTTTGAGGCTGTTCAACCAGTCTGCGGTGCCCGCGGGTTCGCTGGATACGCTGTGTCCGCTTTGTCTCGGGCTCCTCTCGGTGCGCCGCGTCTTTCGCGAGAGCCAGGCGAGCGCGGCGGGCACGGCGATGACGAACCCGATGCTCGCGAGCATGATGGCAACCACGGGCCATGCCCCGCTTCCGCCCCACTCGAAGAGGATCACGAGATAAATCGCAATGAAGAAGATGATGGCTGCGGCCGACAATGCGACCGCTACGTACCACGCGACCGGGCCGAAGATGTGGATCCTTCGCTTGTGGTTCGCGTCGTCACGCCACTCATCAGACAGCCGCGGGCACATCAAGACCTCTCGTGGGGAAGTATTTGGATCCCATGGCCAGATTAATGCTTTCGCTGAAGAAACAAAAGGAGCCTTTTGTGGGGGACTCTAGAAAGCCATCCCGGCCACTGCCGCTACCGCGACCATATCCACGCCGGCAACAGCCGCTCCTATGTGCCAGGCTCGCAGCCGCTGAGGGCGGTGGAGCGGATTCTCAGGGTTGAATGGTCGCGCCACGAGCGAAGCGATGGACGCGCCGACCATGCCGACGAGGAAGACCACGACGAAGGCGAACAGCACGGTGAAGATGAGCCAGCCTATCCCGCCGGGGTACTCGGGGTCGCGCGGAACCAAGACTCCAGTCGCGGCGGCCAACGTCAGCGCCGGGACAATGGCGAAAGCCAAACCGTAACTCCAATCCGGGTCTGGACGGCTGAGTAGCTGGAAGACGAAGGGGGGAACAAGCATCGCGGAAGCAATGGCGACGAACCAACCCGGCCAATCGAACCCTGGCTCACCAAGCCATACGAGCAGCACGGGAGCAACAAAGACGATGAGGGCCACGCTCGCCGAATAGATGACACGCTCGCTCGGATTCACCATCTATCACGTAGCAGGAAGAGAACGATGGCCACAACTGTGAGGGCTGCAACGACGAAAGCAACAGCGCCAACCCAGAAGTCCTGAGCGCTCGCCAGGGCACGCTTGCGCGCATGATTTCGCCCAGCAGCCTCAGACCTTGAAGGCCGACGGACAGACATCTTGCAGCAGGCAGACGCCGCAGCGTGGGCGCTTAGCCGTGCAGACCGCGCGGCCGTGTTCGATCAGCAGGTAGGTCAACTGGAACCAGTCGTCCCGCGGGACGATCTTCATCAATTCTCGTTCGATCTTGTCCGAGTCGCGCGACGCGGCCAGCCCCAGCCTCTGGCTGAGCCGGTTGACGTGGGTGTCGACCGCGATCCCGGCGTCGGGGTCGGCGGCGAACGCCTCTGGGTACGCGTTACCGAGCACGATGTTGGCCGTCTTGCGCGCCACACCGGGCAGGGTGAGGAGCTCCTGCATGCTGGCCGGCACCTCGCCGCCGTAGTCGGCCAGGATCATCTGGGCAGCGCCGATGATGTGCTTGGTCTTGTTGCGGAAGAAGCCGGTCGGGCGGATGTCCAACTCGAACTCCGCCGGGTCGGCGGAAGCATAGTCCTCGACGGTCCGGTACTTCTTGAAAAGGTCCGCCGTCACCTGGTTGACCATCTTGTCGGTGCACTGCGCGGAAAGGATGACCGCAACGAGCAGTTCCCAGTTGCTGCCGAACCCTAGCACGATGCCGGCGTCGCCATACTCGCCGCGCAACCTGCTGATGACTTCCGTCGCGTGAGTCTTCATATCGGCCACCGTGCCCATATCCGCATCATACGGCACCATGCGCGAGTCTGCGGACGGGTCGGGTGTGGCCTGCCGCGCGTTGCCGCCTCCGCCCGGCGTGACTACAATGGTGTTCAGTCTAACGTGGTCCTTAGCCGGACGATCGCCCACCGATCAAGGGGGTTGCCTTGGACTTCTATCAGGGAAACGTGCTGCGCGTCGACCTCACATCGGGCTCGGCCGCCGTCGAGCCCCTGAACATGGAGTGGGCCGAGGGCTACATCGGTGGGAAAGGCCTGCTGCTCCGCTACATGTGGGAGTACGTACCTCCGCAGGTGGACCCGTGGTCGCCCGACAACCCGGTGTTCCTGGTGACCGGTCCCTTTGCCGGCACCAACGTGAGCACCTGCTCTCGCCTGGTCGTGGGAGCGAAGAGTCCGACCACCGGTATCCTCAACGACAGCTATGTCGGCGGGTCATTCGCCCCGGAGATGAAGTTCGCAGGCTACGATCTGATCATCATCACAGGGAAGGCGCCCGAGCCGGTCGTTCTCTGGATCACGGACGGCTCGGTCGAGTTCGTCCCCGCCAAGGAGAAGTACTGGGGCCTCAAGACCTCCGAGGTGGAGGCGGCGCTACGCGCGGACCTCGACAAGGAGGCCAAGGTGCTCTCCATCGGACCGGCGGGTGAGAATCTCATCCCCTGGGCCTGTCTCAGTACCGACCAGTACCACAAGGCAGGCCGGGCCGGGCACGGTGCCCTCTTCGGCTCCAAGAACCTCAAGGCGGTCGCCATCCGCGGCACCGGCTCGGTGGCCGTGGGTGACGCCCGTGCGTTTCTGGCCGACATGCAGCGGATCCACGCTGAGCACGTGCTGACCGACTTCAACCTATGGGCCAACGAGGAGGGCACTCCTATCCTCGTCGACCCGGTGAACGGCGCCGGAGCCCTTCCTACCCGCAACTGGTCGCAAGGGACGTTCGACGGCGTTGCGGGGATCAACTCCGAGGCCATGCTCAAAGTGAAGGTGGGAAACCGAGCCTGCTACCAGTGCGCCCTCGGGTGCCGCCAAGTGCACGAAGCCGGAGGGGTCAAGAGCGAGGGACCGGAGTACGAGACTATCGCCCTCTGCGGTGCGAACTGCGGGGTGGGGGATATCGAGGCCCTGCTGCGCTTCAACCACGAGTGCGACGAGTGGGGGCTGGACACCATCTCCTCCGGGTCGGTCGTCGGCCTGGCGATGGACCTCACCGAGAAGGGCATCGCCGACTTCGGCCTTCGCTTCGGGGAGGCGGAGGGTTATCTGGCTGCGCCGGGTCTCATCGCCCAGCGGAAGGGTAGCGGAGCCGAGCTTGCTCTGGGAGCGCGGGCCCTGGCCGCCGCACATGGCGTCCCCGAACTGGGGATGGAGGTCAAGAACCTGGAACTCCCCGGCTACGATCCGCGCGGGGCCTTCGGCATGAGCGTCGCATACGCCACCTCCGACCGGGGCGGCTGCCACATGCGCGCCTACCCCATCGCCGACGAGGTGCTCGAAGGGACGCGACCGGCCGACAGTCTGGAGGGCAAGGCCGAGCAGGTGATCAAGGGCAACGTGGCCAACGGCTTCATCGGGCAGAACTTCAGCTCCATCAAGTTCAGCGGCATCTGGTGCGACTTCTGGGCGGTGGACCCCGATCAGCTCTGCCAGATGTTCAAGCACGTGTGGAAGCGGGAGTTCACCGAGGACGAGGTCATGCTCATCGGCGAGCGCATCTGGAACCTGGGGAGGCTCTTCAATCTGCGGGAGGGGGTCGAGCCCGACGCGCTGCCCGGGAAGCTCTACGCGGCGGCGGATGCTCTTCCCGACGGCCCCGCGGAGGGCAAGTCCATCGGCGAAGAGGCCTTCCGGGAGGTCCTCCAGGAGTACTACCACCTGCGGGGCTGGGACGAGAACGGCGCGCCCACGGAGGCCAAGCTGGCCCAAGTGGGCATCGACGTGCGCCTCTGAGCCATCCGCAGGGTCGAGAAAGGGACACCGATGCCACACGTGATGATCAGCAACAAGAAGTGTACCGGCTGCCACATGTGCGAGCTTGCCTGCTCGGCCTGGCACGAGGGCGTCTACCGGCCCTCGGTGGCCCGGCTGTCGGTGGCGGTCAACGCCACGACCACCGAGGTCAGAGGACAGACCTGCCTGCAGACCGCCTGCGCCAAGTGCGAGGAGGCCTGTCCTCAGAGCGCCATCGAGCGTCTCCCGATAGAGGTGACGGCCACCGGGCTCGACCCCGCGGCAGGATACGTGCTGAAGGTGAACGAGGACCTCTGCACCAACTGCGGCACCTGCTACGACGTCTGCCCCTACGGGGTCATCCGCGAGCATCCCGACCGGGCAGTGGCTTTCAAATGCGACCTCTGCGATGGCACGCCGCAGTGCGTCGCCTTCTGTCAGAACCCGCACGTTCTGGCAGTGGGGCTGCGGCAAAGTAAGGTGGAGAAGACCGGGGTGAGGCAGACCTGAGATGCCGAAGGCTTCCATAAAGCTGCCGCCAGGCATCGCCGGCAAGGACGGACCCACCACCATGGAATGTGAAGGCCGGGATGTGGCCGAAGCGCTTGCGGACTGCGTCTCGCGCGAGCCACGCTTCAAGTCGCGCATCTTTCGAGAAGACGGCACGGTCTGGGTGGGCGTATTCCTCAACGGACGTAACATCCGCCAGATCGGGGGGCTGGCGATGCCGCTCGCGGACGGAGACGAGATCCGGTTGCTGCCGCCCATCGCCGGAGGATAGCCTTGCTACAATTCCGGCTCACGGGATACCGGCGCGCCGGCGGGCGCCCGGCCTAATCATCAGCTAGGAGGACCGCCATCAACGATTCACCGGCAGTGCGGATGGTCGTGGGGATAACGGGGGCTTCCGGCACCGTCTACGGCGTCCGGCTTCTCGAGGTCCTCAGGGACCTGGGCGTCGAGAGGCATCTGGTGATGACCGAGGCCGCACGGCGGGTGGTCGAGCTCGAGACCGGCCACACGGTCCGGCGGATCGAGGAGCTGGCGAGCGTGTCGTACCGGAATGACGAGATAGACGCCCCGGTCGCCTCCGGCTCCTTCCGCACCACGGGTATGGTCGTCGCCCCTTGCTCCATAAAGAGCCTCTCGGCGATAGCCAACAGCTACAACGATGGTCTTCTGGTCCGGGCTGCGGACGTGGCGCTCAAGGAGCGGCGCAAGCTGGTGCTGGTGGTCCGCGAGACGCCTCTGCACCTGGGGCACCTGCGCCTGATGGCCGCCGCGGCGGAATATGGCGCCGTCATCCTGCCACCGATGCCCGCCTTCTACCACCAGCCGAAGACCATCTCCGATCTGGTGGATCAGACGGTGGGCAAGGTGCTCGATCAGTTCGGTCTTGACCACGACTTGTATAGGCGCTGGCAGGGCGGCAGTGGCAGCCACGCCGGCGGATGATCTCCGCGATAGGGTCGCCCGCTACCTCCGCAGCCATCACACCATGACTCTGGCGACAGCGGGGCCGCCCCATGCTGCCCCCGCGCTCGACACCACCTCCCCCGTGCCTCACGCGGCCAGCGTCTTCTACGCCGTCGACGATGCGTTGCGGCTGGTCTTCTTGAGCAAGCCCACCAGTAACCACGGACTGCACATCGGGACCTCGGCCGCGGTGGCGGTCACGGTAACGGAGCAATATGACGATTGGGAACGAATCCAGGGGGTGCAGATCTGGGGGACGGCGAAGCGGCTCCGGGGAGCGGCGAAGGCCGCCGCCATGACCGTCTACCTGCGGCGGTTTCCCTTCGTCCGCGAATCGATGGACCAGCCGAGGTTGGCAGAGACGCTGCGGAGCGTGGCCGTCTACCGGGTGGAGCCTGAGCGGTTCGCGTTCACGGACAACACAACAGGCGTGTTTGGCCGCGAAGTCCTCGACCTCAAGAGATGAGCGGCATGCGACCAGAGTCGGTCAGCCGGTACAGCGTAAGGCAGAGCAGGAGCGAGATCAGGAGGGAGCGCCGCAGCCGCTACGTCCTTTGGGGGCTGGTCGCTGCCGCCTGCGTGGTGATCGCCGTCTTTGCCGCGCTGTTGCTCGCCGGGGCGGGATCATGACGGGGGACGACGCGTTCCCGGGCGGCAGGTGGGGGTTTGTTCCTCGATCCGAGATAGAGGGGCGGATAGCGAGGCTGCAGGCGAGCCTGGACCAGGCGGGAATAGACCTGGCGCTGGTCGTTCAGAACGCCGACCTCTTCTATCTGAGCGGGACCATCGTGCAGGGGCAGTTACTGGTTCCCGCCTCGGGGGAACCGGTCTTGCTTGCGCGAAAGGACCCAGAGAGGGCACGACAGGAGTCCGCGATCGAAGACATACGGCCGGTAGGCAGCCTTCGCGAACTGCCGGCGGTGGTGGCGGAGCTAGCCGTCGGTTCGGAGGCGGTGCTCGGGATGGAACTGGACGTGATCCCGGTCAACCTCTTCCGCCGTTACGAAGGGCTCTTTCCGGGCGCAGACATCCGTGACTGTGCTCCGATAATCCGCCAAGTGCGCTCCGTGAAGTCCGCCTACGAACTGGCCCTAGTCGCGGAGGCGGCCCAGATCGTGGACAGGGGGTTCAGGGCGGCAGCGGACGTCCTTCGGCAGGGGATGACCGAGCTCGAGGTGAGCGCCGCCTGCGAGGCAGCCATGCGGGAGGCCGGAAACAGCAACGTCAGGATGCGGGCGTTCAACGAGGAGTGGCCGTTCGGTAACGTGGGTGCGGGACCGGACGCCGGCCTCGCGGGGTATACGGGCAACCCGTTGGCCGGGGCCGGGGTGTCGCCGGCCGTAGGACAAGGATCGGGCTGGCGGGCAATAGGGCGGGGCGAGCCGGTGGTGGTCGATCTGGTCGCCTTCGCCGGTGGATATCTCTGCGATCAGACAAGGATCGTCAGCATCGGCCCGTTGCCCTCCGATCTGGCCGAGGGATATCAACTGTGTCTGGGCGTGCAGGAGCTGATCAAAGAAGCGGCGCGAGCGGGCGCCGTCTGCGGTGACGTGTACAAGCAGGCGAACGAGTGGATGGCGGCACAACTGGCGAGTGCTGGGCTTTCCGCGTACTTCATGGGTGCACCCAACAACCAGGCCCCGTACGTGGGCCATGGGGTGGGGCTGGAACTCGACGAACTCCCCGTTGTCGCCCGGGGGTTCAAGACGCTGCTCGAGCGCGACCAGGTGATCGCGTGCGAGCCCAAACTGGTTTTTCCAGGGCGCGGGGTCGTCGGGGTCGAGAACACTTGGCGCGTCACCGAATATGGTCTGGAGAGGCTGACCGTCTCGCCCGACGCACTGCTCGAGTTGTGACAGCGCGAGGTGCGTGTAGGCCCCACGTAAACCGGCCCCCACGCTCCGGTCCGCCGCGCGCCCCTTCCTCATGACGTCGCCCATCGGCGCCGATACAGGAGGCATGGAACTTTGCGACACCTGGAGGTGCCCGGGCTGCGGCGTGCTCGTCGGTCTGCCCGCGCCCTGTGCTCCCCCACTCGATGCCCTCGCCGAGTCGAGGCTGGATCAACTCGCCCAGGCCTGCTGCGGTTGCTGGGTGGCTACGCTCTCTAGCCGAGGGATCGCCAGACTGCTGGATGCGATCGTCGGCGCACACGAGCCTGCCTCCGACCGTCTGCGGCTGGTAGCCGGGCGGCGCTGTTAGTCTCGCGGCGGTGGTGACGCGGGCGGCGTCGCGCGGAATCGGCCTCCTAGCAGCGGATCGTCTCCCAGTCGCCCGAATTGGCGACATCGTCCGCAGTGAGCCAACCCCTCCGGGCTTCTCCGATACCCCATCGTAGGTTGTCGAAGTCGCCGGGATCATGAGCGTCGCTGCAGATGACCATCCGCGCTCCCAGCGTCGCCGCCCGCCGGGCAGCGGCGGCGGTCAGATCGAGCCGGTCGGGCGAGCCGTTGATCTCGAGGAAGGTCCCGTTCTGGACCGCCACCCGGGCAAGGACTTCGATGTCGATCTCGTAGGGTTCCCGCCTGCCGATCAAGCGCCCGCTGGGATGCGCGACCGAGCGGACGTAGGGGTTGCGCATGGCGCCGATGATCCTCTCCATGATCTGAGCCGGCGGCTGGCTGAAGCCGGAATGGATGCTGGCCGTGACGAAGTCGAGCCGAGCGAGAACATCGTCGGGCAGATCGAGGCGGCCGTCGGCCAGGATGTCCACCTCGATGCCGGAAAGCAGCCTGATGCCCTCGATACGTTCATCCAGAGCCCTGATCTCCTTCTGCTGGGCCATCAGCCTTTCGGGCCCCAGACCGCCGGTCATCGCCAGAGATTGCGAGTGGTCGCAGAAGCAAAGGTAGTCAAGGCCCTTCTCGCGGGCCGCGAGCGCCATCTGCTCCAAGGTGGCCCGGCCGTCGGTCCAATCGGAGTGGACGTGGAGGTCGCCGCGCAGATCGGGGAGATCGATCAGGTTTGGGAGCGATCCCGCTTCGGCCGCCGGGATCTCGCCCTTGGTCCTCACGCAATTCCGGGGGGATGTAGCGCAGGCCGACCAGTCGGTAGACCTCGGCTTCGGTGGCGCAAGGGATGAGGCGCCCTGATGCGAGATGCTCCACACCGTACTCGCTGACCTTGTAGCCTCGGCGCTGCGCGTACCCGCGCAGCGCCACGTTGTGGTCGGCGCTCCCGGTGAAGTGCTGCAGCAGGTTCCCGTAGGATTCGGGTGGCACCACCCGGAGGTCCAGTCCCAGCCCGGTATAGGTAGTGGCGGCCAGCTTCGTGTCTCCCTGAGCCTCCACCCGCGCCAGTTCGGGCAGGCCGGCGAAGGCCTCCATAACCGCCGCCGGCTCGGTGGAGGCGACCACCAGGTCGATGTCTCGTACCGTCGACCGGCAGCGTCGCAGGCTGCCCGCGAAGTCGGCGGACATCACTTCGGGCAGCGCGCGCAGCGCAGCGACGAACCGCGCCGCCTGTGGTTCCACCACGGCCCTGAGGCGTCGCCCACGATCCTCTCCGGCCGCCGCGGCGGTCCAACTCTCGATGGCCCGCAGGATGTTCGACTCGGTCTTCTCTCCCATCCCCGGGAGCCCCCGCAGGCGCCCTTCCCGGGCAGCTCTTTCCAGATCCCGGAGATCGCCGACGCCCGCCTGCTCCCAGAAGAACCGGGTCTTCTTGGGCCCCATGCCCGGGAGCCGCATCACCGTCAGCAGCCCCTCGGGGTAGCGCTCGCTCAGCCTGGCAAGGAAGGCGATGTCGCCCGTCGCCACATACTCCAGGACTTTGGCCTCGATGGCCTCGCCGACCCCCGGCAGCCGCCGCAACTCACCCTGCAGGGCCATTTCCGCCACCGAAACCGGGTGGTCGCGAAAGAGCGAGGTCGCCTTCTCGTAAGCCAGAATGCGGTACGGGGACTGCTCGTCGAGGGCCAGGTAGTCGGCGATGGTCTGAAAGACCTGCGCCAGTTCTGCATTGGAGGGCGACTGTCCCCGCTCAGTCGGGATCAGAGCCACTCCTTTCGGCCCGAGCGCCGGCGACCGTCGTGCGCGCCGCGGCGGTCGGCCCTGCGGCCCGCTCGATGCGGAAGCAGGTATGGATCCGCGGGCTACGGGCAAAATCCGGAGGGACGGTCTGCCGGGTGATGTCGACGACCGAGAATTCCTCGGCTATCGCCGGGTCGAGCTTGAAGCGGCGGAAGTTGGTGGAGAACAAGAGGATGCCTTCGGGCGAGAGCAACGCCGCCGCCGACCTGATAAGCCAGGCGTGGTCGCGTTGGATGTCGAGGGTGCCCTCCATGCTCTTGGAATTCGAGAAGGTGGGGGCATCGAGGAATATGAGGTCGTAGACGGGAGCGCCTGGCGCCGTGCCGGCGGTGCCCCGCCCTGGACTGCCACCACGCTTTTCGCTCTGGCGCACGGCCACCGTTTCCCTGAGCCACTCCAGGCAATCGGCCCGAATGAAGCTATGTTGCCCGGAGAAGTCGTTGAGCTCGAGATTGCGGGAGGCCCACTCCAGATAGACGCGCGAGAGATCGATGGAGGTTGTGGACACGGCGCCGCCGGCTGCCGCGTAGACCGTAACCGAGCCGGTATAGGCGAAGAGGTTCAGAAAACGCCGTCCGGGCGCCAGCGCCCGGACGAGCTGCCGGGTGGGTCGATGATCGAGGAAGAGGCCGGTGTCGAGGTAATCCGTGAGGTTGACCAGGAATCGCAGGCCTCCCTCCTCCACCTCGAGGAACGACGCCTGCTCCTGCAGCTTCTGATATTGGTCGGTCCCCCGCTGGGGGCTTCGCACCTTCAGAACGGCGTGGCTGCCCGGTATCCCCAGCACGTCCGGTACGACCGCCATTACCTCCTTCAGACGCCGTCTGGCGTGCACGGGGTCGACGGTGTTCGGAGGGGCATACTCCTGCACATGGGCCCACCCGTCGTAGAGATCGACGGCCACCGCGTACTCGGGAAGGTCGGCGTCGTAGACGCGGTAGCAGGAGACGTTCTCCCGGTTCGCCCAGCGTCTGAGATGTTTGACGTTCTTCTGCAGCCGGTTGGCGAACATGAGGGCCCCGGCCCCGGTCCCGGGCCGGGAGGCTTCGGCCGCGCGGCCGGACTCGGTTCCGCCGGCGCCCGTCCGTGCCGCCGCGCTGGTCGCGGCCCCGCCTACAGGCGTCCGCCCGACCGGAGCCCCATCCCTCGACCCGGGCCGGTCGGCGGCGAACAAGGGCCCTATCGTGAACACGAGGAGTTTCGCGGCGAGCGGCCCGTTGTACAGCACGTTCAGGCGCCGGGCGCGCAGGCCCAGATGTGCGGTCAGTTCGGGGTTGGCGGTGAACACGCCCGCCTCCCAACCGGAGAAGGACTCCTTGAGCTTCTCGCCCAAAGTCTCGTACAAGCCGGCCAGCTCCGACACTTCCCCCAGGCGCTTGCCGTATGGCGGGTTGGTGACTACCAGGCCCGGCGCGACGCCGGGGGGAGCCGCCAGCGCCGCCAGATCCCGGAGTTCCAGATGGATGCGCCCTGCCAGACCCGCCCTACGCGCATTGGCGCGGGCGGAGCCGAGCGCGCGCACGTCTCGGTCGGCGCCGAAGATACGAGGAAGCCGGGTGAGCCCTTCCTTGCGGCGCTCCCCGGCTTCGTCGAGCAATTGCTTCCAGACCTCCGGCTCAAAGCCTTCCCATCTGAGGAAGCCGTAATACTGCCGCAGCAGGCCGGGGGCGATGTCGGCGGCCATGAGAGCACCCTCGAGCAGCAGGGTCCCCGAGCCGCACATAGGGTCGAGCAGCGTCCCGCCCCTGGCGGCTATGCCGGGCCATCCCGCTCGTAGGAGGATCGCGGCCGCCAGGTTCTCCTTGAGCGGAGCTTCGCCTCCCTCCAAGCGGTAGCCGCGCCGATGCAGGCCCTCTCCGGATAGGTCCAGGCTCACGACGGTCTCTGCCGGCGCCAGATGGACGGCGATGCGGACATCCGGGCGGGTCAGCTCCACTCCCGGCCGCCTTCCCGTCCGGGCGCGAAACCGGTCGACGACTGCATCCTTGACCCGCTGCTCCACGAAATGCGTGTTGACATCCCCAAGCGGGCCCTGGCGAATGGTCGAGGTGGCCTCGATCGCGAGAGTCCCGTCGGCCTTCAGGTGGTCCTCCCAGGGCATCGCGTTCACAGCTGCGTAGAGCTCGTCGAGGGCTGCGATGGGGAACGCTCCGAGCCGCAGCAGCACCCGGCTGGCGACACGGGACCAGAGACACGCGCGATAGGCGAGGGTCAGTGGGCCTGTGAAGTCCACACCGCTCCGGGTCTCCCGGGCATCGGCTGCCCCCAGGGCCCGCAACTCGTCGGCCAGCAGGCCCTCGGTGTTCCGCGGACAAGTGGCGAAGAAGCTCTCGGTGGACGAGAAGTTGATCGGTGCTGAAGGCATGATGCCGAGAGTATAGACGGGAGGCGGGGCGTTAGAACGCCCCGCCACCAGCTTCACTCGCGCACAGCGCCGCCGGCCGGCCTCCGAAGAGGCAGATCAGACGTTCGCGGCAGGCAGCTCCGACGTGCAGTTCGGGCAACGGTGGGCCGCCTCGGGGATGCTCGTCGCGCAATACGGGCAATCCTTGGCAGGGACTTCGGGCGCCGGGGGCCTCTGCGTCTTCATGTACGCCTTGACGATGAAGAACAGGACCAAAGCGATGATGATGAACACGACTATCGTGTTGATGAAGATACCGTAGTTGATGGTAACGGCCCCTGCCGCCTTGGCCTGGGCCACCGTGTTGTACGGCCCGGCTGGGTCGCCTTCTTTGATGACGGCGAACAGGCTGGTGAAGTCCAGACCGCCGAGCGCGTAACCGATGACCGGCATGATGATGTCGTTCACCAACGACGTGACCACCGCAGCGAACGCGACGCCCAAAATGAACGCTACCGCGATCTGCAGCAGGCTCCCTCGCTCGATGAACGCCTTGAACTCTTTCAGCATACGCGCCTCCTTTCGCCGGTTTACCCCCAGGCGCCGGTAAGTGACCCGTTCCCGTCTTGCCAGTAGGGCATCCATACCAGCCCCAGGGAATCGATCGTGATGTCGCTCTTGCGCGGGCGCAGGAGGACCTTCTCCAACGACACTGCACCGGGATCGTCACGGCCCTCTAGCGCGTCCAGCTCGGACTGGAACTCCGCCTCGAGATCGGCCCTCCTCTGCTTGACCGAGTCGAGGGTCTCCGCGGCCCGCTTGACGTCGCCGGCCTCGTCCATGCTGCGGCCCACATCGCGCATGGTGGTAGTCGCTCTACCGAGAGTGCCCGTGCTCAGGGCTTTTCGGCCGAGGAAGGCCCCCATAAGCGTGGCGCCGAAGGAGATGGCCGTCTGCATCTTGCGCGCCTTGGCCTGCTCCGCTTCCCGGGCCACCGCCTGCTGAGCGCGCATCTCCTGCTGATCGAGGGTCGCGGTCTTCGCCGCGTATTTCTGGCGCAACTTGTCACTGGTCGTATCTCGCGATTCCCGGGCGGCGAGCTGCAGACGGGATCGGAATTCTCCTTCGGTCTCGCCCGGGTTCGAGGTCATCTTGTACCCGGCGCTCTTGAACAGCTCCATGGTCTGCGTCCGGAAGGCCCAGGCCGAGAAGTCCGATCCCCAGGAGCGGTAGGACGTCACCCTGGTCATCGCCGACGGTGGCGGAGCGTGCGTTGCCCCGGCGTACGGTTGCCGGTCGAGGTCCTCGAGGAGCGGCTCCAGTGGCGTCGCCGCATCCCAATCCACGGCTAGGGCGCTTTCCGGCGCCTGGGCGATGCGGCGGATCTTGGTGGACGTGCTGACCCCAGACTCCGAGCTGACGAAGTTGACCGTCCCCGCGGCCAAGACACCCGGCCGGTAGACGAGAGTCGAGCCCTGAGGGATCGAGCCGCGCAGCGGCAGATAGAACTGGGGGATCTCCGCGGGCAGGTCGGCCCCAGCCGCCGGCTGAGCCTCTGCCACGCCCGGTAGGACCGCGGTCGCTACTGCGGCGCCCGGCTCCGCGGCCGCGCCCGCGACTGCGACGGATGCCGGCGTCGGCTGCGGCACCGTCGGCACGGGTCGGCGCGGGTCCATCAACGTCTTGATCTGGGCCCGGGTAAGGGGCCCGGCCAGGTATGACATGGTCCAACGCGTCTGGAACGTCACCGGCGCGTCTTCGTGCACGTTGTACATGAGGAAGATCCGTTTGCCGAGGCCGGCGAGGGTCTCTCCCATCTTCTGGCGGTCGAAGCCGCCTTCGGTGCCTGCCGCCACTCCCTCCAGCCCCTCGAGCAGGCGGTCCTTGTCGCGCTCGGTCTGCAGGCGGCCGATGAACCAGGTGCCGGCGTTGGCCAATCCTTTATAGTCGAGGTCCACGGGGTTCTGCGTCGCCAGCAGGACGCCCACGCCGAAAGCGCGGGCCTGCTTGAGCAGGGTCAAGAGGGGCTTCTTGGACGGAGGCTCGGCCACCGGGGGGAAGAAGCCAAAGATCTCGTCCATGTAGACGATGGCCCTCAAACTGCCGGTGCCGGGCTGAGCCCGCACCCATCCCAGCACTTCGTTGAGCAGCATCGACACGAAGAACATCCGCTCGGCGTCCGAAAGATGGGAGATGGAGAAGATGGAGACGCGGGCCTTTCCCTCGGGGGTGAACAGCATGCGCCCGATATCCAGGGGCTCGCCTTCCAGCCAGCTCTGAAACCCGGGAGCGGCCAAAAGGTTGTTCATCAGCATTGCCAGATCGAGACGGTCCTTGGCAGGGTAGAACGACTCCAGATCGAGCACGCCGACCTTGACGAACGGCGGCTTCTGGATCTGCTGGATGACGCTGGGGAGACTCAGATCGAGGCCCGAGGCCCAGGCCGCGGTGAACAAGCTGGAGAGCAAGATGTGTTCTCGGCTCTGGATGGGATCGGCGGCAATGCCGAGCAACCCCAGCAGGCTTGTCACCGCCGTGCTTACCCGGTCCCGCATGGCCTCCTCATCGGCTCGAATCGCAGGCGCCGGGGCGGCCAGCGACTTGAGGATGCTCACCGGGAGGCCGGCGTTCGACCCGGGAGTGTAGACGGTGAAGTCCGCCGCAGCCTTCAAACGGGCGATACGCGCGGGGTCTTCACCCCATTCTGCCAGCCCCTGCTTCCAGGTCTCTGCCTGTTGCTTGGCGAAGTCCTCCAGCGAGAGCCCCTTCTTGGCCGCCTCTTCCGTGCTCACCCAGGGCAGGAAATCCTCGGGGCGCAGATCGGGAAAGGTGAGCATCAGGTCGGTAACGTCACCCTTGGGGTCGATCACGATCGCCGGGATGCCGTCGAGGGCCGCTTCCTCGAGTAGCCCGATGCAGAGGCCGGTCTTTCCGCTACCCGTCATCCCCACGCAGACCCCATGAGTCACGAGATCCTTGGAGTCGTAAAGAAGCAGGCCGCCCGTCTGTTTTGTCGACAGGTCGTATTCGCGGCCCAGGTAGAACGTTCCCAGCTTTTCCATGTCCTCCATAGAAAGACTCCTTGCGTCGCCGGGTGCCTTCGATCACGCTGGTCACCTACCACAATAGGACTTTGCGGAAAAAGATGGCAACCGGCCGTGCTCGAGCGGGACTTCCCCCGTTTGGCTCCGTTTCTATCACGGGTATGTAAGAATCATGGTGCTCCGTGACGCAGGCCATACCTTCCAAGGGACCGAAAGGGGAAACCATGTCGGATAAGAAGGTCGGGCGTTCGAGCGGACGTCCCATCACCCCCACCCAGAAGATGGAGGCAGCGCTTTCCGATCCAGGCACGCTGAACGTCGCGGACATGCCTCACGACAAGGGCAAGTCGGGCGTGGCGGACAAGTTCCGGGAGCGCGAGGAGAGATGGAGGCGCGAGCAGTCGATGCACGATCAGCAGGCCGCGAATGCCCAGGAGCAAGGTGGTGAGTCATGATCGACAGCCTGGCCGGCGCCACCGAGAAGTTGCGCGACCTGGCTGCGGCCCGCGCCCCCCGCGGCGCGTTCCTGACGGTCACTCTGTCCACCAGCCGCCTGGATGATTGGCGGCAGTTCGCCCCCACCTTCCTCAACAGCGAGTTCACGCGCCTGACGCAAGAGCGGGGTCTGTCCAGAGACGAGAAGCACGTCCTCGACAGCGAACTGGAGGAGGTCCTAGCCGTCCTTCAATACGATCTGACGCCCAGGACACAGGGCCTGGCCCTCTTCGCGGATGGCGGGGGTGGGCTGTACCAGCGCATTGAGCTACCTTTTCGGCTGGTCAACCGGGTGGTGCTGGAGCCGTCTCCCTACGTGAGGCCTGTGGTGCACGCCCTCTCTCTGCTCGAGCCGTTCATCGTGGCCCGGGTGAGCCGGGACGAATCGAGTCTCTATCTGGTGGACGAATGGGGTGTGGCCAAGGAGGACGATCTCACCGGACCGTGGCTCCGGACGAGCGACCGCGAAACGGGAGAGTTGTCTATCAAAGAGTACTTCGCAGCCGCCCGCCAGGACGCGCTCGTCGAGCTCCATTACAAGGAAGTCGCCGGAGCGCTGGCCAAATGGCTGGAAGGGTCGGCGGTCAGACGGGTCGTGCTTTGCGCCCAGCACGACATCGCCAGCGGGTTCCGGCGCGCCCTCCCTCCGCCCGTCGTCCCCAAGGTGGTCGCCGAGATCCCCTTCGACGCCAATATCACGCCTAGCCAGATGCTGGTGAGCGCTCGGGCCGCCGCCAACGAGGCGCGGCAGCGGGAACTGGTGCAACTGGTGGGGCGCATCAGGGAGGGCCTGGGAGCGAACGGCCGCGGCGCCGCCGGGTTCGACGAGGTCATGGATGGCCTCGATCGCGGTCAGATCCGGACGATGGTGGTGGACCGGAGCTATCGCCCACCGGGATGGAGCTGCCCGGACTGCGACTGGGCCGGTCTCATCGCTGTGGAGCACTGCCCAAGGTGCGGCGGCGCTCCGGTGCCGGTAGCCGACGCCGTCGGGGAGTTGGTCCGCTTGGCCATACTCCGGAGAAGCCAGGTGGAAGTGGCCGAAGAGATCCCGGCGCTGGACGAGATGGGTGGCATCGGAGCGCTGCTGCGGTTCGCGTAGGCGACTGTCAGTCGGCGACCGGGAACCAGGGCTGCCCCATCAGATAGCGGGCGACCCCGTCGTCTTCGACCGGCCCGCAGGTGGTGTCGGCGGCTGCCAGCACCTCGGGCGGCGCACCTGCCATCGCGACCCCGGTACCGGCCCAAGAGAGCATATCGGCGTCGTTGTAGGAATCGCCGAACGCCAGAACGTCCGCTGCTTCGAAACCCAGATGCTCGCCAAGGATCTGCAGCGCCCGGGCCTTGGTGGCCGTGGGGTTGGTGATCTCGAGGAAGAACGGCCAGGTCTTCACCGCGATAAGGCGCTCGCCGAAGTGCGCCCGAAGCCGGAATTGCAGGGCGTCCAGAGCAGCCGGTGGACCGCCGATTCCCATCTTGGTGGTCGGCTGATCGAGATGGTCGAGCAACCTTCCCACGACGATGGCCTTCATCTTCGACAGGAGCTCGTAGCGGTCCACCGCCTCAGTTCTTTTCTCCACGCACAACTGGTCCTCGATGTAGAGGTTCACCGAGAGGTGCTCGGGCTCCACGAACTCGAGGATCTCTCGGCTCAGGTCGAGCGGGAGCGGGTCGTGGTGCAGCAGCCGGCCGGTCGCGACGTCTCGGATGAGCGCTCCCTGGTAGGCGGCGACCGGTCCGGTCAGGCCGAGCTGGGTGGCAAAGGCGGCCGCGGAGCTGAACATCCGCCCGGTCACGAGAATGGTGGTGATGCCCAGTCCTGTGAGCGTGCGCACGGTCTTGATGGTGAGCGGCGTCAGCCCCTGGCTGCCGTCGAGCAGCAGGGGGAGAAGGGTCCCGTCCAGATCGGCCGCCACCACTGTGGGTGCGCCGCGAAGGGATTCAAGATTATGGGCCGCCACGGCCGATAGATTAGCAGGATGTCCGAATCGTCTGCCAACAGCCTGGTCGCCACCTGCCCCCAGTGCGGGGCTCCCCTGAGCCTGCCCGGATACGCCGATCTGGCCGTCTGCCCCTTCTGCGGGTCCAACCTCAGGCGGGAACGGCCCAGTGGCCAGGCAGCCGCGGTCGGCCACGCGCCGGCCACGGACAGCGGCCCGCCGGCCGAGGAGCAGATGCTCCACTCGCTGTCCTGTCCTCAGTGCGCCGGCCCGCTCAGCGTACGGGCCGGTCGCCGGATACTCCTCTGCGGGCACTGCGGCGTCCGGGTGCTCACGCGGAGCGCCGGAGGGTTCTCCCGCTGGCTCTTCCCCCAGAAGATCGACCGGCTTCAGGCGCTTGCCGCCGCCGGGACGTGGCTGGGGGACTATCCGGGTGTCGCCCGCCAAGCTCGCGACGTCCCCTTGACGCGGGCCCAGCTCGTGCACGTCCCTATCTGGGAGCACAAGGCCCTGGTCGCCGGCTGGGAGTCCGGCACTAAGCTCCGTACCCGGTCCTATCTCGTCAGCGACACGGAGGGGAACGAGCGGCTCGACCTCGCGCTCGCCGAGGAGCCCTTCGAAGAGCCCCACTTGCAGGAGCGGCGCTTTTTTCAGGCGGGTTGCGACCTTGATGCGCTCAGTGCCACGCGTCCCCGCTTCAGCGGACGGGAACTGCTCCTTCCCCTCGTTGCCGGCGAGGTGGACCCTTCCTCGACGGTCATGGAACCGGCGGGTGGCGCCGCCGAGATTGCCGCGCGTGGTAGGAAGCTGGCCCTTAGGTCGCCCAGTGGAGTTGCCGACTCCCAGAGCCGCATGCTCATCCTGAGAGAGGCTCTGACCCTGCTCTACTATCCCCTTTGGTTCGTGGACTATCAGACCGCAAATCGTTCCTACCGGATCGTGGTGAACGGCTACGATGGCAGCATCAACTCCGCCGTCGCGCCCGCCGCCGACGGGCGGTTCACGCCATCCCTGGGCCGCAGGGTGGCCGCCCTAGCCGCTGTCGCCGTGTTTGCCCTGTGGCTGGGCTCGGTGGTAGACGGCGCCCGCGTGCCAACCGTGTTCGCAGCCGTTATAGTGTGTGTGGCTGCGATCCTACTGGTGCTCAGGTCCCCCAGGGGCGGGAAGGTGGAATACCACGAGCCCTTTTCCAGTTGATCTGATCCCCTTGCTCTGTACCCACTGCGGGCTTTCTTTGGCGGGAGGAGACGAGGCGGCTCTGTTCGTCTGCCCCGGCTGTGGCCAGGTCCACGAAGTGGAAGAGACCGGACTCATCCCCTTTGCCGCCTTCACCGCGGCGATCACCACTGAGCTTGCGGTGTCGGGGCCGGCCCACTATCTCGCGGTCTGGCGGCTGTCGCCGGATGTCACCGTTCCGGACGACCCGATCTGGGAGCACATCCGCAGGGTGGCGGCCCCCGGTCCGGCATATCTCTACGTGCCTGCCTTCTCGATGATGCGATCGGTGGTCCAGCGGGTCGGGGTGAGACTCACCGAGGTGCAGCCTCTACTCCAGCTCGCGTCCGGTGCGCCTGCGGAGCCCGGCCGGTGGCCCGTCCTGGCCGAGGCCTTGCCGGGAGTATCCTCACTGCCTGCCGGGCAGGACGGTTCACGCGACGCCGACGCACCCGGTTTCGAGACCGTCTCTCCCGTGCTCATCGGGCGGAAAGAGGCGTGGGGGTTGGCCCGTTTCGTGTACATGGCCATCGAAGCGCGAGAGGCGCGCGACTTGGGTGCGGCCGATCTGTGCCTGGAGCCGGGAGAGGAGGAGCTCGTGTTTCTTCCGGCCGTCTGGGATCCTCGCTATATCCACGAATCCAACTGGAGATTGCTTCTTCGCGAGTTCGATGGTCTGGTAGCGTAGAGTCGCGGCACGGCGCGGGGGCGCCGGCGAGAAGAAAGGGGAGACGGTGGCTGGGATAGACGATCGTATCGAGGAGAGCAAGAACTGGTTCGAGCGGATGGCCGAGCACATCCCAGGGTACAAAGGCTATAAGGAGAAGGAGCTGCGCCGCGAGGCCGACCATACCCAGAGGCTCTACCTGGCGGAGCGTCTCGACTCGGTGGTGGCCAAACTCGACGGCGTCAAGCTCGATCTGGTCAATCGCGGCGATCTGGAGAAACTGGGGCCGATCGACGTCACTATGCGCAAGCTGCGCGCGGTGACCGACCGCATCCGGTACGCCGACTATGGACACGCGGGCCTGTTCGACACCGACAAGGTGGACGAGCCCGTGCTCGACCAGCTCTACCAGTTCGACATGCAACTCACCACGGGCGCCGGCGAGATCGAGACCCTCGCTGCGGCGCTCAGCGCGGACAGCCCTTCTCTCAAGAGCGACCTCGCCATACTAGAAGACAAGATAGAGGCGCTGGGGACCCAGTTCTCCGAGCGGGAACATCTCATCACCGGAGCAGGGAGGTAATCGATGGCACTGATGGACCTCATCGAGTTCGTCGACGAGCAGGGTGCAGAGATGGTCCACCGTATCCCCGAGCAGGGCTCGGGCGAGTTCAAGGTGGGCTCGCAACTGATCGTCCGCGAGAACCAGTGGGCGGTGTTCTTCCGCGACGGCAAGGCATACGACGTCTTCGGAGCGGGCCGGCACACTCTGGCCACGCAGAACATCCCCCTGCTGACGGCGGTGATCACGACGCCCTTGTTCGGCGACACTCCGTTCCGGTCGGAGGTGTTCTTCGTCAGCCAGCGCACGTTCACCGACCTCAAATGGGGCACCGCGGAGCCCATCCTGTTCCGGGATTCCGAGTTCAAGATGATCCGGCTGCGCGCGAACGGGATCTACACGTTCCAGATCACCGATCCCAAGCTGTTCGTGGTCAAGATCGTCGGCACCAGGGGTATCTTCACGAACTATCAGATCGAGGATTTCCTGCGCGGCGTCATCATCGGCCGCTTGGCCGACATCCTCGGCGAGACGCTCGACTCCGTGCTCGACCTGCCCCGTTACTTCGACGAGCTCGGCGCGGGTCTCAAGGCGCGCATCCGCGATGACCTGGCCCAGTACGGCCTGGCGATGGTGGACTTTGTCATCAACGCCATCACGCCGCCCGACGAAGTGCAGAAGCGCATCGACGAGCGCTCCGGCATGGAAGCCGTGGGCGGCATGGACCGGTACTTCCAGTTCAAAGCCGCGCAGGCCATCGGCGACCTGGCCAAAGGAGGCGCAGGCGGGGCGGGCGGCGCAGGCGGAGAAGGCGAAGGAGGCGGCGGAAGCACCATCGGGACGGCCGCGGCCGCCGGTCTCGGCCTGGGCGCCGGCGCCGGCCTAGGGATGATGATCCCCGGGATGCTGCAGCAGGCAATGGCCGGCGGGGCGCAGCCAAAAGTGCGCTGCCCCAACTGCAAGGAGGACGTTCCCTTCGGCAGCAAGTTCTGTCCCAACTGCGGCCACGACCTGAGCGGCACGGCCAAATGTTCGAACTGCGGTGCCACCGTCCCTGCGGACTCCAAATTCTGCCCCACTTGCGGGAACCAGATGGGTGGCGCAGCCCCCGCCGCGCCTGCCGCCGCCGAGGCGCCCGAAGCCACAGCCGAAGAGGGCGCCCCGAAGGCCGAGGACGACAAAAAGTGATGTCTTCGCGCCGCACCACACTCCAGGGGCGGCCGAGGTTCCCGGGCTGCGTCGTCGGCCCCGGCCTGCTGGTCTTGCTGTGCACTCTTGCCGCTTCGCTCGTCCTGCTGGCCTCCCCGGCCCAGGCACAGGCGAAGGAATGGAGTATCGACAACTTCGACGCGACGCTCAACGTGCTGCAGAACGGCAACGCGGTCGTCGACGAGAAGGTCACGTTCAACTTCACCGGCAACTTCCACTACGTAACCCGTTCCATCCCCACCGACAATATGGAAGGCATGACCGATATCCAGGTCTTGGACGCCAACGGCCAAGCGCTGCCCCAGGGCGACGGACCGGGTACTTTCAGTGTGGCCACGCAGAGCAATCGCAAGATCATCCAGGTGAACTTCGACCTCACCGACACCTCGGCCACGTGGACGTTCCATTACGTGGCCCACAGCGTCGTCATGTTCTTCGACCAGGGTGACGAGGTGCGCTGGTATGCGTTCGACGCCGAAACCCCGGTGCCCATCGGCGCCGCCAGGGTGACGGTCAAGTTGCCGGATTCGGTGCCCGCCGACAAGATGACCCAGGCCGTTCTGACCGGCGACTCGGTGCAGACGACTGTGACGTCCCCGGCGCCATCGACGATGGTCTACGAAGCCGCGGACATCCCCGCATACACCCAGTTCTGGATCGTGATCGGATTCCCCAAGGACGTCGTCAACTACACGTGGACCACCCGCCGCGTCGGCGCCTTTCTGCTACCCAAGGTAGGGCTTGCTCTTCCCATCTTTGCATTCCTGGGGATGTTCTTGATGTGGCGACGCAGGGGGCGTGACGAACCGTCCAAAGCATATGCGAGCTACGTGAGCGAGCCTCCGTCAAATCTGTCTCCGGGCTTGGTCGGCGCGCTCATCGACGAGAAGGTCGACACCAAAGAGGTCATCGCCACGATCGTCGATCTGGCCAGACGCGGCTACCTGGAGATCACCGACACCAAGGACGACGGCAGCCACGCGCGGCCGGAGACCATCTTCACCCGAACCAAGTCTCTCGACGATCTCAAGGGTTTCGAGCGGAGCGTCGCCGACTCTCTGTTCGACGGCGGCCACCCCGACCAGGTGACCACCACGGAGCTGCGCAATCACTTCTACACCCACGTTCAACCCATCGTTGGGCAGGTCTACGACGAGGTAGTGACGGCAGGACTGTTCTTCCGCAATCCCAAGAGCGTGCGCGCCCGGTGGCTGGGCTACGGCTTCCTTTTCGCCGTCACGCTCGGCGTGCTGACTGCCATCTTCGCCTTCGCCGATATCGGCGGTTGGGGCTACTTCCTGTTCGGCTGCATCATCTCGGTGATCATCGTCTGGTGCTTTGCTCCCTTCATGCCGCAGCGGACTGCCACCGGAGCGCAAGAGCAGCGTAAGTGGGAGGCATTCCGCAACTACCTGCACGACCTCACCCGCTTCCAGGACTTGGAGTCGGCCCGGGCCAACTTCGACAAGTACCTGCCCTACGCGATCGCCTTTGGCGTCGAACGGCAATGGGTGCGCAGATTCGAAGGCCTGAACGTTCCTCCGCCGACCTGGTATCACCCGCCGATCTTCCTCCCGGTTCCCATGGGAGGAGGCCCTGTCGACACCGGTCCTATCGGAATGGGCGGTCTGGGGGGCGGGGTCGGTGGAGGCGTTTCGAGTCTTCCCGGAGGCGGTTTCAGCCTCGACACGATCTCGGATGGGCTGTTCAACAGTCTTGGGCACGTGTCGAGCGTGCTGACCTCGGCTCCGTCGAGCACCGGCTCGAGCCGTGGAGCCTTTGGCGGCGGCTTTTCCGGAGGCGGTTTTGGCGGCGGCTTTTCCGGAGGCGGTGGCGGAGGCGGCTTCGGGGCCGGATAGCGGCGAGCCAGGAGGGGCGAGATGCGCTCAAGGATAATCGGGATCGTTCTCATAATCGTGAGCCTGGGCATCGATGCCTGGCTGGCGGCCGGATTGGCGTCCGGGGCACGGAGCACTGGGGTCGCCCTGGGGTTCGTGTTCTTCTCGCTCCCGTTCCTGGCCGTTGGCATCTATCTTCTCCTGACCTCCAGGGGGGAGGTGAAGGCCGAGAGCAAGGCCGACAAGGAGAGGGCCATCCTCAACTCGGTGATGACTCGAGGCAAGGTCGGGATCGCCGACCTGGCCATCGAGGGAGACCTGACCCGCGACCAGGTGCGGGACTACATCTACGACATCATTGGCAAGGACCTCTTTCGGGGCTATGTGAACTGGGAGAAGGGTGAGCTGGTATCGGCCGAGGCCGCTCAGATCAAGGACGGGACGTGCCCGAACTGTGGCGGTCATCTGGAGCTGGCGGGTAAGGGGCTGGTCCGCTGCCCCTACTGCGGCACCGAGACCTACTTGTCGCCCCTCGTAGCCGCTCCAGTCGGGAGCGCGACACCGAAGCCTTCGACCGCAAACGCACCACCGGGAGGCGCGGCGCCACCGGGCGACAGCGGCGCGGAGGCCCCGCTCGCCCCGCCCGCGGTCGACAACCAACCCCCCAGCGCGTAGGCGAGCCACGTGCGTCTAGACTACAAGATATGGCTCGACTACCGAGGGAGGGCGTTCGGCGACGGGCCCGCCCGTCTGCTCGCGGGAGTCGAGCAATACGGGTCGCTCCGCAAGGCAGCCCAAGAGCTCGGCATGTCGTACAACAAGGCATGGCGCATCCTCCACGCCGCCGAGCAGCGGCTGGGCTTCCCCCTTCTGGACCGCAGCGTCGGCGGCAGTCTGGGCGGCGGGTCGAACATCACTCCCGAGGCTCGGGATCTCATGACTCGCTATCAAGCTCTGGCAGCCGAGGCCGGCGAGGTGCTCGATCAGGTGTTCCAGCGCCATTTTGCCGATTGGAAAGACCCGGTGCCTGCCGAGTCGCCGGTGGAGCCCCCGGCCGGAGCGTAGCCGTCGGCGCAGTCCGGGCGCGTCTTCTACAGGCTCACACCCAGGGCTGCTGCGTTCTTCTCGTACAGCAGGCTCTGCTCTGGCTGGCTCAGCTTCAGGCTGCCCAGGAAGTCCATGCACTCGCGCATGCTGTCGTAGGGGTGGTCGGTTCCGAGGAGGATGCGGTCCATTCCCAGAGCGTCCCTCGTGCAGTTGAAGGCGGCCGCCAGATAGTTCCCGCTCGTGGATACCCACATGTTCTCGCGCAGATAATCGCTCGGCTTGCGCTTGAGGGGCGGAGTAGCGCCCGTGTCGGCGACCACATGCGGGCGATTGTAGGCCCAGTCGATGCGCGCCATGAGGAACGGTAGGAACTCCCCGTAGTGCCCGAGGACCAGCTTGAGCTTGGGGAAGGCGTCGAAGGCCCCGCTGAGGACAAGCCGGTACATGACGAGCGCCGTCTCCACACCGAAGCCGAACGGCGGGCCGGCCAGAGCGACGCCGTAGGTGCGGAGCTCTTCCATCTTGGGCATGGTGGGGTGGAGATAGATAGGCGCATCCAGCTCCTCCGCCTTCGCCAAGATCGGCCAGTAGCGCTTGTCGTCGAGGTAGGTGTCGCCGTAGTTGCAGTGCGTCTTCCAGCCGATGAGACCCAGATCCGCGACCGACCGCTCCAGTTCTTTCACCGCTGCGTCCACATCGCGGATGGGAAGGGCGCAGTAGCCGCGGTAGCGATCGGGGTGAGCGGCGATCGCCTCTGCCAGCGCGTCGTTCGCTTCCCGGGCCAGCTTGACACTCTGGGTCGGTTCGAAGCGCTCGATTCCGGGCGAGGTGAGCGAGATCACGGCGACGTCGATGCCCGCCTCGTCCATGAGCTTCAGGCGGGGAGCTCCGAGCTCGAGCAGCTTGTCGATGATCACGTCCCCATACGGCTCGCCGCCGCCGGGGAAGTAAAAAAGACGGCGGTTCCTGCTCACCGGATCGTGCCGGAACTGGGGATAGCCTTCGTTCGCGTATAACGCGTCCACCCAGCTCTGAGTAGCGAAGTGGGTCTCGAAATCGATGGTCTTCACTGCGCGGCCCCCAGGTGACGGAGTGGTCGTGGCGGCGAGAGTTGCCTACTGTTCAGGATATCAATCGTGTGGGCTATACTCGCTCCTCTCCAGGAAAGGATCGATGCCATGCGCACGCTCGAAGAGGATCTCGCCGACGCTCGGGTCTACCACGGCCATCTCTGCCACGGGATGGTGATGGGGGTCCGGATGGCCCGCTACGGCTGCCGGTCGCTGGGGATAGAGGAGCCTCGCTCCTACCGCGACCTGGTGGTGTACGTCGAGATGGATCGCTGTGCCAGCGACGCCGTGGGCGTGGTCGCGGGAGTCACTCTCGGGCGCAGGCGGCTCAAATGGGTGGACTACGGGAAGATGGCCGCCACCTTCGTGGATCTGGCGACCGGCGGGGCGGTGCGGCTGGCGCCTCGGAAGGAAGTTCCCCACGCGCGGCGCGAGGACGATCCGCTTGTGCTCTGGAAGGATTGGGCCGACGAGGATCTTTTCAGTTGCACGCCGGTGACCATCGAGATCCCGCTACAGGATCTGCCCGGGCGTCCCGTCCGCAGTGTCGAGTGCGCCGTGTGCGGCGAGACGGTCCAGGACTGCCGCGACATCGAGGTGGAGGGCGAGACTCTCTGCCGCGGCTGCGCGGGCGATGCCTACTATCAGATAGACGAAGGCTAAGCCTCAGCCCACTCCGGAGCGAGCATATGCCGCAGCCGTTTGAGGGCGCGGAACTGAAGCGCCTTTACTGCTCCCTCCGTCTTTCCCGTCATCTGCGCGACTTCGTGCACCGACAGATTGAAGAAGAACCGGCAGCCGACCACCTGGCGCTGCTCGGGGGTGAGTTGCATGACTGCCTGGTATAGGAACCGGCGGCGCTCGTCGAGGAGTAGGCTCCCTTCGGGGCCTTCGTCCGGGTCGGTGACCGCGAAGAGCTGGGCTTCGGGGTCGTCGACCTGGGGCAGTCTCTTCTTGCGGTAGTGGTCGATGACCGTGTTCTGCGCGATCGTGTAGAGCCAGGTGGAGAACTGGGCCGGGGAGGGCTCGTAGCGCCCGATAGCGGCGAAGGCCTTCTCAAAGATAGTGTTGGTGATGTCTTCCGCCTCCTGCGGGCCCGTGACGCGAGACGAGACGAAACGCGATATCGGGGAGGAGTAGAGTCGGTAGAGATCGGCGAACGCGGAAGCGTCGAGATCCGCGGCCTGCCGGGCCAGGGATCCGACTTCAACACGGGTAGGCGGCCGCGGGTCCGTGGCTGTGGTCGAAGGACTCATACCAGGGATATCGGCCTCGCCGGCAGCCGCCTTGAGCAGCCGGGACCACGATGCGCGGGCCCCGGGCGACGAGGCTGTGACCGCGGCGCGCGGGGCGGGTGACGCTGCCGGGATGTGAAACGGGGCGGCGGCCCTACGGCCGCCGCCCCGCGCTCAGAGGCTTATTCCTCCGCGCCAGGCCGAGGTGATCAGCCCCGGGCTGCCAGGCTCAGGGGCCGGGCGGCGGGAGGGTTGTGGTCGGGCCGGCCGTTGTCGAGGTCGTACTGACTGTGGTCGCGGTTCCCACCAAGACAGTCTTGGGGTACATCGGCCAGTAGCTTGTCCAAACATCGTTGTGGATGACTTTGCCATTGCGGGTGACCACCCGGGTAGTCTTCAGCGACTTGCCCACCTGACCGCTGTCGCTGACCTTGGTCTTGCCGACCAGCATCGACGGGTCGGAGATCTTGATGCTGGTCTGGGGCTTGATGCCGTAGAAGTCGCCAACGGTCCAGGACACGTGCCCCTTGCGTCCGTCATCGGTCCCGTAGATGGTGATCGTCGTCTTGACGCCGCTGGAAGAGCCCCGGATCCAGATGTAGTGATCGGTGTCGTTGACGAAGCGCAGGTTCTTCCCTCCGCCGGTCACCGTCGCATCCCGGCCCTTGGGATAGTGAGAGATGTAGAGCGAGTGGTTCCTGCGCTCTGTGATCTTGAGGCCGGCGTTGCCGGCAGCATTGAACATGGTCGTCGAGACCTGACAGATACCCCCGCCCAGAACGTCCTCCAACTGGTTGGGGCCGACGATGCCGGGAGCCAACTGCCACCCGCGCGCCGCTGTACGCGGACCGATCTGCTTGTCGAAGTTGTACTCCTGGCCGGGGGCCAGCAGCACGTCCGTCGCGTATTTGGTGGCGAGCCTGACGTTGGTCTGCCGTGGAGCTGGGCACGAATACACGGTCGTATAGCTCGACAGCACGGTTTCGATGCCCATGGCCTTGGCCTCTTCAGTGGTCCGGTCGGGCTCCTTGGCCTTGATGGCCACCTTCACCGTCCGCCCGTTCGGCTTGAGCGTGGCGTCGGTGATGGCCTGAGCGGTCGCCTCGGCGTCCAGTTGCTCGCCGTTCTTGCCCGGCACCACCCAGGCCTTGCTGCCGTCGCTGGCGAAGGAGGCGTTGGTCGCCCGCTTCAACACATCGGGAGCGATGGTTTCGAGGATCGGCTGTAGTTTGGTGGTGTCCATGAAGGGTATGAGGGTGGAGACCCCGTTCTTCAATTCCGAGCGGAAGCCCATATATGAGGCGATCTCTTCTGGCGTGATGCTCCAGGTCTTGCTGCCGTCGGAGATGGTCACATCGCCGCTGATCATGGTCTCGGCCTGCTGCTGGGCAGCCTGGTTGTCCTCGGCCTTGACGTCGGGCTCTTTGGCCACGATGGGCACTTCGACCGTGGTGCTGTGGAGGGTCACTAGCAGCGCGCTCAGCTTCTCGGACAGAGCGGCCTGGTCGACCACCTGTCCGTTCAGACCCTCTATGACCTTGATCTTGCCCTTGTCGATAGCCAGCCCGGCGTTGACAGGGGCGATATCGAGTTGCCTGGCTATCCCCGCGACGAACCCGTCCATCTTGGCGCTATCCACGGTGCCGTTGAGGGGAAGGTCTTGCTTGGTGAAGTACAGCTTCCAACGAGTGCGGATGTCGCCGAAAAAGCCGTTGCTGCGACTGACAGCCATGGCTGCCTTGACGGCGCCTTCGGTGTCCATGCTCGTCCCGACCTCATCGGCCGCGAGTTCCCACGTCTTGTCTTCGCCGGTGACGGTGATGGGGCTGTTGCGCGCCTTGTCCACGAGTTTGGTGACGGAGGCTATGGCCTCATCCTTAGTCTGGCCTCCCAGGTCGATACCGGACACGCTGATGCCGGCGTGGACCTTGTTGTAGTAGGCCACCGAGTCCACTAGGATGGCGAGCACGAAAACGGCTACGATGGCGCCGACTGCTATGAGGATCCAGAACGCTGGAGTCCCGATGCGGCGCTTCTTGATGCTCGGCTGCTGGTTCACGAACGTGGTACTCCTGAAGTCGAGGGACGCCACAAAATACCAGATGTAGTATCGTTCGGAAAGGTTTCCTCGATGATTATCCTCCGTTTGGTCTCTATTTTCGCCGCGTGTGGAGGGTATCCCTGCCCAGGTTTCGGGCCCGCCCATGTCGTCTCCGCTCTGTAACGATCCCATCGGCGCGGAGGCTGTGGTGCCGCTGCTGCTCGGCCTGGCAGAGCCCGGATCTTCATGGTTGGCCGGCCGGCCGTTGGAGTACCTGGATGTCTGTGCCTCGACCAATTCGGAACTCAAGCGGGCGGTCGCCTCTGCGCCATCGGGTACCACCATCGTGACCGACGAGCAGACAGGAGGACGCGGCCGGCTGGGCAGGACCTGGGTCAGCGGGCCGGGCGTGGATCTCACCTTCTCGGTACTCGTGCGGCCTGCTCTGGCTCCGGCGCAGGGTCATCTCCTGGCGCTGGCGACCGGCGTCGCGGTGGCCGAAGTCCTGGAGGAAGGCTTCGGTCTTCAGGGCCAGGTGAAGCTCAAGTGGCCCAACGACGTGCTGTTGGACGGAAGGAAGGTGTGCGGCATCCTGCTCGAGGCCTCTGCCGACACGGACCGCATCCTCTGGGCTATCGCCGGGATAGGGCTCAATGTCAACAGCCGCAGCACGGGACTCTTGCGGTCGCTGCCTCCGGAGAGGGCCGCGGAATGGCAGGGCCGGCCCGTGCCGGTCTCCCTGATGGAACACCTGGGGCATCCGGTACCGCGGGCGCCACTTTTGGCCGCGCTTCTGGCGCGGCTCACGATCTGGTGGACAGGGTTGGACCGGGCCGGCGCCGTACCCAGCCTTCTGGCCGAATGGCGCAGACGGGACGCGCTCGCCGGACGGCAGGTGGAAGTCTTTGCCGGGGCAGACCGATCGGAGCCCTTGGCCGCGGGCGAAGCGGCCGGTGTCGGAGAGGAGGGGCAGTTGCTGGTAAGGGGCGACGCCGGGACGCTGATGGAGGTGTTCGCGGGCGACGTGAGCCTGACCGCGCCGGACGGCGGGTATTTGACAGAGGCCGCCGAGCGTGGCTAGACTGCGGCGGCGGGGCAACTCGGGAAGGATGATGTGATGAGACCTTATCTACAGCGGGCAGAAGCGATTCGCTCCGCGACGGCGCAGAAGGCCGTTGTCGTCCTCGCCGGAGTCGGGATCCTGGCGGCCTCGGCCTGGCTGTCAGTACCCTTCTATCCCGTGCCCCTGACCATGCAGACCTTGGCCGTGCTACTCATCGGCGGCATGCTGGGCCCCACCCTGGGGGTTTCCGCCGTTGCCGGGTATCTCGCTCTGGGGGCCGCCGGTGCTCCGGTGTTCCACGGAGGGTTGGGCGGCGTGCTCGTGCTTGCCGGACCCACCGGCGGCTACCTGGTCGGGTTCCTTCCGGCGGTCTTCCTGATGGGATGGGCGGCGCGCGCGGCCGGCGCAGGACCTACCCGCGCGTCGTCCGGCTCCGCCGTCAGACGGCTTCTCATCTTGGGGCTGGGAGCAGTCGTGGCTAGCATCGCCATCTATGCGGTCGGAGTACCCTGGCTCTCCTTGTTCGCGGGTCTTGGCCT
This sequence comes from uncultured Actinomycetota bacterium, assembly GCA_963843455.1. Taxonomy (GTDB): domain Bacteria; phylum Actinomycetota; class Thermoleophilia; order RBG-16-64-13; family RBG-16-64-13; genus CAIQPS01. Next base: position 364,464 of record CAWJKE010000010.1, read on the forward strand.
GGAACGAGCGGTGGCCGTGGGATTGGTCCCCTTCCTTCTGGGTGATGCGCTCAAGGCGGCCGTGGCAGTGGGAGCCGTCTACCTCGGTGGCCGGGCGCTCTCCCAGTGGAGGCCCTCGCTCTTCTGAGAGGCCGCCCCCCCAACAGGTGCTATGTTGTCGTCCGCGAGGCGCGCGGCGAAAGGTCACAGGACGCGATTTGACGGTCCTCGAAGCTCTCATACTGGGGATAGTCCAGGGAGTGACGGAGTTCCTCCCTGTCTCGAGCTCCGCCCATCTGGTGATAGTGCCCCAGCTGTTCAACTTCTCCGCTCCCACCGTGGCGTTCGACGTGCTCCTACACGTGGCCACGCTGGTCGCGGTCGTCGGCTACTTCATCGGCGACGTGCGCAAGATGGCCATCTCGCTCTTCGCCCCCAAGCGCCTAACCCGGGAGGAGGTCAAATACTGGCGGCGGCTCTTTGCCTGGCTGGTGATAGGCTCCATCCCCGCGGCCATCATCGGCGCTGCTCTTTCGGGATTCTTCGAAGACCTGTTCTCGAGCACTGCCGCGATCGGTATCTTCTTGGTGGTGACCAGCTGCCTGCTGTGGGGGGCGGACTTCGCCACCGCGCGCGCCGCCCGGGCGCAGCGCCGGGGCGCGCCACTGGAGAGGATGGGGCCGATCGACGCCCTCATCGTCGGCTGTTACCAGGCGCTCGCGATCGCTCCCGGCCTCAGCCGGTCGGGCTCCACCATCGCGGCCGGCATCTTCCTGGGCTTCGAACGGCAGACCGCGGCTCGCTTCGCCTTCCTCCTCAGTATCCCGGCGATCCTCGGGGCCTTCCTGTTCAAGCTCAAGGACCTGGTGGGAGTTTCCGGGGGGACCGGAGGCCTGGCCTTGCTGGTGGGGTTTCTCGCCGCCGCGATCTCCGGCTTCCTGGCGGTGCGGTTCATGATGCGATACCTGCGCGAGCACCGGCTGCGGCCGTTCGCCATCTACACGCTGGCGCTCGGTCTCTTTGTGATCGTCGTCAGTCTGGCGTAGGCGCGACCGGTGTCCCCGCGGGCAGGGAGACGGTGACTTCCAGGCCGCCCTCGACGAGTCCCACAATCTGGACGTCCCCACCATGTGCCGTGGCCACTGACTTCACTATCGACAGCCCCAGCCCGAATCCACCGGTCTTGCGGCTGCGCGAACGGTCGGGCCGGTAGAAGCGCTCGAACAGCCGTGCGAGTTCTTCCGGGGGCAAGACTGTCCCGCCGTTGGCCACCTGCAAGACGGCCTTGTCGCCATCGATGCGGGTCTTAACGCTGAACCAACCGTCGGGCAGATTGTGGCGGATGGAGTTCTCCACGAGGTTGCCCACCAATCGCTCGAGTAGCGCCTGGTCTCCCCGAACGGGGGTCGGCTGCAGATCGAGCTCGAGCCGCAGCCCCAGAGCGTCGGCATCGGCGGACGAGACGTCCACCTCGTTCGCGGCGATCTCGGCCAGGTCGAGATCGGTCATCGCCGGCTTGCCGTCGGCGTCGGCGCTCGCCAGAACGAGGAGGCCGTCTATGAGGCCCTCGCTGCGATCCACCGCCTCAGTGATGGCCTCTCCCATCTCCTGCAGTTCCTCGGGTGAGACGTCCGGATCGCTCAAGGCCACGTCCACCTCGGTGCGGATGATAGTCAATGGGGTGCGGAGCTCGTGCGAGGCATTGGCGACGAACTCCCTTTGAGCGGTGAACGCTGTGTCGAGCCGTCCGAGCATGCTGTCGAAGGTATCGGCTAGCTCTTTCAACTCGTCCCGCGGCCCACGCAGGTTTATGCGTTCATGCAGCGTCGATCCCGACAGTCTCCGAGCGGTGCTGGTGATGGCATGAAGCGGGCGGAGCATGCGCCCGGCCAGCAGCCAGGACATGCCGAAAACCAAGACCACCATGATGGCCAATGCCATAAGCGAGCGGATCCAGAGTTGGCGAAGGGCCTCCCGTTTCAACTCGTGCTGCGCCTGGTCGAGCAGGACAGGCAGAGGGATGCCGTTGATGGTGATGTACCGTTGCATGTCGCCGGGGTCGATTCCGGGGATGGGGCGGAATTCGAGGGCTTTCGGGGGGATCCCGAACTCTTTGGCCACCGCTGCCCGGGCCTTTTCGGGGGCTATGGCCAAACTGTTGCGCACCATGTAGTAGTTGGTGGCTATGAGCACGACCCCGGCCAGGAAGAAGAGGCCTCCGTACCAGAGCGTGAGCTTGAGCCGGATGGTGATGCCGCGCTTGGTCGGCGGGGCAGGGGGTGCCTCGGCGCCGCTCATATCTTGTAGCCGACGCCGGCGATCGTCTCGATCAGCGGCGGGTCGCCGAGCTTGCGTCGCAACGTCATGATGGTGACTCTCACTACATTGGTGAAGGGATCTGCATTCTCGTCCCAAGCCTTCTCGAGGAGCTCTTCGGCGCTCACCACCCGCCCTTCGGCGGAAAGCAGAACCTCCAGCACTCCGAACTCTTTCTTGGTCAGGCTCAGGTCGCGCCCATCACGCTGGGCCAGGTGCTTGGCCGGGTCGAGGGTCAGGTCTCCTCGGGCCAGCACCGGGGGGACGGCGGGCGCTGCGCGACGGCCGAGTGCTCGGATGCGGGCCACCAGTTCGGTGAGTGCGAACGGCTTGGGCAGATAGTCGTCGGCCCCCAAGTCGAGCCCGGTCACCCTGTCTTTGATGGATCCGGCCGCGGTGAGCATGAGGATGCGCGACGGACATTCCTGGGATACCAGCTCGCGACAGACGTCGTCGCCGTGAACCTTCGGCAGGTTGCGGTCGAGCACGATGACGTCGTAGCTGTTGATGGCCGCTTTGTCGAGAGCCGCGGCGCCGTCCAGCACAACGTCCACCGCCATGCCCTCGCGGCGCAATCCGCGGGCGATGGTGGTAGCCAAACGCTCTTCGTCTTCGACCAGAAGGACCCGCATCTTCACCCTTCGTAACGCCTCTTGTGGGCGCGATGATACCCCGTACACTGGAGGAGAAGAGTTTAGACCCGGTAGGATAAGGCCATCATAAGGTGAACAGGCTTACGGGTTCTTTACACCCCTACGGGTATCATGCGGCGCCATAGTGTCTCAGCACATTTCTTCCGGGAGGGATCGCAGTGGGAACGTTCACATCGAAAAGGTCGACGGGTCCGCTGTCGACGCGCTCTCGCTGGCTTGCGCTTCTGACGGCGGCCATAGTCGCGGTCGTCATCATCGGGGTGCTGGTCAGCGCTTGCGGAGGCACGTTGGGGAGCACCGACTCATCCAACGCTCAGGCGACGGGGGACCACGCGGCGACAAGCGGGAGCACTGCGACCACGGCGCCCAGTGCCAACAATGCCTCTAGCGCTACGACGACGCCCACCGTGCAAGCCCAGGGCGAGGCCAGCCCGGCGTGGACCGTGGCCAAGATCCTGGGTCCGAGCGTGGTCAACATCAAGGTCACCGGGACCACCTCGGGCAACGGAACGGGTTCGGTAGCAGCACAGCAGTTCGCGGCCGAAGGCTCAGGCGTGATCTACCGGGCGGACGGCATGATCATTACGAACAATCACGTGGTCAGTGAGTCGCAATCCGGTATCGACCATGAAGGTGACGCTGCCGACTGGCGAGCAACTCGACGCGACCATCGTCGGCAGCGATCCCCAGACCGACGTCGCGGTCATCAAGGTGAAGCCCAAGGCATGATCTGCCGGTCGCGACAGTTCGTCGGCCAACTGCCCGAACGTGGGCGAATACGCCGTCGCCATCGGTAGTCCACTCGGCTACGAGAACTCGGTAACGCTCGGGATCGTGTCGGGCCTCAGCGCCGAGAAGGGATCGCGGGAGTCGGCGCGGCTTACACCAACCTTATCCAGACCGACGCCCCCATCAGCCCAGGCAACTCGGGAGGCGCCCTCGCCAACGCGAGTGGACAGGTGATAGGCATCAACGTCGCCTACGAACCTCCGGGCCAGACCGGGGCAGTGAGTATCGGCTTCGCCATCCCGGCGCTCACGGCGACAACAGTGGCCGACCAGCTCATCAACACCGGCAAGGTTACTCAGGGCTACCTGGGGATCTACTTCTATCCCCAGCCGCTCGACTCCCAACTGCAGCAGCAGTACGGGCTGTCTCGCTCGTCCGGTGTCCTGGTGACCGAAGTGGCGCCCAACGGCCCGGCGGCCACCGCAGGGATGCAGCAAGGGGACATCATCTTCAAGGCCGATGGCAAGGATGTGACTGATCCGAGCACCTTCGCCGCCCTTATACGGGACAAGAAGCCGGGCGATCAGGTTCAGCTGACTGTCGACCGGAATGGCACAGAGATGAACTTCACCGTGACGCTCGGTGAGCGCCCGGCGACAATCACCCAGCCCACCCAGTAGCACTCAGCGTCAACTGACGCGACCCTACCGGCCCGGAAGGCATGGCCTTCCGGGCCGGTCTTTCTCTTGGCCAAGTTGCCTCAAAGGCGTTCGGCGGACGGCATCGCTTTGATAAGATGAGTATGGCGATTGTCAATCGCTGATTTCGACGCGCAGTGCCGTCTGAGTCACCAGGAGCGTTCCTCAAGCGAAACGGAGCCCAAGGCCATGATGGAGATCCCCACCAGGGGCCGATACTCCGTCCACATTCTGCAGATGATGGCCACGCACCCGTATGGTTGTGTCCTCACTAAGCATGACATCGCTGAAGCCGAGGGACTTTCGCCCGGTTACGTCCAGCAGCTTCTGGTGATGCTGAAGGCGGCCGGATTCGTGAACAGCCATAGAGGGAAAGCGGGCGGCTTCTCGCTCGGCCGGCCTCCCGAGGGGATCACGGTGGCCGAGATTCTTAGGGCTTGTGAAGGCCCCATAGAACCATCGCCATGCGTCGCCGTGCGGTGTGCGCGCGAACCGGGTTGCCGTACCCATCTGATGTGGATGAAGGCGGCCGAGGTGGTCGACGACGTGTTCAGTAGGACAACGCTCGCCGACCTGGCCGGGCCGGACGCCAAGGGCTGGTTCCTAGACGGCTAAGACACGGTGATCGGCGGCGACGGCAGGAAGGTGAACGTCAGGCGATGCTGAACCCGCGCTCCCCTTTCGGCTCCTCGTCGTCGATGGTCACCTCGGTAACGCGTGCCCCCGGCGGCCCGTGGCGTGTCCAGGCAAGCATCTCCTCCACAACGCCCCGCGTCCCCTCGTAAACGGCCTCCACGCGCCCATCCGGGAGATTCCGGGCCCAACCGTTGGCCCCAAGCCGCATCGCCTCCCGAGCCGCGTTTGCCCGGAACCCTACTCCTTGCACCCGGCCGTCGACGAAGACCCTCACCCGGATAACGGCCGCGAGCTTCGCTTCGTCGTCGGCGCTCATGGTCTTACCATCGGTCCACAGACTATCCCTTGAGAATGCGCAGACCCTTGTGCTTGCGATTGCGTCGTTGCTGCAACCGGTACACGAACAGGAACATGAAGCAGGCGAACAGGGCGCCGATCAACGGCACGAGCACGAACAGCAAGGTGCCGATGAGCACGAGAAGGTCGGCGTATACGCTCAGCAGCACGAATGGGGTCGTGTCGATCTCGGATTCCGGGCGCATGGAGTGGATGCCGTGCTCCGCCAAACCGGCGATTGCCAGACCCAGGATGCCGCAGACCGTCATGGCGATCCAACCGTCGGGAGCCATGACCGCGGCGAACACCAGCCCGCCGAAGACGATCTTGATGGGGCGCATGATCTGGCGGTGCGTCGAAGCGAGCGGGGGCATCTTGTCGGTGATCAGCTCCACCAGGGCCAGGGCGAACAGCAGGCCGATGACCCAGGTCTGCTGGAGGAACTCGAACGGGGTTCCGTCGAGGATCGGAGCGCTCGCGAACTCCAGACGCGAGTAAAGCGCCAGAAAGGCCACCGGCAGAAACGCGCGAACCCCACTGAGGGCCGCCAGCCCGGCGCCCATGCAGGCCCGGGAGTAGATACTCTTGAAAACGGAATCCATTCTCGTCTTCCTGCGGCTAGATGACTATCTCGTCCACCGAACGGCGAACTTTGGGCATGCCCGGCTCGGCGGGGTAGCCGATAGAGACCATGACCGTCGGCACCAGGTTCTCGCGGAGGTCGAGGATCTTCGTGAACTCCGGGGGTTGGAAGGCGGTCATGGGACAGGCTCCCAATCCCAGGGAGTGGGCTCCGTTAAGGGTGTTGCCGAGGGCGAGATAGACCTGCTCCTTGGACCACTGCAGGCGCTGCTCGGGGGTCATGCCGTTGGCCGCGTTGGCTGCCATCTCATTCAGCATCTGCCGGACGCCGTCCGGGGCGCCCGCGGCCGCCATCGCCGCGTCGAGCTTGCTGATGATCGCGGGGTAGTCGGTGTCGGCGCAGAAGACGAAGATGTGGGAGCAGGCGCGCACCTGATTCTGGTTGAAACTGACCGGGAACAGCTTGTCCTTGGTCTCTTGGTCGGATACGACCTTGATCATCCAGGGCTGCAGGTTGATCGCCGAGGCGGCGTAGCTGGTCATCTCCAGGAGTTCGTGGATCGTCTCTTCCGGGACCTTCCTATCCTCGTACTGCCTGATGGACCCGCGATTCTTGACGATGTCCTTGAATTCCACGATTACCTCGCTTAGGGAAGTGCTGTAGCTTCTGTGTTGCTCTCCCGCCCGGTAGCTCGGGGGCGAGGGCCAGTATACAAGTGCGGCCTCGGGGGCGCGAATCCTGCTGGAGACCGGGGCCGTGCAGAGCCAGGGTGCTAAAATCCTTCGGCCGTGGCGACGCCCGGCGGTGCTGCCCTTGATGGGCGCACCGGCTATCCGCCGCGTAGTCGCCCCCGTAGCTCAGGGGATAGAGCAGAGGTTTCCTAAACCTCGTGCGTAGGTTCGAGTCCTACCGGGGGCATTGGCTGTTCTTGCGCGGGTGACTCCATCCCCTGCTGCTGTCAACCCTTGCCAGCCCGGGGTGTACTCCCAGGGGCAGCGTGGGAAGTCCATAGGCAGTGATACGGCGCGGGATTCATCTTTGCCGTGTTGCGCGCCGATATTCCATGCGATTGGCATACCAGGATGAGCTTCGCGGCGCGAGGCCATCAAGGGTCCGTATCGCGAATTAGCGGAGGGATACTCGAACTTGACGGATAGCGCTGTCGCCGGTGTCTTCGTGGTGTCCGCTAGAACAGCGTTGACGGGCGCACCGGCCGCTTCAACAAAGTTGCGTGGATATGCCGTAGATCATGCAAACAAATCACTTGCAGCTTTGCTGCGCTTGGTACCGGAGCGGTCTAGCGCGGACTGAAAGGTCGAAAGGAACACTGTCTAGACCCTCGAAAGGCTCAGGCCAATGCTTCAAAGTCCGTCAACGTCTCCCCAGCAGGTCGCGGCGAGTGCCATCTGCAGTTCGATCCATCGGGCGTACCGCGACCTGCGCCTCTATCCACCGGACCACCCCACGGCGCGCCAGAGTCTCGACGACTTGTCCACGGCGGCCGCCCGCTATACCGAGCAATGGGGGACGCTCGCCCTGGAGGTGCATGAGAACGCGCTGGCCTCTGAAGAGGAGACTGTCTACTTGCATGAGACCAGTCGGGACAATCTGGCTTTCTTGATGTTTCGCGACGGGGTGCGTTCCCTGTCGCTGTACCCGGGCGTCGAGGTCGAAGAGATCGAGGCCTTGGTGGATTGCCTCGCCCATGCCGACGATCTGGCAGACATGGAGCACGATTTCGTCACAGCTCTCTGGGAAAGGGATCTCAGTCATGTCGACTATCGGGTGGTCGACCCCTTCCTCGGCGGGCAGATGTTGCAGGAAGGGGTGGTCGACGCTCTTCGAGAAACGGTATTACGTAGGCTAGAAGGAGCCCAAATCCCGGCGTTGTCCCAGGGAAGCCCGGTGCATGTGGAAATGGGCCAGGTGACGCCGACGCACGTCACCCGCGAGAGTCTGAAGCTCTCGCTTCAAGAGATCGAAGAACAAGAGCGGGCTGTCGCCGGCCTGTCCTTGGTTCTTCCGGACTTCAGCCAAGTCCTGCTCGAGATAGCAGACCACGCCCCCATCACGGCCACGGACGTCGTCCTCTCCCAGTCGCTGACGGCCGTTGTGGCGGCCTTTCTCGACATCGAGGACATCGCGGGAGCGTCTTTCGTGCTCGGGCGGCTGCGGCAGATGGAGGCCGAAGGTTGGTGCCCACCTGGGTTCGCCGGCCAGGTTGCCATCGATGCCATCACCGCTGATCATGTCCAGCATCTCCTCCAACACCTCGGGCAGGTCAGGACGGACAGGAGCGAGGAAATAGAACGATTCCTTCGGTGGCTCAAGCCGTGGATCTTCCCGTATCTTCTTGAGATCTTGGCCGAGGCCGATGATCGCACCGTCCGCAAGATGGTTCTCGGGATACTCGGGGACGAGGCCGGAGTGCCCTGGCGGGACCTCGAGCCGTTCCTCAAAGACCCACGCTGGTACGTCGTGCGAAATGCCGTGCAGTTGGCGGCGGATGCCGGGCACACGGGACTGACCGACCACTCGCAGCGATTGCTCCTGCATGCGGACGTGCGGGTGAGGCGTAAAGTTGTGCACGCCCTTGGACGTTTGGGTGGCCAGGCGGCTCTGAGAGGTCTCGTGCAGGCGCTATCGGACCCCGATCCGTCGGTACGCACGCTGACTGCCCGCGCCATTGGGCGCGAAGGGGGGCCGGGGCAGGAAGGGCCGCTACTCGCCCATATCGGGGATCGCCACTTTCCCTCGCTGACGGCGGAGGAGATGGAAGCCTTCTTTGAGGCCTACGCAGAGCTGGCTCAGGAGAGAGCGGTCCCTCTGCTGGACCGGTCCTGGAGAAAGGGTCTACTATCCTCCCGGCCGTTGGCTTTCCGCGTCGCGGCCGTCCTAGCCTTGGGTCGTGTTCGCGGGCCGGCGGCCCACTCCGCGCGCGAAGCGGCGGCTAGGTCAGGCGATCCTCAAATCAGGCGAGCGGCAGCGCAAGCTGCCCAGAGTCGACCATCCACGACGTCCCAAGGTAACTCGTGAGCGACGCGCCGCACTCCGTACGGTCCTCCCCCGACGACCAGTTGCTGGCCCTCAATCTCGCTGCGGCCATCCGGACGGCCGCCTACTACGATGCCGAGAACGCGGTGATGCGGCAGGTCTGCTCTATTCTGGGCGCGCAACTCGCCGCGAGGACCGAGGAGGGGGGGTCCGTAAGGATCGGTGTCCATAGCCACTGCGTCTTCGTGGGTGCGGCGCGCGTCCGCGCCTCCGTTTTGACGATCGAGAGATTTGGCTTTCTGACACAGGTGTTCGAAAAGTGGGGGATCAATTCGCTCACCTTCCATTCGGGCGTCTCGGAACCGGAGTTGGTGAATTGTGCCCTGGTCCTCGCTCGGGAACGCGGCGATGGGCCGGACGAGCTGACCGCCCTTCTGCGCGGGCGGGGCGTCGCACACATCGACGCAGATCTCCACACCGCAGGTGGCGGCTCTCACGCAATCGCTCCCGTGGAGTCGTACGCAGCGGCGGTGCAGGTCGGCGAGAAGCTGCGGGCGAGAGCCGAGAGTGCGGAACACGGCGATATGCGCCTGGCTCGACACGTGACACAGGCCGTCGTGGACAATATCCTCGAGGACCCCCGATCGCTGCTCGCGCTGACCACGATCAAGGAGTTCGACTGCAACTTGGTCTCGCATTCGGCCAATGTGGCCATCCTTTCGGTGTTCCTTGGACAGCGTTTGGGATTGAGCAAATCGAGGCTCGGAGAGTTGTGCCTTGCCGCGTTCCTGCACGACGCAGGCAAGCTGGAAGTGTCCGCTGAGGTGCTACACAAGCCTGGACCTCTGAATTCCCAAGAGTGGGAAGAGATGCGCACACACCCAATCATTGCTGCCCGTGCTGTCCTTGGCGCGCGGCGGTTGAGCGCGCCGAGCATGAGGGCGGTTGTCGTGGCCTACGAGCATCACCTCAACTACGACATGAGCGGGTATCCCGCGACCAAGACAAAGGATCATGTCTCTCTCTTCGGAAACATAGTGACCATAGCCGACCGCTACGACGCACTCACCACCGCTCGACCGTATCGACCCAAGAACTTCACTCCTCACGAGGCGGTGAGTTACCTGATCACCAACGCGGGAACATACTTCGATCCGGTGTTGGTGAAGCTTTTCGTGGAGATGATCGGGCTCTATCCGCCGGGTACCCTCGTTAGCCTCAACGACGGAGACCTGGGGGTCGTCTGCGAGCCTCCGGCCGTTGGTCAGCCCCTTGACCGCCCGAGAGTGCGCCTGCTGACCCGGGGACGGGTCGGGAGGGTCGTCGATCTGGGCGAGCAGGCCAACGGCACCTATGCGCTCAGCGTTGCGCTGGTGCTCAATCCGGCCAACAGGGGTCAGGTACCGGCCATGGAACTGTCTGTCTTTGAAACGGACGGCGACGGCGGTACCGTCCTATGAACGGTGCCGCGCGTGTTGTGGCCAGATGCATGGAGGGCGGGCGCGCGGGCGAGCGCTAGGGGGCTGAGGCCCCCCTCCCCCCTCTTTGGCGGTTATCCGATCCCTCAGCCTCCGAGCCCCGCCTTCTGGCACGCCTACCTAGGTGATATCTGGTGGACCCGGTGGACAATATGGACGATTGAGGCCGGGCCAATTGGACTCAGTAGCACTCCCTGATACGTGGTGGACAGCGGAGCGGCGGCTTCCTAAATCTCTATGCTACAACCTGACACTCGGTAGCACTCAGTGACACGCTATGGACGCCTGACCGGCGGGCTACCTACGGGGTCTGGCGATACATGTACGAGACCCATTGATTGGCCACTTTCCCGTTACGGATCTCTTCCACCACCATATAGAGATCACGCCCCACGGTTACTGGAGCGGCTACATACCGCGCGCCCTGGTAGGCTCCGGTCATGAGTCCGATGTCCTTGGCGGACGGAACATAGCTGAATGTAGCGTCTCCAACCCGCACGGGGTCGACCGGATAGTCTGCTGCCATTTTGCTGATGGCATCGATGCCGGCGGACGCGACGGGTTCGGAGCCTTCCGGCCACTGGATAACAGCATCGGCTGCGTAAGCTTCTTTGGCCATGGCGACATCGTTGGAGGCAAAGGCCGCCAGCGACTCATCGAAAAGAGCCTGATCACTGCTCCCGCCGCCGCACGCGCTCACTACCGCTGAGGCCGCGGCGACCACCACCACCGCGACCAGTAACCACCGGTTGACCCTTCTGCTCCGCATGACTTTGCCCTCCACGACGTTCTCCTTCCCTTTCTGACATTCAGGATTGCAGTGCGGGAGTTTCTGAGCCGCCGCACGCGGCTAACACACCGCTCAGGCCGACGATGAGGGCCACAGCCGCCCCCGGCAGGCATCGGTTGACTGCACCCCTTGGCATCAATTTGGACCTGGATTGCACGGCGCGCCCCCTTCCGGCCCCGGGTTATTTGCTCACAGGCACCCACTTGTAGAGGCCGGCTTCTGTCGTGGCATAAAGCGTCCCACCGGGGCCGGAGTCAATAACGAGGTTCAAGACTTGTGATCCCCGGAGCGCGCCGGTGATGTTCTCCCATGTCGCACCTCCGTCCGTGGAGCGATGGAGATGAGTGCTCCGGCTCAGCGCTCTGGTAAGCGAGCTCGTGAACGCATAGAGCGTGTCGGGGGACCGGGGATCGAAGCGAAGCTGCCAGAGACCCCGCGCGAGGCCCCTGAGCTCCGCTTTCTCCCAGGTGGCCCCCCCGTCGCGCGAGCGGGAGACCGAGCACGGGCCCCAGGCGATATCGCGCCACTGTATTGCGTATACGATCAGGGAGACACCCCATCCACCGCGATATCGGTGACCGGAAAGCCCACCCACTGCTCGGGAGCAACGACCGTCCATGTGCCCCCGGCGTCCGTGGACTTGAACAGACTCGCAGTTGTGCCCGACAGCCCGGTGTCCGTCCAAGAGATGGCAAACAGGGTGGACGGGTTCTGCGGATCGGCTACGACCGCGTCCTCAGCGCCGGCGGCCTCCACGCCGTCGAGTACTT